>CAVJTH010000024.1:0-39280 GCA_963652365.1 Senegalimassilia sp.
TGTCTTTCACTTAAGGAAACAAATTTTTCTGTCTCAAATTTCTAAGCCACTATATCTCTACTTGTCATGACAAAACTGGTCCTCCATAATCGGCAACGAAACGACACAATAACCATCAAAACATCCAATTCTTTTAGAAGATGCCGGCGCATTAAAGTACGAAAAAAAGGGTCTTATCGGATTATCTGTATAGCTAAACCAAATTACGGTATCCTGTACAGGAATTATATTAATCGCAAAACCGCCGTCAAATGTTGAATTTACATAGATTTCCTTTTCATTTCCTTTGTTGAAAATTCTCATTCCCAAATGAACGGACGACACATTTATTTTGTCTTTGGGCCGTCCCAAAAAGCAATTAAAAGCAAACCACATCAGAGAATCCCCTCCATATTCACTTTCCCAAAAAAAGAAACCCGTTGTAGAATCTTTTACCAAAAACATTGCACTGTCCAGATGGCAAACATGCCGACCATCCAAAAAGAAATCAACGCTATCCACTTTAGACGACGATATATAACTTAATTCAAAATATTCATCAGAAGAAAAACATTCTGATTCGAAACAATTACATCCCGCCAAAACAAGAATCACAAAAATGACACACAAAAACTTTTTCACCGTTCACCATCCCTCACAAAGAAATTAACCGCATAGAAAGGCGCACCCGGTATTACAAAATTATCGACAAGCATCGGCTGGGTTTCTTCAAAAGGAACCCAGGTTACCTTCGTGTCTTGATGAACGACGATGCTATTGGCATAGATCGCTCCAAAATAATGCTTTCCCGACTGGCCGATTACAACTTCCGCATTTGGCGCAACAAGCGTTCCTGCAAAATTTGCATGAATATACACTCTTTCCGTTCCATAATAATAAACCTTAATTTTCCGGGCAGCCGCCACCATGTCATCCGTCACAAGAGAACCGTTCCACAGGAAATCGTTTCCCACATAAAAAGTCACGCCACTAGCCGGAACGTTCAACTTGGCACCATGTTGAAATTTTAGGGAACCGGCAAACAAACTTCCGGCGACATTAAACTTTAATTCTGAACCCGAATTAAAAGTATAATCGACATGCCCCGAAGCCAACCCAAAGATTCCCGAATAGAGATGTTCCCCTGAATTGACAACCCGATGGGAAGTAATCGAGAAATCATCATAGCCCAATACAGCGGTATTTAGAAACGACGAATAGATATTTTCATAAATTTTTCCCCGTGTCGAATTTTCAATTACCCATCCAGCAACAACAGCCGTCGAACTCTGCCTTACTACGGACTTCACCGTTTCCAGATTTCCCTGTACAACGGCTCTATCCCGCAAAAAGACGGACTTGTATGAATACACTGTTCCCACCTTTGCATCGGCACCAAGGCTTACTCCATATTCTCCCCCAAAATCACCGCCAAAGGAAACAACAGGACATAACGAGCCATTTAAAGACACGCAATTTGTTCGGTCATTCAATCGAAGACTTTCCCTAGCGAGAAGAGCAGCTGAATAATCCTTGCAAAGGGGCTTTACTCCTTCGGGATACTTGGTTGCATCAAAACGGCTACAATTATACTTACTGAAATTACCGACATATCCGCTTTCCTGGCCATCGCAAAAACCGTCTCCATCCGAATCGGGATCTATCGCAACATGCAGACCATCTCCGTCAAAATCAGATTGCAAAATGTACGACATCTGGGGAATATTGACTGGTTGGGTAGAAATACCCGTACCATCAAAGACAAAGGGCATATAATAATCGTTTTTCGTTTCGCATAACTTGTAATCAAGAATTTCCCGAAAATCATCGATTCCATCTCCATCAGAATCCGCTTTTGACGCATCGGTTCCAAAACGTTCGTTTTCATCGATATCCATCATACCGTCCCCATCCGAATCGACAAATACACGGGCATCCGCATTTCTCCCCTTTGCATAAAGAGGCGGTATATAATAAGAAAAGAACAGGTCACCGCCGATATTCGTCCCTGCAAACATATCAATCACATCACCGATTCCATTGGCAATCGCCCTGATTAGCGCATCGAGTCCAAAAAACGCAACACTGCAATAATAGCGCCACTCGGAATTTCCGAGATTATCTGTATTCAGCAAGTGTACATAGACGCTCCCATTGTTTGTAATCTTGTAGCCATCCAAAACCATGGAATGCGCTCCATTCGCCCCACCATTAAGTTGGGATACGCCAATGACATTTCCCATCTCAATCGTCGTGATAACCGTATGGAGTAAAGGCGTACCGACAAACCAGCCTTCTACAGACGGAAAGATACCATTGGACTCATACGCATTTTTTATAGCCATATAGGTAGCTTGATTCCATGTACTTTGATTTAATGCATAGTTTACCGCCTGCATCGTCTCGATAGCGCCCCCGCCATCCGTATTTCCAAAACCGCCTCGGACACGGTAAAGTATTTCGTCGGACGCCATATTTCCGCCTTTATAGTGGTTAAGCATCTGCGCCATTGTCAACCAGCAACGATTTTCGACAGCAACATTAGGTCCTCCATTTGTATTTCGCCGAAGAAATAACTTATTCCAGTTAGTCTCATTAAACCCTGTTCCCCACCTGTCAGCAAGCATCCTAGAATCCTTCATTGCACAAAAAGCGTTTTTCCCAAAACACTTGTCAGTCAACAAAGCATTGTAAACATAAGGTTTTACATATACATCTTTCAACCATGTCATATCCTTTTTGACGTCATTTCTCGATATATAGAGTGTTTCCTGGTGGAGGAAAATCTGAAGGACGCCAAAAGGATTCGCATGATTCTTGATGGATGACCAGGTATTCGAAAAGGCGTTTTCTCCATAGATGAGGGAATACGTGACCGGTGCAAAATGTTTAGCGGCCCGTTTCACCGTAGTTTTTGACCACTTTACCATTTTCCTCCACCATGACCGTTGAAATACAGGATAATTTCCTCCGTCACTCCATCCCGCTATCTCATCATCACCCGAAATAACATAGTACTCCTCCCCATCCCTATCGTCATCCATTGCGACTTCGTGCAATGGTTCAACAAACCACAAATAGTTCCCTGCGGTAAGGACAGGAATTTTTACAAAAGTTCGCTCGGTAAATAACGAAACGGTCGTATCGGTAAACACCACAGAATCCCCGACCAAGGAATCCCGAAGTACAATCAGACGGTACCAATCTGCGCCATCGACAGGACTCCATTCCAAGGAGATGGAATCGATATCGCTTTCGTCATACTGCATCAATGGCGAAGACAAAACAATGGGCATCGAATTTTCACCCGGCCTTTCCCAAGAACGATAAAATTTCCAGTTTGCCGTATAACGGGCATCCATAAAATTTCCAGCCGAGTCTCTTTGCAAAGCAAGACGTTGCCCTTCACCCAAACCTTGATTGAACCCCATATCAAAATCGGCCTTGACAAAAGACTCTCTTGATTCCCAAAGGTTCTTCTCTACGGCCCGTGTCGCATTGGCAGGCGTCCATCCATAAGCAAAATACGCAAGAAGATTTCCGTTACATTCAACAGATACTTCTCCTCGGCGGTTCATCGAATCTTGAACAGGCAAGAATCCTCGCCAGATTTTTTGCCCAAGCGAATCCACAAGAGCTTCATTTAAATCTATCTTGACTATCACTCCATCATAATTCTTGATTGCAACGGTCGAAATGTCTCCATCCAATTGTTGCAAAATATGAAGCGAAACGGAATCTTTCTGAAATTCAACAAATTGCAAAACAGGGCAACCTGTAATTTTCCCGATACCCAGCATAAGCGATTTACCACCTGAAAAAACTTCCACATTTTCAGCAAGAGAAAAATGATTCGATTTGGGCTGGGACGGATCGTCCGCCTTTGTCCACATATTCCAATCTTTCCGGTGCAAACCGACAGCAAAGCCTGAAGTTCCACCGAGCGTATCTCCCGGATAAAGCACCTCATCCGGAAAATAGATTATCAATGTAGCCGAAACAGAATCTTCAAATGTCCAACTAGCAATCCCTTTCGGTAGATAATAAAGTTCTGGATCCGCAATGTCTGACGAATCCTGCACAACCCGATAGCGAAGTTCAACACCTTTTAAAGTATCGTTCGAATTATTTTCAATCCGAAACCGCAAAAGAGTTTGGTTTGTCTGATAAAACTGTTCGTCCAACGTATAGACGGAAACAGCAAAAGGCAAGTCCGTCAAAACGAAAAGCATCAAAAAGAAAGAAAGTTTAAATCTCATTTAACAAAAGTAATTCATTTTACCGGCAAACAAACCGACATTCTAAAATTTCCCGCATAAAAAAGTCTCATTGTATGCGAAGCTTAAAAATCGGCGAGCCTTGAAAGCGAGCGATTTCTTCGCCGAATTTTCAAGCCTACCCCTCCTCGTACATCGCGTCAATCTGGTCGGCAAAGCGTTTTTCGACCGCCTTTCGGCGAAGCTTGAAGGTCGGCGTCATCAGGCCGGATTCCACCGAAACTGGCTCCGCGAGAAGCGTCCATTTTTGGATTCGCTCCCAGTGGTTCAGCTTTCTGTTCACGTGCTCGACATGCTCGCCGACAAGCGAAAGGATCCGGGAATTCCGAACGGATTCTTCCGGGTCAAGGTTCCGGCGGTTCTTTCCGAGAATCCTCATCGCGGAATCGCGGTCCAGAAAGAGAAGCGCCGATACGAACTTTCGGTTGTTCGCTTCCACCAGGGCGGCCTCGATCAGCGGATGCCGCGTAAGCTCCAGTTCCACGGGAACCGGGGACACGTACTTTCCCGTGCTCGTCTTGAAGATTTCCTTGATGCGTCCGATCAGAAAGAGATAGCCGTCCTTGTCGATGATTCCCTGGTCGCCCGTGCGAAAATAGCCGTCCGGCGTCCACGCGTCCCGATTCACTTCGGGCATGTTGCGGTAGCCCTGGAAAACGTTTTTCCCTTTCACCAGGATTTCGTTCTTTTCCCCGATTCTCACCTGGAGCCCGGGGAGCGGCTTCCCCACCGACTCGGGTCTCGACGCTCCCGGCAAGTTGACGCTCACGACCGGCGAGCATTCGGTCAGCCCATAGCCTTCATAGACCGGAAACCCCATGTTCACCAGAAAGCGATAGACGGTCCTGTTCAGCGCGGAACTTCCCGAAACTATCCACCGGAACCTTCCGCCCAGGGCTTCCCGGACATGGCGATAGACCAGACGGTCGTAGAGCTTGCGACGAAGCTTTCCGCGACCGGGAACGTTCTTCTTCGCGAACAGCAGGGCCTCTCGCATGAGCCACCGCCTGGCGCCGCGCAGGCGGTATTCGCGGACCGAAACCGCCGCGGCCATCTTTTCGAGCAGCCGCGGCACGAACGTTGCGATCGTCGGGTGCACTTCGCGGGCGATCACGCCCGCGTTTTTCGGCGTATCCGCGAAATAGACCCGCAAGCGCTTCGCCATATACACGCAGATGACCATCCGTTCAAAGACATGCGCCACGGGAAGCACGCTCAGCGCGACATCTTCCGCGGGGCTCGTCGCAAGCATCGGCGAGAGCATTTCCACTTCGGCGAGCATGTTCCGGTGCGAAATCTCCGCGCCCTTGGGCCTGCCCGTCGATCCGCTCGTGTAGATGACCGAGAACAGGTCGTTCGGCTGGATGCTCTCGACGCTGAAGCGGAACCATTCGAACGCGCCTTCCGATTTGGCAAGGATTTCTCCGTCGCGCAAGAGGGTTTTCCAGTGGATGCCGTTTGCCGGAAGCTTCGCGCTTTCGTCGAAGCAGATGACGCGCCGAAAGTTCGCAAGACGCTTCTGGATGGAAACGTCCAGCGACTCGACGTTATCGACCGCAAGAAAGGCGACATGCGAATCGTCGCACTGGAACTCGAAATGCTCCTCGCTGATGTTGGGAAAGAGCGGAACGGTCGGCGCATGGCAGGATTCGCAGGCGAGATCCGCAAGAATCCAGTCGGGAGATGTCTTCGCGATGATTCCGAGCGTACCGCTTTCGGAGACGCCCAGCTTCGAAAAGGCGAGAGTCGCAAAGAAGAACATCGAGCGCAAGCGTTCCGGCGAATAGTGCACCCAGGCTCCATCCCTCCGAAGATCCCATCCCGGAAAATCCCCTGAGTGGCAGAGGTTCCAGAACAGTTCGGGAACGGAACGGAATCGGGTTTCCTGCATAGAGAGCGCGCCTTTTTTCAAAAAGTCCTTTCAAGAGCCAAAATATCTTTTTAACCGAAAAAAAGTTTGAAAATCGAAAAACAAATTTGTCACGTTTCAAGATTCCCTTTTTGTCGAATTTTTTCAAATTGGGAAACTTCCTACAAATCGCAAAATTTTGAACAATTTTGTCATTTTTTATTTTTTTTGGGGAAATCCGCGCGCAAACGCCATTTGTTATATTTCAAATGCCAAACAACATTGTTTCATTGGAGATACAGATGGCACTCACAAACGCATACCTCAAGAAAGTTTACGACAAAGTCGTCGCAAAGAACCCCGGCGAAGCCGAATTCCACCAGGCTGTCCGCGAATTCCTCGAATCGCTCGAACCGGTCGTCGAAAAGGACAAGTCCTACGAAACGAACGGCATCATCGACCGCATCGTCGAACCGGAACGCCAGATCATCTTCCGCGTTTCCTGGGTCGATGACAAGGGCAACATCCAGGTCAACCGCGGCTACCGCGTCCAGTTCAACTCCGCCATCGGACCCTACAAGGGCGGTCTCCGTCTCCATCCGTCCGTCAACGCCTCGATCCTCAAGTTCCTCGGCTTCGAGCAGATTTTCAAGAACAGCCTCACCGGACTTCCCATGGGTGGCGGCAAGGGCGGTTCCGACTTCGACCCGAAGGGCAAGAGCGACGCCGAAGTGATGCGCTTCTGCCAGTCCTTCATGACCGAGCTCACGAAGCACATCGGCGCGGACACGGACGTTCCGGCTGGCGACATCGGCACGGGCGCGCGCGAAATCGGCTACATGTTCGGCCAGTACAAGCGCCTTCGCAACGAATGGACCGGCGTTCTCACCGGCAAGGGACTTTCCTACGGCGGTTCGCTCGCCCGCACCGAAGCGACGGGCTACGGCCTCTGCTACTTCACCCGCGAAATGCTGAAGAAGATGAAGAACGATTCCTTCGAAGGCAAGACGGTCGTCATCTCCGGTTCCGGAAACGTCGCCATCTACGCTTGCGAAAAGGCGCAGTCCTTTGGCGCGAAGGTCGTCACCATGTCCGACTCGAACGGATACGTCTATGACCCGAACGGCATCCAGCTCGACATCGTGAAGGACATCAAGGAAGTCAAGCGCGGACGCATCAAGGAATACGCCGAACGCGTCCAGGGCGCCGAATACCACGAAGGTTGCAAGGGCGTGTGGAACGTGAAGTGCGACATCGCCCTTCCGTGCGCCACCCAGAACGAACTCGACCTCGCCGGAGCGGAAGCGCTCATCAAGAACGGCGTGTTCGCTGTCGCGGAAGGCGCCAACATGCCTTCTACCCCGGAAGCCATCGAAGCGTTCCAGAAAGCGGGCGTCTTCTTTGGACCGGCCAAGGCGGCAAACGCCGGCGGCGTCGCGACATCCGGCCTCGAAATGAGCCAGAACTCCGAACGTCTCTCCTGGACGTTCGAAGAAGTCGACAAGAAGCTCGACGGCATCATGACGAACATCTTCCACACCGTCTATGACGCGGCGGAAAAGTTCGGCCACGACGGCAACCTGGTCATGGGCGCAAACATCGCGGGCTTCCTCAAGGTCGCCGACGCGATGAAGTGGCAGGGCGTCGCCTACTAGTCGATTTTATCCCGCATAAAGTCGAACATCCCGGGCCTACAGGCTCGGGATTGTTTTTTTTGGGGGGGGATTAATCAACTTTATGTTTTAATTGAAAATAAGCAAAAACAAAACAGAAAAAGCTTTTCTCTTCTGAATCCTCTATAGTTTTTAGCAATTTTTCTTGTTCATCAAGAGACATTGAATCTAATCTTTGGTATAAATCATAAAAAGTCTCTTTCTTTGGTTCTATTTTTTTCAGCAATTCTTTTAAGGTTTCTTTGTGTATCTGAACTTTTTGAGTAACATTTGCAGAATAAGGATTGCTTATCGCGGCATTTTCTATCTGAACCCAATCTTTGGTTTCCGCTGTTTTTCCTAGCTTAAAAAATGCCGGTTGCTTGTCATGCAGTTTTAAAATTTCACTGCGTTCGTAAAAATGTTCCGGATCTATTCTCATACAAACTTCTCCCTAAAGCCCCGCATAACATCTTTTTCTGTTACTCTCGATCGCACTCTTGCTATCACTTCCAAGAATGCTTTTCGTTGCGCCTTCAAAGGTTTGTGTCGCAGCGTATAGTGTTCCATCGGCCAAATAGATATATGTTTCTATTTTCGGGAAAGTATTTTTACATTTTTCCATTCTTTTTGTTCTTACCAAGGTCGCGGAAGAATCTAATCGAACGTAATTCGTTTCACAAACGGAGTGATTCCTAGGCGAACTCGCAAACTTTATGGTCAACTTTGTAGTTCCTGTCGCCAACGACTTTTCACTGATGCAGGTATCCCGATGTTCGGATTTAAAATATTTGCCGTGAAAATGTTCTCTATAGATCGTCGAACCTGATGCGTAAGTCGTGTCAAAAGCTTCTCCGTAATCCCGCATCAAGGAGTCTCGATTTTCGTCATAGCTCCTCTCTAGAGTACTAAAATACCAAGACTCTTTAATTTCAGTCCCCGACGAAGTCCACGAAGATTCATAAGAAAATTGCTTGCTAGAATAACCGATGCTTTCAGAATAACTAGAATCACATAAATACCCTCCAACATAAAATGCATAAGGATATCCTAACCATGTTTTTCGCACTACACTGTCCATTTCAAGCGAATTTCCCGAATCCCTCCACACCACGGTATCCCGGATATATACCGTGTCCTTGGATGAAACCAGGAGCGTATCCTTTCCACCGCCAATGATCGTTACGATCGTGTCCCGATTGTTCACAATCGAAATGACCGTATCGCGCTTGACGATAAAGACGGAATCCCGCGAATTTTCCCGAAGCGAATCCTTGGAAAGTTCGGTTTCCAAGATCGAGACGACATCGGCCTTGCTCAGCCCGTCCGAATCGCTTGAACAGGCGGTAAAAGCAAGAACAAAGCCCAATAAAGTCAGGAGAACCTGTTTCATAAAAACCTCCGCTACAAACGATAAGAAAAAAAAACGTTCGTCAATAGCTTTTCAAACTTTCCACTTTTAAAACAGGTCCAAGCGTTTTTCGCAAGCAACTCCCCTCTTTTTAAATCATCAAACAAAAAAAATCCCGCGAGGCGTCGCAGGATTTTTAAAACCGGCTGTCCGAAAGGTTACTTGCCGAACTTTGCGCTGGCACGCTGCACGGCGGGGTCCGACTGGGCGGCCTTGAGCTTGCGCTTGCGATCGTCTTCGATTCCGCGCTTGAGCTTGTTCGAAAGGGCTTCGCCAAAACGGTCGGCAAGCGTATCGGAGAACGGAGCCTTGCTCTTGGACGGAGCGCCGAACTTGCCGGAAGGGCGACGACGAGGTTTCTTTGCGGACTTCTTGGCGGAATCGTTTTTCTCGTTCTTGGGAGCGCTGACTTCCGGTGCTGCCGTTTCGGTCTTGATTTCCACGTTTTCTTTCTGTTCGTTCTCAGCCATGTTTTACCTCGGTAAATGATGTTTAAATTTGGAGCCAAATCTAGAAAATTTTGGGGTTTCTCAGGGATTTTGCCCCGGACTTTTTGCAAAAAACGCTTTTTGACCGAAAATTTTCCGTCAGGCGAGCAGCTTTGCGACATCGGAGGCTATCGCCTGGGGGGTGATGCCGAGCGAACGGAGAAGTGCTTCCGGGTCGTAGCGGTCGTAGAACTTCTTTTCGAGCCCATAGACCTTGACCCTTACCGGCGAATCGGCGTAAAACGCTGCAATCTTTTCTCCGAACCCGCCTTCCACGATGCCGTCTTCGAGCGTGACGACTACCTGGTGGTTCCGCTTGAGCGATTCGAGCGTTTCCCTGTCGATGTCGCTTGCAAACCGCGGATTCACGATTGTCGGGGAAATTCCGAGTTTCGCTTCGATTTCGCTCGCGACTTCTTCGCCGCGCTGGTAGAAGTCCCCTAGCGCGACAATCGCCACGCGGGCGCCTTCCCTTTCGATGCGGAACCGGACATTCGAATAGTCCGTGTCGGCGGGGCGGCCGTCCTCGACGACGCCGTTTCCCGGAACGAGCACGATGGTCGGGCGTTCGTTCTGGTCGATGGCGAAATTCACCATGGCGAAATATTCCGCCTTGTTCGTCGGAGCGAGTACGCGCACTTCCGGAATGTTGCCGTAAATCGCGTTGACGTAGATGCCTAGATGCGTGACGTCCGTGAGCGTGTTGAATCCCGCGTAGTTCAGGATGACCGCGATCGGACTGCCGTTGATGGCGGCGTCCTGGGCCATCTGGTCGTATGTCCGCTGCAAGAACGTCGCATTGGTGACGACGACGGGTTTCGCGCCGCGCCTTGCCGCCCCGGAAGCCATCGCGACCGCCTGCTCCTCGGCGATTCCCGTATCGGTGTACTGCCTGCCGAGTTCCTTTCGCCTGTCGGGTCCGAGCCCCACGGACATTGGCATGGCGGGAGAAATGACGAGCAGTTTCGGGTCGCGTTTCGCCTTTTCGACGAGATACTCGGCGGTCAGCGCTTCGTAGCTTTCGCCGTTTCCGAAGTTCACCGTAGGTTTCCCGGTCGCCCTGTCGAAAGGCAGGCAGTAATGCCATGCTTCCCGGCTCTCTTCGGCGATTCGGTAGCCCTTGCCCTTTTGCGTGTGGATATGTACGACGACAGGATGCCTCGAATCCTTGACGCTCTTGAAAACTTGGATGAGGCTCTGGATGTCGTTCCCGTTTTCCTCGTACACGTAGTCCAGTCCGAACGCCTTGAAGATGTTGGACGGGCAGGTCCCCTTGGAATCGCGAAGTTCCTTGAGGTTCCTGTAGATGCCGCCGTGGTTTTCGGCAATTGCCATCTCGTTGTCGTTTACGACGATTATCAGATTGGAATCCAGTTCGGAACCCGCATAGTCGAGCGCTTCGAAAGCTTCTCCGCCCGAAAGCGAACCGTCTCCGATAAAGGCGACGACGTTTTCCGTTCCGCCGAGCTGGTCCCGGGCACGGGCCATTCCCGTCGCAAGCGAAATGGACGTCGAAGTGTGCCCGACATTGAAAAGGTCATGTTCGGATTCCTCCGGATTCGTATAGCCCGAATCGTCCTTAAAGTGCGAGTCGTCGATATAGCCGGACTTGCGCCCCGTGAGCATCTTGTGCGTATAGCTCTGGTGAGAAATGTCGAAGATTAACTTGTCCCGCGGCGAATCGAAAACATGGTGCAGCGCGATTTCCGCTTCGACGGCGCCAAAGTTCGGGCCGAAATGCCCACCGATTTTGGCAAGCCGGTTGAAAAGGGCTTCGCGAATGTCCGCGGCGAGGCGTTCGAGTTCTTCGGCTGGCATCTTCTTGACGTCTTCCGGGCCGTTTACCTTGTTCAAAGTCTCGTACATAAAAACATCCTTGAATAATTCCGACTACAATATACAACTTGGAGCTTACTCTAAGGCAAGAGTCCTGGCGCATTTTTTTTCGCCGATTTCAGAATAAAAAAACTCCTTCCGAGAAAAGGAGAACCTCGGAAGGAGTTAGTGGGAGTGTTTGGTACGAGAAAAACTATCAAATTTACCCGCGCCAAGGTCCCTGATTCTTGACAAAAACGTTTACAGCTGTAACCGGGAGCTATTCCCGAGCCTGCGCCTTTCCCCAGGAATCCTTGAGTCCGACCGTGCGGTTGAACACGAGGCGTTCCGGCGAGGAGTCCCTGGAATCCAGGCAGAAATAGCCCAGCCGCATGAACTGGTAGCGATCGTCGAGCGTCGCGTGGGCGAGCATCGGTTCGAGCTTCGCCTGCTTCGTCACGAGGGATTCCGGATTGAGGTAGTCGAACGGATCCTTGCCTTCCGGGATGTCGCCCACGTTCTCGATGGAAAAGAGATTGTCGAACAGGCGCACTTCCGCATCGATGGCCGTCGGCGCATAGACCCACTGGATGGTTCCCTTGACCTTTCTTCCGTCGGGAGCGTCGCCGCCTCTTGTCGCCGGGTCGTATGTCGCGTGGATCGTCGTCACGTTTCCGGCAGCATCCTTTTCGACGCCCGTGCACTTGATGAAGTAGGCGCCTTTCAAACGGACTTCGCCATCGGGCTTTAGCCGGAAATACTTCTTCGGCGGATTTTCCATGAAGTCTTCGCGATCGATGTAGAGCTCCCTTCCAAACGGGACCTTGCGCGTTCCCGCGCCCGGATCTTCGGGATTGTTCTCCACCTCGACGTCTTCGACATTTTCGCCATCCCAGTTGTCGATGACGACCTTTACCGGGTCGAGAACCGCCATCGCCCGCTGCGCGGTCTTGTTCAGTTCTTCGCGAATGCAGAAGTAGAGCAGGTTGATATCGACCATGCTGTCCGCTTTCGAAATGCCGATGCGCTCGCAGAATTCGCGGATGGAAGACGGCGTGTAGCCGCGACGGCGCAGTCCGCAGACCGTCGGCATCCGGGGATCGTCCCATCCCATGACGCGCTTGCTCGTGACGAGTTCCAGGAGCTTGCGCTTGCTCATGACCGTATAGGAAAGGTTGAGCCGCGCGAACTCGATCTGCTGCGGAAGGTTTTCGAGAGCGAGCGCTTCCAGGAACCAGTTGTAGAGCGGGCGGTGCGCTTCGAATTCGAGAGTGCAGATGGAATGCGTGATGCCTTCGAGCCAGTCGGAAAGCGGATGGGCAAAGTCGTACATCGGGTAAATGCACCATTTGTCGCCCGTGCGGTGGTGCGTGGCATGCTTGATCCGGTAAATCGCCGGGTCGCGCATGTTCATGTTCGGGCTCGCGAGATCAATCTTTGCGCGCAGCGTCTTCGATCCGTCCGCAAATTCGCCCGCCTTCATGCGACGGAAAAGATCCAGGTTCTCCTCGACGCTTCGGTCTCGATACGGAGAAGGCCTTGACGGTTTCCCGGCATCGTTCCCGCGGTAATCCTTCATCTCTTCGGGAGAGAGGTCATCGACATAGGCCTTGCCCAACCTGATCAATTCTTCCGCAAATTCATAGAGCCTGTCGTAGTAGTCGCTTGCGTAGCGGACCGGCTCTTCCCAGTTGAATCCCAGCCAGTGGACATCGTTGTAGATCGAATCGACGAATTCCGTGTCTTCCTTTGTCGGGTTCGTGTCGTCGAAGCGGAGGTTCGTCTTGCCGCCAAACTTTTTTGCCGTACCGAAATTCAGGCAGATGCTCTTCGCATGTCCGATATGGATGTAGCCGTTCGGCTCGGGCGGGAACCGGGTCAGTACGTAGTTGCGCTTGCCGCTTTCGAGATCGCTCGCGACGATGTCTTGGATAAAGTTGGTCGGTTCCGGGATGTTCATGGTGTACTCCGAAAAGATTTATTGAAAATTTAGAAAAGCTCCGGTTAAAAATCTATATTGGAGCGCATGATTTGTGCGCGTTCGAGCTTTTCGAGAGACAAAATTGTTTCGAACTCTCCTTTCCCTGGCGTATCGCCTCGTGGGGTGCTTGCCCGATGAATCGATTTCGCAGCCTTCTGGAAAAGGCTTTCCAGGCAAGATCCGAGCTGTTTTCCCTGACGGACGCGTTTCGTATCGCAAACGGCGCAGACGACGGGTTTCCGGGCGTGACGCTCGACAAGTTCGCGGATTCGTTCCAGCTCCAGTTCTTCGGATCGGAGCTGCTCCCGTCCGCGCAAGGCATTGTCGAAGCGATCCGTCTCGTTTTCGAACCGAAATTCCTGGTGTCCAAGTTTCGCCTGTCGCCATCGGGAAAATCCCTGGAACATCCCGAAACGCGCGTGGAAATCGGCAGCGAAGGGAACGCGGAGACAATCGTCCGCGAAGGGAACGCGAAGTTCCGGGTGAATCTCCTTGACACGGTAAATCCGGGGCTTTTCCTGGACATGCGGGACGCGCGCCTGGACGTGGAAGCCCGGGCCCGAGGCAAGGAAATCCTGAACCTCTTCAGCTACACGTGCTCCTTTGCCGTCCACGCGAGAATCGGCGGCGCGAAACGGGCAGTGAACGCGGATATCAGCGGAAAGATCCTGGAAAAGGGACGGGAGAACTTTCGCCTGAACGGGCTCGAAATCTTTCCGGGGGAATTTTTCCGGGGCGATTCGCGGGAATACGTCGCGTGGTGCAAGCGCAAGGGGATTCGCTTCGACGGGATCATCCTGGATCCGCCGAGCTTTTCGAGAAACAGGGGGAAGGTCTTTTCGGTCCGGACGGATTTTCAGAACCTCGTCGAGGAGATTTCCGAGATTCTCCGGCCCGGAGGATTCCTGCTCGCCAGCTCGAATTTCAGCGGCTGGACGCCGCAAGGTCTCGCAAAGGAAACGCTCGATACCGTGCACGGCTATTTTCCGGCTGCACGAGTGGCGTGGTCGAAAGGGCAAGGGATCGATTTTCCCGGTTCGGGAAGCCGCAAGGAGAGCGCGCTTTCGGCGGCGATGATCGAGGTCGAAGCGTAGTCAGAGCTTAGTTCAGTGATTAGTGATTAGTGGATAGTGCTTAGAGTCGCGGAGCGATCCGTTACTTTCTGCCGAAAGGCTTTTTCGCGAAGCGACCCGTTTCCGCCTGTCGGCGGAGTTAGGCGCCTTCCCGGCGTTCAGAGCTTAGTGGATAGAGCTTAGTGCTTAGAACTCAAAGCGGTCCGCTTTACGTTAGAACCTAAATGTTTGCGAAACTCCACACTCCACTCTTCACACTCCACTCTCAACTAAGTTCTCAGCTCTAAGTTCTGACTCACGTTAAAGCCTAGACGTCCGCGGAACGCTCTCAACTCTCCACACTCAACTGATTCCTCTTTACTATCCACAATCAACTAATATCTAAGTTCCGCTTCACGTTAAAGCCTAGACGTCCTCGGTACTCCACTCTCAACTCTCCACTCTTCACTCTCAACTCTCCACACTCGACTCCAAGTTCCGACATCTCTCCGCGCCCAGCCATTCAAATAACATTTTTGTCAAATATCGCCAACAAATTTGTTTGATTTTCCCGATTCAATCTCCTAAATTGGCGATTTTCGCTGAATTTTCGCCAAAATCCAGGTTGGCACGGCTTTTGCTTAAAGGCGATACGGAAGCTCGTATGGGCTTTTACTGGAGATCAAAATGAAAGTAGTCACAGCATACATCCAACCGGAAAAGCTCGGAAGCGTAAAACAGGCGCTTTACGAGGCGGAAATCTACAAGATGAGCGTCACGAACGTTCTCGGCTGCGGACAGCAGAAGGGTTATACCTCGACATACCGCGGCACGGAAACCGAAGTGCACCTGCTCAAGAAAATCCGCCTGCAGATTGCGCTCAACGACGAATTCGTGCAACCGTGCATCGACGCGATCATCAAGGGAGCGCGCACGGGCAACATCGGCGACGGCAAGATCTTCGTCGAAAACTTGGAACAATGCATCCGCATCCGCACGGGCGAAACAGGTCCCGCGGCGATCGGATAAAGGAGGAATGACTCATGAACGCTGATACTTTGGCAGTACTCCAAACGGAAGTCGCAAACTCGACATTCCTCTCGGAAAACATCTGGATCATGGGATGCGCGCTTCTCGTGTTCGTCATGGGGCTGGGATTCGCCTGCGTCGAGTCCGGGCTCTGCCGTGCAAAGAGCTGCGCGAACATCATGTTCAAGAACTTTGCGGTCCCCGCGATCGGCATTACGCTCTACGCCTTCTTCGGCTTCAACGTGATGTATCCGGATGCCTTCAGCATTCCCGGCGTGTTCGGGTTCGACGGATTCGGGCTGCACGTTCCCGATGGCGGATTCGGCAGTTCGTATAACGGGCACTACACCTACTTTACGGACTGGCTCTTCCAGGCGATGTTCGCCGCGACCGCCGCGACAATCGTTTCCGGCGCAGTCGCGGAACGCGTGAAGCTGAACTCGTTCCTGATTTTCACCGCTCTCTACGTCGCGTTCGTCTATCCGGTCGTCGGTAGCTGGACATGGGGCGGCGGATTCCTGAACGATCTCGGATTCCATGACCTCGCGGGCTCTACGCTCGTCCACTCCGTGGGCGGCTGGGCGGCTCTCGCCGGCGTGATCATCCTCGGACCGCGTCTCGGACGCTACAAGAACGGAAAGGTCTATGCGTTCCCTGCACATTCCATTCCGCTCGCGACCATCGGCGTGTTCGTCCTCTGGATTGGCTGGTGGGGATTCAACGCGGGTTCGGCTCTTTCCGGCGATCCGCAAGCGACTTCCTGGATCCTGGTGACGACGAACCTCGCCGCCGTAGCGGGAATCATCACGGCGACGGCGACCAGCTGGATCATCAGCAAGAAGCCCGACGTGACGATGGCTCTCAACGGATGCCTCGCGGGACTCGTGGCGATTACCGCCGGCGCGGATGTCGTGAGCCCGATGAGCTCCTGGGTTATCGGTGCGATTGCCGGCGTCCTCGTGGTGTTCTCGGTCTTCATGTTCGACCGTCTGCGCCTTGACGATCCGGTCGGCGCACTCTCGGTTCACCTCGTGAACGGCGTCTGGGGAACCTTCGCCGTGGGAATCTTCGACATCACGGGACAATTCACCATCGGAACGCAGCTCCTGGGAATTGTCTGCTACGCGGTCCCCTGCTTCCTCGGCGCCTCGGTCATCTTCCTCCTCATCAAGAAGACCATCGGTCTCCGCGTGAGCGAACAGGGCGAACTCCGCGGGCTCGACGCGAGCGAACACGGACAAGAAGCCTACAGCGGATTCCAAATCTTCAGCAACACCTGATCCTCAGGAAACGCTCCATGGCAAAAGGCGCCTGCGCAAGCAGGCGTCTTTTTTCGCATGGCGGTCAAGACGGTCGGTTGGCGAAGGCCGCTATCGGGAAATTCTTGCCGTCCGGTTAAAGCCGTTTTTAGGCGAACGGACCTTCACGACGTAGATTCCGCGGTCAAGGGATTCGAGAGATATCCCGAACGCTCCCTTTTCCGAAAGCGTCGCCTTGGATTCTAGCAGCTTCTTTCCGCCCAGATCGTAGAGGGCAACCGTCGCGTCTTCGGGAATTCCGAAAAGATTGAGCGTTCCGTTCCGAACCGCCGCGCCAAAATGCGGGCGCCGGACATCTGCCTCCAAGAGAGCCGTTTCCTCTTCCTCCACCTCGACTTCGGATGAATCCACGACAGGGATTTCCGACTTTTCGACGAGGACCTCGACGCGTCCCGTATATTCGGAGCCATCGTTTCCCTTGACCGTGTAGCGGAACGCCGTGAGCCCGTGGAAGTTTCTTTCCGGCGTAAACTCGGCGGTGCAGCCGTCTTCTTTCAGCGCGACCGTTCCGCCGTCCATGGCCTCTACCGCATAGACCGGTGAAGCGTCCAGGAACCCCCGCGTGATCGTCCGCAGGTCGAAGACGGTCGGAGCGTTCTGTTTTGCGCGCATGTGCATCGCGCCGAGCCAGTTGATGTATTTTTCGATGAAAAGGTATCCGTCCGCGGCCTTTTCCGTCGCATCGTCCTTTTCCCTGTCGTAGCCCATCGCCTCTTCGAAATAGTCCGGCATTCCATCCCCGTCGGAATCGATGGGACGCTCTCCGGAAAGAACTTCTCCCCAGCCGTTGTTCGCCGAAAGCTTCATGTCGGCAACGGACTTGACAAGCGCGCCTTCCTTGCCGAGCGTTCCCGCCTGGTGCCAGATCAGCGAATCGATGTCGTCGTACGGCAGCACGCCGGATTGCGAATTGACCAGACGCCAGGCAGTCGCCGCGCTATAGACGGGATTTTTCGTCGTCTCTTCGCTCCAGGGTTCCGTAAGCTCCTCGCCCGCGCCCTGGTAGTAGTAAATGTTCGACGGGCTGCCATTCAGGATTCCGTCTCGGTTGCTGTCTATCATGTTTCCGCTTGCGTAGATGGACTGGTTCTTATCGACCTGGAACCACGGATTGCTGCCCTTGGGGCCATAGACAAAGTAATTGTTCACGATATCGTGATTGAAATGCGTCGAAGTGTGCGTCGTGTAGCCCGCTTCGAAATTGTACAGGACATTGTTCACAAAAACGTCATTGATCTTGTCTAGAGGATTTCGGTTGTGCGTGTTGACGAACGCGTTGTAATACCACGCCCAGGTTCCGTTGACGGATTCGACGTGCGCCCCGAACTGCTGGCCGATGGGATTCGCCACGAGCGTGTTCTGGACCGTGACCCCGGTGATGCGGTAATTCGCGTTGTCGGAACTTCCGCCAAAGTTGTTCCACGGGGCCAGTTCGATGGAACAGTGATCCACGATGATGTCCTTCGAATCGTAAAGGTTCAGGGCATCGTCCTTCTTGGAGCTGGTGTTTTCTCCGGGCCGGATACGCAGATAGCGGATGATGATGTTCGACTGCTTTCCGGTCGAGACCTTTCCGCCGTGAATCGCGATTCCCTCGCCCGGCGCCGTCTGCCCGGCGATGGTGATGTCGCTCTTGACCGAGACGGCGCTCTTGATGTCGATGATGCCGCCCACGTCGAAGACGACGATACGGTTCGGCGCGCTGACCGCATCCCGAAAGGATCCCTCTCCGGAATCGTTCAGGTTCGTCACGTGGTAAACGCTTCCGTTTCGCCCGCCCGTCACGTTCGCGCCAAAGCCTATCGCCTCGGGAAACGCCTTGACTTTCGCACCTGCCAGGCCGACAAGTCCCAGAATTCCCAGGCAAATAATCCGATTGGATTTCCGATTCATGAAAACCTCCTTGCGCAAATCAACGCACCGTCACCTTGGCTGTCCGATGAAAAGCCTTTCCCCGAAGATTGACCAGGTAGATTCCCTTTCCGAAGAATCCCAGGTCAAGCGTCGCGGTTCCGCCAGGCGAAGCGATCGTCTTGGATGCCACCAGTTGCCTGCCGCTCGCATCGGTCACCGTGATGGAGGTTACTTCCGGAAGTCCCGAAAAGCAGGCGATATTGTCCTGGAAGGAAAATCCAAAGTCCCGAACGGGCACGCGCGAGATAGCCGTCGGAACGTCATTGTCCGAACTTCCGGATTCTAGCGGCAAGCCCTGGGTCACCCCGATTTTCCGGGAAAAGGTATCGCCGTCTCCGTCCCGGAGCGTAAACGTCACGTAGCCGACGCCACCGAAGCTTTCCGCAAGGCTTACCGTCATCCGGGAGCCTTCAACCGAGGCGTTCACACCGGCCGGAATGTCCGAGAGCGTGTAGGTTCCCCCGTCGTATCCCCTGGTGAACTCCGCGAGATCGACTATCTGCGTTTCGCCCTTTTCCAAGGTGTAGTGGGCGCGGGCAAGCCATTCCAGATAGCGTTCGAGTTCCGTCCAGCCGTCGCCCAGGCGATCCCTGTTCGCGTCGCTGAAATCGCCTTTCGCGGATTTCGGATTGTAGCCATACATCGATTCCCACCAGTCCGGAAGGCCGTCCAGGTCGCTATCGTAGTCGTCCGCCCAGCTGACGCTCGGATAGTCTTCCATTCCGCCGACGTCGGATTCGCGATCGGGAATTCCGGGCAGGTTGCCAACGCTCCCGGCATAGCGATACGATCCCGCCCTTGTCTCGTCGATGACCCGCGCATCGTGATCGTCCAGAACGGGCATTCGTTGCCCCACGTCGCTGAGAACGTCCTTGTAGGCGGCCTTCGCGCTCTGCACGTTCGCGTAGGATTCAAAGAAAGGCTTGTCGTTCCAGAGCGTCCAATCCAGCACCTGTCCGTTGCTCAGCGAATAGGTCCGTCCGCAGTCATCCTTGGAGCCGTCGCAGACAAACGTTCCATCGTTCTTCTGCAACACGTTGTCGTGATAGTAGTAGCTTTGCGAGCCCTTTCCCGTTCCCTCCAGATCCGCCTTGAGCGTGTAGTCGAGCACCTTGGAAGCGGCTCCCGCCTTGTAGTAGTTTCCGACAAAGTTCACCTCGTGCGCGCCGCCGTCGGTGACGCGGCTATACCAGTTATAGACGACATTGTTGAAAATGTCGAGACGCCCCGCATAGTAGCCGTCGCCGTCGAGACCTCCGCCCAGGCTCCAGTTGCGCCCCGCGTTGTGGGCTAGCAGATTGTGGTGAAAGCTTCCCACATCCCCGCCGATCGTCGCCGCGTATCCGTGTCCCGTTCCCGAAGGATAGTTCTTGTGGTCCGCGATGTTCAGCGCTTCGGAAATCAGCGTGCGCTGAAGAGTCAGGTTCTTGCCGCCGCGGCTGCTGAACGCTTCGTCAATCGTCCAGCTGATGCTCGCATGGTCGAGAATGGAATTTTCCCCGCCGGTCAGACCCATGCCGTCAAACGTGCGACCGTAGCCCAGGCGAACCCGCATGAAGCGCGCGATCAGGTCGCTTCCCGTAAATCCGATGGGCGCGCCCGTGATGGTGATGCCCTTTCCCGGAGCGGACTGCCCGGCGATAGTCGTAAAGGGATGGCTGCAGACAAGACGGTCGCTCAGAGTGATCACGCCGGCGACCTTGAAGAGGATCGTTCGCGGTCCGACATCCGCCGTGCAGGCTTCGCGGAGAGAACCTTCGCCGGAATCGTTCAGGTTCGTCACGTAGATGACCTTTCCGCCGCGACCTCCCACCGCCATGCGCCCGTAGCCTTCCGCACCGTCAAAGGCCAGGCGTCCGGGCTGGAACTTCCACACGTTTCCCGTCGTGACCGTTCCACCGGCATCCACCTCGTCGATGCGCCAATAGTAGGACTGGAGAGGAGTCGTTTCGGTGACCTGGAAGGAGGTTTCCGACTGCTCGCCGCGATACTCCGCGCTCTTTTCGTCGGCGTTCGAAACGGCAAGCGAATCCGTTCCCAGATAGACGCGGTGCCTTTTGGCGTCTTTCGCGGCAGTCCACGAGAGCGAAAGCGTTCCGTTCTCGTGCGCCGCATGCATGTTTCCGTCGCTCGGGAGAGGAGATTTCGCCTGTGCCGCCGCATTGGGAACGTTCAGTTCGAACGCGTTCAGGGTGACATTCCGGAAAGAAGCGCTGGATGTGGCGGGCTTGAGCGTCACCGTGGTCGTCGCGCTCGTTCCGCTGACAGAAAATGTCACGTAAGCGATCGCCGCGTCTTCCGTCGCGAGCGCGCGATTCGAGGGAGTCACCGTGAGCTGCCTTTTCGATGCGACATAGACGTCGATATCGCTATATGTGTAGGCCGTGGGCGCATCGACATTGTTCAGGTAGAGCAGAAGGGAATGCGTTCCCGCTTCTAGATTCGAAAAGGAAAGACTGATTTCGCCGCCGGAATTTCCGCCATCGACCGTGATGCCGTCTCCCACGAGACGCGCATAGCTTGGCGCCTGCACCGAAACCTTGTACCAGTTGGTCTTCAGGGCTGTGCCCGCGCTTCCCTTGGACACCGCGATTTTCACGCCCGAAAGCGTCGTGTCCTTCGATGCGACTCCCGTGACCACCCACGGAATGTAGCCCGGTTCCGAAACTTCGCTCGAATTCCGACCGCTCTGGTCAAAATCCACCTTGATGGTCGGCGAAGCGGCAAACGCCTGCGAAGCGAAAGCGAGCGCGCCACCGACGGCGAGCATCCTGTCCAACAGTCCCATATGACTCCTTCAAAGGAAAAGTTCTCCTTTGTCATTCAAAAGTAGTCGCGAGCGATTTCGATGGCGATAGATGTCGAAATTATCTGTTGTCCAGAGACTGCAAACGGTCAATGATTGTCCAGGTACGATTGCAGAATGTGTTGCGCGGCGAGCCTATCGACAAGTCCCTTGTCCGCCTGCTTCCTCTTCTTTTTCAGGTAGCTCGTTTCCGAAAGCGCCACGGCAGAGGTGTAGGCTTCGTCCTCGGTCTCGATGCGGATATCGGGAAATCCTGTACGCAAATTCCGTACAAACTCTTCGACGACGACGTTCTTGCCGTCCAGGCGTCCATCGGGCCTGTAGGGCATTCCGACTACGAGGACATCGATTCTGTTTTCCTTGACAAGCTCCGCGAGACGCGCCATCAAGTCCGTCTTCTTCTGGTCGATCGTTTCGCGGGCAAAGGCCCACCTGAGGTCGGAATCGGCGAACGCGATTCCCACCCGATGTTCACCGTAATCGATGCCGAGATAGTTCATGCGGAAAAATATAGAAAGGGAACGAACCGCTGGCCAAGAATGCATGTTCCTGGCAGAAAAACAGGTCGAAAAATTCCCGATTACAAAAGAAACCGGGAACTTCGATTTTCGACTTTGCGAGAAAAAAGCCTTATTCGATGCAGACGCGACCCGCTAGCTGCGGATTCGTCCATTCGCTGTAATCCGTGGCGTCGTTCCTGTCTGTCCAGACGATGCGCAGCTGCCCGTAAAGATTCTGGAAGCCCTTGGAGGAACAATCGTAACCACTCCCGGGTTCATCCTCCGTTCCGGATTTCAACTTGGCGACCGTCAGATCTCCGATATTCGAATACTTCGTGGCAAGCCTATCCACTTCAACGAGTTCCGTTTCGGCGGAATTCGCGGATTCCGTGTACCAGCGGACTTCGTATTGAACGCTCTTCGTGTATTCCGACGCAAGGATGTTCTTGTTGGTGAAGCCCGATTCGATGGAAATCACGAAGTCGAGCGTGTCGAGATAATCCGTTTTCTCGATTGCACCGTTTACATATCCCGAAACTTTCTGCACGATCGGGGAAACAGTCACGGAAGGAGTCGCAGGCTTCATGTCGGCGCGATAGGGAATCTCGTCCGTATTGGCGACTAGTTGCAGCGAAGCCGTGTAATCGGTCGTCGCGTCCGCGTCATAGGCCGCGACTCGGAAGTGTTTTTCGAGGTTGTCGATACCGCTTGCGTAATGGTAGAGAATTCCCGCGGAAACCTTTCCCACGGTTTCCCAGTTGGCGTTTCCATCCGAGGATGCCTGCACGAGGAATCCCTCCTCTTCGCGGAGAGGGTTGCTCGAATAGTTCCAGGAAAGCTGCCAGACGCTCGGGGCGACGCGAGAAGCCGAAAGTCCAGACGGAGCGGCAAGCGTTTCCGCGGAAACCATGTAGGAGGCGGACGTCACCGTATCCTCGTTTGCGCTGTAGGCGCGGACACGGAAGTAGCGGTCTTCGGACGAGACGCCGATTTCGTAGCGCAGGGTGGAAGCATCGACTTTTCCCAAAGAAGTCCAGGCGTTCGTCGAAAGATCCAGCTGGTCGATGACAAATCCGTTCGCCGAGAAGACGGACGACGCGTCGAACGACCAGTAAAGGACGCGCGTTTTCCTTTTCGAAAGGACTTCCGTTCCTTCGATGACGGGAGCGGAAACGGTCGTCTGCTTCAGATTGACGAGAATCTTGTCGGAATAGGCGGAACGTTCCCCGGCGGCGTTTTCCGCGGCCACGCGGTAGTAGAAATAGGCATAGGGAAGATTTCCGAACCGATAGAGCTGTACGGTCGAAGAAACTTCGGCGACATCCGCCCAGTCGGACGCGTTTTCGAGGTCGAGGACCTGGATCACGAACCTTGCCGCCGAATTGGCCGGATTGTCTTCGTAATTCCACGAAAGGATCCAGCTGCCGTCGATCTGCGTCGCCGCGAGACTTGTCGGAGCGGAGAGAAGCGAAGCCGTAGAGCTCGAACTGCCTTCCGCGGCATCCTCTTCGGAGACCTGGATCATCACTTCGTTCGAATAGCCGGAAAGTTCGCCCGCGGCATTCCGCGCCGCGACCCGGTAGAAGAGATACCTGCTCGAAAGCGTTTCCACGCGATAGCGATAGACATCCGGAGAAACCGTCGCGAGAGATTTCCAGGCTGGCGTCCCTTCCGCTTCCATGTCGAGAACATAGACCACGAAGCTATCGACCGGATTTTTCCTGTTGTTTTCGTAGTCCCAGGAGAGAAGGCGGATGCCGTCGATTTCCGTCACCGCGAGGTTTGTCGGTGCGGAGAGAAGCGAAGCCGTAGAACTCGAACTGCCATCCACGACATCGGAGGTCTCCACCTGGACCAGGACTTCGTTCGAATACGGGGAACGGGCGCCTTCCGCCCCCAATGCGGCGACGCGGTAATAGAGATAGGCGGAAGTCTGCTTGCCGATGCGATAGCGATAGACATCGTGAATCGTCTGCGCCAGTTCCTTCCAGACCGGAACTTCCCCGCTTTCGAGATCGAGAACCTGGACGACGAAAGCCTTGACGGAATTCTTCGACTCTTCCGCGTATTCCCAGGAAAGAATCCAGCTACCGTCGATTTCCGTCGCCGCGAGTCCGGTCGGGGCGGCAAGACTCGTATCGACCCGCGCGGAGTCCGCATCGGGAACAATGGCCTTGGAACTGGAAGACGCAGCGGACGAGCTGCTCGCCTGGGAGCTGGAACGAGGCTCGTAGTCCTCGTCCGAAGAGCCTGTCGTCGAACTGCAGGAGATGCACAGTCCGAGAACGCCGGCAATGGCGAAACCTTGCAAGATTGAAAATTTCATCGAATCCACCTTTGAATAGTCGTTTTTACAACAAGATAACTTATTTTTAAAAATTCGTGGTTGGATTTCGACATTTCATTTCCGGTTTTCCGGACTTCCTGCAAGTTTTGCCTATGATTTCAGGACAAATTCGCTCCGCGAATCGAACGCAGGTCCTGTCGCCATTTCGAAACGTTCAGCCAATCACTTTCCGACGAACCGCTTCAAGTCGTCGAAGCGTTCCTTCGCTTCCGCAAAGCCTTCACGGTAGAGGGCGTCGAGCTTTTCCGCGTTCCGTTCGAGGCGCGCCACTTCGACCGTTTTCTGCGGGCGGATGACAAGGAGATCTCCACGGGCCTCGGCGGCTTCCAGCGCTTCGAGAGATTCGTTGTAGGCGCGGAAGCGGTTTTCGCAGGCCGCGACGAACTTCGGATACTTGCGATACTTGAAGCGGATTAACGGCATGAGACGGTTCGGGCCCTTGCGGTAGCCCTTTGCGCGGGTCAATACCACGATGCATTTTCCGTAGCCCATCCGACGGAACGCTTCGAAGGGGATCGAATCGGCGATTCCCCCGTCGAGATGCGGAATCCCGTCGATATCCACCAGGTTCGAGACGAGCGGGAGCGAACCCGATGCGCGGAGCTTGTCCATGTCGTCGCGCAGGTCCTTCAGTTCCAGGTGTGAAGCCTCTCCCGTGAGAACGTTCGTCGCCGTCGCGTAGCAGCGCGTCGAAGCGTTTCGGAAGGTTTCGTAGTCGAAGGGGTCCAGTTCGTCGGGAATCCGCTCGTAGCAGAACCTTTTGTTGAAGAGATCGCCCGTCAGTAAGAGCGAGCGAAAGCTCATGTAGCGCTTGTCGTTCGCATAGGTCGCTATCACGCGAAATCCGCGCTTTTCCTGCCGGGAGACGAAATTCACCGCCTGCACCGCACCCGCGCTGACCCCGATGACGCCATCGACAAGGAGGTTTTCCTCCAGAAAGAAGTCGAGAACGCCCGCCGTATAGACGCCGCGCATTCCGCCGCCTTCGAGAACCAGCCCTAGCCTTTCACCTTGCATAGACACTCCCGCGTTGGATTTCGTCAAGAAGCACTTTCGTTCGAAGGGAAATTCCCGCTTTGGGGATTTCGTCCGGATTTCGGGTGTTTCAAGTCGGAATTTACTAAATTTGGGCCATATGAGCGACATTCCAGAAAACTTCATCTCCGAAAAAGTCAAGTCGATCGCCCGCGCTCCGAAATACCGCGGCGCGATTTTCCAGGTCGAAGCGGACGACCGCGGACTGGCCCTCATCGACGGAAAGGAAGAAAGCCTCAAGATTTACATCACGGTCGATCCGGAAAAGGACCAGATCGTCGAGACGCGCTTTTTCACTTACGGAGGCCCGATCTTCACGGCGCTCGCGGATACGCTCTGCGAAAAGCTCCAGGGGAAGACCGTTTCCGATCTGGAAAGCATCAATGTCCATGCGCTGGAAAAGGAGCTGCGCGACACGCCGGAGACCCCGGCGTTTCCGCTTGCGGCGACAGAACCCCGAAGCCTAGCGCGACTCATCCGAAAGCTCGTGGATTCCTACCCCGAAAAGAAGAAGGTCGCCGTCGCCGCCCGCGAGACGATGGAAAAGATCAAGTACCGGACACAGACCGCGGAAGGCCGCGGCGAAGCCGACAGGGAATGGGCGTCGCTTTCGGACGAGGAACGCCTGAACCGCATCGCGGAATGCCTGCACGTCAATGTCCGGTCCGCGCTGCAGAACGACGGAGGCGACCTGGAAATTCTCGGGATGCTCGACGCGAACCACGTCAAGATTCGCTTCCAGGGAGCCTGCGCCGGCTGTTCGGCATCGAGCGGAGGCACGCTCTTCTATATCGAAGACACGCTCCGCGACAACGTCTATTACAACCTGAACGTCGTCCCCGAAGACAATTTCCCCGGAGAAGCCTTGCCATGAGCGGAGAAGCCGAAGCCTACAGGGAGCCTTACAAGTACGGGTTCGTCACCCCGATCGAAAACGATTCGTTCGAAAAGGGTCTGAACGAGGACATCATCCGGCGCGCATCGAAAATCCGGCGCGAACCGGAATTCATGCTGAAGTTTCGGCTGGACGCCTACGCGAAGCTCCAGAAGATGGAAGCCCCGCGCTGGGCGGAACTCGATTTCGAACCGGTCGATCTGCAGGATATCGTGTATTACTCCGCGCCAAAGACGAAAAAGGCGCACGATTCCATCGAGGACGTCGATCCGGAACTTCTCGAAACGTTCGACAAGCTGGGCATACCGCTGAACGAGCAGAAGCGCCTCGCGAATGTCGCCGTCGATGCCGTCTTCGACAGCGTGAGCATCTACACAAGCCACAAGAAGAAGCTCATGGAAATGGGAATCCTCTTCTGCTCCATCTCGGACGCCATCCAGGAATATCCCGAAATCATCGAAGAGTACATGGGAAGCGTCGTTCCGCCGGGAGACAACTACTTTGCGGCACTCAACAGCGCGGTCTTCGGCGACGGCAGCTTTGTCTATATTCCGCCCGGAGTCCACTGCCCCATCGATCTTTCGACCTACTTCCGCATCAACAACAAGGAAGCGGGACAGTTCGAGCGCACGCTGATCATCGCGGACAGCGACGCCCAGGTCAGCTATCTCGAAGGCTGCACGGCGCCCGAGTTTTCGAGCCACCAGCTTCATTCGGCGATCGTCGAGCTTGTCGCGAAGGACAACGCGAGCATCAAGTACAGCACGGTCCAGAACTGGTATGCGGGAGACCGCAAGACGGGAAAGGGCGGCGTCTATAACTTCGTCACGAAGCGCGGCAAGTGCGCCGGAAGGAATTCCCACATCAGCTGGACCCAGGTCGAAACGGGCAGCGCGATTACGTGGAAATACCCGAGCTGCATTCTCCAGGGCGACGGTTCCGTTTGCGAATTCTACTCGGTCGCCCTCACCAACGGAAAGATGCAGGCCGACACCGGAACGAAGATGATTCACATCGGAAAGAACACGAAAAGCACGATCATCAGCAAGGGCATCAGCGCGGACGAAAGCTCCAATTCCTACCGCGGACTGGTCGATATCCACAAGGAAGCCGCCGGTTCGAGAAACTACACGGAATGCGACAACATGCTCGTCGGCGCGAAAAGCTCCGCGCACACGTTCCCCTACATCCGCGTCGCGAACCCGACATCCTCCACGGAGCACGAGGCATCGACAAGCCGGATCAGCGAGAACCAGCTTTTTTACTTCGAAAGCCGCGGCATCCGGCGGGAAGACGCCATCCAGGCTCTAGTCGGCGGATTCTGCAAGGACGTTTTCAAGGAGCTCCCGGGCGAATTTGCCGCCGAGGCGAAGCAGCTCCTGACGCTCAAGCTCGAACACAGCGTCGGATAGTCAGCGCTTTCCGTCGAGAAGCCTGCGCACGGCGACGATTCCCTTGCGCCAGCGCTCGATGGGCTCTGCCGGAAACCCTCCGTAAAAGGCTCCCGCGGGAACGCTCTTCGTCACGCCGGCCTTTGCCGCGATAACCGCGCCGCGACCGATCGAGAGGTGCCCCGCGACCTGTGCGCCGCCGGCAAGTTCCACGTCGTCCTCGACCACGGTCGTACCGCCAAGCCCCGACTGCGAAGCCATATAGACGCGGTTTCCCACCGAAGAATTGTGCCCGATCTGCACAAACGAATCGAAATGGCAGTCGTCCCCGATTCTCGTCGGAGCGAGAAACCCCGCCGCGACGACACAGTTCGGGCCGAACTCGGAGCGGTCCCCGATGCGGACTCCGCTGACGTGCGGCACCGGATGGCGCCTGCCGTCTTCGCCGGCAAAGAATCCGAACCCGCGGCTCCCGACTACCGCCCCCGCGAGAAAGACGCAATCGCGCCCGACAGAAACGTTCGGGTAGAGAGTCACGTTCGCTTCGAGGACTGTTCCCGCCCCGACGGACGCTCCGCGCATCACCACGCATCCCGGCCCGACGACTGCGCCTTCGCCGACAACGCCTTCGACGACGGCCGACGGATGAACCTTGGCGGAAGCGGAAACGGACCGTTCGGGATACTCGACAAAGGGAACATGCAGGCTTTCGAGAATCTTGACCATCGACGCGTAGGGATTCTTGACGCGCAATAGCGCACGGACATCGGGCGCTCCCGAAAAGCCCGGCGGCACAAGAAGGAGCCCGGGCCTGGACGTCCGCAGTTCGCCGGACACGGAATTTCCCGCAAGGAAGGCGACGTCTTCACGTGACGCGGAAGAAAGCGGCGCAAAGCCCGAAAGTTCAAAGTCGGCGCGAGAATCGACCCATTCGAGGTCTCCGGAAAGCAGTTCCGCGATCTTCGTGACAGCCGTACGCTTCATGTCAAAATCCCGGTTCGAGAGTGAGCATCTGGACCCGCGATCCGTACTGGATGCGGATTTCGGAACCGACTCGGGCGGTCAGGTCGTCGCCGTCGAGCTGGTGAAATTCCCTTTCGGAAGTTCGCAGCACGACTTCCTTCGCATGGACCGTTTTCAGGAACGAGCGCTTGTAAATCTTTCCGACAAGGGGAACCGTCCCCAGGGCGATCGCGCCGAGAAAGAAGGGAAGATTCGGGACCGAGACGACTTCGAGAAGCCCGTCCGCCATGTCCCCGCCGTCAAAGGGATTCGATCCCGACGCGAAACTCGGGATGTTCCCGACGATGACCGTCCGAAAGCCGGAGACGTCCTCTTCCGTCCACTCGCCGTTTTCCAGGCAGAGCCGGAGCGTCGCCTTTCCCAGGCAGTGCCTGCGATCCGCAAAGAAGCGGTTCACGTAATGCAGCTTGTTCGCCAAAACGGAATTGCTCGAAATCTTTCCGAGAGAACGGTCGGAATTGAAATCGTGGGCGATGCGCGCATCGATGCCGCTCGAAAAGTAGTTGGCGAGAACGAACTTGCCGTTCACCTTCCAGATGTCGAACGGTCTGCTCTTGGCCAGTACGAGCCTGCGCACCAGAAAAAGCAGCCCCTTGTTGACGAACGTTTCGTACAGGTTCAGCACCCGGGCGAGATCGTTTCCCGTCCCGAGAGGGATCAGCCCGAGCCGCACTCTGCCGGCAAGACCCGATTCGAGCAAGACGGAAAGAATCGTCGAAATGGTTCCGTCGCCGCCGACGGCGATCAGCGTTTCCGTTTTCTCGGCGACTTCCCGAATCTGTTCCCGCAGGCGCGCCCCGTCCGTCAGGCACGACGACCACTCCGAAGGCGAAAATTCCATCGAGCGCATGATTTCCGGCACGAACTTCTCGATGGACTTTCCCTGGCCACCGCCGCTAATCGGATTGATCAGAAAGCTGAACTTGAACATATCCCCCACAATCTACATAGATTCTTCGCCAAAAGCATAGGAGGCGAGATCCAAAAAGTAGAGCGGCACGGCGATGCTCGACGTGAGAACGTAGAGATCGTCGTCGAGAACGTCGATATCCACGGCATTCCGGATGCCCTCGTCGGAAAGCCTTAGCCGGTGAAGGAGACCGCCCGAAAGATCGAACACGCCCAGGTAGCCGCATTTCGCGTCCAGGAGAACGGCAAAGGTCGCGCCAAGCCGCAAGCGGGTCGCCGAACAGAAGGAAAGCGAACTGGCCGTATCGCCCGAAAGAGCCGTTCGCGCCCGCAGGGAACCATCCGCTCCGTAAACGGAAAAGCGCTCGGGAGCGTCCGAAAGGGCGCCCGACGTTTCCACGGTCGCGACGGTTTCCGACCGGACATCGAGAGCCATCACCCGGGAAGCCGCAAAGGAAGTTCCCGCTTTCGAGCATCCGTCCGCATCGATTTTCCATTTCGAGATTCCCGCGGAAGAAGCCGCACCGTAGATCCAGGATGCGGTCAAGGCCATCGAAGAAAGCGAAGCGTCGCAATTCCAGTCCGCGTCGCCATCGCGAAGGAGCGAGATGCCGTCGTAATAGTAGAGGAACGATCCGACCCTTTCGATTCTTTCCGCCGAACGGACGGGAAGACGCGCATCGGGATTTTCCGGTGTGCGGGCCGGTTCAAAGGCGCAGACGCGCGCATCGTTCCGGTCGAAGGCATAGACTGAGCCGTAGATGTCCAGGACGTAGAGAGCCTCGCCGTCCGCGGAAAGCGAAATTTCCTTCGCCGACGAAAAGGGAACATCCGAAAAGCGGCACGAAACCTTTGGGCCGGTTCCGCTCGTCCATTCGCCGCCACAGGAAAACAGGACGCTCGAAAAGACCAGGAGTCCCAGGATGCGAAGCATCGGGAACATCCTTTCGAAAACCGGATTCGAGGGAACAGCCACGGGACAATAATAACAAATTCTATATTTTAGCCCCTACGAAAAGCGGTTTCCTCGAATGACTTTTGAAAAGCGCCTAGACATTTTGACACACAATTGGCCGGTTCCGCTCAGGATGCTGATCGTTTCGACCAAGGCGTTTCTGTTTCACCACGGGACCATCCGGGCGGCAGCCATGACCTACACGTCATTCCTCGCCGTCATCCCGTTCTTCATTCTTCTCACCGCCATTTCCCTTTCCCTCGGCCTGGGTTCCTTCTTCAACACGTATCTTCCCGTGCTCGACCAGTTCTTCGCGCTCGGGCTTCCGCTCGACGACATCATGCCGCTTCTCGAAAACACGGAGCACATCCATCTGCGGACTCTCGGGGTCGTCGGTTCCGTCTCGCTATTCATCACCTACCTCTTCGCCATCGGGAATCTCGAAACGAACATGAACGTCGTCTGGGAAAACCAGATGTCGAGGCCCTTTGTCAAGCAGTTCGCCGCCTACACGCCGTTACTTCTTCTCGCCGCGCTCGGATTCGCCTTCTTCGCCATGTTCGTGAACCACCTGAAGTCGGGACTTCTGCACATCGCAAGCAATACGGAGCTTTTGACCGCGGAAACCGTCCCGCAGGTCATGACCACGTTCTGGACCATCACCGTAAACGTCGTCTTCATCGCGCTCATCTTCTTTACCATCTTTCTCCTCCCCTACCGGAAACATCACCAGTCCTACCGGAAGCTGTTCTGGCCGTCGCTTCTCGTGAGCGTCGCCATCTGGGTGTGCACCTGCGGCTACCTGTTCATTCTGATTGTCTTGCAGAAGAGCCTGGTCACCCGGATGTCGCTCTTTTACGGCTCGCTCGCCTTTATCCCGCTCGTGCTCCTTTTCGCGTTCGGCTTCTGGGCCATCATGCTCTACGGGAACTGCCTCGTATGGACAATCAGTTCGTGGCCGAAATCGGGCATCAAGAAATGGAACTGGGTCCAGCCGGAAGGCTACCTGTGATTACCATTCGCGGAGCGCACCTCCGGAACCTGCGGAACATCGACGCGGAGTTTCCCGTCGGCAAGATAACCGTCGTATGCGGACCTTCGGGATGCGGCAAATCGACGCTCGTCATGGATGTTCTGCACGGGGAAAGCCGCAGGCGATACCTCGAAACGCTGAGCCCGTTCGCCATCAAGGTCCTGGGCGGCAAGACGAGCATTCCGCTCGACAGCGCGGACGGACTCCGCCCGAGCATCGCCATTTCCGCTTCGCGCGGAGACGCCTCTCCCAAGGCTAGCCCGCTGTCGCTTTCCGAATGCGGCCTTCCGCTACGCATCCTGTGGGCCGCGCTTTCAAGCCCGGCGTGTCCCGTCTGCGGAAAGCCCATGCAACGCTTTACCCGCGAAGAAATCATCCGACAGGTCCTAGCGTATCCGGAAGGAAGCCGTCTCCAGTTTCTCGCGAAGATCGACAAGGGAAATCTCACGCTCGACGAGCTTTCCGGAACGCTCCTCTCCCAGGGATACCCGCGCGTGATCGCCGACGGAAAGAGTCTCTCGCTCGGAGACCTGACCCCCGAAGAGCGCAAGCGGAAGCCACGGGAACTCTACGCGGTCCTCGACCGGATTGTCCTCCGGGAAGGAATCCGCACGCGCATCGCCGAAGCCATCGACGCGACACTCCGGTTTTCCGGCACAAAGATCGTCCTCGACGACGGAAACGCGAAAAAGACGTTCAGCACGGTTCCGCTCTGCAGCGAGCACGACGTTTCCGCCAAGGCGCTGGAAGCTTCGGACCTTTCGCCGCATTCGATTCGGACGCGCTGCCCAAAGTGCGAGGGCGACGGAGAGATCGCATGCGAAACGGAAGACCGGGACGCGGACGAATGCCCGGAATGCCACTGTCTTCGATTGCGTCCGGACATTCTCGCTTCAAGCGTCGGGAACGTTTCCTGGAAAGACATCCTGGAATCCTCGTTCGCAAGGCTCGAAGCGACACTTCCCGAGATATTCCTCCCGATTCTTCCGGAGCATCTGAAAAGTACGTTCGACATGCTGCTTTCGCGCGTCCATGCGGTAAACAGGCTCGGGCTCGGATATCTCGGCGCCGGTCGAATCGCCAGTACGCTTTCCGGGGGAGAACTCGGAAGGCTGCGGCTTTCGCCTCTCGCCACGGGACACCTCGACGGCATGTGCATCTGCCTCGACGAGCCTGCCAGCGGACTTTACCGTACCGATGTCGAAAAGCTCTGGAAGATTTTCGAAGAAATTCGGGAACGCGGAAACACGCTGGTTCTCATCGAGCACAATCCCTACCTGATCGAAAGGGCGGACAAGGTCATCGAAATGGGCCCCGGCGCAGGCGAACTCGGCGGAAAGATTCTCTTTGCGGGAACCCCGGACGAGCTGCGAAAGGATCCAAGGTCCCCGACCGGCAAGTGGCTCCGCGAACTGTCCGCACCGGCAGCCGCCAGCCGCGAATCCGCAGGGAATCTTTCCAAAGGCATTTGTGTCAGGAACTTCGCCAAGTACGACATGCGGCCAGTCTCCGCCGAATTTCCCGTCGGTCGCTTTTCGGTCATCTCGGGCGAGAGCGGCAGCGGAAAAAGCACGCTTCTTTTCCAGCACATCTTGCCACGATTCGAAACGGGAGAATTCAAGACGCTGGGAATCCAGAACGTTTCCGTTCTCAGCTCCAAGGGATTCTTCCGAAACCGCCGCAGTTCCATCGCAAGCGCGATCGGCATCTCGGGCGCCCTGCGCGATCTCTTTTCAAGGCTCCCCGAGAGCCGGGTCAAGGGTTTTTCGCCGGCTAGGTTCAGCACGTCGGTTCCCGGCGGACGCTGCGAAACCTGCAAGGGCGAAGGCGTCATCCGCGATCCTTCGGGCTACGAGGAATCGGAATGCCCCGTATGCGCCGGAAAGCGGTTTCGCGACGAAATTCTCGAAATCCGCTACAAGACGCTTTCCTTTGCGGACATCCTGGACTTGACCGTGGAGCGTGCGAGTGCCCTCTTCGGCTTTTCGCACAAGTTCACGGATCGCCTGGCGCCCCTTCTCCGCACGGGCCTCGGCTACCTGCGTCTTGGACAGCCGACTACGCATCTTTCCGGCGGCGAAGCGGCGCGCCTCAAGCTTTCCCAGGCGCTTTCCCGCGCAAGGTTTCCAAGCACGCTCTTCCTTTTCGACGAACCGGCCCGCGGACTTCACAAGGAAGATATCGACAGGATGCTCGAACTCATCCGGGATCTCTGCAAGAACGGACACACGGTGATAGCCATCGAGCACCAGGAAGCGTTCATGCGCCATGCCGATTTCGTCTGCCTCCTGGAAAGAAGAAAGCCCCAGTAAACGTTTCGCGGTTCGAGCTCCTAGTTCATCGCCTCGAGAATCGCCTGTTCCAGGGCGCGCTCGTTCGGCGCTCCGGGCCAGACTTTCAGGATGTATCCGTTCTCGTCGAGGAGCATCAGGGTGGGGACGGCGGAAATTCCGTAGCGGCGCCACATTTCCTGCGTCGCGTCGCGGTAGAGCGGATACGGCGAAGGATGTTCCCGGTAGAAGCTTTCGAGGACGCTCGACGCCTCGCTCGAAACGCCGATGATTTCAAGACCGTTCTCGCCGAGCCTTTCGTAGAGCCGTTCCAGGATCGGAAGCGTCATGCGGCACGGTCCGCACCATGTCGCCCAGAAGTCGAGAAGCGTCACCCGGGGCTTCTTCTTTCGCTTTTCGCCGTTCCGGTAAAAGTTCTTTTCGAAGGCTAGCGCCTTGCTGCCGATCGACGAACCGGTGAGGCTCGAAATGTCGTCGGGTCGTTCCGTCATCGCGACCTTTTCGGAAAACTTCTTTCCGTCGCGCACAAGTTCGAGCGAAATCCTTGTCCCCGTCTTGGCGGTCGAAAGTTCCGACTTGACGACGTCCATCCCCGTAATCTTCTTTCCGTTGATTCCGACGATCCGGTCACCCGGCTGGACGTTTTTTCCGACAGCGCCCGACCCCGGATGAATTCCCTGGATATTCAGGGCGATCTGGTCTCGATATGGTTCGGACTTGAACGAAATGCCCAGCCACGTCGCCGAAAAGGAATGCGCGGCAAGGAGAAAAAGACAGAGGATAATCCGGTTCCAAGGATTCGACATTCTGGACCTCTAGAAAAAGACAAGGGAAAAGTGCCCGGAAAACACGGAGCTCGCCTTGTGCGTCACGAGAGCTTCCTTCCTTTCGAGCGATTCGCCGATCAGGTAGGAAATCCGGATCTTCGCCTGGAGCGCAAAGCGTGCGCGCGGCCACGGCTTCATGTTGCGTCCATAATCTACGAAAATGCGCGGCGCAAGGCGATACTTTCCGTTTTTCTCGAAAAGAACCGCCCCCGAGCCAATTCCCAGAAAATCGTCCACCCCGACATAGCGGTCGAGTTCCAGGCTCGCCTCGTGAACCGGCTCCGAGATTCCAAGCGAAACGTTCGCCCCCAGGCCGAAATCGTTTTCGAAGCGATACGCGAGAAGGCCTTCGAGCGCAATGTCCAGGGCTCCCAGATAGAAGGAAAACGAAGATCCGCCGCCAAGCGAGAGCCCGCGCGAGACATCGTTCGATTTCACTTCCTCTTCGGCGGCATCCCTTTCGAGAAAGAATCCGGCATGCGCCGAAACGCTCAGGGCGAGAACAAGGAAAATGCCGAGGACGCTTCGCATGGGAAATCAGAGCGAATGCAAGTCCGCGACGCAGGAACATTTCGCATCGGCGAGAGCCGCGGAAAGCTCCCTGCGCATGGCGTGGGCGGGCATCCAGCGAAACGCGCAGACGCTGTAGCACTCCACGGCGTCGGCACCGGCGCGGAGAAGGTCGAACACTTTCTTTCCATGGTCGATTCCGCCACACGCGATCACGCTCAGTTCGGGGAACCTCGACTTGGCAAAAGCCGTCATCCGGTAGGTGTTCGGGTAGAGCGGACGTCCGCTGAGCCCACCCTTGTCGCCATCCGCGCGAAGAACCTTCAAGTCCTCGTAGCGGGCCTCTGTCGCAAGCTGCGCGATCTTTCCTGTCGGATACGTGTTGCCGAGCACCACGCCGTTCACGCCAAGATTCGAAAGCACCCCGAGCGTCGCCGCGAGAGCCTCTTCAGAAAGGTCCGGGCTGAGCTTCGCATAGACGGCCTTCTTGACAGGTTGGGCGTTTCGAAAGGACATCGCTTCGCGAAAGAGGGATTCGACGAAACGCGTGTCGAGGTCTAGGCGGCTTTCCCCCGTATTCGGGCAGCTCGCGTTGATTTCGATGTAGTCCGCGGCATCGTAGGCGCGCCCGAGACATTCGACGACATCGGCCAGCTTTTCTTCTTCCGAGACGATCCCGGGCGTTTCCGCAATCGAGATTCCGACGGAGAGACCTTTCCCGTGCGCCCTGTCGATTTGACGTTTGACCCTTGCGGCAACCGCTTCGACGCCATCGTTGTTCAGTCCCATGCTGTTGTAGATCGCGCGGTCGCGCTCCAGAAAGCCGATGCGCGGACGGTGCGTATTGCCTTCGCGAAAATGCCGGGTGACCGTTCCGACCGAAACCCCGCCAAACCCCAGGTTCGCATAGTCCGCGACGCGATGCGCCGTCTTGTTCGCTCCCGCCGCGAGAATTATCGGGGAAGCAAGCGCAATCGGCAGGCTCCCGTCCCGAAAGCGAATGACCGTTTCCTGTTCCGGGCTGCACACGGGCCTTCCGCCGAGAAACGGGATGCAGGGCGCAAGGCGCGCCACGTGCTTCAGGGAATCGTGCCGGAATTCCGGCGAATTTCGAAAGACGCTCCGAATCAACGCAAGAAGCCGGTCGCCTTTTGACAAATTATAGTCGTAATCTTTGATAGAGCCTGCCATATTTGATTAAATTAACAAAAACAAGTCATCGATACGAGGCTCCTATCCATGAACGAAACCTTACCGGCGCGCATCCACGAAGCGTTTCCGCGCTACGTCGAACTTTTGAAAGCGCTGATCCGCATTCCATCCATCAGCTTCGACAGTTTCGACCAGAACGAAGTGCGCCGTTCCGCACTGGCCGTCAAGGCTCTTTTCGAAAGCCACGGGTTTGCGAACGCGCAATTGCTCACCCCGAAGAGCGGACGCGCCTCCGTCTTCGCCGAACTGAAGACTCGACCGGAAAATCCGACCGTTCTGCTCTACGCGCATCACGACGTGCAGCCGACGATGCGGGAATCTCTCTGGAAAAGCGCCCCCTTCGACCCCGAAATCCGCGACGGTCGCCTTTACGGGCGCGGATCCGCGGACGACAAGTCGGGAATCGTCCTGCACGTTGCGGCGGTTTCCGAAGCGCTTGCCGTATGCAAAAGCAAGATGCCGAACATCAAGTTCATCATCGAAGGCGAAGAGGAATGCGGCAGCTCGGGATTCGGCGAGCTTCTCGAAAGGCACAGAGAACTTCTCCGTGCGGATGCGGTCATCATCGCGGACCTTTCGAACTTTTCTGCCGGAACCCCCTCGATCACGACATCGCTCCGCGGAATGTCCGCAGTCTCCGTTGTCGTCGAGTCCGTCAAGGCTCCGCTTCATTCGGGTTCCTGGTCTGGCCCCATTCCCGACCCGGTCCAGGCCCTCTGCAAGATGATCGCTTCGCTCACGGACGCGGACGGGAACATCCTGGTGGAACATTTTGACGACGGCATCGCGGAACCGACCGACGAAGAACGCGCAAGCTACCAAGCTCTCCACTACTCGGAAGAAACGTTTCGCAAGGAATCGGGAATGCTTCCCGGAACAAGAATCCTCGGAAGCGGAAACTCGATTCTCGAAACGCTCTGGCGAAAGCCTTCCCTTGTCGTCACGGCGTTCGAAGCGGGTTCGCGGACCCAGGCGGGAAACGTCCTCCAGGATTCCGCCTACGCGCGCATCGGCATTCGGCTCGCCCCGGGAATGCAGACGGAACGCGCGACAAGGCTCCTCGAAGAGCATCTCGAAAAGAACTGTCCCGACGGTCTTTCGCTTCGCCTTGTCCCCGAAGACGGCGCAAATCCGTTTACGACAGACATTTCGCACCCCTACTACGGTCTCATGAAAGACGCGATGACAAGAGCCTACGGGACCGAAGCCAAGTATATCGGCTGCGGCGCGTCCATTCCGGGCGCCCAGCTTTTTCGGGACACGCTCGGCGACATTCCCATTCTCATGACAGGCCTCGAAGACCCGGAATGCAACGCCCACGGCGAAAACGAAAGCCTGGGACTTGCGGACTTTGAGCGCGGCATCGTCGCCGAGGCTCTGTTTTTCGAAGGACTCTGCCCATGAAAGTCGTCATTCTCACCGGCGCGGGAATCAGCGCGGAATCCGGTCTAGACACGTTTCGCGGAAACGGCGGTCTCTGGGAAAACGAACCGATCGAAGCGGTCGCCACGCCCGAGGGCTTTCGCCGCGATCCTCTCCGCGTCAAGAAATTCTACAGCGCGCTCCGGACGTCACTTCCACGATACAGGCCGAACGCGGCACACGAAGCGCTCGCGAAACTGGAAAGCGTCTTGGGCGACGAATTTCTCCTGGTGACGCAAAACGTCGATGACCTGCACGAACGCGCCGGTTCAAAGCGCATCTTGCACATGCACGGCGAACTGAAGAAGCTCCGCTGCCAGGCAAGCGAAAGCCACGTCTTTCCCTTCGACGGAGAAGAGACGCTCGAAACGAAATGTCCGGTGTGCGGCGCATCGACCCGTCCGCACATCGTCTGGTTTGGCGAAATTCCGCTCTACATGGAAAGGATCGAACGCGCGCTTCGCCATGTCGAGGAATTCGTCTATATCGGAACAAGCAGCGTTGTCTATCCGGCGGCAGGATTCAAGCAGGTCGCCAAGCGGTTCGGCGCTCACGTCACCTGTCTGAACCTGGAAATCGACCCGAGCGATCCGAATACGGACACGTGCATCGAAGGAGTCGCCACGGAAATCGTCCCCCGATGGTGCGAAAGCTTTCTAAAGGGACTCGGCAGGTAGCCATGGAAAAGCTCAAGAAGACAAACGCGGCACGGATCCTGGACCAACGGCACATCGCCTACAGGCTCATCCCCTACCCGGTCACGGAAACTGAACTCGGCGCAGAACATGTCGCGGAGACGCTTGGCGAACCGATTGAACGCGTTTTCAAGACGATTCTTGTACGTGGCGACAAGACGGGACCGCTCATCGGCGTCGTTCCCGGAAACCTCGAAGTCGCGCTCAAGGAATTCGCCAGGGTCTCGGGCAACAAGCGAATCGACACGGTTCCGCTCAAGGAACTCACGCCGCTCACCGGCTATATCCGCGGAGGATGCTCCCCGATAGGCCTCAAGAAGCCTTTCCCGATTTTCCTCCACGAGACAGCCAACGAATTCGACACGATCTTTGTCAGCGCCGGTCAACGCGGCCTCCAGCTAGAAATCGCCCCGAAAGACCTGGTCAAAGCCGTACACGCCACGGTCGCAAGGATTGCCGAACCGAAGCCGGAGCCTAGCGGAGTGTGAAGTTTGGAGGGTGGAGTTCCGCGGACGTCTAGGCTCTGAAGCAGAGCTTAGAGATTAGTGGATAGTGAAGAGGAGTCAGGAGTCAGGAATCAGTTGAGAGTGGAGTGTGAAGAGTTGAGTGTGGAGTTCTGCGAACATTTAGGTTCTAGCGTGAAAAGTTCGCTGGGATTTCTAA
>CAVJTH010000025.1:0-36840 GCA_963652365.1 Senegalimassilia sp.
AAGTCTGCGTTGGGGAAACCAGGAAATCGACGGGTGTGCTGTTTTTAGGAACGATAGAATGGGACAGAAGGCCCAAAGGAAAATGACATTCATTGATCTTTTTGCTGGCTGTGGCGGTCTTAGCGAGGGGTTTCTTGCTACGGGAAAATATGAAGGCCTTGCGCATATTGAATGGGAAACTCCCATGGTAAACACCTTGCGAAATCGCTTGATGGAAAAGTGGAATCTTTCTGAACAGGAAGCGAAAAGAAGTGTCATTCAGTTTGACATTCAAAGAACAGACGAGTTGATCCATGGAAAATGGTCCGATGCAACGAAGACGCTATACGAAAAAGAAAATGATTCTTCAATTGTTGCAATTGGTCTTGCAGGGCTGATAGGGAAAAGACGCGTTGACTGCATTATTGGAGGCCCTCCTTGTCAAGCCTATTCAATAGCGGGAAGAGCCCAGTCGCCGACAGGAATGAAAAATGACTATCGAAACTATCTGTTTGAAAGTTTTGTAAAAATCGTTGATTTTTTTAAACCCAAGTTTTTTGTTTTTGAGAATGTTCCTGGATTGCTCAGTGCGTGTCCTGGAGGAAGACCCGTCAAGGAACGCATCTATGAAGCTTTTGAAAAAATTGGTTATGAAATTAGAACTCCGGACCGATTGAAGGAATCCATTTATTGTGCGGAAGATTTTGGCGTTCCGCAGAAAAGAAATAGAGTCATCATTATCGGTGTTCCAAAAAAATCGAAAGTCAAGCTAGATTCCTTTTATGAAGCTCTAGAACATTACAAAACGAATGTTCACAAGACGGTTCGGAATGCAATAGGCAGCTTACCAAAACTAATCCCGCTACAAAATATTGATTATAGCGGAAAAGCAAAGATCTCTCACATGCAAGTTTCTGGGAAAAGGGTAAATCTTCATAATCCTCGGTACAATGGAAAACGAGATCAAGAGCTTTTTTATGAATGGCTTTCAAAAGGAATGAACTCTTTTTCCCAAGAGGAAAAGAAAGCTTTTTATACAAGGAAAACCGGGCATGTCTCGAATCATATAAAGTATCGAAATCTTGAGTGGGATAAACCCTCGCCTACTGTTGTGGCGCATTTGCAAAAAGACGGCTATATGTTCATCCATCCTGATATTGAACAGCTTAGAACGATTACAATTCGAGAAGCAGCCTTATTGCAGTCATTTCCGAAAGATTACAGATTTTTAGGATCCAATCCATATTGCTTTAAGATGATTGGAAATGCGGTTCCCGTATTGTTTGCCCAGGGAATTGCAAATGCCATGTATGAAGCCTTGTTGTCAGGCGGTCATGTATGAAAAGCAAGGTTTTAAATGTATTGGTGGCTTGCGAAGAAAGCCAGACGATTTGCAAGGAGTTTAGAAAATTAGGGCATAATGCATTTAGCTGTGACCTTCTAGAATGTAGCGGAGGGCATCCGGAATGGCACTTTAAACAAGATGTTCTTGCCTTGATTCGGGAAGGAATGGGTATTTTGCAGAATGGGGAGACATATCGTTTGCCTAGAGGGGAAAAGTGGAATTTGATGATTGCTCATCCGCCCTGTACTTTTTTGGCAGTAAGTGGAGCTAGGTGGTATTATCACCCTGATGACAAAAATTTGCCTATAGAAAAAAGGCGTCCTCATCCAAGGTTTCCGAATAGGGCAAAAGATCGAGAAGAAGGCGTTGCATTTTTCTTGAAATTGGCAAAGTCGAAGATTGAACACATCGCTGTAGAAAATCCTGTGGGAATCATGAGTAAACGCTTTAGAAAACCGGATCAAATTGTTCAACCTTATTGGTTTGGCGATTCCGCCTCTAAGACCACTTGCTTGTGGTTAAAGGGACTTCCATTATTGAAAAAGACGAAAGTAGTCGATCCTGGCGAACGTATTGTTCTGTCTAGTGGAAAGACTTTGCCCAAATGGTATTCCGAAGCATTGACGAAGGCAAAATCGGATGACGAAAGAAGGACCTTGCGAAGCAAGACGTTCCCTGGCTTTGCAAAGGCTTTAGCGAAACAGTGGAGTGATTTCCTTTGTCAGGAAGGTTAGATATGATTTATGTAAGGAAAATTTTTGACCATGATATAACACATCAAGTCAGTATTGATAGCTATGTTTTTTCGGTATTTTTCAATTCCCAAGAACATTTGCAATTTAAAATTTTTGGGAATGATTTACTTTTTGATGTACGAGTTCGGTTTCCTACGGACAAACGGTTGGGTGGTGATTTTAAAGAATTATGCAGATGGTTAGGATATCAATTGGGAGATTTTCTCATAATTGAAAAACTGCCTCCAAAAATTTATGAAATTCGAATAGCAAAACCAAATTCAAAGAATTTTCAAAAATTGGAAAAGTTTTTTGTTGGTTCACAAAGGCATTTAATTGTTTCTTCATTGAATGTTGATCCATTACAGTTTATATATAGGAGTTGAAAATTTATGGATGTTTATGTAAGAAAAATATTTCCGCATGATTTAACTCACGAAATAAGTGTGACTGAGAAAATTGTTTCAGCTTTTTTTGATGATTTACAAATAATGGAGTTTTATAAAGGGGAAGGGGATGACGCTAGGCGATACTCTGTTTCTATCAATAATGTGACGGACCCTCGTTTTGGTGGCGATTTCAGGCAATTATGTGGAACTCTTTCCATTGACGATTATATTGTAATTATAAAACTAAAAAAAGGTCTTTTTAGATTATATACAGTAGGGAATGGGACTGATGGTTTTTTGCTTCTTGGAAAATTTTTTCATGGAGAAAAAGATCGGCATGCAATAATCCGACTTAATGAAGAAACAGTTAAAGATCTTTCTCTGAAGAAAAAACAGATTCCTTCCCAAGTTATCTATTACGGCGTTCCTGGTTGTGGCAAGTCTCATCTGATTCAAGAAGAACTTAAAAAGAAAAAGATTTTTGAAGAGAATCACCAGCTAAGGCGAGTTGTCTTTCATCCGGATTATTGCAATGCGGATTTTGTCGGGCAAATTTTGCCGGAAACAAAAAAAGATGGGGGAGTCTTTTACAGATTCAAGGCGGGACCGTTTACAAAAATTCTTCGGGATGCGTATGAAAATCCCGATAAGGAATATGCGTTGATCATCGAAGAAATCAATCGCGGAAATGCATCGGCAATATTTGGAGATTTGTTCCAACTGTTGGATCGAAAGCAATCGAATTCTGCCGTTGAAACCGTTAATGGCAATTCATACGGTTCCGGTTGGAGTGAATATTGCGTCGAAAATGATTACATCAACGCTTATTTTCGTGGCGCCTATGATTCCGAAATTTCTGCAGATCCTTTGCCGTCTAAAAAACTGGGAAACATTACTTTCAACGACAATGTCGATATCCGCCTTCCGCCCAATCTTTCCCTTTATGCGACGATGAACACAAGCGACCAGAACGTTTTTACGTTGGACAACGCGTTTCAGCGTCGTTGGGAAATGAAGCTGGTTTCCAATGATCTGGATGAACAAGAACAATACAATCAACCTATCGGAAGTACCAAGGTTAAATGGGGCGAATTCCGTGAAAGGATCAATGAACTCATTATGGAATCCGCCGAGGAAAACGGTCTTTCGAGCATGGAAGACAAACGGCTTGGCGGATGGTTTATCGTTCCAAAAAAGTTGCCCGATTCCGAAAAGAGCGAGATAACGGACGAAGCCTTTGCGGAAAAGGTCTTGAAATATCTGTGGGACGATGCGTTCAAATTTGATCGCCAGAGACATTTTGGCGAGGTAAAAACCTTGGAAGAGCTTGCTAAAAATTTCAAGAAACTCGGTTTTAGAATATTCAAGGATGATTCTATAGGCAGTCTTTGAAAAAATTCGGAAGCAGGCAATGAAAACGAAACGCCCGAGTCTTAGCGAAATTTGCGTCTATGGCGGCAAGCAGGAGGACGAATTTGTCGGAATCCGTTATGTCGATGGAAACTTGAAAGTCTATTTTCCTTATGGCTATTCCCGACCGGCCAATGCGGAAAAGGAATATCGCAGGGATATCTTGAATCTCGTTTCCGTCCTCTCGGCTTATTCCAGGGAAGGAAAAGGCGCTGACAAGAATTGTCAACTGAACGAAGATGAAGTTCAATTTCCAATTCATGCCTATCTTCATGTGTTTAATTACTTTTTGCGCTTCGGCTATTACGTCGAAAACGAATCCGTTTACAAAAAATCATCCAGCGGAAAAATAGACTGGACGAGAACCATCAAGAAGATGCGTCCTCGGATTGCCGGTGAATATCCGAACGAATCGGTCGTATATCTCGATTTTATAACGAGAAAACCATGCACTGACGAAAACGAAATGATTACGCAAATCCATAGGTATTGCGTCTATGAATGCTATGAAAAAATCGGTAGCCTGTTTGGGTTTGCCCAACCGGAGAAGCCGGAGATCGCGTTTAACGAAAAAATTTTCTTGTCCGTGTTGCGTTCAAGGATTTCAAGGACATTCAATGAAAAGCACTTGACGCTTTTTCGAAATATGCTGGACATTGTCCGCTATCTCGGGAAAAGAAGCGACAATCGAAAGGCGTTTTTCGGGACTACGGATTTTGAATATGTATGGGAGGGGTTGATCGATTCCGTCTTTGGAATTGATGCAAAGGAAAAAGGAAAATACTATCCGCATTGCTCCTGGATGATTTGGAAAGGGGAAGCGAGCGAAATTCGCGATGAAAAGCGGACGGCTTTGCGCCCGGACACGATCATGCTTTTGAATGACGACATCTTTATTCTCGATGCGAAGTATTATCAGTATGGCGAAGATGGAATAGACAAGAAATGGATGCGAAATTCTCGAAATCTTCCGGGAACTGGTTCTATCGTGAAGCAAATTGCCTATGCGGAATTCATCATGGCGCGGCAAAAGGAAAGTCCGGAATACCCAAGGGGAAAAGTTTTCAACGCGTTTATCATGCCGTATGCGTCCTGTAAAGAGGGTTTAGAAAACTACGCATTGGAAAATGTGGGCTATGCCTGTTGCGATTGGTGCTGTAACGATGAAGAAAAGCCGTCCAACAAAATCTACGGCATTCTTCTGGACGTACGCGCCTTGATGTATCGACATCCGAAAAAATCGGGTTCGGATATTGCCGAATTGGCGAAAACGATTGAATTCCCTTCCTCCATTTAAATCTATCTTTGTCAAAAAAAACAAACCTTTAGCACAAGGTAGCCTTTATGATGATTCTTCGCGGTTCTCCTGCGCTTTCCTCCTTCCGGGAACAGAAGCTCCTTGCCGATTTCAAGGCGGCGTCCCTTCCGGTCAAGGATATCTATGCGGAATATGTCCACGTTGTCGATTTGGAATCCGATCTTTCGCCGGAAAAAAAGAGCACGCTCGAAAAGCTTTTGACCTACGGACCTTCGCGCGAAGCGCGGGAACCCGAGGGAACGCTCTTTGTCGTGGCGCCGCGTCCGGGGACCATCAGCCCGTGGAGTTCCAAGGCGACGGATATCGCCCACATCTGCGGACTTTCCGAAGTGAAGCGCATCGAGCGCGCTGTCGCCTACTACATCGATTTTAACGGAGCCGTCACGGAAGCGGTTTCGAAAGAAGTCAAGGCGAAGATTCACGACCGCATGACGGAGAAGGTCTTTCCTGCGCTTCACCTGCTTTCCGTGCTCTTTATGCACGATGCGCCCAAGAAGCTCGTGGAAGTCCCGATCATGACCGAGGGCCGAAACGCTCTGGTCCGCGCGGACAGGGAAATGGGTCTTGCGCTTTCTCCGGCGGAAATCGACTACCTGGTCGAAAGCTTTACCGCGCTCAAGCGGAACCCGACCGACGTGGAACTTTACATGTTCGCGGAGATGAACTCCGAGCATTGCCGCCACAAGGTCTTCGGTGCGGAATGGACGATCGACGGCGAAAAGAAGGACCTGTCGCTCTTCCAGATGATCAAGAACACGTACAAGCTCCATTCGACGAACATCCTTTCGGCGTACAAGGACAACGCCGCGGTGATGAACGGGGCGAAGAAGGCCGGGCGTTACTACGCGGACCCGACGACGAACAGGTACGGATGGCACGAAGAGGCGATTCCCATTCTGATGAAGGTGGAAACGCACAACCATCCGACGGCGATTTCCCCGTTTCCGGGTGCCGCGACGGGAAGCGGTGGCGAAATCCGCGACGAAGGCGCGACGGGCCGCGGATCGAAGCCGAAGGCGGGTCTCACGGGCTACAGCGTTTCGAACCTGAAGATTCCGGGTTACGAACAGCCGTGGGAAAAGGACTTTGGAAACCCTTCGCGCCTGGCGTCTCCGCTCGACATCATGATCGAGGGACCGCTCGGCGGCGCCGCGTTCAACAACGAATTTGGACGCCCGAACATTCTCGGCTACTTCCGCACGTTCGAGGAAGAAGTCCCGTCGTCGAAGGGCAAGGAAGTTCGCGGCTACCACAAGCCGATTATGCTCGCCGGCGGTCTCGGAAACATCAAGGAAGAATTTATTGCGAAGGGGCATATCAACCCGGGCGATGCGCTGATCGCGCTCGGCGGACCGGCGATGCTCATTGGTCTCGGCGGCGGTGCGGCGAGTTCCGTCACGAGCGGTAGCGGCAACGAGGACCTGGACTTTGCGAGCGTCCAGCGGGGAAACCCCGAAATGCAGCGCCGCTGCCAGGAAGTGATCGACCGCTGCTGGGCGCTGGAAAAGGACAACCCGATTTCGTTTATCCACGATGTGGGCGCGGGCGGACTTTCGAACGCCTTCCCGGAACTGGTGAGCGACGGCGGACTCGGCGGAACGTTCGAACTTCGGAAGGTCCCGAACGACGAACCGGACATGAGCCCGTATGAAATCTGGAGCAACGAGTCGCAGGAACGCTACGTGATCGCGGTTCCGCAGGAGCGGATGAAGGTGTTTGACGAAATCTGCAAGCGCGAGCGTTGCCCGTATGCGGTCGTGGGAACTGCCGTCCAGGAACGGCAGCTGAAGCTGACCGATTCGCACTTTGGAAACACGCCGGTCGATATGCCGCTCGACGTCCTTCTCGGAAAGCCTCCCCGGATGATTCGGAACAACCGCTCCGAAAAGCGTCCGCTCGCTCCGACTTCGACCTTGAATTCCCAGCCGATTGCCGAAATCGCCAGGCGAGTCCTCGCAAATCCGAGCGTTGCCGACAAGACGTTCCTGATTACGATCGGCGACCGTTCCGTGACTGGCATGATCGCTCGCGACCAGATGGTCGGCCCGTGGCAGGTTCCCGTGGCCGATGTCGCCGTGACGACCGCGACTCTCGATTCCTACGAAGGCGAAGCGATGAGTATCGGCGAACGCGCGCCTGTCGCGCTGATTTCTCCGGCGGCGAGTGCCCGGATGGCTGTCGCCGAGGCTCTCACGAACATGGCCGCAGCCCGTATCGACGACATGGGACGGATTAACTTGTCTGCAAACTGGATGGCTTCCCCCAATTACGAGGGCGATGGCGCGGATCTCTATGAAGCCGTGCAGTCCATCGGCATGGAACTCTGCCCGGAACTCGGGATAACGATTCCGGTCGGAAAGGATTCGATGAGCATGAGCACCGTCTGGGAAGACGAAAAGGGAAAGCACAACGTGACCGCTCCGATTTCGGTGGTCATCAGCGCGTTTGCCCCTGTTGCCGATGCCCGCGGAACGCTCACCCCGATGCTCCAGCAAAAAAGTTCCCGCCTGCTTCTCGTCGATCTTTCTCGCGGAAAGAACCGCATGGGCGCATCGATTGCGGCACAGGTCTTCTGCGAACTCGGAAATGTCGCTCCGGACGTCGATAGCGCAAAGGAACTCCGCGCGTTCTTCGAAACGGTCCAGAAGCTCAACCGCGACGGGAAGATTCTCGCCTACCACGACAAGTCGGATGGCGGTCTCTTCGTGACGGCTCTGGAAATGGCGTTTGCGGGGCATGTCGGCGTTTCGCTGGACCTTTCCGCTCTTCCGGGGACCGATGTCGAAAAACTCTTTAACGAGGAGCTCGGCGCGGTCCTCCAGGTTGCGGACGAAGATGTCCTGGCGGTGAAGGAAGCCTTTGCCGCGGCAGGCTTGGACGGTACCGTAAGCGATATCGGAACGCTCGACGATTCGTACAGGTTCACCGTCGGCGACTATTCGGAAGGCCTTTCGGAACTGCGCGCCATCTGGAGCGATACGACTCGTCGCATCGCAAAGCTTCGCGACAATCCCGAATGCGCGGAAAGCGAATACCGGCTGAAGCTCGAACAGGACGATCCGGGAATCTCGCCAAAGCTCACGTTCGATGTCCGCGTAAAGAAGGACTACGCGAGCCGTCCGAAAATGGCGATTCTTCGCGAACAGGGAATCAACGGCGAAGTCGAAATGGCTGCCGCCTTTGACCGTGCCGGATTCGAATCCATCGACGTCCACATGACCGATATCCTTTCCGGAAAGATTTCCCTGCAAAATTTCCGGGGACTTGTCGCCTGTGGCGGATTCAGCTACGGAGACGTTCTCGGTGCCGGCGAAGGCTGGGCGAAGAGCATTCTCTTCAACGACCTTGCCCGCAGGGAATTCGAAGCGTTTTTCCACCGCAAGGATACGTTCACGCTCGGCGTCTGCAACGGTTGCCAGATGGTTTCGAACCTGAAGGACCTGATTCCGGGAGCGGAACATTGGCCGCGTTTCGTGCAGAACGCTTCGGAACGTTTCGAGGCGCGCTTCGTGAGTCTCAAGGTCGAAGAGACGCCCGCCGTATTGCTCAAGGGAATGGCCGGTTCCGTTCTCCCGATCGCCGTGGCGCATGGAGAAGGCCGCGCGGAATTTGCAAGCCGCGAAGCCGCCGAAGCCTGCCTGAAGACGGGGCTCGTGAGTCTTCGCTATGTCGATGGCGAGCACGCCTATACCGAGCGCTACCCGCTAAATCCGAACGGTTCACCCTTTGGAATTACGGGTCTCGCGAGCAAGGACGGTCGCGCGCTTATCATGATGCCGCACCCCGAACGCGTGTTCCGCACCGTGCAATACAGCTGGCATCCGGCGGACTGGGGCGAAGACGGCCCGTGGATGAAGCTCTTCCGCAACGCCCGCGAATTTGTCGGCGACAACGGCTAGGCAGAATCGGAAAATTGCGCAGTTTCAAACGTCTCGGTTTACGCCGAGGCGTTTTTTTTGTGCGGAATTCGACGTGGGGCACCTTAAAAATTTTAAGTCTAGGCTTTCTTTCGGAACAATATGTATATTGTTGGTGTCAAATATGTAGTTATTGTTCCGAACGAGAGGTCAGCATGTCTAGTGAAACGATAAGCTATGTCGTCGAAGATTCTTCCTACATGTCCGTGGGAGAGGCCGCCTGCCGCTGGAACCTGAGCGATCGGCGCGTCCGCTATCTTTGCGAGCAGGGAAAAATCGAAGGAGTGACCCGCGAGGGACGCCGCTACAAGATTCCGAAAGGCGCCATCAAGCCGCTGGACGGTCGCGAGAACCGCTGGTTCGACATTCCCGAAAATTTCAGGGAAATGTTCTTTCGCGTGGATTCCCGAAAGCGGGAACTGGACCGTCGTCGTTCCTTGACCGCGGGCGAGCTCGCGCGGCTTCGCGACGACTTCGCGATCAACTACACATACAATTCCAACGCCATCGAAGGAAACACGCTGACCCTTTCCGAGACCCGCTTGGTCCTGGAAGGCGTAACCATCGACCAGAAGCCCTTGAACGACCACTTGGAGGCGGTTGGACATCGCGACGCGTTCCAGTATATGCTGACTCTGGTCTCGGACGATGAACCCTTGACGGAACGCATCATCAAGGAATTGCATTCCCTGGTCTTGATGGACCGTCCAGGCGACAAGGGCGTCTATCGGCGAATCCCCGTGATGATTTCCGGCGCGACCCACAGGCCTCCGCAGCCGTACCTGGTGCCGCCGCAGATGGAACAGCTGGTGGCCGCCTTCAACGATTCCCAAAAACATGTTCATCCGTTGCAGCGCATTGCGAAATTTCATCTGGATTTCGAAGGAATTCATCCCTTTATCGACGGAAACGGACGCACGGGGCGCCTGCTGTTGAACTTTGCGCTGATGCGTTCCGGCTACCTGCCTATCGATATCAAGTTTACGGATCGGCAACGCTATTACGCCGCATTCGAGGCTTATTACGCCCACGGCGATGTTTCTCCCATGGTGGAACTGGTGACCGGCTACGAAGACGAAGCGCTCGAAGAACGTCTCGCCATCCTGGAAACGTGACGGGCGCGAGTCCGCTATCGGGACATTCCAAATTTTATATTTTGTCTTCGTATGCCCGACTTTTCGCAAACTCCGCAAATGCTATCGCTTCCCAAGATTTTCGACGATCGGGGAAACCTGAGCTTTATCGAGTCGGAGCGTCACGTGCCCTTTAAAATCCGCCGATGCTACTGGATCTACGATGTTCCCGGCGGGGAAATCCGCGGCAGTCACGCGTTTCGAAGACAGCGCGAGCTGATCGTTGCGCTCTCGGGCAGTTTCGACGTCCTTCTGCATGACGGTGTGCGCGAAATCCGCTATTCGCTTCGGCGTTCCTATCGGGGACTTTACGTGCCGCCACTGCACTTTCGCACGCTGGACAACTTTTCGACGAATTCCGTCGCGCTCGTGCTCAGTTCCACGGCTTACGATCCGGACGATTACATCTGGGACTTTGGCGAATTTCAGGAAAAGGTTCGGGAGGCATCGTGCCGATGATTTCCGGTTGCCGCTATGTGAAATTTCCCCGGACGCGGGAACGTTCCGGCGCCTTGACGGCGCTCGAAAGCTTGAAGGACTTGCCGTTTGAAATCAACCGAGTCTTTTACCTGTATGACATTCCCGGCGGAGAAAATCGCGGCGGCCATGCGCACAGGCTTTGTCACCAGCTCTTGATCGCGGCTTCGGGGGCGTTCGATGCGAAAATCGACGACGGAGTCCGATCGCAGGTCATCCGGCTGGACCGTCCCGACTGCGGAGTCTATGTTCCCCCGGGAATCTGGGCCGAGGAGCTGAATTTTTCTTCGGGGTCCATCTGTCTTGTCCTCGCGTCACACGCCTACGACGAATCGGACTATATCCGCGATTATTCGGAATTTACCCTGTATGCGAAAACTCTCCGGGAGAAAGAATGATTCCCTATCTGGACTTGAAACGGGTGACGGAATCCTTTGAACCGGATCTTTCGCGGGTCGTTCGGCGGGTCGTCGAAAGCGGCTGGTATGTACGCGGCGCGGAATGCGAAAATTTCGAGCGAAAGTTCGCCGAGTATTGCGGAACAGGATTCTGCGTCGGCGTCGCGAACGGTCTCGAAGCGTTGACGCTGATTTTCAGGGCCTACGTCGCTCTTGGGCGCCTGCATCCCGGCGACAGGGTGGTTGTTCCGGCGAACACGTATATCGCGTCGGTCCTTGCGATAGGCGAAGCGGGACTCGTGCCGGTTCTGACCGACCCGGATTCGACGACATGCAATCTTTCGGTCGCCGGCGTGGAACGCGTTCTCGATTCGACGGTGAAGGCCGTTCTCGCGGTGGATCTGTACGGGCGCGCGATTCCCGGTGCGGAACTTTCCGAATTTTCCAAGTCCAACCGCTTGATCCTTGTCGAGGATGCCGCGCAGGGGCACGGCGCAGTGGAAAACGGGAAGCGGGCCGGTTCGCTTGGCGATGCGGCGGGATTCAGCTTCTACCCGGGAAAGAACCTGGGCGCTCTCGGCGATGGCGGAGCCGTGACGACTTCGGACGCGGAACTTGCGCAAACGGTGCGGACTCTTGCCAACTACGGAAGCGAACGGAAATACGTGAACCTTTACAAGGGAACGAATTCGCGGCTTGACGAAATCCAGGCTGCGGTTCTTGCGCATAAGCTGACCCGCTTGGATGCGGACAATCTGTGCCGCGCGAAAATCGCGAAACGCTACCTGTCGGAAATTCGAAATCCGTCGATCGCGATGCCCGAACCGGGAAAGTCCGGCGAACATGTCTGGCACATCTTTGCGGTTCGCGCCGAAAATCGCGACAGCCTCCAGGCGCATCTGAAGCATTGCGGAATCGAGACGCTGATCCATTATCCGATTCCTCCGCATCGCCAACAGGCTTATCGGGAATTTGCCCACATGAATTTTCCCGTCGCCGAGGAGATATCGAAAAGGGAACTGAGCCTTCCCCTGTATCCGCAAATGACAGGTTCCGAAATTTCCCAAGTCATCGAGGCGGTCAATGCGTATCGCGGTTAAGATTTTCCGGAAGATTCTTGCCCTGTTTCGTCGCCTTTTTTACCGGATGATTTCGGATGCGAAAGTCGAAGGGAGGCCGCTTTGCGCTGCTCCGCTGCTTTCCCAGGGAGCGGGAACGGTTTCGTTTGGAAGAAATGTCCATGTCGGATTGTCCTACGATACGGATTTCTGGACATCGTACGTGTTTCTGAATCCGCGGCACCCGGAATCGAAAATCGAGATCGGGGAAAATTCCTGGGTAGGGAACCACTTTGTCGCCATCTCGGAAGGTCCCGGAATTCTTGTCGGAAAAAACGTTCTCGTCGGGACGCATGTCGAGGTTTACGATTCGGACTTTCATGCGGTCAATGTCCGCGACCGCCTGAATAGCGATGCGAAACGCGCTTCCGTCACGATCGGAAATGGCGTCTGGATTGGAAACAACGTGACGATTCTCAAGGGAACGGAAATCGGGGAAAATTCCGTGGTCGCGGCGGGTGCCGTCGTTTCGGGAAAGTTCCCTCCGAATGTCGTGCTGGGAGGCGTTCCCGCGAAGATCATTCGGACCATTGAATTTTCGGAAGGGGAAAAAGCGTGAGCGAAATTTCCATTCGACGTTACCATCGGGAAGATGCCGCTTGCTGGAACGCCTTCGTGCAAGGCGCGCGCAACGGAAACTTCCTTTTTGACCGCGGCTACATGGACTATCACGCGGATCGCTTCCCGGACTGCTCGTTCTTCTTCCTGAAGGGAGATTCCCCATGCGCCGTTCTCCCGGGAACGCTCTCTGCGGACGGGGTCTTCAGTTCTCACGCAGGGCTTACTTTCGGCGGGTTTGTCGTCGATAGGTCCGTCGGCGTGCTGGACGTAAAGCGCTTTTTTGAACTTCTCGACGCGGAACTTCCGGGACTCGGGGCGAAAAAGGTCCTCTACAAGCCGATTCCCTGGATCTATGCGGACTCTCCCTCGGAAGAAGCCCAATACTGGCTGTTTCGCAAGGGGGCGAAACTTTCTGCCCGGCTGGTTTCCAGTACGCTCGAACCGCGGACCATGCAGCCGTCTTCCAAGAAAAGGTACTACTTGCACAAGGGAACTCGCGAAGGCCTCGTCTTTTCGGAGTCGAATGATTTCGATGCGTTCTGGGACTTGCTCGATCGATGCCTCGTGGAGGGGCATGGAGCGCATCCCGTCCATTCCAAGGCGGAATTGCGGCTCTTGGCGGAACGGTTCCCGCAAAATATCCGGCTCTTTACCGTGACACGGAATGGCGAACTTCTTTCGGGGAGCGTCGTCTATGTTTCGAGGCATGTCGCCCATTCGCAATACCTGGCGAGTTCCGCGAAAGGCAGGGCTCTTCACGCGATGGATTTTTTGATGCTGAACGAAATAAACCGCTTTCCCGAACAGCGCTTTTTTGACTGGGGAACTTCTTGCGAGGACGGCGGGAGAATCCTGAACGAAGGGCTTGCGCACCAGAAGGAAACCTACGCGGGTCGCGGCATCGTCCATGACATCTACGAGTATGCCCTATGAAACAGGCGGGCTTTTTGAAAGAATCGATGATTTCCGCCGTGGCGACCTTGATTCGGATTGCCGCGTCGTTTGTCACGAACAAGTTCCTGGCTTCCTTGGCGGGTCCCGTGGGATTTGCCGTGATCGGTCAATTGCAGAACCTGATGAACGTCGGACATGGAATGTCTTCGCTCGCTCTCCAGAACGGCTGGGTGAGCCTGACCGCAAGATTCCGCGACCGGGAGAAGGAACTCGGGCCGATTTGGCGCGGTGGCTTTCGACTGAGCGTGTATGCGTCGATTGCGTCGGCGATTTTCTTTGTCCTGTTCGCCTTTGTCGCTCCGATTGAAAGATGGTTTCCGGGCGTTCCCTTGCGCGCCATGCAGGCGGCGATTCTCTTTGCGGTTCCCGGATTTGTCGCGTTGACCGTCTCGATGGTTTCTTCCGCGGTGATGAACGGGCTTTCGAACTATAGCCGCTGGGCGGCGATCACGATAGGGACTTCCGTGCTGAACTGCCTGTGGGTCGTCTTGATGATTCGGACCGGGTCCCTTTCCGTTCTCGGGGCGGTGGCGACTCAGTCGGTCCTTTCTTGCCTTTACGCGCTGTTTCTCGCCTGGAAGGGGGGCTTTGCCTACAGGCGGTTCTCGGCTCGGCTCAAGCCGAACTTTCGGATCTGGCGCGGCTATGCGCTGATGGGAATGATTCCGCTAGTCGTCTCTCCGGTCCTGTATTTTTTTGTCCGCTCGTTCCTGGGACGGTCGTTTGGATGGGACGTTGCGGGATATTGGCAGGGCGCCATGCGAATTTCGGACTTTTTCAACGTCGGATTTTCGTCGGTTCTCGGAGTCGTGCTGCTGCCGAGGCTTGCTGCCTGCAATTCGGCGGATGGGTTTCGGCGCACGTTGAAGCGTCTTCTGGCCTGCGTACTTTCGCTTGCGTTCGTGGCGACTCTCCTGATGTTCCTCTTTCGCGAGTGGATTGTCGTCCTTGCCCTCTCCAGGGATTTCTTGCCGCTTTCGAGCCTGATTTCCGTACAGTTTGTCGGCGACTTTTTCAAGGCAGGCTGCTGGTGCCTGGGAATGGCTCTGGTCGCGCGAAAGGAAACCGTCGCCTTCCTGTCGGTTGAAATCGGGTCGGAAATCCTCTTTGCCGCCTTGACCGTTGCTTGCGGAACGTTTGTCGGCTATCATGCGCCTTTTATCGCCTATGCCGCGGAAAACTTCATCTGTCTTCTTGCCTTGACGATCGTTCTCTGGAGGCTTCCATGGAAGAACCTCTAGTTTCCGTTCTTCTCGCAAGCTACAACCACGAAACGTATGTGGAAGCCGCGGTGCGTTCCATCATGGAGCAGCGAGGAGTCGCTTTTGAACTTCTGGTCATTGACGACGGCAGCACGGATTCCAGCCCGGAAATCTTGGAAAGGCTTTCCGCAGAATTGTCTTTTAAGTATCGTCATCGTCCGAACAGAGGCCTTGTCCCGACGCTGAATGAATTGCTTTCGGAAGCGCGCGGAAAATATTTCTGCACGTTCGCTTCGGACGACATCATGGCGCCGGGAAGGCTTTATGCGCAAAGTCGGTTCCTGGAAGAACATTCGGAACATGTGGCGTGCTTTGGACAGTGCGTTCTGCTGCGCGAAGACGGAACGCCCGGCGATCATCGGGAAGAGCGCTATCTCCGGGCGAGACCTCGCATTTCGTTCGAAGAATCCTTCTTGGGAAAGAAAGTCTTGCAGGGCTGCGCCGAAATGTATTCCAGGGCCGCGATCGAAAGCCTGGGAAGATACGACGAAAGATACTCGTTCGAAGACTATCCGATGAACCTGAAGATTCTCCGTCGCTTTGGACCACAGCCCGTTTTGGATGCCATCTGCTGCCATTACCGGGAACATTCGTACAACATGCACCGGGATTGCAGTCGGCTCTACCGGGAAATTCTTTGCATGTTTTCGGCGGATTACCGGACAGAACCGCTCTACCGGAAAGCTTGCCGGGCGTGGAAAGCGTATTGGTTTTCGACCCTCGCTAGCCAAAGCAAGAGAAAAGCCCTGAAAAGCATTCCGGAAACTGCCTCGGTTTCCTGGATCTTCCTTTCCCGGCTTTTGAAGCTCCTTGTCCCGAAACGCTTTTTAGGAAACTGAACTTTTCTTTCCAGGCATGAAGAAATAGGAAAGCAGCGATGCCGCCTTGTTCCGGATTCTCGTTCTTCTGTCACGGAGAACCTGCAGACGGTATTTCCTTATCCAGTGCCGGGCTCTTTCCCGGATGCTCGAAAATTCGTCGCTTGGGGGCGTCCGCATCAAAACGCTGAAGCTCGCGCTGACGAGGAGGCTTTCTGCCGCCTTGCGGACCTGCGTCGAAACGGGACCGAACGTTTCGAGATTTATTTCGGCGATTTCGAGGAGCTTCGCTTTCTGGAGGGTGTAGGGCGTGGCGAGAATGCTCCCGGAACGCTTTCTGTAAAAGTAGAGCGGGGCGTCGCAGATGCCGACGTGGGCCGCTTCGCGGAGAAGTGCGGGGATGGTCGCCATGTCTTCAAAGTAGATGCCGGGCGGAAATATTCGGTTATCCCACAGCGATTTCCTGTAAAGCTTGTTCCATGCCGAGAAATCGGGGACGGCGTTCTGGTAAAAAGCCCGAGCCAGGGCCTCTTCGCTCGAAATTCGGCGCGGAGCCTTGCGGGAGAATCCTTGCCGCGGAACGTGTCGCGCAAAGGGGACTTTTCCGGAAGCGACTACCGGAACGTCCATGTCGGTTGCCGCTCGCCACAAGGTTTCCAGAAAGTCCGTCGCGAGAACGTCATCGCTATCGACAAAGGCAATCCAGTTTCCCTGCGCGATTCGAAGTCCCGCGTTCCGCGCTTCGGAAAGCCCCAGGTTGCCTTGCCGGACCAGATGGAATCGGGAATCCCTGCTTGCGAAAGCTTCGGCGATGCTTGCGCTCGAATCGGTGCTGCCGTCATCGACGAGAATCGCTTCGAAATCCGAAAAGGTCTGCGCGGCGACGCTTTCGATGCATTCCGAAAGAAAGGCGCTCGTGTTGTAAATCGGGACGATGACGCTGATTTCCGCCATCTAGGACTTTCCCGCGAGCGTTCCCCAGGCCACCTGGACAAAGGCGCCGGCGCGCACGAGTTCCGCCTGGGCCGCTTCGTATTTCTTGAGAATGTCGTTAAAGAGAAAGACGTCGCGCTTCTGCTTCTTTTCGAGAAGCTCCTGCTTGAACCTGGCGACGCGGGCGAGGCAGTCGCAGGAATTCGCCAGGGCTTCGACATAGGCGGGAATGGCGTTCAGGAATTCCGCCTCTTCGGGGGTGGAATCCTTGCGGTTCGCCTCGATGAACGACTTCTGGGAAAGCGCCTGGCTCTTGACGTCTCCCATGAATCGCTGAATGCGGATGTAATCGACCTGCGGCCAGATCAGGCTGAACGGTGGGAGTTTCTTCCAGCTGAACTTGAACATCGACTCGTGCGCGGCGTTTTTCGCCTTGAGGAGTTCTTTCAGGTTTTCGAAAACGGCCGAGGAAAGCCTTTTTTGCATTTTTTACCTACGCTTGTTGCCTTGAAAATATACATTTATGACTATCATCCCATCCTAGGAGAAAAGATACGCTATGGATTTGAAGAAAATGAAGCTGATCCTCGTGGCTTCGATTGCGCTGAACGTCGCACTCGTCGTCATTATGCTGATTATCAAGAACGACTACAAGGAGCAGGCGCAGGTCTCGTATGGAAAGGCGACCAAGGCCTATACGGACGAGGTCTCCCGGGTGGTGAAGGCACAGAACGAGTTCATCACGAACGGCAACCGCATTTGGCAGATTGTCTTCGAAACGACATCGAAAAAGCTTTCCAAGGCGGATTTCGACGCGCGTGTCGCGGAACTGGACACGGGCAAGGCTCTGAAGGCGGAAACTTCCGGCGACGTGACGTCGCTTTCTTGCGGCGCGGATTGCAAGGTGCTCTTTACGTTCCGCAAGGGAAGCTTTGTCTCGGTGGACTACAGGGCGCTCTCGCAAGCTTCCCCGTCGGCGGCGTTTGCCGTTTCCAAGCCGTCTCCCTTTCAGTTTGAAACCAAGTGAGGAAACCGTATGAAGTTCAAGTATATCCTGATTGCTTCTCTCGCGCTGAACGTCGCCATTCTCGCCCTTCTCTTCATGCAAAAGGGCGCCTATGTCTCCCAGGCCGAAGACGCCTACCTGAAAAAGACGGAAGCCTACTACAAACAGGCGGTAAACATCGTGGAAGGCCAGAACTCCGTGATCGAGAACAATGCGGTTCTCTGGAACATCGCCTGCACGGCAAACCAGCTGGCGAAGAACTCCAAGGACTTTGCCACGATCGAAAAGCGCCTGGCCAGCCCGTCGGTCTTTTCGGCGAAGCTGTCGGGAACGGCGGACGGGTCGGGAACTCTCCGTACGCTTTCGTGGAACAGCGATTACTACATCGTGGCGAGTTTCGACAAGAAGAAAAGCCTGACGGGCATCGATGTGAACGCCCTTCTCGGAAACGCCCAGCCGCTTGCCGCGGAAATTTCGGAGGAAGAAGGCGACGCGGAGGAGTAAAATCCTTCTCTGTGACTTTGCTCACCTAGCGGAAATTTCCTTCTTTTATTACTTTTAATCCCAAAGTTCTTTTTCATAAGGAGTTCATCATGAAAAAAAGTCTCATCGCGCTCGCACTCGCAGCCGCCTTCACTCTGACCGCTTGCTATGGTAGCTACGGCCTCACCAACAAGCTCTACAAGTGGAACGGTACGCTTGGCAACAAGTGGCTCAATTCCTGCGTGCACTTCATTCTCTGGGTCATCCCGGTCTATGGAATCTGCATTGGCCTTGTCGATGGCCTGATCCTGAACACGGTCGAATTCTGGACCGGTTCGAACCCGATCGCGTCGAACGACACCTACTTCGAAAAGGATGCCCAGGGCAACCAGATCTCCGCCATCAAGAACGAAGACGGAACGCTCGCTGTCCAGATTATCGATGCCCAGGGACACAAGGCCGACCTCAAGCTCGAACGCGATGCCGACGTGATTCGCGCTCTCGACGCGAACGGCCAGGTCGTCGCCCAGTACGACGTGAAGTAATCGTCTCGAATCTTCAAGAAGCTCCGGTCCTTTCCGGGGCTTTTTTTGTGCGGATTGTCCTTTTGAAACGGAAAAAGGTAAATTAGGGTCTATGGATGAAATGCATATCAAATGCCCTTGTTGCGGGAACGAAATGGATGTTTCGCTCCAGGGAAAAAAGAGTTCGATGGTCGTCTGTGTCTGCGGGCGCTGCAAGTCTCCCCTGATGACGTTTGACGGGGATGTCTTTGAACTGGACAGGGAAGAGTTTCATGCCTTGCGAAAGAAGCTTTCCAAGGTGGTCGATGCGCTTCGGGAATGCACCGGTTCGGAGCGGAGCGCCTTGTCTCCGATCGGATGCCGCGAGGAAATTTTTCGTTCCGAAACGAATGCCGACAGGATTTCCAAGGAAGATATCGATAACCTGAAAATCGATCTGGAAACCTGCAAGGACGTTTCCGAATTTATCGATCGCCTGTGACCGAGGACTTTTCTCAGCTTAAAATCGAATATCCGGATCTTCCCGTCGTCAGGAAACGGGAGGAGTTTCTCTCTCTGCTCGAAAGTCGCCAGGTGATTATCGTCAAGGCGGATACGGGCTCCGGCAAATCGACCCAGGTTCCCAAGTTTTTGCTCGAAAGCGGAATCGCCGCGAAGGGGCGTATCGGGGTGACGGAGCCGCGACGGCTCGCCGCGATGTCGATTGCGGATCGCTTGCGGGAAGAACTCGGGGACGAGGGCCTGGTTTCGACGCGAATCCGCTTTCTGGAAGAAGGTCCCAAGGATGCGCCTGTCAAGGTGATGACGGATGGCATCCTGTTGCAGGAATTTCGCAGGGACAGGCTCTTTGGAACGTATTCCGCGATTTTGATCGACGAAGCGCACGAACGCTCCCTGAACATCGACATCCTGCTCGGAATCTTCAAGTCGGTTCTCCGGGAACGTCCGGAGTTTCGCCTGGTCATCGCGAGCGCGACTCTCGACGCGACGCTCTTTGAAAAGTTTTACGACGGAGCGGCGGTTCTCGAAGCGGAAGGACGGACGTTTCCCGTCGAGGTCATCTATGCGGATCCGCAGGAGAACGCTTCGAAAAGCAAGGGCGATTCGGGACTTGTCGATGAAGCGCGCGACGCGATTCTTTCCCTGGAAGCCTCGGAAAGGGATCATCTGCTCTGCTTCTTGCCGACGGAACGCGATATCCAGGATCTTTGCGAAGAACTCGAAAGGGAACTTGACGAAAAAAGCTTCGACATCCTTCCCCTGTTCGGGCGGATGGGCCCGCAGGAACAGAAAAGGGTCTTTCGGAAGACGGGAAAGACGCGCATTGTCCTTTCGACGAATATCGCGGAGACGTCGCTCACCATTCCGGGAATCGCGTATGTCGTCGATACGGGAATGGCCCGGGTCTCGCGCTACAATCCGCAGACGCGCATCCAGGGACTTCCGGTGGAAAAGATTTCCCAGGCGAGCGCTCGTCAACGGACCGGTCGCGCCGGGCGCGTGAAGCCCGGTATCTGCGTGCGTCTCTATACGGCCGAGGACTTTGAATCCCGCGAGGAGTTTACGGAACCCGAAATCCGGCGTTCCAATCTTTCAAACGTGGTCCTGCAGCTGCGGAGCCTGGGACTTTCCGTCGAGGAATTTCCGTTTATCCAGCCACCCTCCCGGTCGGCCTTTCGCGGCGCATACAAGACGCTGTTCGAACTGGGGGCGCTTTCGAGCGTAGAACGCGGTTCGCGCGTGACGCCGTTCGGTGCGGAAATGGCGCACCTTCCGATGGATGTCGCGCTTTCCGCCGTGCTTCTCCGGGCGAGAAATTCCGGAGTCCTGCAGCCGGCGCTGATCGTCTGTTCCGCGCTTTCCATCCAGGATCCGAGGCTTTTTCCGTCGGACGAACCGCAAAGGGAAAACGCCCGTCGGATGCACAGGTCGCTCGGCGGTCACAAGAGCGACTTTCTCGTGTTTCTCGCGGAATGGAACGCGTTTTGCCGGGAGTGGAACGGGACTTCGTGGAATTCGCTTCGCAAGTACTGCGAAAGGCACTTTCTGCACTTTCTGCGCTGTCGGGAATGGATCGATCTGTATGAACAGTTTTCCCGGATCCTGAAAGCCAAGTTCGATTCCTATGTCTGTCCGTTCGCTTCCTTTCATCGCGACAACTTGCACATCGCGCTGCTTGCGGGATTTCTGGGCGGCGTCGCGCGGCGGGACAGGGATAACGGCTGCTATCGGCTTGTCGGCGGTCGGGACGCCTACCTGTTCCCCGGGAGCGACCTCGCGGGAAAGTTCCCCGAGTTCGTGCTGTCCGCGGAAGTCCGCGAAACGAGCCGCGTGTTCCTGACGAAAGCCGCGGAAATCATGCCGGAATGGATCATCCAGGTCGCCCGGGACTTTTGTACTTATCGCTGGTTCGAACCGAAATGGAATCCGGAGCGGGGCTTTGTGGAAGCTGTGGAAGAAGTCTCCTTTCGCGGAATGGTGCTTTCCCGTTCGCATCGTGTCGATTATGGGCGGGTCAATCCCGAGGAGGCGGCGAGAATCTTCTTTCTCGAAGCGGTCGTCGAGGGAAACCTGCCGCGTCCCTTTCCGTTTATGCGGCACAACGAAAAAGTCCTGGAATCGCTTCGGGCGAGCGAGGTTCGCTTGCGGCGGTGGGGGCTTGCCCCGTCGGACGATCTGCAGGTCGATTACCTGGTGGAACGCGCGCCGGGTGTCTGCTCGCTCGGGACGCTCAAGGATTTTATCGAAAGGAATACGGACGAGGCGCTTCGCTATGACGCGGCGGACTGGATGCAGGCTTCGGAATCCGGAATGGAACATTTCGAATCGTTCCGGAACAATCCGGTCATCGCCGCGGCGTATCGCAAGAAGATCGCGCGCTCTTTCGAAGAGAAGAATGCGGCGGGGCACGGCGGAGTCGTGGAATTCCTGAAGATTCTCGACAGGCGGATTCGCGGTGAACTGGTCTTTGATTCAAGCAAGGCCTGGGACGGACTTTCCCTGGAGATTCCCGCGGATTTCTTGCCGAGACTTTCTCCGTCGATTTTCGCCCGCGAAGTTCCCAGGTGGCGCGCCTGGATGCTGGAATCGTTCGTTCGGGAACTTCCCAAGACCGACCGCAAGCGGTTCGAGCAGAAAAGAGAGGAACTGGACGATCGCCTGGTCGATTTCCTGGAACGGAATCCCCAAAAGTCCCCGATGGTTTCTCTCTACGAAGCGTTCCTGGACTTTGGCGCCTTTGACGGGGCGCTCCCGGTGCTGAATCCGCAAGGCGAGCATCATCTGAGGCTTCATCTGTCGATATCCGTTCCCGGCGCTTCCGAAAAGTTCTTGCTGGAGCTTTCCCCGGAATGCGGCGCATGTGGATTTTTCTATCGGGTCTGTCCGCTTTCCCAAAATGCGGCTCTTTCGTTTCCGGTCCTCGGCGTCTTTTACGGATGGGCGCCGGATTCCGTTCGCCCGATGAACGGGGCCGAAGCGTCGTTCTGGCAGAAGTTCCGGCGGCGCACGCAAAATGTCGGTCTCGAAGATTCTCCGCTCAAGTCCCTGTTCGAATCGCGCCTTGCGTTCCTGAACCGGAAGGACGAATCGGGGTGGGCCTTGCGTTCGTTGCTCGCCATGGACGATTCGGAAAGGGAACGGTTCACCGTCGATTATCTGGACAGGGCGCTTTCGCGCTTTTCGGGGCTGGAATTTGCCCGTTCGCACAGGGTGAGGACCTTTTCCGAACTTTCGTCTTCGCGGACAAGCCTGGAAACGGATTCGCGCGAAGGGTTGATCCGCATGGTCCTTGACGCGGCCTATCTCGGCGTTTCCGCGTTTGTCCGGATGTGGGACGTCTTTCGGGAAGCGTTTGTCCGCTTTCGTCGAGGAGAAAAGGTTGCCGCTCCGGTCCTTTGCCTTGCCGCAAAAGTCGCCGTGGAGGAAAATCGCTATGCCCGTCTGCGGATGATCGCCGCGTTCCTGGATCCGCAAGGCGAACTGCCGGATTGGTGCGAACGCCTCTCCCTGCCGACGAACAAGGCTTTGCGCGAAGCCTTTTCCCCGTATTTCTCGGGACGCTTTGTCAAGGACGCCGAACTGAAAAACGCGCGGGACTTGCTGCTCGCTTCCGAAAAGGCGGAAGACGAACTGTCGATGTTTCGGGCGAAGGTCGCCTTGCAGGTTCTTCTGGAACAGTTCGAACTGTTGCGGTACAAGCGTTCGGTCCTGGCGAATGCTCCCGAAGAGCGAATCGAAAAGGATGCCTTGCTCAAGTTGCGGGACCGCTTCAAGGGGCGCTGAATCTTAAAATTTTCTATCTTGTGGGCGATGCGCCTTTCCCTGCTCTTCATTCTTTTTGTACTCAGCCTCGTCGCCTGCAAAAATCTGGGCGAACGTTCCGATCCGACGCTTGCACGTGTCGAAAATGCGGAGCTGAAGCTTTCCGCGCTAAGCGAAAACGAAGGCTGGGACTCTCTTTCGTTCGAATCCAGGATGGAACTGGTCGAAAACTGGGTGAACCGCGAATCGGTCTATGAGCGCGCCTTGGCGGATGGCGTCGGGGAATCGCCGGAAGTGAAGCTCCTCTTGGAAGACGCCAAGCGAAAAATCGTCCTGGGAGCGTATCTTGCGCAGGTGACGGACACGCTTTCGACTTCCGAATCCGATGTCGCGGCCTATTACGACGAGCATCCCGAACTGTTCGCATTGAACGCGAACGTTTACGATATCGCGGTTGTCACCTATGCGAGCGGATCGACGGCGTGGAAGTATTATGGTCCCATGTCGAAAAAGACGATTCTTTCGAAGCCCGAAAAGAACTGGCTTGTCCGCGACGTGGAAAGCCTTGACTCGGTGGCGGTCTTTCCGCTGGATTGTCCGACAGTCGATCTGGGGCAGCTTTCCGTCGGGAAGATTACGCCGCCGAAGACATGCGGAAAAAGCCTCAAGAGCGTCATTGTCCTGTCCAAGGTGGATTCGGGTTCGGTTCGGCCGTTCGCGGAAGTCGCGGATTTCGCGCGGACTCTTGCGGCAAGCGACAAGCGCAAGAAGTTTATCGCGGCGTTCAAGGATTCCGTAAAGAAACGGCAGGCGATTTTCGTCTATCCCGAGGAAATTTCCAAATCCGCACCACATTGAGTCGAGTTTCTATGAAAAAATACAGCATCGTTCTCTTGTTCGCGACCTCTCTCCTGGCCGCTCCGGAACTGTTCGAGTCCATTGCGGCGATTGTCGATGGAAAACCCATCATGCGATCCGAGGTGATGGAAAATCTTTACCAGTTCCAGAATTCGGCGGAAGCGTCCAAGATGTCCGAAAAGGAACAGATCGCCTTTGTCCTGGACAAGCTGATCGACGACAAGGTCCTGCTTTCGCGGGTCGATCGGGATTCCATCCAGGTGACGGATGACGACGTCGAATTGCGCGTTACGCAGCATCTGCAGAACCTGGCGGCAAGGCAGAACATCAGCATGGAAATTCTCGAACGGGCGATTCGCGCGCAATTGGGAATGAGCATGGCGCAATACCGGGAAAATCTCGGCAAGCAGATTCGCGAGCAGATGACCATCGGACGGATTCGGCAAAAGTACGCCGGCGGAATCAAGCCGACCCGCAAGGAAGTTTCCGAATTCTACGAGAGTTACAGGGATTCTATCCCGCGACAGTACAACTGCATGCGCCTTTCTCACATCGCGCTGAAGATCGATCCGGATTCGCTTGTCGTGGATTCGGTGCGACGCGAAGCGGAACGGCTGATCGATTCCCTGGACCATGGCGTCATGTGGGAAGTCCTGGCGAAGAATCATTCCCAGGATTCCTCGGCGAGCAAGGGCGGCGACATTGGGTATTTCCAGAAGGGGCTTCTGGATCCCGTCTATGAGCGGGCGATCAAGACCGTCGGCAACGGGGAATACACGCCGAATCCGATACGGACCGAGCGGGGCTGGACGATTATCCGGGTCATCGGGCGCAAAGAGGACGGAGTCCGCACGGCGATGATTCTCTTGCAGACCGTTCCGACGGCGGCGGATTCCAGCCGTGTCCTGAAATTTGCGGATTCGCTGAAAGTCGCACTGACTTCGGATTCGCTCTTTGCCGATGCCGCAAGAAAGTTCAGTTCGGACAAGGAATCGAATTTCAACGGGGGAAACCTCGGCTGGCTCGAAAAGACGGATGTCGATACGCTGTTCCTGCCTGTCGTTTCGGAACTTTCCGTGGGCGAAGTGTCGGAACCGTTCCTTGCCGGGAACGAATATCACCTGCTGCGCCTGCAAGACCTGAAGCAGGTCCGCGACTACACGCTGGAAGACGACTACATGAAAATCGAAATGTTCGCCATCAACTACATGGAAGACCGGAAGCTTCGCGAATTTGTCAAGAAGTGGCGCGACGAAGTGCATGTCGAAATCCGCATGAAGGATTGACGGGCATGATCCAGTTCTTGCACGTGACGAAAACCTATGAAGGCTCCTGGAAGGCGCTTTCCGATGTAACGCTTCGCATTGGCCAGGGAGAGTTTGTCTTCCTGACGGGCCATAGCGGGGCCGGGAAATCGACGCTTCTCAAGCTGATTTACATGGACGAGCGCCCGGACGCTTTCCATGGGGGCGAAGTCATGGTGCAGTTCACGAAGGATATCGTTTTCGATTCCAAGACGGCGACGGATGCCGACGTGCAGGAGCTTCGCCGTCGCATCGGGATCGTGTTCCAGGATTTCAAGCTCTTGCCCGACAGGAACGTCTTCGAAAATGTCGCCCTGGCGCTGCGGATTACGGGAACGCCTCCAAGACAGCTGAACGCGAAGGTCTTCGATGCGCTTTCCCTGGTGGGGATTTCCCAAAAACGCCTCTCGATGCCCTATACCCTTTCGGGCGGCGAACAGCAGCGCGTGGCCATTGCCCGTGCGATGGTGCACAATCCCTATCTGATTCTCGCCGACGAGCCTACGGGAAACCTGGACCCGGAAAACGCCCGGGAGGTCTTTGAAATCTTCAAGGAAATCAACGCGCGAGGAACGACCGTTCTCATGGCGACCCACAATCCCGATTTCTACATGAACAGCCCGTTTCGCCGCTTGACGCTTTCGCACGGCGTGCTGCAGAATCGGGATGTTCTCTAGTTAGTAAATGTCGATTTCCGCGGGAATCTCGGCGCGGATTCTTTGCGCGACTTCCGCAAGGAACGCCTTTTCGATCGGATGGACATCGGGAAGGGCCGTGTGGCGGACGACTCCGTAGAGCTGGATGCCGAGCAGGTTTTGCGGGCAGGAAAGATAGATTCGCTTCAATCGGTTTACGTATAGGCCGATTTCGTTTTCGTCGGGAAATTCGGAACCGATCCTGCAGAGCATCGTCTGGACGCGAATCGGGAACTTCTTGACGGTCGATTCGATGTTTGCCTGGATTCTTTCCAGGGGAACCCTGGAACGGCTGATCTTTCGATACCACGATTCGCTGCCGGCGTCGAGCTTTGTCCAGATTTCGCCCTTCTTTTCGGTGAGAAGGGCAAGACCTTTCTGGACGTTCGGCCTGTCGAGAAGCGTCGAATTGGTGATGAGCGTGAGCTGCAAGGGGTAGCGGTCGTATCGATCCTGCATCTTGCGCATCAGCCGGCAGACTTCCGGAAATTCCCGAGTCATCGTGCTTTCGCCGTCTCCCGAAAGGCAGATGTCCTTGATTTCCCGCTTTTCCCTTTCGACATTCCGGAAGGAAGAAAAATCGGCGAGCCCGTTTCTTTCGTATGCGGTGACGATGTTCTCGATTTCCCTTTCGATTCGGGAAATGTCGATTCTTTCGCTCGGCCCGGGAACGTTTCGATCGACTTGGCAGTATGCGCAGTCGAAATTGCAATGCTTGTCGAGATTCAGGTTGATGCCGATCGACAGTCCCTTTGCGCGGCGGCTGATGACCGGGTAAACCCAGAGGTTTTGCTTCCAGAGACGCGAATGATCGCTCCAGGCTTTTTCCAGTGCTTCTTCACTCATAGAATCTCGCTTGTTTCGTCCAATGTTAGCTAAATTTGGAGCGATGAAAAACTTTGGCGTTGAATATCTTCGTTCCCTGGCGCCTTTGGGGATGACCGGCGACCTGAAAAACATGGAGAGACTGCTGGATTTCCTTGGGCATCCGGAGCGAAAATTTCAGTCGGTCCATGTCGTCGGTACGGACGGGAAAGGTTCTACGGCGTTCTATCTTTCGAACATTCTTTCCGCGCACGGCGTGTCTTCCGGTCTTTACACGAGTCCGCACCTGGTGAACGTTCGCGAACGAATCCGCATCGATGGAAATCCCGTTTCCGAAGAAGATCTTGACCGCCTGATGCGAGAGGTTCGCGACGCTTCCGAGCGGTTGTCTGTTCGTGTCTCCTTTTTCGAGGCGCTCACTCTCGCCTGCTTTCTGTTCCTTGCCGAAAGGAATGTCGAATGCGCTGTCGTCGAAGCGGGACTTGGCGGCAGACTGGATTCGACGCGTACCGCTTGCGGATCGAGGGCCATCCTGACGAGCATCGGGCTTGAACACACGGAACTTCTCGGCAAGACGGAAGAGGAAATCTTGCGGGAAAAGCTGGGAATCCTCTCGCCGAATGCGACACTTTTTGTCGGACAAATCGGCGCGGATCTTGTTCGAACTGCCAAGAATTCTGTCCGCGAGATCCCGGCGACGCTGGTCGTTCCGGATGTCGTCGAAAACCTGGAAGTCCCGAATCCGGGGCGGCACTATGTCGAAAACGCGTCGCTTTCGCTTGCCGTCGCCAAGGATTTTCTAAAGGAACGCTTTGACGAAAAGACGGCCCGGGCCGCTCTCGGAAAGTCTCTGTGGGCCGGGAGAATGCAAAGGCTTGTCGATGCGGGCGGAAGGTTTCGCTGGCTTCTGGATGGGGCGCACAATCCCCATGCCGTCCGGCGGCTTTCGGAAGCGCTTGTCCAGCATTGTCCGCAAGAAAAGTTTCCCTGTGTCTTTGGCGCGTTAAGGGACAAGTCGCTCGAAGAAATGATCGCGCTCTTGAAACCGCATGTTTCCGTCTGGCACGTGACGCGGACATCCTACGAGCGCTTTCGCGAAATCGAAGAGGTTGTCGCCGAGCTGAAGTCCCTGGATTGCCCGGTGGGAACATCGGCTCCGCTGTCCGCAGGCTTCTTGAAAACGGTCCAGGCCGAGGCAGGGGACTCTCCCGTGCTGGTTACCGGATCGCTCTACATGATCGGCGGATGCATCGATCTCCTGAAAGGCGAGTTCGACAGCCTGAAGTTTTTTCGAAACATGGAAATGTCCGAAAGCGAAACGCATTGACGTCGCACGGCAAGGAGCCTTTATGAATCTAATCGTTGGACTGGGAAACCCGGGAAGCCAATACGAAAACACGCATCACAATGCCGGGTTCATGGCGGTCGAAAAGCTGTCGGACGTTGCGCGGCCCTGGAAATCCGAGCATCGGGCGTTGACGCAAAAGGTCACGATTGCCGGAAGAGAAGTCCTGCTCGCAAAACCGCAAACCTACATGAATCTTTCCGGCGAATCGGTGCAGGCGCTGATGACCTGGTACAAGGTGTCTCCGGAAAACCTGCTGGTCCTTTCAGACGACATCAATCTGGATGTCGGGAGGATTCGCGTTCGGGCCGGTGGCAGCCACGGTGGACAGAACGGGCTCCGCAATATCATCGAACACGTCGGAGACCGGTTTCCGCGGGTGCGTTTCGGCGTGGGCAAGTGCCCGTTGAAATGGGATTTGGCGAATTGGGTCCTTGCCAAGTTTTCGGGAGAAGACAGGGAAAAGTTCGAACTTGCGCTAGACAAGGTTCCCGCTCTGGTGGAGTGCTATTTCGGGCAGGGAATCGCCAAGTGCATGGAACGCTATAACGGCAAGTAGCTAGGCGGGTTCACCGATGAGGGCGAACGTTTCCGCGTCCTGGATCTGTACGGAAACCCGTTTGCCGACATCGTACTCGCCGCGGAGAGCGACGGGTCGGTAAAAGTCGTCCCGGGCGATGGTCGTTCCCGGACGCGAGCCTTTTTTTTCGACGATGACGTCCAGTTTCTTTCCGATGAATTTCCGGTTGCCGGAGAGGGCGATGGATTGAAACAGACGGGAGATTTCCGCCGAGCGGGCGTAGCGTTCGGCGCTAGGAATGTCGCAGGGGAGCCTTGCCGCCGGAGTTCCTTCCCGCGGAACGAACCGCGTGATGTTGCAAATCGAAGGCTGGACCTTTCGGACGAGAGCCAGGCTCGCCTCGAAATCTTCGCGGGATTCTCCGGGATAGGCGACAATGATGTCGGTCCCAAGATTCAGATCGGGAAAATGCGCCCGAAACGTTTCGGTAATCTGGAAAAAATCCGAACAGGTGTGCCGGCGATTCATCGCGCGGAGAATCCGGTCGCTGCCGCTTTGCACGGGAACATGGATGAACTTGTAGAGATGCTCGTCGGTGAAAGTTTCGACGAGAGCGTCCAGATAGCGAAAGACGTGTCGCGGGTTTCCCATTCCGACCCGGATCCTGTAATCGCCGGGAACCTTGACGACGATGCGCTGCAAAAGTTCCGCGAGGTTCGTGCGAATGTCGAAGCCGTAGCAGCTGGTGTCCTGTCCTGTCAGGAATATTTCCCGGTTTCCTTGCTCCACTTTTTTTTGTACGCGCCGGACGACTGTGTCCGGCAAGGCGCTTTTCAAGACACCCTTGACGAGATGCGTGGAGCAGTAATGGCAACTGTCGAGGCATCCTTCTTCGATATTGACGATGCCGATTCCGCGGTGACAGGAAATTTCCCGGGATCGGGCCGACAGTCTGGAATCGACCGGGCTTAATTTGTCCGCAAATCGCCCAAAGGCTTCTTCGTTCTTGTGGGCGTCCTTTGGACCGAACGTGAAATCCGGATAGAGTCGTGCCAATTCGCGCCTGAGGTCTTCGGTCGCGCAACCCGTCACCCAGACCGGAACGTCCTGAAAGTTCGCGCGGATCTTCCGTGCCAGCTTGACCGCTCCCGAGATTCCCTTGACCGTGCAGGCGTTGAGAACGATGGCATCGGGCGTCTCGGATGGGAATTCGAAGGATACGAAAAATCCCCTTTCGGCAAACCTTTCGCCGATTTCCTCGCCGTCTCCGAAATTTGCCGCGCAGCCTTCGCTGAGAACCGCTACTCGTCTCTCTGGATGCATTCGAGGACTGTTCCCGGATAATACGCCTGGAGAATCGTGTCGAAGGCTTGCCCGGCCTTTGCGCGTTCCCGAGTTCCCATTTGACACATCCCGATGCCGTGTCCGAATCCCGACCCGTCGAGAATCCAGACCTTGCCGTTCTTCTCTATCCTGAACCTGGACGAGGAAAGAATCTTGGAGCCATCCTTGAAGAGCCAGCGGGTTCTGTCTCCGCGGACGGTAAAGATGCCCTTGTCGGTCAGGACTTCGAGCTCCGCGACGCGTCCGCCTGGAAACGTCGACTTGATTTCAATCTGCTGGATTCCGCTAAAGTTCGATTTTCCTTCGGCGCGGGATTCCTTGAAGTTCCGCCTGAACATCGCCACGAGTTCCTTTTCGCTATAGACTTTCTTCCAGGCGGAATACGGTCCCGTGCACCAGGCGCTGTCGGCGTTCTTCATGTCGTTTTGGCTCTGCAGATAGGGAACCGGGGAAAGTCCCCAGGTCTCGACGCCTTCCGTGTAGCCACCGCATGTGGAATGGTAATAGGCTTCGACGAGGTTTCCGTCGTAAGTCAAGACGAGACCTTTCGTGGAGTCTATTGCCGCGTTGGTCAGGGGCGACTCGCCCGAGCTGCCTTGATAGACCTGATCCTGGACTGTCGCATAGACGTCGAAGCCCTGGGAAATCCTGGAATCATAGTGGCGATAGGCGTATGTGCGCGCAGCGACCGCCTGGACCTTGAGCGCTTCGAACATGCTCGAATCCAGCTTGCCGATTTCGTGCGGCACGACGCCTTTCAGATAGTCTTCGACAGGGAGAACGTTGATGGCGTTGAGCTTTCCCGAGGCGTTCACGACAAGAATCTTTCCGCGGTATTCCTTGCCTTCGACAGAAATCCGGGAGTTCTCCGCGGGGAAAATCCAGACGGAATCCGACAGGCCCGCTGCGGATTGCACGCGGCTGTTTTTTGCGGAAAGCTTCCGGCTTCCGGATTGCGCCTTGCCAGACGTGGAATCGGCTCCGTGAATGCCCATCGTGAAATAATCCCCGGAAACATCGACCTTGGAAACCCCGACCAGGATGCCGACTCGAAAATCCCTCTGCCGGTCCCTTGCGAGGATCCTTGTCGGGTATGTCTTTTTTGGCGCGGTCGGCTCGGACGAGACGGATGCCGACGGGGCGTTTGTCGGGGGAATCGGCGTAAAGGTCTCGGGTGCGCTAGAGGAATCCCTTTTCGTGGAAACCGCCGTATCCGCAACCGGTGCCGCAAGAGAGTCGGAACTTTCGGGCGACGGCGTGGCTTTTTCCGCTGGCTTTGCGTCTTCGACCGGATCGGTGACAAGCGGCGGAAGCGGTGCGCAGCTCGAAAGGCCGATTGCGAGAAATAGCAGCGGAAGTCGCTCGATCATCGTTTTCCCGTTTTCCTCGATTCCAGTTTCTTCTTTTCCTTCTTGACCATGTCGCGGAGTCTCGAACGGTTGAGCTCCCGGTCTGCGGTCGAAATGACATCGACAAAGAGCTTGCCGTCCAGATGGTCCGATTCATGCTGGAAACAGCGGCAAAGAAGCCCTTCGACATTGCGCTCTTCGACAGTCTGTCCGTTCTCGTCCGTGTAGCGGATCCAGATCTTTCCGGGGCGATAGACGTTGCAGAAGACATCCGGAACGGAAAGGCAGCCTTCGTCGTAGGGGACGTTTTCCGAATCGGGCTCCGTTCCCCAGGTGGGATTGAAGATGATTCGGGGAGCGGGAGTTTCGTTTTCGTCGGGACGTGCCGGATCGATGACGACCAGGCGAACGTCCTTTCCGACTTGCGGAGCGGCCAGTCCGACTCCGCCGGCTTCGTACATCGTGTCGAGCATGTCATGCGCGAGCGCGACAAGTTCCGGGGTCACCGTCTCGACAGGCTTGCACTTTTCGCGCAGAACAGGATTGCCGTAAACCTTGATTTCCAGAACGGCCATTATTTCGCCGCTTTCCTGTCATCCGCATTGGCATTCAGTACGCGGAGAATGGCAGCCTGTTCGAAGTCGAGCTTCGTGTCGTTTCCGGTCTTGACCGTGACGATGTTGCCTTCGATGTTCACGACTGCGCCGACAATGCCTGCCGTTGTCAGCACCTGGTCGCCTTTCTTCAGGGCCTTGCGCATGGCGTCGAGCTTCTTCATTTCCTTTTGCTTGGGCATGATGAAAAAGAGATACATGACGACAAACATCAGGATAAACGGCAGAAGTCCCATGAACATGGAACCGCCTTGCTGTTCGGCGGGAGCCGCTTCATCGGCAAAGGCGGATGCGGCGAGGACTAGGGCGAGGAGGGCGGAATACTTCATAGAAATCCTTTTGGTGATGTGAATGCCTGCAATTTAGAAAAATTCATGGAGAAAGTCGTCTGCCGGACGGTTTATCGCTTTCGGAAGGCGCTTGTCGAGCAGCGGATAGACGCGGTTCAATTCGAGCAAGTCCTTGAGCGATTCCCGGTCTCCGCAAAACTCTTCGATTGCGTCCAGTTCTACGCCCGAGGAAAATTCCGGGACGGACGAAAGATAGCCGCACTGGACCATGTTGAGGAATGCGCGGCGCGTGAGCGTGATCCCCGGAAAGAGCTTCCGGTAAGTCGCGAAGAAATCCTTAGAGCGGATAGAAACTCGGCTGTCGCTTTCGCGTCCCCGGGTCTTCGCTGTCGAAACGAACGCGGTGAGAATCGTCTGGTCGTTTGCCGACAGGATGGAACGAGGCAAGGCCTTTCCTGCCATGCGGGCTAGCAGCGTGCGATAGAGAAGTTGAGGCAGTTGCTTGCGATAGAAGCGGATCCCGGGCTGCTTGCCGGGAACGATTTCGGAAATTCCCAGGTCGCAGAATCCCTGGAAGAGGTCGAGCGTTTCACCGTAATCCAGTCCATTGATCGCGCGGATGTCGCTTGCGATTCTGTCCAGGTCGAGAATCGCATCCTTGGAATGCTTCGCATGTTTCGCGCAGACGAAGAGGCTTGTCGGGATGGCGTGAATCTTGTCGAGCGTCGCCTTGTTCCTTGCGGCGGTCTGTACCCGGGTTCCCATAAAGCGCAGGAACGGGGAAAACCAGGCGGGCAAGTCCCGGAACGCGGACGAGAGGTCTTCTTGCGAAATCTCTTCCACTTCGGAAGCTTCCATGGCGCGCAGCGTGTAGCGGTGCGGTGTGGAATCCAGAAGGGAATCCTTGCCGACCACGGAATGGGCGAGAACCGTTTTCCCGGAACGAATCCTTTCGCCTTCCTTTCTTTGCGCGACGAAGGAGCCTTTCTGGACGATGTAGAGCTTGCCGTCGGTGTCGCCTTCCGCAAAGAGAATGTCCCTAGCCTGCAGCCTTTTCATAGAATCCCCTTGATGTTGCGTTCTCCGTGAACCGCGCAGAGAAACTTGTCGAGAGTTTCCGTTTCGAGAAAAAGCCTGTCCGAGTCCGGAATCTTCGAAAAAACGCCTAGCTCGATGAACTTGATGATGACGATGAAGTCCGCATGGGAAACCTTGCCTTTCAGGTATTCCAGCCATTCCTTGCGGGTCCTGGCGAACAGGGAATCTTCGAGTCCCAGCGCTTCGAGGCAATGGCGTTCCCTGGGGGAAAGTCCGAACGGGGGATAGGTTTCCCCTTCGCGGCGGGATTTCAGATATTCGAAGAGGATGTTCAGCAGCTTGGGCTTTACCGTGAAGAGCCTGGCGTTCGGCTTTCCCGAATCGTCCGGTTCCAGCCGTACGAACTTGCGCCGGAGAAGCTCCTGGAGTGCCGTCGCCGTTTCTTCCCTTGTCGCGCGGGTCTGCCATCTGTATTCCCGGAGGACCTGGACCGTATCGAGAGCCTTGTTCCCTGTCCGCTTCGCGAGAAACAGCGTAAAGCTTTCGAGCGGGTCCGCGTAGATAGGCTTGTCGGCTGATCTTTGGAGCTGCCTGTATTCGGACGAAAGCGAAGAGACGAGGGCGATCATCCAGTGCGGAGCCTTTCGGAGAACGCCTTCCATCGCCTTCTTGTCGATTTTCACGATGGTCGCTTCCTTGCCTGCCCGGACGCTTTCGGGAAACGGCTTTCCGTCCATGACCGCGGAGACTCCGATCAGCGATCCTTGCGGTATCGCGTAGAGGACTTTCTCGTCGTCGAAGGCTTCGAGTTCGCCCGCTTCCACGTAGATCATTTCGGACGTCCGATCGCCTTTTTTTAAAACGACAAAACCCGCTTGAAGCGAAAGTCGCTCAAACGGGAAACTGGAAAGGCTGTTTACGGGACCCTCCGAGACCAAAGGGATACCGTCAGGAAAACTAGCCTTCGCGCTTTTCGATACGGGCAGCCTTGCCGGAGAGCTTGCGCATGTAGTAGATGCGAGACTTGCGGACCTTGCCCTGGCGGTTGATTTCAAAGGAAGCGATGCGCGGGCTGTGAAGCGGGAAGATGCGCTCGATGGCCACGCCGTCGGACATCTTGCGGACGGTGACGGTTTCTCCGATTCCGGTGCTCTTCTGCTGGATGATGACACCCTTGAACGGCTGGATGCGTTCCTTGGTGCCTTCGATGACCTTGACGTTCACCGTGATGGTGTCGCCGGTGCGGAAAGCCGGAAGATCCGTTTTCTTGTTTTCTTGCTGAATCGCTTGGATGTTAAGGGACATATTCTGTGACCTCTGTTATTGTTTGCCAAATTTAGTATCTATTTGCAATTTTTCGTAGATGTCGGGGCGTCTTTCTTTCGTTCTTTTTAAAGATTCCGCCCTTCTCCACTCGGAAATCCGCTTGTGGTGCCCGGAAAGGAGCACTTCTGGAACGGATTTGCCTTCAAAAACCTCGGGCCTGGTATAGACTGGCCAGCCGAGGGGACCCTGTGCAAAGGAGTCCGTTTCTCCAGATTCCTTGTTCCCGAGCGCGCCGGGGAGAAGCCGCACGATGGCGTCGGTCAAGAGCATTGCCGGAAGTTCGCCGCCGCTGACGACAAAGTCTCCGATGGAAATTTCCATATCGACATAGTTTTCCCGGATGCGTTCGTCGATTCCCTTGTAATGCCCGCAGACAAGAACCAGGTGCCTTTCCGTGGAAAGCTCCTGGGCGATTTCTTGCGAAAACGGAATTCCGTCTGCGGTGAGGTAGATGACCTTTCCGCCGTCTTCCCTTGCCTGCGTGCTCTGGATGGCCCGAGCGAGAGGTTCCGGTCGGAGTACCATGCCCGGTTCGCCGCCGTAAGGCGCGTCATCGACTTGGCCATAGTCGTTCACGGCGAAGTCGCGGAGATAGACCGTCCGAAAGGAGAAAAGCCCGTTTTTCCGTGCCCTGCCGACGATGGAATGTTCCATGGGAACGAACATTTCCGGGAAGATCGTGATGCAGTCGATTTTCATTCGACCCTCATCGCGAAAAGTCTTTCGAGAAACGCTTCGGAGATGCGCACCGTGCGCTTTTCGCTGTCGATGGACAGGACGCATTCCCTTGTCCAGGGGGCGAGGATCTCGCTTCCCTTGTACACGAAACGAAACGCGTTGACGCTCGGGAGCGATTCGACGGACAGTACTTTCCCGATTTCCCGTTCGGAATCCCCGATGACGAAAAAGCCTTCCAGGTCCGAGAAGTAATACGTGCCCTCGGGCGCAGGGAGCCGTTCTTCCATGGGAACGCAAATGTCCGCGTTGATCAGGGGTTTCAGCGATTCGGGAGAATCGTGCCCCTTGAAGCGGAGAAGCCAGGTGTCGTGGGCGATGCGCGCGCTTTCGACTTCGAGCGGAACCGTCGAGTCCTTGACCCTTGCATATACCGTGGCGAGCTTTTGGCATCGCGTGATATCGTGCGTCTGCGGGGCGCACTTGATTTCGCCCTTGAATCCGTGAGGCTTCATCAAGTGTCCGACGACAACCAGATCCTTTTCGCTTGCGTTTTTCATGGAGTTTCAAAAGAAAACCCCGTGCATGGTTTCCGCACAGGGCTCGGCGAACCGATTCTGAAAACTAGGCCTGCGGTGCGGCGTCTGCAGCCGGAGCCGCTTCTTCGGCCGGGGCTTCCTTGGCGGCCTTTTCCGCTTCGAGACGAGCCTTGGCCTTGGGACCGAGCTTCGCCTTCTTGACTTTTTCCGGACGCGGAGTGGCGGTCTTGCCTTCGATGGAACGGCCCGCGCGGATTTCGTGGAAAAGATCGAGAATTCCGGTCTGGCGAAGGAGGGACGCGACGGTGTCGGACGGCTGCGCACCGGTCTTGAGCCACTTCAGAACCTTTTCCTGGTCGAACGTGATGACCGGTTTCTTGTGGTTCGGATCGTAGAAGCCGACCTGCTCGATGAAGCTGTCATTGCGAGCCTTGCGGTTGTCGATGACGACGGCACGGTAAACGGAATTGTGTCTTTTGCCGAAACGGGCGAGACGAATCACTGTTGCCATGAAAATACCTCTTGTTGATTTTCTGCGGAAAATATAGCAAGTTTTTCGAAAAATCCGTCATTTAGGTACAAATTAATTTGAAAAATTTTCGAAATCGCCGTTTTTGCGCAAAATTTCGCGTTTTTTTTTAGCGCTTAGAGTCGCGGAGCGAGCCGTTACTTTCTGCCGAAAGGCTTTTTCGCCAAGCGACCCGTTTCCGCCTGGCGGCGGAGGTAGTCAGAGCTTAGCCGGGAGAGCTTAGAGCTTAGCTTTGCGGAACGAGCCGCTTTTTTCTGTCGAAAGGCTTTTGTCGCCAAGCGACCTGTTTCCGCCTGTCGGCGGAGGGTGGCGCCTTCCCGGCGAGGGGCAAGGTAGGGGGACCTTTCCGAGTTGCGAAGGCCAAGGTCCCCCTTCCTTGCATCCACCCCCAGGGCCACGCTTGTTCAGAGCTTAGCTGAGAGAACTTAGAGCTTAGAAATGCAAAGCGAGCCGTTCAGAGCTTAGTGGATAGTGATTAGTGCTTAGAACTCAAAACAGTCCGCTTATGTTAGAACCTAAATGTTTGCGAAACTCCACTCTCCACTCTTCACACTCAACTCTCAACTA
>CAVJTH010000026.1:0-36199 GCA_963652365.1 Senegalimassilia sp.
CCCCGCTAGAGTATATTTCAAGGCGTGTTAGGCAGATTTACTTGACGACTTAAATCCGCCCTTTTATTTTTTTAATATGATTTTTGCCATGAAGCAAATATTACTCGCAATAGCAATAATAGCCTTATCAGGTTGCGCAACAGGTTCAAATATTGTTACCGGGCAAGCAAGGACGCCTATAGATCCCTCTTCCGTAAAAATAATCAATCAATTGCCTGAGGATCCCTACGAAATAATCGGAATCGTTACCGCATCAAGCGATGCAGGCTGGACCGAACAAGGAGATTATGAATACGCACTAATAGAACTAAAAAAGCAAGCGGCAAAAATCGGAGCAAACCGAATTTTAATCGAAAATATCGGAAAATCACCCCAAGGTTATTATTATTCAGCCGGAATCTTTTGGCAATCTTCGGCATCCACAATCACAGGAAAGGCTCTTTACGTTAAAAAGAAGAAACCAAATTAAAACGGGAACTTTTTCTATTTCCTACCCAACCTGAAAATACTCCATCAGCCTTCTGTAATCGTCTTGCGCAGAAAGGCAGATATCCCGCAAGAAGCCATCGATGCGCCCCCAGTTTTCAAGCCCCCGATAATAGAACAGGCGCAAATCTTCCGCAACGATAAACGGAACGATGTTTCCCTGCAGACATTGCCAGAACATCAAGAGCCGCCCGACACGCCCATTGCCGTCCTGAAAGGGATGTATCCGCTCGAATTCCACGTGAAAATTCAGGATATCGTCAAAATCGAGCTTTTCGAGCGCATTTTGCGAAGAGAGCAAGGATTTCATCCGCCGATGGACATCCTTCGGGAGAACCGTTTCCATTCCGCCGACTTCATTGGGCAGCTTCTTGTAATCCCCGACGGCAAACCAGTCCTTATCGCTATCGGACGTATTCGTCTTCAAGAGCAAATGCAAACGCTTTATATGAGCTTCCGTGATTCTTTCTTCGGCATGATCGATACAATAGTCGATGCAGCGAAAATGATTGACCGTTTCCAGGATATCATCGACACGAACGATTCCCGAAGAACATTCCAGCGTCCGAGTTTCATAGATAAAGCGTGTCTGCTCCTTTGTCAAGCGGCTCCCCTCGATGTGATTGGAACTGTAAGTCAAGTCGATCTGCGTACGGTGGTAAATTCCCCCGCGAACCTTCCCATTCTTTTCGGTTCGAAGCCGTCGCAACAATGGGGAAACCGTTTCGCCTTTCGCCATCGCCCCTTACCGCCCGTTCAGATAGTCCAGCACCTTCTGCGTCAGGTCGTTCTCGTTTTTCCAGAAGAGGACTGCGCCCGTCGCCCGGTCGATCACCATGTCGTAGCCTTCCTGCAAGGCGATTTCCGTCACCGCCTTCTTGATGAGCGAAATGATCGGGGCGCTCACCTTTTCGTTTTCGGAAATCAGCTCCCCGGTCCGTCCATAGACGCGGTCGATGAATTCCTTCAGCTCGGTATTCTTCTTGGCGTAGTCCGCTTCGAGCTCCTTCCGCTTTTCGTCCGAAAGCATCAGGGACTGCTTGTCGAGCTTTTCCTTGATGGCGGCGAGTTCCTTCTGGAGCAGGTTCGCCTGCTGCTCCCACTTGGCGACCTGGCGGTCGTATTCCTCCTGCGCCTTTTTCGTTCCCTTGTAGCCTTCGAAGATGAGCTTGGAATCCACGTGAGCGACCCGCAAGCCGTCTTCCGCGAAAGCGACCGAAGAAAGAAGCGCCAAGACGAAGAAGAGGATAATGGATTTTTTACGCATCAGAATCCCTGCCCGATGACAAAGTTGAACTCCATGTCGCCTACGCTCGTGCGCTCGTAGCCGGAATAGGTCTCGCCCGGGTCAAGCGGCCAGGCGAAGTCGAATCCGATAATGCCGAGCATCGGAACGACCACGCGGAAGCCGAATCCGAAGTCCCGCTTGAGGCTCGACGGATCCCATTCCGAAAGCGGGTTCGGCTGGCTCTTCGAAACCTTTTCGTCCGGATTGTAGCGCTTGCCAAAGACGTTTCCCGCATCGAAGAAGAGCGGCAAGAGGTAGAACGTGTTCGGTACGATTCCCCACTGGATTTCCGCGCCGATATACTGGTAGCTGCGACCCAGCCTGCGGTAGCCGATCGATCCCGAGCTGTAACCGCGCATCATGCCGTCATAGCCGAGGACGCCGCCCATCTGGTACAAAGTCCGATACTGGAGCGGGTTTCCGACCATGATTCCATATTCGTTCGTGAGGGCGAGCGCGACGCGATCGCCGATAAGCGGGAACCACCACTTGACGGTCAGGTCCGTCTTCACGAAGCTGAAATCGCTGCCGATGATGTCGTCCGCGACTTCCACGGAAAGCACGTAGCGCGAGCCGTCCGTCGGAAACTGCGGCAGGTTCTTGTCGTCGCGAATGAGCTTGAACGTCACCGCGGATTCGACGCCCGAATAGCGGACAAGGCTCCCGGCGACATTGTCGCCCTGCTTGTTCATCATCCAGCTGTAGCCGACCTGTCCGTAGAAATAGTCATCGGGCCACTTGAGACGCTTGCCGACATAGATGGATCCGCCATAGCGCGTAATGTCCGGATCGTCGTCCTGGTTCCACCACGCATAGCTGAGGCTCGTTCCGAGAGTGATCGGATAGTCCAGGAACCACGGTTCGACAAAGCTTATCGAAGCGCTCTTCTTGTCTTCGCCGTATTCCACGTTGAAGCTTGCGCTCTGACCGTCGCCCATGCAGCAGTTCGGAATCGACACGCCCAGGGTTCCCGTGAGACCGTCGCTCTGGCTGTAGGCGAGGCCCGCGCTGAACTGCCCCGTTCCCGCTTCCTTTTCCGCGACCTTGAAGACCAGATCGACCTGCTGATCCCCCACGATCTGGATATCGGGATAGACCATGTCGAAGTAGTTCAGCTGCATGATTTCCCGGAAGCTGCGTTCGAGGGAAGACTGCCGGTACGTGTCGCCCGGGTAGAGCCTGACCTCGCGGCGGATCACCTTGTCCTTCGTCTTCGTGTTGCCGACGATGTTCACCCGGTGAACCTGGGCGGGCAAGCCTTCGCGCATCCGGTATTCGAGATTGACGACGCTGTCGTTTACAAAGTTCCGGGTTTCGTCGAACTGGGCAAAGAGATAGCCGTCTTCGCGGTAAGACGCGATGATCGCGCTGCGCGTCGCCTCGTAGGCGTAATAGTCAAAGACCTCTCCGCTGTCCAGATAGACCGCCCGGGCAAGCATCTTGTCGGTCAGGACCTCGTTTCCGGTGAAATGCACCGCGCCCGCATAGTAGCGCTGCCCCTCGTCGATATCGATGTAGATTCGGACATACTTGGACGTGATGACGCTGTCGTAAGGCGTGAGCGCGCCGAACGTCTCTTCGAGCGTGTAGCGGGCGAGAAGCTTTTCCTCGTAGCGGTTCCGCCGATGTTTCTGCAAGAGTTCCTTCACCTTCGGGTTCTTCCAGTTGCGATCCTTCGACAGGTTCCGGATCCAGGTCTTGCGAAGTTCCTCGTACGTGATGATGCCGTTCAGAATCTTGACGGCGGTTTCCTCGTCCTGGACATCCTGGACCGGAACCGCCTGCGCGTTCGGGGCGAAGTTTCTCCGGTGTTCGCGGTAGTAATGCGCGGACTTTTCCACCACGCGGCCCGCCAAGCGGTTCATGATGTTCGCCGTATCGGAAATGGCCTGGTTCAATTGCCCGTAGAGAAGATCCAGCTTGCGGGTTTTCGGGACGGTGCGTCCCATGTAGAAGTTGCAGCTCGAATCCGGCAGGTACTCGGCGCGATACTCCTTCAGTTCGGCGTCCAGATAGCCAAAATGCCGAATCGCGTTCAGCACCGTGTCGCGATCCGCCTCGAAGACGGCTTCCTTGAATTCGCCGTCACCCCACCAGTGGGTGCGCTTCGTCAGCATGTGGTCGGTAATCTCCGTCGTCGGAACATGGTCGTTGCCGGTCACGACAATCGAATCCACCTGTACTTTCGGCCCTTCGCGGACAATGAACGTCACCGCGTTTTCATGATCGGAAACGGGCGTTTCCCGAAATCCCACTTCCGCGAGCAGGTATCCCTCGGAGCGGTAATAGTTCAGAATGTTCTGGCGGTCGCGTTCGAGCCCGCTCTTGCTATAGACCCTCCCCTGCAAGAGGCTCACCTTGAGCCGCACGTCTTCTTCCGAGATCTCGTCGCAGCCTTCGACATAGACCGTATCCAGCGCGGGAAGTTCCACGACGCGGAACACCAGATCCACCTTGCTTTCCGCGCCCGGCAGATAATCGACCCAGGCGGTCACGTCGTCGAAATATCCCGTTTCGAACAGGTCCGAGACGCTCTTCTGGACCTTTTCCGTAAAGACAGACGGCTGAAACGACTGGCCGTCGCGAACGCTCACCCGACTCAACACGGAACGCTCGTCCATGTTGACAAGACCTTCGGCGCGAACATGCCGAACCGTCGTCGAAACAGTAAAATTCTCCGGCACGTCCAAGAGCTGCGCCATCGGAAATGCGGTCAAGACAAGCAAAAAGGCAAGAACACGAAAAATCAAGAGGGTGCTACCTTATTGAATAGGAGTAAAAATCGCTTTCAAAGATACAAAAAAACGCCCATGAAAAAATGGGCGTTTCCAAAAGCGCTGTCCGAAAAATCTAGTGGCCCAGATATTTGCGGCCGATGCCGAACTGGTCCTTGTATTCGACATAATCCGGCACAAAGCCGTTCGAGTAGCTGAACGCGATATTTACCGAGCACTGGAATTCGTTGCGAAGTTCCCCCTTGCCGGTAAAAGGCTTCTGCTTCTTTTCGATTTTCGCCTTGTCGCCCTTGCCGACGACGACTTCGGCATCGCACCAGCCCTTGCCAACCTGCTTCGCGAAGACGGAATCGCCCGCTGTCGAGACGAGCTTGATCTTCGTCGGGTCGAGTTCCGTGTTATTGCCCGTCGAAGCCCAGAACTGGAGCTCTCCCTTGAGAGACGTCGAAGAAATCTGGATGGTCGGGAACGCCATCACGTAGCCCCACTTGTCGACAAGCGGCGACTTGTTCGGGATGTTCTCGCCAAAGATGAGGAAGTAGGGGCGGGTCGCGACGCGGCTCTTGTCGTGTTCGCGCTGCAGGTCCGCGTTTTTCGGAGCGATCAGCTCCATCACCAGCAGATTGTATTCCTTGACGACCGGATCGTCCTCGTCGATAGCCTCCGAAAGGTTCTTGGAGACGTAGAGGTTCTCGGCCTGGGTGCGCAGCGCCTGGATCTTCGCGAAATCGCCGTTCAGACGCTTGAGAAGGGAGATGGCCGTGTCGATTTTCGCAAAGCCATCGAGCGAATTGCCGAGGCTTGCGCCTTCCGCAGTCGCCTGGTTCAGGCCGACGTTCGAAAGCGCTTCCGCAATGGCTGTCGCCGTTTCCACGTTTTCCACCTTGCCGATATTCTGGAGAGCCTGTTCGAAGAGCCCGTGGAGCAGGTCGCTCTGCGGATCCTTCTTGCTTTCCTGCTCGGCGCGTTTCGCGAGCGCAAGCGTAAAGTTGCCGTAGAACTCGTCGGAAATCTTTCCCTTTTCCTTCGCGTTCAGGTAGGAATTGATGGCATTCTGGTAGCGGCCGGCTTCCAGATGCTCGTCTCCGCGCTTTTCGTTAGTGCCCTTGCAGCCCGCGAGAAGGAAGGCCGAAGCCGCCAAAAGAACGACGATGTGTCTTGTTTTCATTATTTGACCCTTTATCCGAAAAATTTTTGGTTCGGTGGATTTCTCTCCGTAATTTAATTAAATATTTTTGTAGTGAAGCGCTCGCTTCGTAAATTATTTTTTGGAGAACGTCTTGAAATTTCTTGTCGTCAGCCCGGAATCCGGAGAATGGACCAAGCCTAGCCCTCTAGGCGGAGCCGTAAACCAGCTCACACAGGCCAGCGCGCGCGCCGGCACGGAAACCCTGACGATTTCTCCGTTTTACCCGAGACTTCTTGGCGATCCGTCCAATTACCGCACGGTCTTCAAGGGTGTCGAGAAGTTGCGCAACATGCCTTTCGAGGTCCTGGCCGGGAAAAATCCGCTCTACGCCTATATCCGCTTCGACAGCTATTTCGACCGCCCCGCCATCTACGGGGAAAACAACAGTCCCTATGGCGACAACCATCTGAGGTTTTCCTTCCTGGCATCGGCGGCTCTCGCCTATGCGGACGCCATCCGGTTCAACCCGACGATCCTCTGCGGGCACGACTGGGGCGGCGCCCTGATCGCCCCGATCGCGAAGACCGTCTATCCCGATGCGTTCGGCAAGACGCCGTTCTTCTTTACCGTCCACAACATCACCTACGACTTTCACGTCACCGAGTCGGAAATCGAGCGTATCGGCCTGCCGCGGCAGGACTTCAACATGGACGGCTACGAATTCTGGGGAAAGGTCAGCCTGCTCAAGGCGGGAGTCTTTTACGCAAGGAAAGTCCTGCTCCCCTCTCCCGGATACTGCGACGGGATTCTCAACGACCATCTGGGCGGCGGACTTTCGGGATTTCTCGTCCAGAACAGGGAAAAGCTCAAGGGCATCCAGTTCGGGCTGAACTATCCGTTCTGGGACTTCAACGCGAAAGCGACCCAGCCGATCGAAATTGCGAAGAAAGCGGCGCGTTCCACGCTGGAATTGCTCCTCGGAAAGAAGTTCGACTACCGGATGGTCATGTTCTGCAATCTCGGGCCTGAATCCGGGCGGACGTCCGAAACCCTCGCGACCCTGCTCGGCGACATCAACAAGCTGAACGTCTTCATCGTCATCGGGGCGGAAAGAAACAGCCAGGAATGGAACTACTACGGTTCCGTGGCAAGCCAGGAACATTCCCACATGGCGGTCATGGAAATCAACCAGGCGGACAATCTGGGAGTCCGGACAGCGCTCGCCGGTTCGGACATCCTGTTTGCGGCAAATCCCACGGAGCCTTCCGCGAGCATGATTCTAAAGTCCCTCGCCTGCGGAACGATTCCCCTGACCGGTCGCGACGTCGGCTGCGCAAACCTGCTCACCAACTACGTCGGGGACTTCTCCACGGCAAACGCGATGCTCGTCGATGACTCGACGGCTCCAGACCAGATGATTCGAAAGTTCAAGAATGCGGTGCAGCTCTACAGCTCGAATCCCGAGAGCTGGAACTACCTTGTACGAAACGCATACCAGTTCCGCTACGAATGGGACCGGACGATTTCGCAGTACATCATCACGTTCGGCGAAAACACCTAGTCTTCCTGGCACCAGACGGTCGGGGAAAGCTCCGACCGGACAATCGAGACCCTTGCGTGATACAGGGAATCCGGATCCATCTGCGTGACTCCGATGACCCCGTCCGCGATCCGGGCGTTCAGATTGCCGGCTTCGCCCCAGGGCTTGTTGTAGCCTGTCCCGTAACCCCCCGCATCGTAACCGGCATCGGCGAGAACGGGACGCTGCAGCAAGTCGGCGATTCCCTTCCACGTGGCGATGTTTGCCGTGCGAATCTTTTCGTGAGCCGCCGCTGTCCTCCCGCCGGAAGTGCTCGCGAAATCCACCTTGGACAAGTCGAAGTTCGAATACCACGCTTCCTGATCCAGGACCCACGGGGAAATGTCGATGGCTATCCTGGACGCGGGCAGATAGGTCTTGATGGTATCGACGATTTGCGAAAAATAGACGCCCATCGTCGAATCGGGAATGCCGCCGCCGTTTTGCGCAAAGTTTCCATGTTCGCTCGCCTTTTCCGCCTGGAGACTTCCCGACTCGGAATACTGGTAGTAATCCGGTTCGATAAGCCAGATAAACTGCACGGTGTCCGGATCCTGCCCGACCGAGTATTCGATATAGTCGCGGAATCCCGATGCGTATTGCCTGTAGCGATACAGGATGGAATCCTGGAAATAGTTCCGAATGAGTTCCGCGCCGTCCGTACAGTGATTCGGGGTGACAAAGGCGCCGTCTATCTTGGTGTCGCAATCGGCAAGCCCGTGGTCCTTGCCGAATTCCGCTATCACGTAGGCGTAGATCATCGGCGTCGCGTGCACCTGGCGCGTTACGTCGAACATCCGCGATTCAAACGAATTGAAGTAGTCGTTGTCGCCCAGCCAGACCGAAATGTAGTCGAGCCCCGCATAGAAAGCGGAATCCTCGTGAGCGGCCTGCCAGCCCGCGCCAAAGTTGAAGCGACAAGGGTCGAAACCAGGACTATGTACATAGAGCGACGAAGAGCTTTCGCCCAAAGACGAGGACGACGAAAGGTCCCGAGATTCCGAAGAGAGCGAATTTTCCGCGGAAGAAATTCCGGCGTTGCCGCCATCATCGGGCCGTGAGGCGCTTTCCGAAGAGCAGGACGCAAGAAGCGCGCCGAACGCGCACAGGACAAGTTTTCGCCAGCGCATAGAAATCTCCTTTCGAATGCCACACAACAGCGAAAGTAAATTTACATAAAGATACACCCTTTACAAGTCGTTAAAATTTGTTTTACAAATCTCGCAAAAGAATTTTTTCTGCATTTCGAGCGACGCCTTGCATTTTCTATATTTTTCCGATATGGCAACGGACGAAACCAAGACCCAAGACGGGACCAAGACGGGCACGAGAAAGCGTGCGAAACCGACAAAGATCGGCGGATACCAGCCGATAAGGAAAATCGGACAAGGCGCGATGGGAGACATCTGGCTTTGCGAAGATCCGTCGCTGTGCCGTCCGGTGGTCGTCAAGCAGATGCTGCCGAGCCTGCGGGGATACGACGATCTCGTCCAGCGTTTTAAACGGGAATGCGTGCTGCTTTCCAACCTGCACCATCCGAACATCGTGCACCCCTACGCGCTCTGGCAGGAACGCACCGGAAAGCTCGCCCTCGCGATGGAATATGTCGATGGAAAGAACTTTCGGGAAATTCTCGACGTGCAAAGCCGCCCGCCGATCTGGGTGACGCTCTATCTTGTCCACGAAATCCTGCAGACATTAATTTGTGTACACGCGAACCAGATTATCCACCGCGACCTGAAGCCGTCGAACATGATGGTCGAAAAGAACGGGCGCGTTCGACTCCTGGACTTTGGAATCGCGCGAGACGCCAATCCGGGGCAGGACATGACGCTTCCGGGAAGCGTTCTCGGAACCGCGGCCTACATGAGTCCCGAACAGGTCAAGGGATTTACCGTCACCTACGCGTCGGACATTTTCAGCCTGGGAATCATCGCCTGCGAAATGGTCATGGGAAAGAACCCTTTCCGCGGCGAATCGATGGAGCTCACGTCGCAGTATATCTTGAACCTGAAGCTGAAAGCGAACAATTTTCCCCCGGGAACGCCCTACCGCCTGCGCCGCTGGATCTTGAAATGCCTCGAAAAGAAGCCGCAGGACCGCTTTCGCTCGACAAAGGAAGCGGCGGATTCCCTTGCGCAGATCATGGACGGTTACCCGCGACAGCTCGACATTCCCCTGCGCGAATGGCTCGCGGCGACGATGCGGAACGAGCCGCTGCCGGAACTTCCCCGAAATTCCCGAATGACGGTTTTCAAGATAGGAATCGGGCTGGGAGCCTTTGCCGGAGCCCTTCTCGCCACATTCATCACGGCCCTCGTCTGCCGCTAGGCGAACAGCATGGAAGCGAACTGGATAGACATTTTTTGCGGATCGGTCCTGCTGGTTCTCACGGGGTTAGGCATTTACTTTGGGATAGCGAAGACGATCGTGCATCTGGTCGCCTGGCTAGGAGGTGCGCTCGGAGTCATCTACGCGCCTGAATTCTTCGGGCCGTTCCTGGAAAGCAACTTCGAGTTTTCCGAAACGGCGACGATCATCCTGTCGCGGGTTCTCGGGTTTCTCTTGCCGTTTCTCGCGCTCCGGATTCTCGGACATTTTATCAACAAGGCCATCAAGCGGCATTTTTCGCTTTCGAACGCGCTCGCCGGAGGGATTCTCGGATTCGTGAAAGGGCTCGTTCCGTGCCTGGTCCTGCTTTCGACGCTCCATCTGCTTCCGCTCGCGGGAGATCTCGAAAAGACGCGCGACAGCTCCGTTTCTTACGCGGCCTACGCCCGCATTCTCGAAAGTTCCGGCGCCGCGGAAAAAATCCAGAACGCCCAGGATTCCCTGCAAAGCCGCATTTCGGACAAAGTGAACGAGACGCTCGACAGTGCGAAGACCCGCGCCCGAAAATCCGCGGAAAAGGCCGTTCGCGAAACGGTCGAAGAGGCGATTCAGAAAAGGCAGTCCGAACGATAGTCCAGACGGTTCGCCGTCCGAGTTCAAAAAAGGCAAAGGGACGCGGAATGCATCCCTTTGCCCCTGATTGTGTTGTGTGGAGAGAGGTCAGTCGAGCTTGTTCGCGAAAGTCCGGGCGAGAATCCTTGCCCCCGAAGAGAGCGTGAGAACGTATCGGCCCGCGGGGAGGGCATTCCATTCCGCCGACAGGGAGCCTTCTCTTTCGACCGAAACGTTCAGAAGCCTTTTGCCCTTCAGGTCAAAGATGGAGAGCGCGGAGCGCACGGGCACGCGGTAGAGCACTTCGCCGCGAGAGACGGAGAGAGACGCCAAGGAGAAGGGACTTCTTTCGCCGAGTTTCGTCGTTTCGCCAGAAGATTCGCTCCAGAGCGTCACGCCGGCGACGTCAAATTCGAACGCGTCCAGGTTCGGGCCGCCGTTCGCGTCCATCGATGCAAGGCGGAGCGTGTTCTTTCCCGCGGAGAGCGTGACGGGAACCGTGACGGAATCGTAAGCGGTCCAGCCGCCCGACGCAAAATGTATCACGCCAAGCGTTTCGCCGTTCCATTCGAGAAGCATCGAGCGTTCCGCCGTGCCGCCGTTCGCAAAGCGAAGCGTGAGATTCGCGCTTCCGGAAGTTGTCGCGCCGAGCGTCCAGAGTGCGTAGCTGCTTTCGCTGTTTTCGAAATTGTAGTATCCGCCGTCGAGGAATCCCGCGTTCGTGTTTTCGAACGTGCCGACACCGGAATCCGGAGCGGACGCATCGACCGTCGAGAGGATCTTTCCCGTGACAGACGTGGGAGCGTTTTCCACCACCCGGACGTAGCCCGAGCGCACTGCCGCATCGCCTTCGCCGCCTGTCGTCGTGACGGTGAACGCAAAGGTTCCGAGTTCCGTCGGCTTTCCCGAAAAGTGAATCTTTCCGCCTTCGAGCCTTGTCGCGATTCCGGACGGAAGCCCGCTTGCGACAGCGCCCGAACAGTGCGAATAGGCGTAGGCGAACGGAACGATCGAATCGCCGAGATAGACCGTCTGGCGAGAAGAGCCTGCGCCGTTCTTGACGAGAAGGGGCGCGTGGACTTCGCCGACGAGGACGATGTCGGGCGTGGGAACCTTGCCGGACCCGAGCCAGAACCCGAGATGCGGCGGCTGGTTGTAGGCCGTGTTCTGCCAGGAGATGGCGAGCCTGTAGATCGGGTCGTGCATCAGCGTATAGACGCGGTGCGTCGTCGGGATCGTCGTCGTGTAAAGGAACAGGTGCGAATCGTCGTGCGTGATGACCTCTTCGCGCCAGTCGCCGAGAATGTCGGCGGAAAGGTTCGGCGTCGCCTTGGTGCTGTTGCAGGAACTGCCGTCGAGCGTGATCAGGTTCGTACTTTTCGCGGTCGAGGAATTCCACTTGCTGATCGTGACGTTGTCGAGAAGCTCGTCCAGAAGGTCGCCGTCCCAGTAGATGCGGAAGTTGTAGGCGGGTCGCGACGAGGCGAGCTGCGTTCCCTTGACGGAATAGGTGTTCCAGTTTGCCGCTGACCAGAGTTCGTATCCGCGCGAAGTGGAATCGACGTCGGCCGCGACGCCGCGCCCGTTGTCTCCCGAACTGGTTTCGCGCCAGAGGATCTTCCCGGTCGCGGCACTGTGGATTTCGTAACCGTAAGGCTTTTCTTCGTGAACGGTCCACACTTCGAGCCCATCGACGTCCGGGTCGAGGTCGCCTAGGTGCATCGCGTCGCCATGGCCGTAGCCTACGCGGTACATGAACGTTCCATCGTGATCGATGGCGCAGTTTCCTTCGATGATTTCGTCCTTGCCGTCGTTATCGACATCGCCGGCCGCGAGATTGTGGTTCCCCTGGCCATAGCACTCCTTGCCGCTCGTCGCCGCGTTGTAATACCAGCGTTGCGTCAGGTTCGTTCCGTCCCAGTCGTAAGCGGTAACGGCCATTCGCGTATAGTAGCCCCGCTGAAAGACCATGCTCGGCTTGACGCCGTCAAGATAGGCGTTTGTCGCCAGAAAGCGATCGACGCGATTTCCATAGGAATCGCCCCAGCTCTTTACCGTTCCGCGGGACGGGTTGTAGTTCACCGTTGCCATTTCCGCACCGGTCTGTCCATTGAAAATCGTGAGAAATTCGTTCCCGGAAAGAATGTAGCCGCTTGAATTCCGATAGTCCTTGCCGTGATCCTCGCTTGCGGCAGGGCCTTTCGAAAGATACTTTCCCGTGCCGTCCTTTGTGCCCGGAGCCGTTTTCATCGCGACTTCGGCAAATCCGTCCGAGTCGTAGTCCCCGACGAGTATCTGCGTATAATGGGCTCCCGCGCGGATGTTCACGCCGAGATCGATTCGCCAGAGCTTTGTACCGTCGAGCTTGTAGGCGTCAACATAGACGTTTCCCGTGTAGCCTTTTTGGGAATTGTCCTTGGAATTCGACGGATCCCACTTCAGCACCAGTTCGTATTCGCCGTCGCCGTCAAGATCCCCGACCGCGATGTCGTTCGGAGAATAGGTGTAGCTTCCGCTACTGTTCGTTCCGCCGGCAGGACGGTCCAGGTTGATGGTGAGCTTTTGGGACGACCACACCGAAACGCTTTTGTCCGCGTTCTGCTCGGTTCCGTTCAAGACAGGGCGAACTTCATAGACAGAAGACGCCGTGCCCGCGGGATCGGTGTAATTCGTCGAAGTCGCGATGGGCTCCGCGTTGACTTTCGAACCGTCGCGATAGAGGTTGAACGAGACGCTTTCCGGGTCCGTTCCGAACATTCTCCAGCTCAGATAGACGCCGCCCGAGACCTTGACGGCGACAAGTCCGCGATCCAGGCGTTCCATTTCGCGCGCCGCGCCAGAAATTCCAGCCCAGAGCAAGACGATCGATACCACAAATCCCAGTTTTTTCATCTGCAAGACTCCTAACCGATAGAATCAAGATAATCTATCGAAAAGACGAAAGCGCACGTTCAAGGATTTTTCATTGTCCAAAGACAACGGGAGCGCTTCGGCTAGCGCACGCGGCGACCGTTCAGCAGATACCGTTCCGAGCCGCTCTCGACAAGGACTCGCCCGCCGTCTTTCACGCCCAGGTTCGCCTCCCGCCGCCCTTTTTGCGCATTGGGCAAGACTTTTGTCGTTTTTTCCTCTCCCGCGCGATAGACCGTCTGGACTTGCAAGAGATCGACGGCGCTCTTTTCCACGGTAAGCCCGAACGAGAGGGAATCGGTTGGCGCATTCTTCTGGAGAGCGTGATACCGGTAAGTCTTGCCCTCTTCCGACGTCAAGGTTCCTTCGAACGCGATTGTTTCTCCATGACGGGAAATGTCCATCTTCACGAGCGCGTTCCGCATGGCTTTCGAAAAGTCCTTCCAGTCCCAGTCGTATTCGAACGAAACGTCCCCGATGGCGTCAAGCGCATAGACGTCGGCGCGGAGAAGCATCGTCTTTTCGGAAGCGACTTCCCGGATGATGAAATTGTCGTAATACGCCGCGGAATCGTTTCCGTAGTTCATCCATTCCAGATGCATCCGGAAGTCCCCCGCTGGAACCCCGTAAACGGGCGAAAGTTCCGTATTGAACGCGGAACGATAGACTCCGCCGTCATCGATTTTCCCGACGAGAACGCGCGTTGCCGCGCTCCCGTAAGCGACCCGCGAAAGTTCCAGAAAGCTCGCGTCGCACCCCAAGTAAACCGTGTAGTCTCCGGCAGGCGTCCCCCTTGCCGAAGCCCGATACACCAGGGAATCCCCGATATAGGCGAATACATCGATCGTCTCGGCGTTTCGCCTTGCCCGAAGCGTCACTTCCGCGTTTCGGTACATTTCGCGGAAAGAGTCCCAGTCCGCCCAGCTTCCGCGGTATCCCACTTCCGAAGAGGCGAAGGTTTCGACCGAATAGGCGTCGGAGCGCAAATACCACACGCTTTCCCCGTTCTTGAAAGCCAGCACCCAGTTTTCCCAATTGTTCTTTTCCTCGGAGCGGTTCGTAAAGCGATATTCGACGACAAAGGAATCGGAAACGGAAAGCGGGAAAAAGCTGCCGTAGTCGTTCCACGCCGTCGAATAGTCCCGCTCGCCAATGACAAGAAGACTGTCGCCGACAAGGTTCCGCACCGTCATCACGTCCGTTTTCGGAACGCGATAGGCCCAAAGCGCGCGGTTCCCCGAGGAATTCATCGCCGTAAGGACCACCGTCTTTTTCGAAACGTCGTTTTCGAGCTGCACCGCGACAACGCCCGTAAAGGATGTTCCGGAAGCGGAAAGTTCCAGGAAATGCCGCCCGTCCGCGAAGTCGTATTTCCACGTGCCGCTGTAGGCTCCCGAAAGCGTTCCGTCCGCGTTCAGGGAAAGATCCCGTTCCGTGTTCACGGGCCATGTACCGTCCGCCTGCGCAAAAGGCTCGTGCAGAATCATCCGGTAGCTTCCCGCGATTTCTTCTTCGGAAAGCGCCTTTTCGGAAAGTCCGTAGCCGCGGCGATGTTCAAAGGGAAGCGCGAGAATCCAGCCATTTTTCGCCACTACGAGCTCGTGCGTTTCGACGTTGTGCCAGGCCGTTCCGTTCGTAAACTTTCGATGATAGACCAGGTAATGCCTGCCATCGTCATCGGTGAGCACCGAATTGTGCCCGTTCGCCACTTCTCCGTGGTCCAAGTCCCAAAAGTCCCATCGATAGTTTTGGATGATCGGGAAACCGTAAGTCGTATTTTTGCCGTAGTTGTAGATGTAGCTCGAAAAGATGGCGGAATTTCCGGTGACGTCCGTGTAAGGGCCGGTCGGTTTTTCGGACCGAAAGACGCGCATGCTGTATCCGCCATCCGGCGAATAGAAGCCGTAGCTGACAAAGAGATAGTAGTAGCCCTTTCCTTCCGGATCCTCGATGTATTCGACGTAAGGACCTTCGCCGCTCGCATAGTGCCCGCCCGCGATGTGGATACCCAGATACGGATCGGAGAGAAGCGAAGTCCCGGACCATTCCGCTTCGCCGTTTTTTCCGTAGCGCTGCGAATTGTCGCGAAGTCCCGTTTTCGGATCGAGCCTCAGCATGAAGATGCCGCCGGACCAGGAACCGTAAACAAGCCAGAGATTCCCATCCTGGTCGTAAAAGACATTCGGATCGATGCAGCTCACGCCGTAATCGCCCGTCCACTTGCCGGTATTCACGCCGCCGTTGTTTGTCATGTAGCGGTTCGGAACGGTGCTTTCGCCGGTGACCTTCCTGTAGTCGGAGTTCCCGGCGCCGCTTGTCGTATTGTCCATGCCGCCGAAGACGACCGTTCCCGCGAATTCATAGGGACCCTCGATTTTTTCGGAAACAAGCATTCCGATCGAAGAGCGCCAATCGTCGCCGTTTTCCGAATAGTAGAGGCACCATTTCCTGAGCGACCTGTTCCAGATGATGTCGGGCGCCCAGTAATTTCCCCGTGCTTCGTCGGACGTAGAACGCTTGGCCCACGTCGCCCCTTCCGAGATGATTTTCGAGAAATCCGTGGAAAGGTTTCCATCGGCAAGATAGGTCGGTTCGAACGATGTCCAGTCGATGAGATCCTTCGAATAGGCGGCTCCGCCCTGCGTTCCGAAGAGGTAGTAATACTTGGTGCGGGATCCGGAAGCGTCCTGTTCGGGATAGGAATTTCCGTTTGCATCCCGATAGACGAGTACGACGGACGGATCGTGAACGGCAACGGCAGCGGAAAAGGCCCGATCTGCGCAGATGACGGCAAGCGTAAAGGCGAACAGGAAAATATAGCGCATTGTCACTCCCAAAAGCATCATTCCCAAATAAAGATTTCTTTTGGAAAAAAACTCCCTCCGAAAGGAAAACTCCGTTGTCTAGAGACAACATCCGAAGCTATCTTTCGCCGTTTTCCCCGGCTTTGTCCAGCTGGATGAATTCATACGGGATTTCATCACCCGCAAAAAGGAGGTTCGCGTTCAAGTTCTTTCGAATCGTCGCAATCGCCGATTTCGACCGGTCAACCCCAATCCATCGGCGGTTCAGGCGGTTCGCCTCGACAAGAGTGCCTCCGGAGCCGGCGAAGCAGTCCAAGACAAGCGAGTCTTCATTGGAAGAAGCCCTGATGATCGTCGCGAGCATTTCGTGATTCTTTTCCGTCGGATAGATCGGTCGCGCGGGGTCCTTGAAAGTCCAGATGTCCTGAAGCCTTTTCGTCAGATGTTCGTCCGCATAGTTTATCTTGCGCGGATTTCCCCTGGACGACCATTCGATCAATCCTTGACGGTCGAATTCTTCGAGTTCCTTGACGCTGCAACGCCAATGGCGGCCCGGCGGAGGAAGAAGCCCCTTGAATCTTTGCGCGGACAGTCCTTCGTTCGTCTCCCCCGGAGCGTGAATCGGGACAGTCGTGTAGCGTCTGCCATTTCGATCGGTTTTGGCATACAGCTTCGCGATTTCCTCTTCCGCCATGGGAATTCTCGGTTCATGCCAGATCGGATTCCTTCCCTTTGTGTAAAAAAGGACCATGTCCTTGATGTTGCCGTAACCGATTCTCGGAAAGTTCTTGGGGTTGCACTTTACCCGAGCTATGTCATTCCGAAAATTCTCGATGCCGAAGACCTTGTCGAGCATCACCTTCACATAGTGCCCGATCTTGTAGTCGATGTGAAGATAGAACGAGCCTCGGTCGGAAAGCAGCTCATGAATGACGGCAACCCGTTCCTGCAAGAACCGGATGAAGTCTTCGCCCGTCAATTTGTCCGAATAGGCGACAGTTCCCTTCGCCGAGCTGCTGATCGTTGCGACACGGCCGCTTTCATCGGTTCGAAACTCGCCGCCCGTCGCGAAAGGCGGATCGATATAGACCAAATCGACTTTTCCTTTTAGCCCGAGCCTGTCGCGCAAGTACGTCAAGACGTCCAGATTGTCTCCCTGGATAAGAAGATTCTTCATAGAGCCTCCAGAAATTCCCGAAGTATAAGAGCCGACATGAGAGGGTGTTCCGTTTTCAGCAGACTCCTGAAGAGCTTTCCATTGTTTCGGATGTAGGGGACGCCGTCGATGATTCCGATTTTCACGACCTTTTCGTCGGACAGTTCCGCCTCCACGGTCGCCATCGCATCGACGAGCTGGTCGTTTTGATGCCCGCCGATATCCGAGATGAATTTCGCTTCGCCGATAACATACTTTCCATGATAGCGGGCGATAAAGTCCAATCCCTTGTTTCTCCGATAGCCGAAATTTCGCCTTGCGAATTCCATCATGAAACTATCGGAACCGTCAAGAATCGCGTCATCCGCATTGCGCACAAATGAATTTTCCGAAACGGGAACCAGCCCAAGAGCACCGGATTTCAACCAGTTGCGGAACATCGGACCCATCTGGCGATTCGCTTCCTTGGGTTCCGTACAGCGCTTGTAGATTTCCCGATAGCCCATCTCGTACAAGTCCCCGCAAATCCTCTGGATGATTTTCGGATTTCTTTTTATCGCGGAATCCGACTTTCGAAGATAAGGGACGTAACTGTCCTTGACAGGGAACAGGTCCAGTTTCAACAGGGACCTGATCAGATTGTAGTTGTCGCGCTCGTTGAAGTACCGTTCGACACGCGCCATGACGCTTTCGTCCACTTTTCGAATGTTGTTGTGGACGACAGGGTAAACCGCATACAGGTCATCCAGATAGGAGCGGCATTCCGCATAGTCGATGCTCTTTTGCGTCCAGACATTTTTCGCGCGTTCCGTCGCGATCGCCATGTTCGTTCCTCGCCTTGAAAGTGAACGAGTCACCCTTCATCGAGAGAAAACCGCGAAGACAGAAAACCATGAAAACGTTCCATCGCAGTACGCAAGATACAACGCGATATTCGGGCACCGCGCAAACACAGGAAGCCCCGAAACGCCACTCTCTGGAATTGGCGCGCGAACGTTTGTCCTATTCTATGGTTTTGAAAAGTGTCTAAGTTTTCAGCTGTCGAACAAGAGCAAACCCGGCAAGAGCTGTTCCTGTCGCATTCCCCGCGCAGATTTCAAGAAGAAAGGCGTGGAATTGAATGCATTTACCCAACTGAAGGCCTTAGACTGCCAAAACCAAGCAAACACAAACAACCCACGCCCCAAAAAGGTCTCCCGCAACCAGGCCCAAAGCCTTGTCGCCAAGCGATGCCCCTAAAAGACAGGGGCAGACGTGAGCGTTCGCCTTGTACCGGGTTTTGAAAAGTGTCTAAGTTTTCAGTTCGGAACAAGAGCAAAACTCTTTATGTGCCAGTAAATATAGATTATTCGAAGCGCGACATGTCAAAAGAGCGAACAGCCGACCCTTTCGAAAGGAAACCTTTTCCGAAAGAGCGGGTACCTGACCTTGGCCGTATCCGTTCCGAATAGGGTATGCGGTAGCGCTCCATCTTCAAGGGGCAACGGTGAGCCGTGAAATCGTCCATTCGATAGGATTCCGGACGCTTTAGCTTTTCAGGAACATTGGAATGCAGAATGGAATCCGCTTGCATCCTAGCGGATAAATATACTCCCAAGGAAGCGGAATGGAAATTTTCTATCTTTCTCTCCATGAAAAAAGTTGCGATTATCGGAGCCGGCATCACCGGACTTTCTGCCGCCTTTTATGCCAAGAAAAGCGGAAACGCGGTCACCGTTTTTGACAGGAACCGTCACGTTGGCGGAGTCATCCGAACCGTCCAGAAGAACGGTTTCACGTTCGAAACGGGACCGAGCACAAGCGTCGTGAGCCTGCCCGAAGTCGTCGAACTTTTTGAAGACCTGAACATTCGAAACCTCCTCGAAGAAGCGCCGAGCCTTGCCGGAAACCGGTTCATCCTCAAGAAAAACGCCTTGCACGCCTTGCCGTCTAGCCCCGTCAGCGGACTTTTCACGCCGCTCTTTTCGCTCAAGGACAAGTTCGGAATCTTGCTCGAACCGTTCCGCAAGCCGGGAACCGACCCGAACGAAACGCTCTCGTCGCTCGTCTGCCGGCGAATGGGAAAGTCCTTCCTCGACTATGCCGTAGATCCCTTCGTATCCGGAGTCTATGCGGGAAATCCCGACCAGATGATCCCCAAGTACGCGCTGCCCAAGCTTTACAACCTCGAACAGAACTACGGAAGCTTTATCCGCGGGGCAATCGCCAAGGGCAAGATTCCAAAGTCCGAACGCGACAGGAAGGCGACCAAGAAGACCTTTTCGGTCACGGGCGGCCTGGAAGTCCTGGCGCAAAGGCTCGAAGCTTCGATTGGAACCGAGAATTTCGTTCTCGGAAGCACTCCCGTCGTGACGCCCGAAAACGGCACCTACCGCATCGCTTGCGGCGAAACGGATTGCGGGTCGTTCGACAGGGTCATCTATGCGGCGGGCGCAAGCCACGTTTTCGAAACGCTCCCCTTTGCGGAAGAAAGGTTCCCGGACGCAAGCAAGGTTCTTTACGCAAAAGTCGCGGAACTCGCCATCGGATTCAAGAAGTGGGAAGGCACGAGCCTTGACGGTTTCGGTGCGCTGATGCCGTCAAGGGAGAAGCGGAACATCCTGGGAATTCTCTACATGTCCTCGCTCTTCGAAAATCGCGCGCCGAAGGGCGGAGCGCTTCTCGCCGTCTTTGTCGGCGGGCTTCGCCATCCGGAATTCATCGACATGCAGGACGACGCGCTGAAAGAAATGGTCGGGAAGGACGTGAAGGAAATCTTGCGGATTCCGAACTTCGACCCGGACCTTTTTGAAATTTCGCGCCACGAGGAAGCGATTCCCCAATACGATCTCAAGACGCCGGGACGCGAAAAGGCCTTTGCGGAAATCGAAAAGGCCTATCCGGGAATCCTGATGGGCGGAAACGGAATCGGCGGCATCGGGATGTCCGCTCGCATCGCCCAGGGACGCGCGCTCGCCGAACGCGTCTGACGGTCTTTTTGTATATTTTGAACGTCTCCCTGCCCGGGTGGTGGAATGGTAGACACTGGGGACTTAAAATCCCTTGGCCGCAAGGCCGTGCGGGTTCAAATCCCGCCCCGGGCACTCCTCGAAACAGGGATAATCCTATGATCGAATACTATCCAGATTCCATCTACTATCCGCGCGAAGCGGTCGAAGCGAAGTATGCCAAAGGCGAACTCTCGAAAGTCGAACTTCGCCTGCTCGATTTCGCGGAACGCCACAAGAACCGCGTCTGGGCCATTTCCAAGGAAGACAGCGCAAATCCGAGCGATGACGTTCTGCTCGACAACCTGCGCGCCTATCTGCTTGTCCGCGGATCGCTCCAGCCCGCAGCGGAAATGGCGGACCTTATCAAGGAAATCAACAAGGAAGTCTGGTACCGGAACGAGAAGCAGAAGGAAAATCCCGAAGAAGTCGCCATCGACTGGGAAGAGCAATACGAAAAGAAGTGGCGCCAGGCCCGCATGTTCGAAGCCTTTGTCCTGATAGACAAGTGCAAGGAAAAGCTCGTCGAAATCTTGCGTTCCATAAACGCGAAATAGCTTTATCCTTTCCCGAACGACTTGACCAGCAGCTGGATACTCCGCTGGCCGTTATAGACATTCCAGATCGGTTCGAAAAAGAGGGAAACGATCTTGCGCGACTTTTCGATTTGCCTCTTGGCGTTCGCCATTCCAAAAGCGATTGCCGCGAACTGAGGGCTTCCGTTCTGGGAAAGCTTCAGCTGCAAATGGCCGCCGCGCAGTTCCCGCATATGTTCGATCCGGACGTTTTCCGCATAGAGAACCGGGTAGGGATTCTTTCCGCCAAACGGTTCCAGGTCCTGGAGAGCCTGCATAAAGCGCGGAGTGATTTCGTTCAGCGCGGCCGGGACGTAGTCCGAGATTTCTTCGTGCCCGCTTCCGTCGCCCGGATAGTTCTGATCCACGGCGAGTTCCTGCAAGCGTTCCCGCAAGACCGGAATGTTCTCTTCGCGGATGCTGAATCCCGCCGCGTTTGCATGTCCGCCCCAGCGGAGAAAAAGGTCCCTGACCTCGAAAAGAGCCTTGTGCCAGTTGAAACCGGGAACAGCCCGGGCCGACGCCTGCGCAATGCCGTTTTCTAGCGAAAGGACGGCGGATGGACGGTTAAACGTCTGCGCGATCTTCGCCGCCACGATTCCGATGACTCCCGGGTGCCAGGACTTTCCCTCGACGACGAGAACCCGCGGGATTCTGTCGCCATAGCGTTCGCCGACAAGCTCGATGGCGGATTTCGAGATGTCGGCTTCCGTCTTCTTGCGAAGTTCGTTATACTTGAAGAGCCGTCCCAAAAGTTCCGGAGCGTCGGAAGCCCTGTCGCAGAGCAGGATGTCCAATGCGGCATCGGGCTTGTCCATTCTTCCGGGAGCGTTCATCAGCGGAGCGATTCGAAAGAGAACGTCCTGTCCGCCGACGTAGGGAGAGCTGTCTAGCTGGCGACGGCAAAGTTCCCGGACTCCGGGCCAGTGGCTGTCCAGGAGCATCGAAAGGCCGCGTCGCGTCAAGTAGCGGTTTTCGGGAGTCATCTCGACCAAGTCCGCGAGCGTTCCCAGCGCGACCAGATCCAGGTACTTTTCCGCGGAACCCTTGCGCTCCTTCTTGAAAAGGGCGTCGATGAACTTGTACGAAACGCCCGCTCCGCAAAGCGACTTGTTCGGATAGCGGCAACCGTCCTGGCACGGATCGAGCAGGACGTCGCACGGCGGAAGCCCGTCGCCAGAAGGTTCGTGGTGATCGATGACCATCACGCGCATCCCCTGGGACATGGCGTATTCGATTTCCGCATTCGCCGTAATTCCCGTATCGACGGTCAAGAGGTACTTGACGCCATCGGCGAGCATCTGTCCGACCACATCCACCGAAAGTCCATAGCCGGAACCGGAGCCCAGCCGACACGGCAAGCGCCACGACGCGTCGATTCCGATTTCGGCAAGTCCCCGCTTGAGAAGAGCGGTTCCCGTTAGGCCGTCCATGTCGTAGTCGCCAAAGATGCAGAGCTTTTCGCCCGACCTTTTCGCCTGCAGAATCCAGTCCAGGGCCTCCGCCATGCCGCGCATCGGCGTCTTGGAAGAAAGCGGATCGAGAACGTGAGACGGCACGCTGTGAATTTTCCCGTAAGCCTCGGCGATCGAAGAGCATCCCTTCGCGACAAGTATCCGGGCGAGCAGGTGCGGAATTTCCAGACGATGGGCAATCGACGTGGCGAGAAGTTCCGCGTTCATTTCTTGTATCCTTCGAAAAGGCCTATCGCGAGCGTCTGGAGAGCGACCAGTACCGAGTTCTTGCGGTTGGCAATCTTTTCGGAAGCGGCGCTTATGTCGAGAGACGCCCGTTCCAGGGCTTCTGCCCCGAAGCGTCCCAGATTCGCCTGCTCCAGGCTTTTTTGCCAGTTCGGCATCCGTACGGGCTCGGAAGAAAGGATTCGAAGCGCATCCGCGACAAGAAAGCCGACAAAGTCCAGGACAGCCACTGCCTTGTCCGCCGCCGCGGCGCCTTTCGGAAAGCTCCTGTCCAGTTCAAGAAACAGGTCCGAATAGTTTCCTTCGACGCTGTCCTTCAAGAAATCAAAGGCGAGCGTTTCGTTTTCCGCGATATTCTCGTTGTAATGGCACGCCATTCCCGGAGAGCCCTGCGCCATTCCCAGCGCATCGGGAGAAACATCCTCCCTTGAAACCCGGCGGACAATTTCCTCGACTTCGAAAGAAGAAACCGGAGGAAGGCGAAGCGAAAGGCATCGGCTGCGAATCGTCTGCAAGAGCTTTCCGCTGTTCGACGCCGTGAGAATGAAGTAGGTGTTCGTCGGCACCTCTTCGAGCGTTTTCAGGAGAGCGTTGGCCGCCGCTTCGTTCATCCGGTCCGCTTCGGCAATGATGACCGTCCGCACCCCGACGCTCGCCTTCGAAAACTGGGAGGTCATGCTCCGAATCTGTTCCACCGAGATTTGCGAAATTCCCGAAAAGGTAGAAACGGAAAAGGGGTTTTCGAGAATCCTCGCGATGTATTCCGACTTGAATTCCTCGACCGTCTTCGCCTTGGACGTTCCCGAAACTTCCGCCGCGGACTTCGCGTTCGCCTCGGCGGTTTCGAGCGGGATCACCCAGCCCTGTACATTTCCGGGATCCATCGCGAGCTTGCAGCCCAGGCACTTTCCGCACGGTGACCGCTCGCTATCCGTGCAGGAAAGGGTCTTCGCCAGTTCGATAGCAAGACCTTTCTTGCCGATTCCGCGACAGCCCTCGATCAGGACCGCTTGCGGAAAGCGATTTTCGACCAGCGCGTTTTCAAGGAGCGTTCGCGCGCCTTGCTGGGACTTGGGTCCTTCGAGAAAAAACTTCTTCATTTCCTTTTCAACCATTTCAAGGGATCGACCGTGTCGGTCCCTTCGCTCAACTGGAAATACAATTTAATTCCATTCAAGGAGGCTATGTCACCGACGGTTCCGATATCCTCGCAATTTTTCACCCGGTCGCCTTCCCGGACGCGAATCTCGCTCATGTGACCATAGACGGAATAGACGCCGCCTTCGTGCTCGATGATGACAGACGGCCCGCGCCCATCGATTTCCGCGACCATGGCGACGGTTCCCGCCGCAGCCGCCCGAACCTTGGCCCCTTTCTTTCCGCGGATTTCGATTCCCAGATTGCGCGTCATGATGTGCAGGACGGGATGTTCGTGCATCCCATACTGGCTGATGATTTCCCCGTTCAGCGGCATGCACTTTGGACCGATAGGCTTTACCGGGACCTGGGGCAAGCGGGCGACTTTCTTGCCGGACTTCTTCGCCTTCTTCTTCTGGTTTGCCTTTTTCGCTTCGGCAAGCTCCCGCTCGCGCTTCTTTTCGAGCTTTCGAATCAACGCGAGCATCGTTTTCTGGTTTTGCTCGATCTCCCGAATGGCCCGCTGTTGCAACGTCTTGTTCTTTTGAACCGTGGCGAGAACCGTTCCCTGCGTCTGGATCTGGACCTTCAGGCCTTCTTCTTCCGCGGCCTTCTTCGCCTGCAGGCCGTGAAGTTCCGAAAGCCGGCTGGTCGCTTCGCGCTTCTTGAGCGAACGTTCCCGCAAGAGCCAGGACAGCTTTTCGACCTGTTCCCGGTCACGCGCAAGCAATCGATCGACATAGTAAAGCTGGCGTTCCGGAGACGCTTCGCCCTCGATTTCCGCATAGATGGCGTTCCAGATTCCCGTTCCGCCTTGAATGTAGAGGCTCCGAATCCGCTTTTTCATCGCCGCGTTTCGCCGGGAAATTTCGGAGTCCAGCGAATCCAGCTCCTCGTTGATTTCCCGGAGGGATTTCTTCACCGTCCGTTCGCTTTGCGACAGAAGCTGCACGTATTCCCTTGTGCGGTTCAGGTTTTCGTCCAGGACGGCGATCGTGTTGAGGACGCCCTTTTCCTCGGATTCGAGAAGCCTTGCCCGCTTTCGCTGTTTCGCAAGATTCGTTTCCAGGTTCTTCAGTTCCGAACGCTGCCTCGACAGTTCGCTCGCGGTCGTCTTCCTTGCCGCAAGCGACGGACCGCTTCCCAAAAGGAAGATCAGGCAGAAAGTCAGGATCAGTCGGAATTTCATGGACTAGCTTTCCGATGCGTCGCGCTTCAGGAATCCCCGAACGCTACGGTAGCTCGAATAGACCGAAACGATCGTCACGGCGATGACGACTAGCAGGAGAAGCCACCTGTAGCCATCGAGATAAAAGCCCAGAACGGGAATTTCCCTTGCCAGGGAACTTTCGGCAAAGGCGAGTAGCAGCGCGGCAAGTCCACTCGCGCAGACCCCCTGCATCACGCCTTCGAGAAGAAACGGAAATTCGATGAAAAAAGCGGAACCTCCCGCATACTTCAGGTTCTCGACCAGGAGCTTTCGCGAGAAGAGCGACAGGCGCACCGCGTTTCCGATGATGAGGAAAAGCGTCGCGAAGATGAGAACCGTCGTGGCGATAGGCCAAAAGACAAGGGCGAACTTCCATTCGGCGATTCGATCGACAAAGACCGTCGGTGCCTCTACCGCGTCGAAAGCGGGATTCTTTTCGAGCGCAAGGACCAGCGTATGCAGAATCGCAGGTTCCCGGTAACGCGGAGCAAGCGTCATGGCAAACGAAGCCGGCAGAGGATTCCCGTCCACCAGGGCGAGCATTTCGTTCGAGAACCGCCGCTTGAAATCTTCCATCGCCATGTCCGCGCCTCTGTAGGCAACGGTGTCGAATTCCTTGAACTTCAGAAGTTCTTCGTGCAGAGCGCGCACGGAATCTTCCGAGACGGAGTCCTTCAGAAAGACCTCGATGCGGTAGAGCTTTCTCTCGACGTCGGAAAGGCGGTAGGCGCCCAGCAGGAACGCGCCGGAAAGTCCAAGGAGAATGGCGCAGAGAAAAATCGTCACGAGGGACGGAAACACGACCGTGCGATGTTCCTTCCATCCGCGGAACGCCTCGGAAATTAAATATCGAATTTGATTTGGCACGCAAACGAATATAACTTATTATAACTATTTTTGAAAGAGAGATGAAGCACATCGGATTAAAAATCATCGCCTGCATTTTTGGCATCGCCATCTGGTTCTATGTCGTGTCCGCGCGAACGACGGAAATCGACATGGAAGTTCCCCTCGTCTTCACGCGGCTTCCGGAAACGCTCGCCATCGCGTCAAGGCCCGCGTCGCAGATTACGGTTACGGTACGCGGCACGGCGATCGATCTCATCCGACTGAAAAACGCCGGCAAGGACGCCGCGCGCATCGTCGTCGATCTGCACGAAGCGGAACTCGGACTCGAACGCATCATCCTGTCCGAGGAAAACTTCGTCGCCCCGGAGTTCCCCGCGGTACGCTACGAAAGCGCAAGCCAGATTGCCGCCCTGGAAATCGAAATCGACACGAGAATCTCTCGCGTGATCCCCGTGCATCTCAAGGGAACGTTCCGCGCAAAGGACGGCTACACGATCGTGGGAACGCCAAGACCCTTTCCGGATACGATCACCGTCGCCGGCGCGCGGGAAGCCCTCACCCGAATCTTCGAAATTCCGACCCAGGATATTTCCAAGGCGGGCCTCGACACGAACCAGGACTTTTCCGTGCCGCTCGACTTTTCGAAGCTTCCGTCATACGTCTATCCGAGCGACAGCGCGGCAAGGGTTTCCGTCGAAGTCCAGACGCTTTCCCGCACCTCGTTCGAAAAGGTTCCCGTCCGCCTCGTCGGCAAGTACGACCGGTCAGCCTATTCGCTCGAACCGGCTTTCGCGACGGTGGAGGTTTCGGGCGGAAAGGGAATCTTGTCCGAAATGAAGCGCGATTCCATCTTGCTTCTCATCGAATTCAACCGTTTCGCCATCGAAGACGTCGATAGTCTCGAACCGACCGTCCGAATCTACAACGAAATCAAGAGCTTCCAGGTTCATCCCGAAAAATTCTACTTGAAGAAAAGGGAAGTTCCCGACTCCGCGAAAACGGACACTTCGAAGGCACCGATCGAAAATCCCGCACAGAAACCGGAGAAGACAAGATGATCTGGCTAGGCATCGAATCGAGCTGCGACGAAACGGCTTGCGCCATCCTGCGCGACGAGCCTTTGCAAATACTTTCCAATCCGCTCTACAGCCAAATCCAGGAACACGCGCTTTACGGCGGTGTCGTTCCCGAAGTCGCCGCGCGCGCCCATCTCGAAAAGATCACGACAATCTGCAAGGAAGCGATTTCCGAAGCGAAGATTTCCGTCCGGGACATTGACGCTATCGCGTTCACCCGCGGACCGGGCCTCATGGGACCGCTTCTCGTCGGAGCGAGCTTTGCGCGCGGACTTGCCCGGGATCTGGGAATTCCCGCTTACGGAATCAACCATCTCGAAGGGCACCTTTCCGCCGCCTGGCTCACGGAACCCGATCTCGCTCCTCCCTATCTGACGCTCACCGTCTCGGGCGGGCACACGGAACTGGTACTCGAAGAGCCCGGATTCCGCTACACTCTGCTCGGGCGCACGCGCGACGATGCCGCCGGCGAAGCCTTCGACAAGAGCGGAATTCTCATCGGGCTCAAGTACCCGGCAGGCGCCGCGATCGGCAAGCTCGCCAAAGGAAGGAACCGACGTTTCCACGTTTTTCCGCGGGCGCTCAAGGGCGAAGACAACGGAGAATTTTCCTTTAGCGGGTTGAAGACCGCCGTCAGACGCTATGTCGAAGCCAACTCGCCGGAATTCATCCGGGAAAACCTGGGCGACATCGCGGCTTCCATCGAGGACGCCATCATCGACATTCTCGTGTCCAAGACCGTCTGGGCGTTGAAAAAGACCGGGATGAAAACGCTAATCGTCGGCGGAGGCGTGTCCGCAAACGGGCTTCTCCGCGAACGGCTCGAGAATTACTGCGAAAGCCACGGGATCCGTCTGGCCTTTCCGTCTCTCTACAACAGTACCGACAACGGAGCGATGATCGCCGCGGCCGCCATCCGGCGCGCACGTGCCGGAATGCTTTCCGAGACATCGACCGAAGTCAAGCCATGGATGCCTCTCGCCCTATGAACGCAAGACTTTCGCTTTTCGCCCTGGCCGCGAGCGCCTCTTTCCTGCTTGCGGCAAACGAACCGGTGATTTTCCGTCCGCAACGGGCGTCCCGCATTTCGAACGTCGATACGACATCCGCCAATTCCATCCGTTTCGACGTGAGCATCTTTGGAGAAGGCGTAGTCGGGTCCATGTTCATTTTGTGGGACGATGTCGATCTTTCCGAAGAGATCAAGGAACTCCTGACCAGGCACGAATTCCGCACAAACGAATTCTACATGCAGAATATCGACCGGGAGCAATTCGAGCAGGAGCGGATGCTGCAGCTGTTCGAAGACAAGAAACGCGAATATTTTAAAATTTTCCCTTCCGAAATCGAAAGGGAAAAGGAAGATCGCGAAAACGAATAGCCGTTAATTTCTACCAGCGGCCACCCGAGGAGGAGCTTTTCTGCGTACCGCCGCTCACCTGCCCGCTCGTCGCATACGAGATGCCCGTTGCGCCAGGATCGCTTTCGAGAGTTCCCGTAAAGGTTCCCCCCACGTAGAACGAATAGCTGGAGCTGTTCGGCACCATGAAGAGGCCCGAGCTTGCCGCCGTTTTCGAGGAGAGCTTGAACGCGGCTGCGACATTTCCGCTCGCATCGGCAACCGTCACCAGGTCGCCTGCGCTCGCCCCGAGCGAAACATAGCCGGAATACGTTCCCGAAATCTGGTTTCCGATGCCCATGTCCGAAGTCCCGACGCCAACGAGAATTCCACCCGTATAGTAGAGCTTGTAGTTTCCGTCACCGATGTCGATGATCCCGTTTCCGCCGTCATTGGACTGCTGCACAAGGACGACGCCGCCGTTCATGTAGAAATCCCCGTTGGAATCGAGTCCGTCGCCCGCGGCATACACCAGGTGCGTTCCGCCGTTCACGTAGAGATAGCCCACCTGCTCGTTTCCCGACGAAGCGTTCCAGCCGTCATCCGTCGCGTAGATGCTCGTAAAGCCGCCGTTCAGGTTGATGATGTAGCCTTCGAAGCCTTCATAGCAGTAGGTCACGATGAAAGTTCCCTTGTTCACGTTGATCGTATCGTCCGCGTGGATGCCGTTTCTGCCGGAGACTTCGAAATAGCCGCCCTCGATGTTTACGACGTGGTTCGAGTGGACCGCATCGCCCTCGGCCTTGATGACAAAGGTTCCCGCATAGATGTTCACCGAGGAATCCGCCTTGATGCCCTTTAGGCTCCCGTCATCATCGGACGAACTCGAAGAAGAATTCCATCCCCAGCCGCCCTGTCCGGGTCTCTGTCCGCCACCGCCAGCGTCCGAATTGGAAGTGTTCGCGACACCGCTTCCGGCGGTAATCGTAAAGTTCGGCGTTCCGAGAGAATCCGCGACGAGCACGTAGTTCGAAGCCTGGATGCCGTCATCCGCCGCGGTAATCACGAACGTTCCGCCGAGAATCTTGACAAAGCCCTTGCCCGCGGCAAGCTTTTCCGCATCTTCCTCGTCGGACTTGATGCCGTCACCGTAGCTCGAAGTCAGCTTGAACGCTCCGCCTTCGATTTCCACGGAACGCTTTCCCTTGACCGCGTTCTTTTTCGCCGCAACCGTGATCGTCGGAGAATCCTTGATCTTCAGGTCCTTTGTCGTATGGATTCCGTTTCCGCAAACGCTCGTGTCCGCGCAGGCGCTGGTCACGGTCAACGCGCCGTTTCCCTTGATGGTCACGTCCTTTTTCGCATAGATGACGCCGCCCGCCGTATCCGACTTCGCTTCGCCATCCTCGTTCGTGTAATTCCAGACAATGGTCCTCCCCGACGCGTCTTCGAGGTAGTTTTCCGAACCGTCGGTAAGCATGAGGAACACCTTGTCCGCGCTCTGCACGTAAATCGCCGCGTCATTCGGGCTTTTCAGGTCCAATCCATCGAGATACAGATACACCTTGGCCGACGTATCCGCCGCGACGACGATTTCGAAGTTTTCGGAAGAGCCCATCAGGTTGTAATTTCCCGCGCAACGGATATAGACAAGCGATCCCGTCGTATCGATGCACAGATTGTCGTTCCCGATCAAAAGGCTCGCCCCGTCAAAGACAAGAGTCGGATCGTTGCCGTTAGAGACGACCGACGAGGAGCTGATGGCGACCACGGTCTGGGAGCTGCTCGACTGCGCAGTCGCAGACGAACTCGACACCGCCGCGTTCAGGTAGTTCCTTGTGCAGCTGGCGTTCGAAATGTCGTAATAGTAGGAACCGTTCGCGTCGCTATAGAAGTAGAAGTTTCCGACGATGGAAATCGGAGCGGAAGTTTCCCCGCACACGAAAACGGTCTCAGCGGAAGAGGAACTGCCGACAGCCGACGTATCGCCGGACGCCGACGAATCGGAACTCGCCGAAGACGTTTCGGAAGAGGCATACACGACGGAACCATCCGCAAGGACCGAATAGACGACCGCGCCCGACGCATCCATGCAATGCGTGTTGCCCAGGCCGTCTTCGTAGGCTGTGTAGTCACCGCAAACGTTTACGCTTTCTTCCGTTGTCGTCGCCGCGCTCGACGAATCGTTTCCGCAGCCCAAAAGCGAAAGACAGGCGAAAGACGTTACCGCGACAAAGGCAAATGGATATGACCTTATCATACAGAACTCCTTTTTCTTTCAAAAATATTCACTGGGCATCAGGAAACGGGCGGAAAAGACCATCCATGCAAAAGCATTTCCGGGACAAAAAATCCCGGCAAGGACGAATCGGGACAAATCGACCCAAAAACTTTCGCTCGAAAACGCGCGGCTTTTCCTTTCCGCAAGCCTCGCCGGCAACCATTCTTGAGCTACATTTAAAAGACATGGTATTCGTTGTCCTGGAATATGCGTTCATCTTCCTTCTCGTCGCCACGGCGCTTTTCTACGCCACGTTCGAGATGCGCCTGTTCCATGCGCTCGGCAAGGTTCGCCTGGGAAACTCCATTCGAAGCCCGCTTCCGTCGGTCAGCATTCTCGTCGCGGCGCGAAACGAAGAAGCGAACATTTCGAAGACAGTCGATTCGCTGATGAAGCAACGCTACAAGGGTCGCTGGGACATCTGGATTGCCGACGACCGCTCCACGGACAGAACCCCGCAGATACTTGCCGAATACGCCGAAAAGTTCCCCGACAGAATCCATGTTGTCACCATTGCGGAACTTTCCGACGGGGAAAGCGCCAAGAAGAACGCCATCGCGAAGCTTGTCGCGGCATCCGACGGAGAGATTCTCCTCCTTACCGACGCCGATTGCCTGGTTCTTCCCACATGGATCCGCGCGATGGTCCAGGAATTCGAACCGGGCATCGACTTTGTCGCGGGACACTCCTACATCGAACTTCCCGCCGACCGCAAGAACTGGCTCCTGAACATGCAAGCGGTCGAAACCATGGCCTATCGAATCGCGGGGACGGGAGCACTCGCCATGGGAACGCCCATCACGAGCACGGGCAACAATCTCGCCTACCGGAGAAGCTTCTTCGAAAACGTCCACGGGTTCGAGGGCGTTTCCAGGATCCAGAGCGGCGACGACGATCTTCTCTTGCAGAAGCTCGCCCGGGAAGCCCCGTGGAAGGCGCGCTATTCCGTAAATCCCGAAGCGTTCGTGACAACCCGCGGCAAGGAGACCCTTCCCGAACTTTGGGAACAGCGAAAGCGCTGGGCATCCAAGACGACTTACTACGCGCCAAGGACAGTCGCGCTGCTGGCGACCGTATTCCTCTTCTTCTGCCTGCTTTCGCTCGGATACGTACTCTCCTTCTTCAGCTTCAAGATTTTTATCGCCACGGTTTTCGGATTCCTGGTCAAGCTGCTCGGTGATTCCTGCGTCGAACTTCGCGGGCTTCGCATCTTCCGGCAAAGGCAGCTTTTCAAGTGGTTTCTCCCCGTAGAAATCGTGCACGCCCCTTTTACCGTATTCGCCGTTCTCTTCGGAGTCGCCGGGCATTTTAAATGGAAAGGTTAGCAATGGTCAAAAAGACAGCTACAGATAAATTAACCCTCGTCATCGCCGAAAAGCCAAGCGTCGCCGCCGACCTTGTCCGGGCCATTTCCGTCGGCGGAAAGTTCAAGAAGGAAAAAAGCCATTACGAAAACGACGCCTACATCGTCTCCTGGGCGCTAGGACACCTGGTAACGCTCTGCGATCCGAAGGAAATCAGCGACAAGTACAAGACCTGGACCATGGATACGCTCCCCATTTTGCCCAAGACTTTCGAACTCAAGGCGATTCCGACATCCAAGTCGCAACTTTCGGCGCTCGGAAAGCTCATCCGCCGAAAGGACGTCGGAACGATCGTCAACGCGTGCGATGCGGGAAGAGAAGGCGAGCTGATCTTCCACTACATCCTGGAATTCGAAAAGGGAAAGACCGGTCTCAAGGACAAGGTTCTGCTCCGCCTGTGGATGCAGAGCATGACGCTGGCTTCCATCCGGGAGGCGTTCGAACATCTGCGGACTCACGACGAAATGCAGAACCTTCTCGACGCGGCGCTGTCGCGATCGGAAGCGGACTGGCTCGTGGGAATCAACGGATCGCGCGGACTCACCGCCTACAACAGCCGGTTCGGCGGTTTCCAGCTCACGCCCTGCGGACGCGTGCAGACCCCGACTCTCGCGATGATCGTGAACCGCGAAGAAGAACGAAACGCCTTCGTGTCAAGGCCCTACTGGACGATTCGGGGAACTTTCGAATCCGGCGGTTCCGAATACGCGGGCAAGTGGTTCAATCCCGACGTCAAATCCGACAAGGACAGAATCTGGAGCGAATCTCAGGCGAACGCAATCGCCAAGAAGTGCCACGGCAAGACGGGAACCGTTTCCGAGACGACAAAGCCAAGCATCCAGAAGTGCGGACCGCTCTACGACCTGACGACCCTCCAGCGCGAAGCGAACAACCGATTCGGATTCAGCGCCAAGACGACGCTTTCCATCGCACAGGCCCTCTACGAGCGCCACAAGCTCACTTCCTACCCGCGAACCGACAGCCGCGCCCTGCCGGAGGATTACGTCGGAACCGTCAAGAAGACGCTCGCCACCATGGAAGGGAACCTCGAAAGGTTCGCCGCCAAGGCTCTCGAAAACGGCTGGGTAAGGAAGGATCCGCGCATCTTCAACAACGCCAAGATTTCGGACCACTTCGCCATCATCCCGACCGGCAACAAGATCAAGTCGCTCACCGAAGCGGAAATGAAAATCTACACGATGATCTGCCAGCGGTTCATCGCGGTCTTCTATCCGCCGGCCGAATATCTGAACACGACGCGCATCACGGAAATCGAAGGCGAAAAGTTCCTCACCGAGGGAAAGATCCTAAAAACGCCCGGATTCAAGGAAGTCTATGGCAAAGCAGCCGACGACGAAGCGAATTTAACCCCGCTCGTTTCCAACCTTGTCGTCAACACGGCAAAAGCCAAGGAATTCGAGATTTCCGCCGAAAAGACCAACCCGCCGCCGCGCTACACGGAAAGCTCGCTCCTCTCCATGATGGAAAACGCCGGGAAGCTTGTCAAGGACGACGAACTCGCCGACGCCATGAAGGACCGGGGCATGGGAACACCCGCGACACGGGCAGCCATCATCGAAAAGCTTATTTCCGACAAGTACATGATTCGCGAAGGCAAGGAACTTCTCCCGACGAGCAAGGCCTTTGGACTCATCCACATCGCCCGCGCCATGAAGATAGAGAACCTCACGAGCCCGGAGCTCACCGGCGAATGGGAATACCAGCTTTCCCAGATCGAAAAGGGAAAGGAAACCCGCGCGGACTTCATGAAGGGAATCGAGGAACTCACCACCAAGATGGTGAACAACATCCGAAATTTCAAGGAAGAAGACACCCGAAAGGAAGCCGAATTCAGCCCGGTCAACGGGAAAAAGGTCTTCGAAAGCGTGTCCCGCTACGAGACCGAGGACGGCATCCAGATTCGAAAGATTCTCGGCGGACGCAAGATGTCCGGCGAAGAAGTCGTGGAGCTTCTCGCCAAGGGAAAGATCGGTCCGCTGACCGGGTTCCGCTCCAAGCGCGGCATGGAATTTTCTGCCGGCCTAACCCTCGAAAAGGGAAAGATCCAGTTTGTCTTCGACAACAGCGAAGACGCAAGCGAAACGGAACTCGGCGAAGAACTCGGCATCTCGCCGCTCGACGGAAGTCCCGTTTACGATACGCTCACCGCCTACGTTTCAAAAAGCTATCTCGACAAGGCCAAGACGGGATTTCACCTGAACAAGGTAATCCTCGGAAAGGAAATTTCCGTCGCCGACCTGAAGAAGCTCCTCGCCGGCGAAAAGACGGATCTCATCCAGGGATTTCGCTCCGCCAAGACGCACCGCCTTTTCGACGCCTACTTGACGCTCGACAAGACTACAGGAAAGATCAAGTTCGATTTTCCCCCACGCGTTCCCGGCAAGGGTCGCCGCTTCGCCAAGAAAAAGGAATAGCCGCTATCGGGGATTCGTTTCCCGATAGATAATCTTAATCGGTCGCGAACGCAATTCATTTGACACAAGAACTTTTGCGTCCAGATACTCTTTCGGAATCGGCAGAGCCATCCGGATTTTTCACAAAAACGGTACTATCCAAAAAAGAATCCTCTTCATCTGAATCGCCACAAACGGACAGCATTCGAAATGAAAGCTTCTCACCGCTTTCTTCGCTATCGATTGAACACGAGCAAAGGATTAGAATCAGGAATTGTAGAAGTTTTTTCATTTTTACATTCATGCTTGCGTTTCAAAAAAAAAGTCCTTATCTGTCCTTTATAAATTGCACCCCGTTTTTCTCCAGGGCGGGTCTCAAGATCGGCACGAGATTTTCCGTCTGCCGAAATTCCACAAGGCGGTCCAGGATGTCGTGCAGGCTATAGCTTTCCTCTTCGCGGACAAACGTATAGCCGAGAACCTGGCCATGGCGGACGATGACGACTCCGCGATCGCCGGGGAATCTCCCGGGAAGAAACACCGCCATATCGGGAAGCGGCGCGCCGACGTCCGACTTTTTCGCCGGAGCGGCATTGCACGGGAAACGCCTTTCCGAAAGTTCCGATTCCAGGCAGAGCCTCGCCAGGACTTCCGACCCGAGCTCCTTCACGCGGATATCCGCAATGCCATCCAAAAGCCCCTTGAGCGGATTTCTCTTTCGACGAGAAAGGATTTCCAGCACGCGCATCCGGGAATTTCGCGCCGCTGTCGCATACAGGATTCCGCCTTTCCCGACAAAGTAAACGATTCCTGGAGCTTGCGGAATCTGGAAGATTCTCCGATCGTCGAAACCCTTGGGATAGACGACAGGGCGTTTTCCGCCGCGAAGAAGTTCGTCAATCGGCTCCAAGCCAAAACGTCCATGCGCTAGGAGCAGAATTCGCGCCGCCGCAACCGCATCGTTCAACGCCCGATGCGATTCGAAATCCGGGAGTCCGAGCGACAAGGTCAAATCGTGCAGGCTGTACCTGGAAAGTCCGGGAAAGACCTTTCGCGAAAGCTTGACCGTGCAAAGTCTTTCCGGTGAAAAGTCCAGGCCGGAACGCTTCATCTCCGAGGCTACCGCGCCGTAGTCCGAAGCGACATTGTGCGCGACAAAGATGCGACCGTCGAGAAGTTTCGCGACTTTCCGGGCTATTTCGTCAAAAGTCGGAGCGTTCTGCAGTTTTTTCGGCGTAATTCCCGTCAGATTCTGGATGAACGGGGAAAGTTCTTCCGATGTTTTCACGAAAGATTCAAAACTCTGCGTCACTTTCCAGTCATCGACCAGGACGATTCCGATTTCGATGATGCGCGCATAGCCGGGCTTTCCGCCCGTCGTTTCGACATCGACAACGGCAAAACGAGGATTTTCCATCAGCGGATATCAAAGTCTATCGAACTGTTCCCGTCTTCGACGCGGGCCTTCAGATGTTCCCCGCGCAACTTGGTATGCAGCGGAACGGAAAGCAGATACGAGACTCCGGCGACTTCCGAAGGAACCGCTTCCGCTTCCGAAACCGAAGACTTGTAAACCTGCTTGTTCCCGACCCAGACCGTGTAGGTAAAAGCGCGAGGATTTTCGCGATGCACCTGTTCCTCGGAAACGCAAAAATGCACGATGCCTCCAGCCGGAAGGGTTCGCAGGCTGTCCCGAATTACGCTCTCGGAAACATCGTCCGCTTCCAGGCGCATTCGCATGTCCTTTTGCAGTTTTAAAGCGTCCTCGTATTCGATCGATACCCGTGTCTGCATGTCCTTGGGTATGGCGGATTCCCGAATGTCCCGCACGCGGGAATTGTTCTGGTAGTATTCCCAACGCCCGTTGTCGTGCAAGATGACAATCTTCCCGTTTACGGTCGTCGCGGTCATGTCGTCCGCAACGGCAAGAACGGCAAGGCAAAAAAGCAAAGGCAAGATTTTTTTCATCGTCAAGATTCCAGAAAGATTTCCTGGTAAATATACATTCCGAAATTCCGAAACGGAAAGCGGTGATCAGAGCTTAGTTCAGAGAACTTGGAGCTTGGAGTCGCGGAGCGGCTGTTCAGAGCTTAGTGGATAGCTTTGCAGAGCGAGCCGTTACTTTCTGCCGAAAGGTTTTGTCGCGAAGCGAACTTTTCACGCTAGAACCTAAACGTTCGCAGAACTCCACTCTTCACACTCAACTCTCAACAAAGTTCTCAGCTCTAAGTTCTGAC
>CAVJTH010000027.1:0-34635 GCA_963652365.1 Senegalimassilia sp.
AGAGTTGAGTGTGGAGTTCTGCGAACATCTAGGTTCTAGCGTGAAAAGTTCGCTGAGATCTCTAAGCTCTAAGTTCTCCCCACTAAGCTCTGAACAAGCCCCTCGCCGGGAAGGCGCCTCCCTCCGCCGCCAGGCGGAAAAAAGTTCGCTTAGCGAAAAAGCCTTTCGGCAGAAAGTAACGGATCGCTTTGCGATTTCTAAGCTCTGAAGGCGACAGGACTAGTTCCCCAATACGCAGCGGAGGCTCGCGCCGAATTCCGGGTTGAACCTTTCGAAGGAAATCCGGTCGGAATTTTTCTTGAAAACGGCGACCGTTCCGTTGTCTGTCCAGAGGTAGGCCTTGTCGCCAGCATCCTTGAACTTTCTCGATTTTTCGGGAACGCTCGCCTTTTCGAGGTGCGCTCCGCTTGCGCGAAGTCCGAAGCCGAATTCATCGGTTCCGCTGCCGTTATCGTTCCAGCCGAAGGAGGCTTTCAGCTTCTTGGCGGGATCCTTGCCCGCATCTCGGGAGAGCTTTTCCCAGTCGGCAACGCCTGGAATCCGAAAGTCCGGCGGGCAGGCCTTTTGCGCGCTGTTCCAGTCGTAGAGGCGGCCCCAGACGTTGCACTGCATGCAGACGGAGCCTTTGACGGGCGCATACTTGATGTTTTCCGCGGTCCACACGGTGCCTCCGATGCGCACCCATTCGTAGCGGTTCCCGTCCCGCGCGTCTTCGTAGGATCCTTGCAGTTCGGGCTCTCCGTCGGAATCGAAGGTCTGCGGAAATCCCGCGACGGTTCCCATTCGATACAAGGTAACCGACTGGACGTTTCCGTTCTCGTAGAAGCGTTTCGCCGTTCCATCCAGCGCGCCATCCCGGTAGTGAAAAGTTCCGCGGATCTTGCCGGATTCGTAAAACTCCTCGGACGTTCCCTGCTCCTTTCCTGCGACAAAGTTTCGCGTCCGCTTGACGGTTCCCGATTCGTAGTATTCCGTTTCGATGCCGTTCTTTTCGCCGTTCTCGTAACGGACCTGACGATAGAGTTTTCCGCTCGGATAGCTTTCGGTTCGAATGTCGTCGCAGGCGGCGAGAAAAAGGAAGCTCGAAGCGATTAGCGAAAAAAGGATTCTAGACATTTCCGGATTCCGAAAGAGGTTCCATGTGGACATTGATTTGTGTACGATTTCCGTATTTGGCGCGTAACTGCCGTTCGATGGATGTGGCGATGTCGTGGGCTTCGACGAGCGAAATGTCCCGGTCGAGCTTGATATGTACATCGATGGCGTAATCGTTTCCGATTTTCCGGGTTTGCAGATTGTGCAGCCAGCGAACCTTGTCCGTGCGGCGGATGATGTCGCAGATTTCCTTTTCGACATCGGGCGGGAGGGACGCTTCGAGGAGTTCCTGGATGGTGGGAAACCCGATCTGGAAGGCGACCTTGATGATGAAGATGCTGACGATGACCGCGGCGATCGGGTCGAGAACGGTGAATTTTCCGCCGAGAAAGAATGCGCCGCCGATTCCAAATAGCGTCCCGATACTGGACAGCGCGTCGGACCTGTGATGCCATGCGTTCGCGATCAGCGCCTGGCTGTCGATGCGATGTCCGGCGCGTGCCGTGTAGCGGTAGAGCGCTTCCTTTGCCGCGATGCAGACGATTGCCGCGACGAGGGCGACAACTCCCGGAACCTTGGGAAGATCGCCCTGGAAAATCTGGACAATCTTTTGGATGCCGTTTACAAAGATTCCGATGGCGACCGCAAGCAGGGCGAGGCTGATGAGCATCGAGGCCATTGTCTCGAACTTCCCGTGCCCATAGGGATGGTTTCTGTCGCGTTCTTCTCCGGAAATGCGGACAAAGGCCAGGACGACGATGTCGGTCGCGAAATCCGAAAGGGAATGGACGCTGTCGGCGATCATGGCGGACGAATTCCCGAAAATTCCGGCCAGCAGTTTCCCGACAGTGAGAACCAGGTTGACAAAAAAACCGTGCCACGTGACTCTTTGCGCTGTTTTGACGCGATCTTCTTCCATAGCCTTCAAAATGTAATTAATTTTACAGCATGAAAAAAATCCTCCTGGCCTTGCTGATTCTTTCCGTATCGCTTCTTGCCGAAAGCTTGCCGGATTCTCTATCGACCGTCGAACGCGAAGTCCCCGCGGGAACTTCCGTGGAATCGGTTTCTCTCTCGACTCCCGAAACCTGTCCGTCGGATTCGATGCTTTCCGCAAATTACGCGAAATGCACGCAGGCGCTCTCGATTGCCGTCAATTCGCAGATGGACCGCAAGGCGAACCGCGATCGTTCCATGGAAATGGCTTCGACGGCAGGCTCGTTTCTCGGCGGGGCCCTGATCGGTTTACTGCTCGGCTGGTGGTTGCTCTGACATGAATCTTGTCCATAGCTTTCTCTTTCTCGGGACGATGTCCCTCGCCTTTGCGCTGGAACTTCGGGAAGTGGGCCGTCTAGGCGTTTCGGACGGTCTTCCCGGGTCGGAAATTTCCGCCTATGTCGCCGAACGGAAAGTTCTTGTCGTCGCATCGGGCGATGAAGAGCTCTCCGTGGTCTCCCTGGAGGATCCGGCAAAGCCTCAAGTGCTGAACGTCTTGAAGTTTCGCGGAGAAGTCCCGAGCGTCGCCGCTTACCGGAACCTTGTCGCCGTCGCCGAGACGAACATCCCGAAAACGTCGCCCGGCTTTATCCACCTGTTTCGGCTTCAGGACCGGAAGCTGGTAAGGATTCGAACCTTTTCGACCGGAGCGCATCCCGACATGGTGGCCTTCGCGCCCGACGGAAAGACGATCCTTGCCGCTTGCGAAGGGGAAATCGACGAGGATACGCATGAAGATCCCGAAGGACTCGTCGGTCTTGTCGATCTGTCGGAAGGCGTGGAACGCGCGACGGCGCACGAATTGACCTTTGCCGAGTTCGACAGCCTTTCTCTCACAAGTTCCGGAGTGAGGCTCGGCGGACCCGGCAGCTATCTGCAAAACCTGGAACCGGAATACATCGCCTTTTCTTCCGATGGAAACCTTGCCTTTGTTTCGCTCCAGGAAAACAACGCGATCGCGCGGATCGATGTCCGGAAAAAGACCGTTGACAAGGTCTGGGGTCTAGGCTCGGTCGATCATTCCGCAAAGGAAAACGGCTTTGACTATCGGGATGACGGAAAGATTTCGATTGAACCTGCGCCGATTCGGGGCGAGCTCCAGCCCGATGGAATCGCCGCGTTCGAAGCGTCCGGAAAGCTTTACGTGCTTTCGGCGGATGAAGGCGCGAGCCGGGATCTTTCCCTTTACTCGGACGAGACCCGGGCGGACTTGCTTTGGAAGGCGGGAATCCTGGATCGAAGCGTCTTTACGGAAGCGCTCGTGCGGAAGCTCGGACCTCTGCCGATCGATGCGGAAAATCCCTGCGACGGCAACGAACCGTGCCGCTACCTCAACACGTTCGGGGGGCGTTCCATGAGCCTTTTTGACGGCAAAACGGGAAAGCGACTCTGGAACAGCGGAGAAGTTCTCGAAAAGGCGATTGCCGAAAGGTATCCGGCGCTTTTCAACTGGAATGCCAAGAAGAAAAAGGTCAAGGCCGACGCCCGCAGCAAGAAGAAGGGACCCGAACCGGAAAACGTCACCGTCGGGAAGATTCGCGGGCAGCTTTTCGCCTTTCTGGGACTCGAACGTTCGAGCGGCATTGCGACCTTTTCGCTCGAAAATCCGGAAAATCCGCTGCTGGTCGATTATCTGGCGAGCGCGGAAGACAGAGGTCCCGAAGGAATCCTCTTTATATCCCCGGAAGAAAGTCCGCTTGCGGGAGAACCGCTCCTGGTTGTCGGCTATGAATACAGCAAGTCGCTGGTCGTCTATCGGATTTTTTATTAAATTGCCCCTACCATGAAATTTGTCAAGCTGTCTTTTCATGTCGAAGGTTCTTCGAAGTCGCATTCCCTGCGTCTTCCCGAATTTTCGAAGCGCATCCTTTGCGCGGGAAAGGCTCTTGTGCTTTTGGGAATTCTTCTGCTGCTTCTTCAGATCGGCGTACAGTTTTCCTATGGATTCCTGAAAGACAGGATGATCGGTCACCGCATCGCCCTGTCCGACAGGCTGGGTCGCGAACAGGTGCGCCTGGATTCGTTAAACCGGATGATGGAGTCGCGCTTCGCGAACGAGGACCTGCTCCATTACAAGTTCGGTCTGAACCCGCCGGATCGCTCTAGCCGGGAAATGTCCATCGGCGGACCGGAAAGCCCGGAACGACGTCTTTCGAGGGTTGCCCAGCCGATTCTCGACCAGTCCCTTCTGTTAAAGGCGAAAGCGGAGCAGTTCCGTGCGAAGGCTCTGGAAAACGAAAGGAACTTCAGGGAAATCGCCGGCTTTGCGGGGCAGCAGTATGCGAACTGGCGGCACATCCCTTCGATTTCTCCGACGACGGGTCGCTACGCTTCGGCTTTTGGGCATCGCGTCCATCCGATTACGGGCGAGGTCGGGAAAATGCACAACGGCGTGGATATCGCAAACAGCCGCTGGACGCCGATTTACGCAACGGCCGACGGGGTGGTGACCATTGCGCGCCGTAGCGAATCCTTTGGCAACTATGTCGCCATGGACCATGGAAACGGATTCGTGACGAAATACGGTCACATGCAGTCCATTTCCGTCAAGCAGGGACAGCTTGTCAAGCGTTATCAATTGTTGGGCTATATGGGCAACACCGGGCTTTCCGCTGGACCTCATCTCCATTACGAGGTTTGGCTGAATTCCAGGCCGGAGAACCCGCTTCGCTATATTCTCCCTGGAGAATACGCAATCCAGTAGGCCTTCCCTTTCGGGCGCCTGCCTTCGCTTGCGTCTAGACATTCATGAATCTGATTTCCGTGGCGTTTGCCCTTGCCTTGGGGACGTGTCCGCGTCTTGTCGAAATATTGCCCGACCCTTCCGACGTGGAAGATTCCCGCGGGGAATTTGTCGAAATTCGCTTGCCGCATGTCTCGTTTCGCGATTCCGTTTCCGTCTATCACGAGCAGAAGAAAGTCTGGGAGGGAAAGATCCCCGAACGCGCGGACCGGATTCTCCTCATCCGCGACACGTCGCTTTGCCCGAACGTCCAGAATCTTCTTTGCGAAAGGCTTCTGGGAAGCGCCTTGCCGAATTCGCGAAAGGACACGTGGAGACTGCTGAGCGGTTCTTGCGAGGATGTCGCGGACCTTCCGGTGCCGAAAGCCGGGTATTCGCTCGCGAGGAGCGATTCCGCCTTTGACGCCTGGAGCCTTGCCGTGCCGACGCCCGGGGTTCCGGATGGAATGTTCGAATCGGGTGTCTGGGATTGCCGCCTGCAGATCGATACGCTCTTTTTCGAGGCTTCGGGCTGGAAAGGCGAGTGGACGCTTCTCGGTTGCGACTCGGCGTGGGTGCGGGCCTCGTTTCGCTCGGAAAGTTCCCTGTCCGAGAATTCGTGGACCGGGCTTCTGGAAAGGGGCGTCCGTTCGCGCTTCGACACACGCCTTTCGGCCAAGGCGATGCAAATCGTCGCGACGTGGCCTCCGGACGATGTTCCCGGAAACGATACGCTCGATACGCTGGTGGCTCTTGCCGGGAGTTTCCCCGTGCGATTCTCGGAAGTGCATCCGTGCCCGGAAGAAGGCGTTCCGGAGTGGATCGAAATTTACCACGAAGGTTCGCGCGAAATTTCCCTTGCGAAAATGAGCCTCTGCGGAAACCGGAACGCGAAAATGCCCGACGTGAAAGTCGGAAGCCGCGAAAGCGCGGTCCTTTCCAAGGATACGAACGGAATGCGGAGCTTTGTCGGGAACGACGACGTGCGGATTCTCCATGTGAATTTCGGCTACCTGAAAAACGCTTCCGATTCGCTGTATCTTTGCTATGGAGAAAGGAAGGTGGATTCGGTCGCATGGGGAAAGTTCGAAAGAATTCAGGCGCGCTGCCCCGCGGGGTTCTCGGCGGGGACAGGTCGCGAGGAAAACAGCCCGGGATTCCAGACTCCGGGAAGTCTCGCCTCGGATGCTAGCGGGGAACTTCCGTTTCGCGTAGAATGGAACGCGCGAATCTTTTCCCGAAGGAACCGGGAAAATCCTCTGATGATTCGGGTCGAAAGTCGCGAAGAAGTTCTTGTGGAACTGATTTCGGGCAAGGGAAACCTTCTGTGGAAGAAGACGCTCGCCGCGGATGCCGCGGGAAACCGCTGGACGGAAGTCCCGCTCCTCGACAAGGGCTTTCCCGGTCCGAACTTCTTGCGGATTTCGCAAGGAAACTCCGAAAGGCGCATCGGCGTCATTTTGCGCCCGTGAGGAAACATGGAAAGAGCTTTTCTTTGCATCCTGTTCCTTGTGGGGACGCTTTGGGCGGACGTTCGGCTGCCGGAACCCTGGAATCCGGGCTGGTTCGACCTTTTGGGGAAAAACCCGGCGCGAACGGTTTCCGGATTCAATCTGGGGATTCTCTGGACCGAGCCGATGGAAGGCGTCGATTACGAGGTCTTCGGTCTTTTTTCCGAGTGGGGAAACGGGCGCTACCGGCTGGGCGCTTCCCTGGCGAGTTCCTTTCTCGATTCGCTCTATCGCAGCGAAAACTTTGGCATGGACGCATCCGTTGCCCTTTCGGCGTTCTTGCTCGGTGTCGGGGGAAATCTTGACATCCAGGTGGTTCCCGGCGAAGCGACCTGGTGGCGGGCCGTGGGGCGCGCGGGAATTTCCTGGAAGGGAAGCGCCCGGTTCTTGGGCGGGCTTTGGGGAATCTTTCCGTCGGATTTCGAGCGCGGGTCGCTTGCGGGAAACATCCTCTGGGCCCTGGACGAAAAGTTCCGGTGCGAAGCGGCGTTTTCCTTCCAGCGTTCGGGCGAATTCCTCGTGGAGCTTGGCGAAAAGATCCGGCTGGGCGTCTTGGAATTGCAGGGGAGCGTCGGCTATCCGGGGCCAAGGGTCGGCGTCGGCGTTTCTGTCGGCATTCGGAGCTGGGGAGCGGCGTTTGGAGTGCATCGTGACGGAAATTACATGAACTCCAGGATGGGAGGCCTTTTTTATCGAAAGACTCGGTAACCCGGCAAGACGAAAAGTAAATTTTAGAATACATGCAAGTAAAATGTCTTTTATGCCGACTTGATTTGCTAATTTGTAACTATGGTTGTGGTGATAATTTTGATTTTGTTGCTTTTGACCGCTCTGGTCGGGATGCTTGTCCAGAATGCGAAGCTGAAGAGAAGGCTCCGTACGATCGACACGATTAGCAAGAACACGAAATCCCTTTGGGCAGTCCTGGACTTGAAGACGATGCGGGTAAGGACCGCTTCGTATTCGCTGCTCGAAATCGTCGGGCTCTCTGCCGAGAACGTTGCGGAACACGACCCGAAGGAAGTGATACACCCCGACGATCTGGATCTTCTGGGTGTCGCCTTTCGCATAGCCAGCAAAACGAAAGTCTTTGATCGGGTTCGCATTCGCCTGCGCGATATCCGCTACGGTTGGCAATGGTACGAAAACTATGGATTCTTTATGGAAGAGGGTGCCCGTCCACTCTTCTTCTGTTCCTATTTTCCGATAAACGACAGGATGCGCATTAGCGAAGAGCTGATCGAGACGAAGCGCCGGATGGCCATCATGCTGAACAATTCGTTTAACATCATCTGGACTCTGGACTGCTCGTCAAGAGCGCTGACGCTTCTGACGGACGTTACGCGCGAACGCTTTGGCGTTGACGATCGCAAGGCCGGATTGCTTCCGTCGAACGATGCCTTTTTCCTGAAAGAGGATCTGATGGCTTTCCGCAAGATGCTGAACATTCGGATCGAAGCCCTTTCGAAAAACGGGATGACGCGGGACAAGCCGCAAGGATTCATGGTCCGGGTAAAGAATCGGGATGGCAGCATCGTCCATTTTGTGACGCGCAGCACGCTGGAAAAAAACGATGCGGGAAAGTTTGTCCTTTACGGGGTAAGCCGCGTGGCTCTAGACAATGATGAATTTAAGGATGAATTTCATTGAATCGGCTTTTGAAGAGGCCCTGTCGGCGGTAGGAATCTCCTTTCCCAATCCGGCGGTCGGGGCTGTCGTCGTAAGGGACGGTGTCGTTGTCGGGCGCGGACACACGCAAGTCGTTCACGGTCCCCATGCGGAAGTGATGGCTCTTCGGGATGCGGGCGACGCGGCGCGAGGCGCGACCTTGTACGTGACGCTTGAACCTTGTTGCCACTTTGGGCGTACGCCTCCGTGTACCGATGCGATTATCGCGGCGGGAATCCGCGATGTCTTCTTTGCGCATCGGGACCCCAATCCGCTTGTCCGCGGCAAGAGCGAACAGGTTCTTTCGCATGCCGGGATAGCTTCTGTCTGTGTGGAAGCGCCAAGGGAATATCTGTCCTTTTATGACGCATACGATTATTTTGTGCGGACAGGACGGACATTTGTCGAATGCAAGATCGCGGAATCGGCGGATGGCCTGATCGCGGGACCTTCCGGAAGCCCGGTTCGCATAACGGGTCTCGCCGCAGACAGATGGACCGCTAGATGGCGGCGTTCGGCGGAATACATTCTCGTTGGCGGGGGGACGGCCAACACGGACAATCCCCGTCTGTCGGTGCGCGGTGTCGCGGGAAACAGTCCACATCGGGCCGTTCTTTGCGGAAACAGGAAGCTCCTTGCGAACCTGCATCTTTTCGGAAATCCTTCCGATAGGCCGCTCGTCTTTAGCCGAACCTTGCAGGAAGACATTTCGCCGGTTGCCGACGTGCGGATCCTGGATTCGGACGACTTTGCAAGGAACTGGAAGACGGTACTGGACGAGTTTTCGCGGATGGGAGTCCACCGGCTGGTGGTCGAACCGGGCAGGACGCTTGCCCAAAAAATCCTGGAGTCGGGAATGTGGAATCGCTTCTACGTGATTCGTTCTCCGCGAAGGCTGGAACGCGGTCTCGCCTGGCGAACGGGAATCGAACCGGATCCTTGCCTTTCCGAAGACCTGGACGGAGATCTCCTGTTCCTTTCGGAAAACCGCGAACCGAAATTTCAATAGACGACGAGAAATGGCGTCGCCTTGTTTCTTGCGCCGGCTCTAAAGAAGTAAAGCCCGGGTGCCAGCCGTTCCCGAATTTCTTCGGCTCGTACGCAGAAGCCCGTTCCCGTATAGGAAAACCGCTTGACCAGTTTCCCGGCGCGGGTGCGGATTTCGAGAAAGCGTTTCGTTTCGGGGAGAGATGCGAAGCATAGCGGCGTATCGCCTCGCCACGGGTTCGGGTAGCTGCGCATCGGGAGCGTATCCGTCTTGATCGTGCCGCTAGAAGCGCCTTGCAGCCTGGAGAGGATAAGGACCGCGTTTTCCGATTTGGCGACAAGGGGAGAAATTCCGGTCCATGAAAGGGTATCCATGGAAAGGAATGTCGTCCTTTGATTTTTTCCGTATAGGGCGACCGAGGCTTTTCCCTTGAACTGGGAAAGTTCGGGAAAGGAATCCGGCGTGATTCGGTAATAGTCGATGGCGGGCGCTTCGAGCGTAACGGGGGCAACGGTCGGCTTTTTTAGAAGGGGCGCGACGGGCCAGTCGGAAAAGTCGTCGGCAAAGCGGAATGTCGAATCGGAAAAGTCGGCGCGGATTCCCGAAAAGAAAAGTTTCCGGGCGAAATCGGCAAAGGCCGAGTCCGGGTCGAGATTTCGGGAGGCGAGTTCCTTGGCGTAAACCGTTTCGATGCTCGAATCCGGCATGGAAGAAAAGCGTTCCCACAGCCTAGTGTCGAAATTCTTGCCCCAGGCGTCTAGATTGTAAAGCCCCCAGACGGCCAGGCCGTAGCTCGAAGCGATCCGGTCGAAAGAGGTTCCGGTCGAGCTGAAAAAGGAGGGCAGGTAAAGCCAATAGTCGTCGGCGTCTGGCGAGGCGATTTCTTCGAGTGCCGTCGCGGACGCTTCGAACCAGTAGGAATCGTATTCGAGAAAGTCGATGTAGCTTGCCTGGATTGCGTGGTAAAGTTCGTGGGCGGCGGTAGTGCGAAGCGCGAGCCCGTAGTCCTTCGAATAGTTCTTTCCGGTCAAGTCGTTCGTGACGGGAAGGGTCGCCTGGACGTAACGGCAAGACGAACCGGAAATTTCCTGGATGACGGGATTGCTTTCGTCCGGGTACAGAAAGTCGTTGTCGATGACGATTTCCGTTGCCGCGGGATTCGAGATGTCGGGCGGAAAGGTCAATCCCATGCAGGCCGTGCAAAAGCCTCCCAGGAGTGCCGCGTTGTCGCGCACAAGGCTGATGTCGATGACTTCGACCGGGTATCGGCCGCTGTCTCCGCTTTTTCGAAAATGCCATGTCGGATTTGCGCCCTCCGGTTTCCGTGTCCCGTTTTGCATGTGAAAGTTCCATGCGGATTCCAGAATGCGGGCGAGCGAATCGATCCAGGCTTCGGTGGTCCTGTGCGGACCGTCGAGGACATAGTAGATTTGAAAGTGGGAAGTCTTGCGTTCCTTGACTGCCGATGTGTCGTAGTAAAGTTCCGGGTCGCAGCTTGTCGAGGAAATGCTCGCTGTCCGTGCCTCCGCTCTCGGGATCTTGGCGTTTCGGAAACGCTCCTGAACTTGGCTTGTCCCGCAAAATGGATTGGCGAACGTTTCGAAAGCGAGAACCGCGAGGAGTCCGAGTGATTTCCGGAATGGGAATTTCATGGGCGACGCTTCATCGCTTTCCAGAGAATGTCCTTGGCCTGGGCTTCGAGTTTCGGGTCGTCTTCGACAGTTCCTTGCAGGCAGGGCTTGGTGCGCGCGTCGATGATCAGCGGGGCTTCGCATTGCCAGTGCTTTTGGTTAAAACCTGAATTGGCTCCGTAGATGTCTCGGGCCGGGTCGCTGCGCGTAAAGGTGACCCAAAGCCAGTTGTCGAGGGTTCGCGCCGTAAACGAAGAGTCGTCCACCACGGTAACCAGCGGGAACCTTTCGCGAAAGTTCCAGCGAAAAAGCGATTCGGCAAGTCCATCGATGCTTGCGTCTGCGCTTCCCTGGATGGCGATCGCTCCCGGAAAGATGAAACGCGGATTCGAAAATCCCTGGGGAAGGGAAAGTTCCGAAATCCCGTCCTCCGGGGAACGCCCGAGTTGCCGGACAGGAGAGCCGACCGCCGCGACGATGACTTTGGAACCGTGGTTGAGCTTGCGCCCGGAGTAGTCCAGCGTATCGATGGTCGTTTCCGTCTGAAAGTGAATGTCCCTGTCCAGGTGGACGCGTTCCAGGATGTGTACAAGGTAATTGACGATGTCTTGCGTGTCGAGATCTTCGGAATCTTCCCGGGCCGCGATAAAGAGATACTTGGAAAGGGAAACCTGGTTGTAGCCCAAAAGCGCGTTCGCTTCCTTGAGCAGTTCCATCGGTTCGCGTTCCGAAAGATACGGCGTGTAGCGTTCCTTTCCAATCGCGAGGAGTAGCGGGTGTACGCCGGCCGCGTCAACGGCGTTCATTTCGCAGATTCCCGGGAGAGATTCCGGTACGACAGGACGCACCAGCTCTCCGATGAGCTTGCCGAAAACGGAATCTTCTTGCGGAGGCCTGCCGACGGTCGTAAAGGGGAATATCGCGTTAGCCTTGCAGAAAACCTTTTTGACTCGAAGATAGGGAAATTCGTGCCTTGCGGAATAGTAGCCGATATGGTCGCCAAAAGGCCCTTCGGGCTTGAGATCCGGAGCGACTTCTCCGAGAATGCAGAAATCCGCGTCGGACGAAACCTTCCAGCCGTCAAGGTTCCTGTAGCGGAACGCCCGGCCTCCGAGAAGCCCCGCGAATGTCAATTCGGAAAGTCCCGGAGGCATGGGCATGATGGCCGCGAGGGTATGCGCGGGCGGGCCTCCCAGCCAGATGCTGACCTTGAGCGGTTCGCCGTTCCGGATGGCCGCTTCGTGGTGCCTTGCGATGTCGCGCTCGATCTGGTAGTGCAGGCCGCATTCCCCGTTCGCGGCATAGTCGTTCCCCGAAATCTGGATGCGGTACATGCCCAGGTTGGACTTGAGAATGGCGTTTTCGCCGGGGGATTGCGAAAAGACTTGCGGCAGGGTCAGAAAGGCGCCGCCATCTTCCCGGTGCAGCCGGATCTGCGGCAGTCGGTCGAGAGTGGTTGTCCGGTCGAGAACCGGAGCGAAAAGGCTTTTGTGGGGAAGCGCGGAAAGTCCGATTCCGGGAAGGCTCGCGAGACGCGCGGGATGCTTCAGGATGGAAAACGGGTCGGTGTGAAAGGCGATGGCCGTTTCGGCTTTTTTCCATGTATCGCGAAAAAGAAAGCGCGCTCGTTCCATGGTGCCGAAAATGTTCGCCGCGGCTCGGAACGGAGACCCCTGGACGTGTTCGAAAAGAAGCGCCGGCAAGGATTCCTTCGTGGCGATTTCCGCCATCTTGGGCATGAGCAGGTCGGGCGAGACTTCTTCGCCGATGCGGAGGAGCATTCCGTGCTTTTCGAGATCCTGGAGCGCCGCTTCGAGCGAAGGGTACGACATGAAATTTCGCGCTAGCCTGCGGAAAGGCTTTCGGACGAAAACGCCTGGAAGGATTCGGTCTTTCGACGGGATTCAAAGGCGCTCTTGGCCTGGACAAGAGCCTTTCGAGAAGAAAGCGCGTATCGGATTTTCGCGTTTTCCAGCGCGCGTTCCAGATCGGGAGATTCCCCGCTGAAATGAATCTCGTCCGTATATTCCAGGAGACTTTCCGAAACGGTCTGCCCGTGTGTCGCGGAGAATGCGGTGAAAGGTCCCTGCCCGAGTTCCGCATGCCATGACGAGCCTTCGATTTTCGACACGAGGCATTTCCACTGGACGGTCCGAAATCCGGAAACGAGACGGAAGGAAACGGTCGCGCCAATCTGCAATTCGCCATCGATCCGGAAGAACAGGGTCGGGGATTCCTCGACGGAAATCTGCAGAGGAAAGACGCGGAGCAGTTCGTCCGCTTCGTGTTCCTGGATCCGGAATCCCGATGTCTGAAAAAGATTTCCCATCTTCTACAAAGATAGTAAAATTGCGCGCCACCAGGCGAAAAGGAAAAAGGCGAAGAAGAGAATCCAGGCGAGCAGATCCCGGATGCCCGTGGGACATCCCCAGAGAAGAACCTTTTTCCTGGGAAGAAATCCGACGCCAAGGCCGAGCACAAGCCCGTAGAAATGCGCAAGGATGTCCGAATGTTCCCCGATTCCGAGAAAGACGGCGAGGAGAATTGCCGCGCAGAGGGGAGCGAATCTTCGCAGAATTCCGCGGGATTCCCTGGGCACGAGGCGAAACTCGACTGTCGAAAGCGCACCGAGCGCGCAGAAGACGAACGTCGAAAATCCGAGCGAGCGGAAATCCGTGCGAACCGAACAGGCGACAAGGAAATTGGCAGCGGACGAAGCGACCGCGAGCGGAAACACGATGCGGGAGAGCGGCATTCGAAAGGCGAGAAGGTTCAGGACGATATAGCCCGAAACGAGGTTCGACACCAGATGGTGCGCATCGCCGTGGAGCGTCAGCGCGGTGATGGGACGCCACCAGTCGCCTGCGAGGATCCTTTCCGCGTCGGAAACGCCTGGATGGTAAAAGCGGCTGCCGTAGCTTGAAAACTGGAGAATGGTGAAGAAGGAAGGAACAGCGAGGACTGCCAGCGGAGAAATGGCGAGACGAAGCGCGAGAGGGGGATTTTCCCCGTGCGGAGGATTTTCCTTCTGGTACAGGGCGATCTGTTCTTCGGCGGAATCGGCCAAGTCGAAACGGACCGCGATGAGATAGGGTCCGCGGTCATCTCGACGAATGTGGTGCGGAATTCCCTGGCTTGCGAGGACGAGGCTGTAGTCGCGAATCTGTTCGTAATCCCCGATGGCCGCGACGCGTTCCTGTTCCGATTCCCGGGCGATTTGACTGACGAGGAGTCTTCTGAAGACGGTCGGCGTGCGCATCGCTAGCCATCGCAAGAAAAGTTCAGGTCTCTGCGGTAAGGTTCAAAGCCCGCCTGCCGGATAAAGGCTTCGGCTTCGGCAACGGTCTGGATTCCGTTGGACTTCAGCACGTTTTCTTCGAGAACGATGCTGTTGATGTCGTCCGCTCCGGCGTGGAGTCCAAGTTCCCCGATCTGCTTTCCCATTCCGAGAACGGAAACTTCGATGTGCCGGACGTTGTCGAGATAGAGGCGCGAAAGTCCGAGCACCTTCAGGTATTCCGTCGGGGATACGTGGCGAATCGGAAACCGGTCGGTCTGCGGCTGGAAAGTCCAGGCGACAAAGCTCTTTACGCCGCCCGTTTCGTCTTGCAGAGAGCGGACGAGTTCCAGGTGCTGGACGATATCTTCGACCGTTTCCACGGAACCGATGACGATGTTCGCGCTGCCGGGAAGACCGTTCTTCTGGCAGACGGCAAGGGCCTCTTTCCATTCGTTCGCGCTTAGCTTCTTGGGACTGAGGCGCTTTCGAATCTTGTCGGACAGGATTTCGGCGCCCGCTCCGGGAACGGACGAAAGCCCCGCTTCCTTGAAGATGCCGAGCAGCTCGTCGAGCGTTAGCTTGTGCGCACTGGCGATGTGTACAAGTTCTACCGGCGAAAATCCGCGTACGCGCATCCCGAGTTCCCGGGTGAGCATCTGCAAGGCGTCCGTGTAGTAGGAAATCGGGAGCGTTTCGTTGACGCCTCCCTGCAGAAAGATCTGGTCCGCGCCGAGACGCCTGGCTTCGAGCGCCTTCTCTCGGATTTTTTCCAGGGTCAGCGTATAGGCGCCACGTTCCTCGGCCTTTCGGGAAAACGCGCAGAAGTCGCATCCGATGGAACAGACGTTCGTGTAATTGACAATCCGATAGACCGTGTAGCCGACGCGCTTTCCCGGGAGCGTTTCGTTCCGGACGTCGTCGGCGGTCTTCACGACTTCGGTCCAGTCCGCATCCCTTAGAATCTCTGTCGCCTCTTCGGGCGAGAGACGCTTTTTTGCGAGCGCTTTTTGAAGCAGCGGATGCATCTTACATCGTGCGGACGGGGAAAAGCCCGAGCAGATCCAGAACGTCTTCCAGCACGATCTGCGTACACTTGACGAGGAAAAGCCTGGACTTTTCCTCGGGGCTTCCCAGAACGCGGTCTTCGTGGATGAACTTGTGTGCCGCGCCGGCGATGTCTAGCGCGTATTGGGCAAGAACGCAGGGTTCGTCCGATTCGACCGATTGGCGGATTCTCTCTCCCTTTTGGGCGAGAACCTTGACAAGCTCGTAGGCGTTGTCGTCTTCGAGCTGCCGATAGTCCACATCCGTCGCGGAAACGTCGTAGCCCGCCTTGCGCATGATGCTGCAGAGCCGGACATGGGCGTTCTGTACGTAGGGACCTGTCGCCCCTTCGAAGCTCAGCGCGGAATCCCAGTCGAACTTGACATCCATCAGACGGTGGTTCTTGAGATCGTTGAACGTCAGCGCGCTGATGCCGATTTGCTGGGCGATCAGTTCCTTGTTCTCCAGCTCCGGATTCTTCTGGTCAATAAAGTCGAGAATCTTTTTCTGCGCGGCTTCGATGACATCGCGGAGAAGCTTCGCCTTGCCGGTACGCGTCTTTCCCTTTTCCCACTTGCCGTCGATCAGGTTGAGAATGACGCCGAACGGAATGTGGACGAGCGTGTCGTACCATTCCCGGCCCATCTTCTTGAGGACAAGCTTGACCTGCTTGAAGTGGAGCGCCTGGCCCAAGTCCACGACATAGAGGCACTTGTCGAAGTCGTATTCCTTCTTGCGGTAAATCGCCGCGGCGAGGTCGCGGGTCGCATAGAGCGTGCTGCCGTCGCTCTTGCGGATAAGGCACGGGTTCAGCTTGTATTCGTCGAGCTTGACCACGTCGCGTTCTTCGCTGCGTTCCAGAAGCCCTTTCGCTTCGAGCTCTTCGATGACCGCGGGCATTTTGTCCTCGTAGAACGATTCGCCGGTATAGTGATCGAAATCGACCCCCATCATCTTGTAGATGCGCATCAGTTCCTTGAGCGTCGCGGCCCGGAACGCAAGCCACAGCCTGTGGTACAGGGCGTTTCCCCGTTCGAGTTCCGCAAAAGCCTTTCGCGCTTCGTCTTCGAGAGTGGGTTCCGTCTCGGCAGCCTTCGAAAAGCTCGCGTAGAGGATGTTCAGCTCCTTGACGGTCAGGCTGTCGAGCGTCGCGTCGTCCGTCTGCCGGTTTTCCCGCAGATACATGACGATGAGCTTGCCGAAAGCCGTTCCCCAGTCCCCGAGGTGATTGATCCGTTCGACGCGATAGCCGCTTGCCTTGTAGATGCGCGCAAGGCTGTTGCCTATCATGGTCGAGCGCAAGTGGTGGAAGGCGAGTTCCTTTCCGATGTTCGGCGAACTGTAGTCGATGCAGACCGTCTTGCCGTTTGGACTGGCGTGACCGTAAGCGATTCCCTTTTCGGAAATTTCCCCGAGAATGGATTTTGCCAGAAAGTCCCGGTCGATAAAGAAGTTCAGGTAGCCGGCGACCGCTTCGACCTTGGAGAGGCCTTCGGGCAGCTGGATTTTCGAAGCCAGTTCTTCGGCGATGAGCTTTGGCGCCTTGTGCAGGGTCCGCGCCAGGGCAAAGCAGGGAAGCGAGAAGTTGCCGTGTTCCGTGTCGGCAGGGATGGTGAGCAGCTTTTTCGCCTGTTCGTAGTCAAAGGCTCCCGTCGCGGCGACAGACTTTGCGATTTCGACATCAAATGAGTTCATTTTCGATCTTTACCTTTTTCGCTTTTGTCCGGATAAAGTCCTTTTCTTCGAGCTTTGCGATCTTGGCGTCGCCGTAGAGCCTGTCAAAGGCGATCTCTTCGCGCTTGCTTTCCTCGAAAAGTTGGACCATCACGTCGAATCCCGCATCGAACACGGCCCAGCGCATGTTGATGCCCGGCCTGTATTCCGTCCGGTAAGGCATTTTCCGTGCCTTGAAGTCCTTGGCTAGCGCATCGAGAATCGCCTGCATCTGGGCTTCGCTTTCGCACGTGGCGAGAATCATGAAGTCGGAGGTTTCCGAAATTCCCTGAAGGTCCAGAAGTTCCAGGTTTAGGGCGCGCAGTTCGAAAAGGGTGGTCGCGGCCATCTGGACGGCTTCCGTGTAGGCTGCCTTTCTGGTGGATTTCCTTGCCGTCGCCTTCACCGTGTCCGCTTTTTTCGCGGTGGGCCTTGGCGACGCCTTGGGCTTGGAAGCCTTGGCTGTCTTGGAGACTTTTGCGGCGGTCTTTCGTGTTGTCTTCTTGGTAGTTGTCTTGGCTGTTGTCATGGGGATCCTGCCTGGATTATTTTTTCAAAGTCCTTGCCCACATAGACCGTCGCGTCAAAGAGGACCCGCTTGTTTCGAAGCGGAATGACGTTTTCGGTGTGGAGCGCCTTGGCGAGAGCTTCGGCACCTGCCCAATGCGGATTGCGAAGCGCGATGATCGTCTCTTCGTAATTCCAGAGCCTTTCGTTGCTCATTTCGAGCACGTCGAATCCCTGGGAACGCAGATAGTCGCGCATCTTGGAGGCCGCTCCGGGAATGCCGCTGGAATTCAACACCTGAATGTCGCCTGGCGTTTCGCGGATTTCCTGGACGATAGGCGCTTCTTCCTTGCAGGAAATCAAGATTCCCGCAAGGCTTAGCAAGGGCAATATTTTTCTGGCTAGAGAAAATGTCACGCGGTAAATATAGCGATTTATAGCGGCCTGTTCCGGGAATCGACCTTGACGACGGTCGGATTCCAGCGCTTCGCTTCTTCGGGCGTGAGAGCGACATAGGAAACGATGATGACGAGATCGCCCTTCTGGACCATTCGGGCCGCGGCGCCGTTTAGGCATATCGTCCCCGAATTCCGTTCCCCTTCGATCACGTAGGTGTCGAAGCGCGCTCCGTTATTGATGTCGAGAATTCCGACCTTTTCGAAGGGAAGGATCCCCGCCGCATCCATCAAGGCTCTGTCCAGCGTGATGGAGCCCTCGTAGTTCAAGTTCGCGTCGGTAACCGTTGCGCGATGGATCTTGCATTTGAGAAGTTCGATTTGCATTGTCTAGAAACGCATTTGCAAAATACCGGCGATGCCGCGATCGAGACTTGGTCCGATGCCCAGGCTGAAACGGTTCGCGTCGGGATTGTCGCTCCACTGCGTCCCGAAGAACGCGTCGGCAAAGGACCAGACGTGCGCTCCGAGAACGGGAATCAGCCAATAGACCCACGTATTGTCGTAGTCGTCGCTGTTGATGGCAAAGTAGGTAAGCCCGCCGACACCGATCACCCAGAGGGCGTCCATCCAGATAGCCTTGACGGCGTCTTCGTGCTTCCACTGGTAGAACGAAGGAATCGCGATGGAGATGTAGGCGTAATTCTGTTCGCCGGCGTGGTTGCGGTAAGTCCGGTCGATATCGGAATCTTCGAGACCGTTCGCGCGTTCGCCGAGCCAGCTTTCCTCGGTGACTCCGAGGCGCTTCCACGGTTCCTGGAGATATTCGGACGGGCGGACGCCCAGTTCGGTCAGCTGTGTCAGCTTGTCGCGGCTCATGCCGCTTTCCTTGGCCTGCTGGAATTCCCACTGGGTGAGTCCCACGGCTTCGTAGTCGAAGCCTGCCCATTCGCCAGACGATGCGTTTAGGGTTCCGACGTCGGATGTCGCTTCGGGGGCGTTGGGATCGTCCGCGCTGTAATAGTTTGCCCCTTCGGTATCTTCGGCCGGGGCGTAGGCGGACGCATTTCCGCTTTCGGAAGAGTATGTTTCAAAATCATCCTGCGCAAACGAGGCGGTTGCGACAAATAGGCAGGCGCAAAGAATTTTGAAAGCTATTTTCATGGTTCCTCGGCAAATCGATAGTGCCGGGGGAGGGAATCGAACCCTCACAGAGTTGCCTCTACTGGATTTTGAGTCCAGCGCGTCTACCAATTTCACCACCCCGGCAAGGGCGTGCTTCAAATATAGAACTGTTTTATGGATTTAGAACCGGGTCTTGAAAAGATTTTCGCGTTTTTACGGGCTGAAATTCCAGATTGAGCGGTTCCAGCTTGCCTTTTCCGTATTCGAGCGCCTGTTCGCGGGTTTCGAATTCCCCGACATGGACCAGGTAAAGCGTACGTTCTTCCGTCTTGGATTCGAAAACCGCCACGTCCAGCTTTTTTGCCCGAAGGGTGTTGGCGAGCATTTCGGCGTTGGAAGCGATGCCGAAGGCGCCGACTTGCAGCGACCATTCCCTGGGAGCCGCGAGGGCCGAGCTAGAAGAGGACTGCCCGATCGGGAGGTTTTTCGCGGACGAACTCGACAGAGTGGCGCTCGATGAACTTGGACCGGCAGTGGTGGAGTCTTCCTTCGCGGTTCCGGATCTTGCGCGCTCGATTTCCGCGCAGAGGCTATGGACGGAATCGGTCGGATTCGCCTTGTAGAGGCTCTGGCAGACCTGGAAAATGACGGCGAGCTGCCGGGGCTCCGCCTTGGCGAAAGCGGTCCCGAGGCTTCGATAGGAACGGTCCGGACGCTTGAGGTAGAGTTCGAACTGGGCGCGCGTCATGTAGAGATCCGAAAAGACGGGAAGCGAATCCGGCGTGGCGAGGATCAGGCTGTCGAGCCTTTTTTGCGCAAGGGAAAAGTCCTTGGCGTTTCCGGCCTGGGAACGGGCGAGCACGCCCCACAGCGCGCATTCGGAGCGTTCTTTCGCCCCGAGCGATGGACAGGCCGCTTCGAAGGATTCGGCCGCGCGAATCCAGTCTCCGGAAAGATACGCCTTCTGGGCGTCTTCGACAGTCACGGCCAGGGCGCTTTCGAAAAAGAGCGCAACCGCGAACATGCAAACGGAATAAAAACGCATCGTTTCTCCTTATTCTCCGACAGGCGTTCCGCGAAGCGTCCATCCGCGGACTTCGTCGATATGGCATTTGACGTAATCGCCCGGTCTAGCCGTCTGGGACTTGATGACGACTTTCTTGAAGCTGCCGGTCTTGCCGACCCATTCGCCCGGATCCTTGGAAGATGGCCCTTCGACGAGAATCTCTTCGGTGCGACCGATCATCTGCCTGTTGCGCTCTAGCGTTATCGCGTTTTGCAGCTCGACAAGCCTTTCGAGGCGTTTCTGCTTCTGGCTCTCGGTCAGGGTCTCGGTTTCCTTGGCGCTCTCGGTGCCTTCGCGCGGGCTGTAGATGAACATGAACGCCGCGTCGAACTGGGCTTCCCTGACGGCGGAAAGTGTCGCTTCGAAATCCTCGTCGGTCTCTCCGACAAAGCCCGCGATGATGTCCGTCGTCAGTCCGTAGAATGGGTTCTTGCCGCGGAACTTTTCGAGAATCCTCATGAATTCATCGACCGTGTAGCGGCGGCGCATTTTCCTTAGAATCGGGTCGCTTCCGCTTTGGAGCGGAATGTGCGCGTGAGGGCAGATCTTGGGCGTTCCTTGCAGGACTTCGACAAGCTTTTCCGTGTAGAATTTCGGGTGCGGGCTCATGAAGCGAATCCGGCGAATCCCTTTCACTTCCGAAATCCCGAGCAACAGATCGGCAAAGTCCATGTTTCTTTCCCGGTAGGCGTTGACCGTCTGGCCGAGCAGGCAGATCTCGGAAACGCCTCGCGCGCTCGCCGCTTCGACTTCCCGGATGACATCGCTTGAGTCGCGGTACTTTTCCCGACCGCGAACATAGGGAACGATGCAGTAGCTGCACCGGAAATTGCACCCTCGCTGGATGGTGACATAGGCGGAAAACGGGTGCGAAAGCTTTGCGTATTCGCCGAGATAGTTTTCCGTGTCGTCAAAGCCGGTGACGATTCGCTTCGAAAGCGTCCGTCGGTTTACGGCAATCGGATGGGGAAAGAGCAGCTCGGGAATCTTGCCGTATTGGTCCGGACCGATGACGTAATCGACGCAATCGACCTGTTCAACGAGGCGCGCGCCCAGGTGCTCCGCCATGCAGCCTGTCACGACGAACTTGATCCATGGACGGTGCTTCTTGAAGAACTTCATCTTGGATATTCGCGCCTTGGCGCTTTCTTCCGCCTTTTCCCGTACGGAACAGGTGTTGAAGAAAAACAGATCCGCTTCTTCGGGGTCTTCGGTGGGGAGGCAGCCGTTTCTTTCGAGCATCGACGCGATGAGCGCGGAATCGTACTCGTTCATCTGGCAGCCGTAGGTATCGATCAGGTATCGGGTCGGCATCTTTAGAACTGCAGATTTTCGAGGTCCGAAAAGTCGGAAATGGAATAGGTCGGCTCGACCGGGGCAAAGCTCGAACGCTTGCCAAAGCCGTTTTCGATGAAGACGCTGTCGATCCCGGCGTTTTTCGCTCCGAGGATATCCGGCGCGTCGTCTCCGACCATGACCGCTTCTTCCCTGGGAACGCCTGTCTTTGCAAGGATTTTCAGAAAAGGTTCCGCGGCAGGCTTTCGCTCGGAAACGGTATCGCCGAAGGCAAAGGCGCTAAAGCAGGATTCCAGCCCGAAGTGTTTCAGAAGCGCGATTCCCGGGGCTTGCGGCTTGTTTGTCGCGAGAGCCTTTTTCGCCGGAAAGTTCTTGAGAAACTCGACGACGCCCGGATAGGGGACTGTCGCGTCCTGGCAATGCGCTGCATAGAACTCGCTGTAGCATCTGTGCACCTCTTCGAGCGGAACATCCGCGCCTTCCAGGGACCGTTCGACAAGCTTCAAGGAGCCGTTTCCGATATAGCTTCTGATCTTTTCTGTCGAAAGCGTTTTCAGTCCGAATTCGGCGAGCGCGTGGTTGACGGCGACGCTCAAATCGCCGAGCGTGTTGAACAGCGTTCCGTCCATGTCGAAAATATACAGCGATTTCCTTTTCATCAGGGTCAAATCTAGCAATTTCGCTTTTTGCGATTTGTTATCTTGGACGCCATGGAACGGAAATTCATTCTCTGCTACCACGATTTTTCGGCAAGAAATTTTCGAGAGGCTTCGGAGCATGTTCGCCTGCTGTCGGAAGTCGCCGGCGGACCGCTTGCGATAGCGGTGATCCCTTCGACGGAGAACGTTCGGCAAGTCGATACCGTCGCCTTTCGAAACGAGCTGATGCGTCTAGGGGATTCTGGGCACGAACTGCTCCTGCATGGCGCAAGGCATCTCGCTCTCCGGTCTCTATCCCGAAGCGTTTCCGGAAAAGCGTCCCTGTTTCTGACTGGCGGGGAAGCGGAATTTGCCGGCCTCGGTAAGCGGGATTCCCTGGCGCTCCTGGAACAGGCGATTGAATTCTGGAACGCCCTTTCGCTTTCGTCGCCTTCGGGATTCGTTCCGCCGGCGTGGTATGGAAATCCGTTCCTGAAACGGCAGGTCCTGGAACAGTTCGAATTTTACGAAGACCGTCTTTTCGTGCATGGAAATTCCCGGAATCGACGAAAACGTCTTTCTCCGGCGATAAGCTTTGCGGGGCTTCCGGCGTGGAGCCTTCCGGGCGTCATGGCCTTGGCGAAAATCGTCTTGCGCATGCCGTCCGGCGTTCCGCGCCTCGTCTTCCATCCCGTCGATTTCGAAAATCTGGGCAAGGAAAAGATTCTTTCGCTGGCAAGGGAATTCACCATGCGCCGAAAGAGAATCCTCTATCGGGAACTTTGAATTTCTGACTTTAAAAAGAAAGGGCCTCGCCTTGGGCGAGGTCCTTTTGTCGAATGCCTAGGCTCTTGCGCTTCGATTCTTCTTGACCTTCTGCGCCTTGCTCTTGACCTTGTGGAAAATAGCGTTTGGCAGCCAGAAGAACGTCGGAACCAGATACATGGTGAGAATTCCCGAAACGAGAAGGCCTCCGACGCTCGCGATACCCATCGGCTGGGTCGATGCGGCGGAATCGCCTCCGACGGCAAGGGCGAGCGGCATCTGGGCGATAATGGATGCGGCACTGGCAAGGAGAATCGCCTGGAACTTTTCCTTGCCGGCGGTGATGATGGCGGAACGCCTTCCCATCTGGCCGGAACGCAGGTAGGCGTTCGCGCTGTCGAGAAGGAGAATCGCGTTGTTCACCACGACGCCGATCAGCATGACTATCGCCATGAACGCGATCATGGAAAGCGGCTTGTTCGTGACGACAAGGGACAGCACCACTCCGATAGCGCCCATCGGGATCGTCGTCAGGATGACGAACGGCTGGGCAAAGGATTCGAGCAGTGCGACAAGCAGGATGTAGGTCAAAAGAATCGCCATGATAATCGCGACGACAAATTCCGAGACCATGTCGTTCTGCATGTCCGCGGTTCCGCCGAAGGAAAACTCGACGCCTTCGGGAACGCCTTCCCATGTCTTGGTGGCTTCCATGATGTTTCCCATGATCTGGCCCGAGGTATAGCCGGGGAGAAGGTTCATCGAAACCTCGACGAGACGCTTCTTGTACTTTCGGGTGATCTGTGTCGGCGCCTGCGTGTTTTCCACGTCGAACAGGGTGGACATCGAAACGTATCCCTTTGACGTGTAGATCGGCAGATCCATGATCTTCTGGCGCGTGTCTCGATCGCTTTCGCGAAGCCTGAGATAGATGTCGTATTCTTCGCCGTCTTCGGTGTATTGGCTTGTCTCGTATCCGCTCACGTAGATGTATGCGGCGGTCGCTGCCGACTGGACAGCCATTCCGTAATCGGCGAGAACGGCGCGGTTCGGGGTAAAGGCGATTTCCGGCTTTCCCGCTTCGTAGGAAGACTTGACTTCCGTGATTCCGGCCATTTCGGTAATGTGCGCTTTCGCGATTTCCGAAGCCTTGACGACGGAATCCCCGTCTAGCCCGAGCACTTCGAGAACGACGTCACCGGACTGACCGCCGCCCATGTCGGTCGTCGAACCGGCTTTCAGACTGATGTAGGCGTCGGGAATGTCGGCGAGCACCGGGCGCAGCGAATCGATGATTTCGTCTGTCGTTCGGACGCGGCCTTCCTTCTTGCCGATGAGCGTAATTCGCATGGACGCCTGGCCAACCGAGCTGATGCCGGATTCACCGCCGACCGTTACGTAGTAGCGTTGCAGTTCCGGAATGTCCTTGATGCGGCTTTCGATGACCTTGGTGATGCTGTCCGCCGTTTCGATGTTCGTTCCGGCGGGAAGTTCCATGGAAAGCTTGATCACGCCTTCGTCGCTTTTGGGCATGAGTTCGACGGACATGAACTTTGTCACGAGCAGGAAAGTTCCGATAATCAGGGCGACGAGAACCAGGGTCTGGAAGATGACTCCGGGAATCGACAGCGCGAAGGAAAGCGTCTTGATGTAGATGTTGCGCGACCAGTTGATGAACATCGGGAAGATGCCGAAGACTTTCGAGAAGATTCCCTTCTTTTCTTCGGCAAGCGTTCCGTCCGGATTCTTCTTCTTTCCCTTGAACAGGTAGGCGGCCATGAGCGGCGTGAGCGTAAACGTCAAGAGAAGGGAAACGACCGTCGCGAAGACCATCGTGAGACCGTAGTTCCTGAAGAACGATCCGGCGATGGATTTCATGAAGGCAATCGGTACGAATACGCAGACGTTGGTTAGCGTCGAAGCCATGATGGCGACCATGATTTCGCTGGTTCCCTTGAATGCCGCTTCTTTCGGTTCGATGCCCTGATCGAGTTTCATGGAAATGTTTTCGAGAACGACGATCGCGTTGGTGACGAGAAGTCCGACTGCGCTGGAGAGCGCCATCAGGGTCATGATGTTGATGGTAAAGCCGGCAAAGTACATGAACGTGAACGCGCCGATCACGGAAATAGGCATCGTGACCGCGGCGATGAACATGGTGCTGAAGCGCCCGAGGAAGAGAAGCAGGATGATGGCTGTCAGGGCGATGGCGATTTCGATGTTCGAAATCACGTTGTCGAGCGATTCCTGGACCTTTTCCGCCTGGTTATACACCAGGTTCATCTTGTAGCCGTCTGGCAGGGACGCGTTGATCTGTTCAACCTTTCGGAGAACGGCCTTGGAAACCGCGACAACGCTCGCATCGGTTCTCTTCTTGATGTCGAAACCGATCGAGTTCTCTCCGTTGTACCGGGAATGAGAGGTGATGTCGGCGATGGTGTCCTTGACGTTCGCGATGTCCGCCAGACGGATGACGCCCTTTGCCGTTGGAATTTCCATCTGGCGAATTTCGTCGAGGCTTGTAAACTTGCCTTTGGTGCGAGAACCGGTATTCTTTCGGATTCCGCGGATGTCGCCTGCCGGGAAGTTGACGTTTGCCGCCTGGAGCAGCCCCATGACGGTTGTCGGATCCGCTTCGCGCGAGAGCATGTCGTCCTTGCGGAGCTCGACGACGATTTGTCGGGTCGTTCCGCCGAACAGGTCAACGCTCGCGACGCCCGGGGTCGAAGTCAGGAGCGGCTTGATTTCGTCGTCCGCTTTCTGGCGGAGTTCCGTCGAGGAAATCGGGCCTGTAAAGGCAAAGCTGAGGATCGCGCTGCTGTTGATATCGACTTTCGAGATGATGGGACTTTCCACGGCGTCGGGAAAGCTCGCTGCCGCCTGCGAAATCTTGTCGCGGACATCGGAGGCCGCCACATCGACGTCGGTTCCCATTTCGAAGAAAAGGATGAAGATGGCATAGTGTTCCATGCCGTAGGCCTTCACGTAGTCGATTCCGTCGATGAGTTCCACCTGGTCTTCGACCGGCTTGATGACCGTGGATTCCAGTTCTTCCGGGCTTGCGCCCTGATACTGGACCACCGCCGTGACAACCGGAACTTCGAAGTTCGGGAGCATGTTGACCGGCATCATGCTGTAGGTGTAGATACCGAACACGACAACGGTCAGGATAACCATCAACATGGTTATGGGTTTATAGATACTTGCCTTGATCATGCGAAAATCTCCTGCGGGTTATTCCAGAATCAGGACCTTGTCGCCCTCGTTCATCTTGGAAACGCCTTCGGTAATCACCTTGTCGCCCTGTTCGATACCCGAAAGAACTTGAGACATCGCGTTTCCGACAACGCCCAGACGGATGATTTTCCGCTTCGCCTTTCCTTCGGCATCGACGATCCAGGCGAAGTTCACGCCGTCCTTATAGACGACTGCGTCGTTGGGAATGCTCACGCCCTTGATGGTACGGGTATGGATGTTCGCCGTGACGAACATTCCCGGGAGAAGCTTGCGTCCCTTGTTCTGGAACGTGATTTCGACAGGGAAGAAGCGCGTCCTGGAATCGGCGGCGAGAGGAACCATGCTGACCTTTCCCCGAATCGTTTCGCCATTCAGGAAAACCGTCGCTTCGGCGCCTTTCTTGAAGAGTCCGATATCCTGCGTCGTGACATCGAGCTTCAGGATTACCTGGTCGAGCTTTGCCACGGTAAAGAGGACAGAGCCGACGCTCGGAACTTCGCCGACCTTGAAGCGGACGTCGGTCACGGTTCCCGCGGCCGGTGCGAGGACTAGCGTTGCGCGGCGCGCCTGCTCAAGCTGCATCTTGGCGACATCGAGCTGGGTCTGCGCCTGGTCGATATCCTGCTGGGAAACGCCACCCTTTGCCTGGACTTCCTTCATGCGGTTCAGGGACTTTTCGAGCAGCTTGACCTGCGCCTCTGCCTGTTGATAGCTCGAGTTGTCTCCGGTGAACGTGAATTCGGCGAGAACCTGGTCCTTTTGGACGTTCGAACCGACCTGTACATTGATCTTCGCGATCGGGTCGGACATCTTGGCGATGGCGCTTGTCTGCTGGGAGCCTTCGATGGTGCCGTTGAAATCCCGCATGTCGGCGAGATTCTCTTCGCTTGCCGTCACGATGCGGACCGGCTTGCCTTTCTGGGCCTGGATTTCTTCCATCGTCAGGGAAGGTTTCTTGGTTTCCTTTTCCGTGTTGCAGCCGGCGAGAACGATTGCCAGGGTTGCAAGGGCGATAATCCGAGTGGTTTTCAGTTGCTTCATAGAATCCTCTTAATATTCTCCGGTGGCTTTGAGAAGTGCGTTGTAGGCCTTGTTCCAGTCGATGATGGCGGACAGGTAGGACAGTTTCGCATTCTTGAGGCTCATGTTTGCGTCCAGATAGTTGAGTTGCGTTTCGCGACCGGCCTTGTAGGCGGCTTCGGTCATGTCCAGGTTCTTTTGCGCCAGATCGACATGGCGGTTCTGGATCTCGATTTGACGGTTCGCGTCGTCGAGCGTGTTCTGCGCAGATTCGATCTGGAGCTTGATGCCGCGCTCGGCGTTGTCCTTCTGGATTTGCGTCTTGCGCAGATCCGTCTTGGCCTGGACAACCGCTTCGCGGGTCTTCATGCCGTTGAAAAGGTTCATGGAAAAGTTCAGATAGACTTTCTTGGAAATGTTGTCGTCCCAGTCCGGAGCGTCCCACTTGAAAAAGTCGTTCTGCCCGTTTTGATAGGTAATGGAACCGCCAAGAACGAGTGTCGGCTTGTAATCGCCCTTTTCGATGTCGATGTTTTCTTCGTACATCTTGGCGCTTTCGTCGAGCTGGGCGAGTTCCTTGCGACGCTGCCGGACGTTTGCCATCGCGGTGTCCGGCATGGCGACGTTCCCCTGTTTCGGGTCGCGGAGCGTTCCCTTGAATTCCGCATTCGCATCCCAGGGGAGCCCCATGGAATTGAGCAGGGAGTTCCGGGCGACGATGCGGTCCTTTTTCGTCTTTTCGAGCGACGTCTGCAGCTCGTCCATCGAAATCTGGGCGCGAATCTGGTCGAGTTCCGTGGCGAGTCCGCTCTTGACCGCCTGATCGACATAGTCCAGGTGCTCTTGGAGCTGCTCGATGCTTTCTTGCAGAATGACCAGCGCGGAATCCAGGTAGAGCAGCTGGTCGAAAGCGTTTTCGACGTTGTAGCGCACGTCTTCCTTGGCGGTTTCCAGGTTCAGCTCGCTGACCCGGCGATACGCCTTGGCGATTTTCGTTCCCGTGCTGACCTTGCCCTGGGCGTAGAGAATCTGCGTCGCGGTAATGCCGACCTGGGTTCCCCAGCGGTAGCCGGACATGGCGCTCATCCCATACGAGAGATTGTCGAGAACGCCGGCAAGCACCCGTTCGTTTTTCGTCGCCGCGTCATCGAGCATGTCGCTGATCGCGCTAGACTTCTTGACGTCCTTGAGCCCGAAAGTGCGGGCGTATGTCGCGCTGAAGTCCACGGTGGGGAGCGCATTGCCGTAAGAGGCGGTGACCTGGGATTCCGCGGACTTGAGGCTCTCTTCCGCGGTCTTGATATCCGGCGCGTTTTCGAGCGCTATCCGAACTGCGTCTTCCCGGGTGTAGGAAGACGCCGCCCATGCGGGGAGACTTCCCAGCGAGACCGCGAAGATCAGTCGTTTGATGGTTCGGTTCATCTGTTAATCTGCCTTTTCTCTGTTAAATTTTATTTTAGCGAGCCCAAATTAGAAAAAAGAGTATATAGCGATGTTTTTGTAGGCGGTTTTTGTCGATGAACGGCAAAAGTAATCGGATGAATGTTTTCGTTGGGAAAATAAATAAACCGTCATTCAACAAGACGGATGTGACAAAAGTGGGCAAATGCGCCTTGCCCACGGGATAGCGGAATGACGCCGTCGAAATGTCAGGGTTCGACGCGTTTCAAGTCGCGGCTGGCGTCCCAGTGGTCGGGATCGTAGCCTTTCATCTTCGAAAGAATCTTTCCGCGCGTGCAGAGGAGAAATCCGAGGAGAAGCGAATCCTCGATGGCGATGACGAGGGCCGTCTTGTAGTCGAGCCCAAAGCCGAGAGGCGCGCCTTTCAGGTTTTCGGGGCTGACCCAGAGAATGTAGTCCGTGACGATGAACGTCATGAACAGGCAGGGAACGAGCGCAATCCAGAAATTCTTCTTCTTGGAGCGCAGATAGACGACGGAAATGCAGAGGCTGCAAACGGCCATCAGCTGGTTCGACCAGCTGAAATAGTTCCAGAGAATGTTGAATCCTTCGGGGTTCAGGTTGCTCCAGAAAATGAGCGCTCCGCAGACGGCGAAGATGGGAACTGTCAGGATCAGGCGATTTTTCGCGCTCGTCTGGTCCAGGTTGAAAAGCTCGGCGATGGTGAGGCGCAGGCTTCGAAGCGAAGTGTCTCCGCTGGTGATGGCGAGGATGATGACCCCGATGACGACCAGTGCGGAAATCGGCGCAAACGGAATGACGGTGGAAACGAGAACGCTCAGAATCTTGATTCCGCTCGCTCCGACGAGAAGCTCGGGCATCTGCTTGTAGATGAACATTCCGCCCGCGGCCCAGATCATGCCGACGAGGCCTTCGACGATCATCATTCCGTAAAAGGTCTGCCGTCCGGTGAACTCGGTCCTTTCGGTGCGCGCGACGAGCGGACTCTGGGTGCTGTGAAATCCGCTGATGATGCCGCAGGCAATGGTGACAAAGAGCATCGGAAGTATCGGCTGGTGGGCGGGATGCTTCGTGAAGTTGCTCGCAAGGTTCGAAAGGCTGATTTCGTCGAGAGCGCCGAGGTGCGGCGCGATTCCCACGAGAATGCCCAGGGAAGAGAGGATGAGGAGCGCTCCGAAAATCGGATAGATGCGCCCGATGATCTTATCGATGGGAAAGAATGTACTCGCGAAATAGTATGCGAAGATGACGGCGACGGCAACCCAGAAAAGGGTCGGGGAAACCGCGTTCCCGGCGAGGATCGGCGTGTTGACGAGCGCTGCGGGCGTGTTGGTGAAAACGGCTCCGACGAGAATCAGGGCGATGGAAATCAGCGTCATCACGACCTTTGACGGACCTTTCCCGAGAAACTTGCGGGCGAGAGCGGGAACGTTTACTCCGTCGTTTCGCATGCTGATCATTCCCGAAAAGTAGTCGTGCACGGCTCCGCCGATGACGTTTCCGATCGGGATCAGGATAAAGACGATCGCTCCGAACTTGATCCCCAGAATGACACCGATGACGGGACCGATTCCCGCGATGTTCAACAGCTGGATCAGCATGTTTTTCCAATGGGGAAGGACAAGGCGATCGACGCCGTCCGGGTTTGCAAGCGCAGGCGGTTTGCGGTTGTCCGGTCCGAATTCGCGTTCGACGAATTTTCCATAAGTAAAGTATCCGCCAATCAAGATGGCGACGCCTATGAGGAAGGTAATCATTTTTTGCCTCTAGGATTTCATGCCTGGGGAAGGAATTTCCCGAAAGGCGCTACAAATCTAGATAAATAGGACTGCGTTAGTCGCAGACGGTCGTCCCGAAGCTATTGGTGCGACAGCTTTGTCGGTAACCATCGTTTCCTGTTGTCGTCGTGACCCCGAAGGAGTTTGTGCGGGACTCGTAATGCCCGCCCTGATTGTCCGTGGTGGTCGTGACGCCGAAGCTGTTCGTTCGGGACTCGCTCCGGTATCCGTCGTTTCCTGTTGTCGTCGTGACCCCGAAGGAGTTTGTGCGGGATTCGTAACGCCCGCCCTGATTGTCCGTGGTGGTCGTGACGCCGAAGCTGTTCGTGCGAGACTCGCTGCGGTATCCCTTGTCGTCCGTACAGACGGTGACGCCAAAGCTGTCCGTGGAGCAGGACATTCGGGCGAAAAGGACCGAAGACAGGAAGATGACAAGAAAAATGGTCGCTTTCATGCTTGAGACGTTCCTTCTTGGAATTCCTTTTTAAAGTACAAATTGAATTTGTCAAAATCTGTCATTCGGCAGGAATGCGCGGCAAAAATTTCGATAACGGCCTTTTTCGAAATTGCCGAGCCTTTCGAATTGCTAAATTGAAAAGGTATTTTTCAAGGAATTTCGGATGTTCTATCGGTTGATCGTCTCTCTGCTCTTGCCGCTAGCCGTCTCTGCCTGCTCCGATCCGGAAGCGGACAGGGAAATTGCCCAAAAACAGGCGGAAGTGGAACTGCTGAAACGGCAGGTCGATAAGGCCAGGTCGGCTCTTGACAGCGCACGGCAAGTCGATCTCGAATTGCGGAAAGAACTGGACTCCCTGGACATGGGCCGTTGATGCGGGTGATTTTTCGATTTCCCCTTGTCGTGCTGTTTCTCTTTCTGTCAGCGGCCTTTGGCTGCGCGCTAGGCGAGAAGGGAATCGGTTTCTCGCGCGAATGGAAGGAGTTTCTGCCCGTGGAAATCGGCGTGGCGCTCTATCTCTCGATTCGGATGGTCCTGTTCTTTTGGGGGCGCAGCCTGGAATTTCTGGAAACCTTTTGCCATGAGCTGAACCATACGGTCTTTGCGCTGCTCTCGTTTCGTCGCGTGGAATCCTTCTTTGCCCATGCGGAAAAGGGCGGAAGCGTCACGTTTAGCGGTTCGTCGAATCCCGCAATCGCGCTTGCGCCGTATTCGTTTCCTCTGTTTGCCTTTTGCGCGGCGGCGCTCTCCTGCCTGTTGATTCCGGAAGCGAAACGGGTTGTCCAGGTCTCGGTCGGATTCTTTCTCGCCTTTCATCTGGAAAGCGTACTTCGGAATGCGCGTCCATGGCAAACGGACTTGCAAATCTATGGATACCCTTTTTCGTATTCGGCGATTCTCTTTTCCAATCTGTTCTGGATTCCGCTTGTCGCGGAAACGTGCATTCGCGGATTCGGCGGAGGCCTTGCCTGGATCCGGATGGGACTGGAAATTGCCTGGAAATGGATTTTGACTTTTGAGAGGTTTCTATGCGGCGCATAATCCTGAAATCGGTTCTGCTCGAAAATGAAAGAAAGGACATCCTGGTTGCGGACAAGGTCTTCAAGAAGATAGCGCCGGAAAAGACGCTTTCCGCGGAGGCTGCGGACAAGGTCATCGACGCTTCGCGGTTTGCGATACTTCCCGCCTTTTACAACACGCACACCCATGCGGCAATGACTTTTTGCCGGGGACTTTCGGACGACGTTCCCTTGGATGTCTGGCTGAAGGACTATATCTGGCCGCGCGAGGCGAAGCTCTCCGCAAGCGACGTGTATGTGGCGTCCCGCTATGCCATCTTGGAAATGATCCGTTCGGGAACCGTGTTCTTTGCCGACATGTATTGGTATCGGGCGGAGACGATTCGGGCTGCGGAGGAACTGGGCGTGCGGGCTTCGATCGGCGTCACCTTTGCCGATGCCCTGAATCCGGATACAGCGGAAAATATTCGATTTATCGAGGAGAATGTACACAAGCTAAGCGATCGGGTCCAGTTGGCAGTCGCTCCTCACGCGATTTACACGAATACGGCGGAGTGTCTGAAAATCACGCGGGATTGTTCGGAAAGATTCCGCCTGCCGCTGCACATCCATCTGGCGGAAACTCTCGGGGAAGAAGCTCGGAGCGTTTCACCGACCGGCGGGCTTTCTCCCGTGGAATATCTGGATTCGCTGGGGTTCCTTTCGGAGCGGACCGTGGCGGCGCACTTGGTGCATGTCTCGGACCGCGACCTGGACATTCTCGCAAGGCGCCAGGTGACATGCGCGCACAATCCCTGCTCGAACATGAAGCTTTCGAGCGGAACGTTTCGCATCAAGCCTTTTCTCGACCGGGGCATTCGCGTTTCGCTCGGAACGGACGGTGCCGCTTCGAACAACAACCTGGACATGCGCGAAGAAATGAAGTTCGCTTCGCTGCTCGCGAAGATGACGTCCGGTGACCCGACGGTGCTTTCGGCGACGGAAACGCTCAAGATGGCGACGCGGAACGGCGCGGAAGCCTTTGGAATCCATGCCGGCGTTATCGCGGAAGGGTTCCTTGCCGATGCTATCCTTGTGAACCTGGACGCGCCTTGCTTTGCGACGGGAGACGTGGCTTCGAACTTTGTCTATGCGGCAAACTCGACCGTCATCGACACGGTGATTTGCGATGGAAACATCCTGATGGAAAACCGGAAAATTCCTGGCGAAGAGGAAATTTTGCGCGAGTTCCGCAAGCGTTTTTCGAAAAGCCTCTAGGACGTTTTCGGAATGCTGCATTTTGTCAAGTACAATCTGATTGGAATCGTCAATACGCTGATTACCTTGTGCGTCGTCTGGGTTCTGTACGAACTCTTGAACTGGAATCTGGAACTTTCGAATTTCTTGGGATTTGTCGCGGGCGGCGTCAATTCGTATTGGATGAACCGTCGCCTGAACTTTAAAAGTCGAAATCGAAAGGGCCGGGAAATTTTCCGGTTCATGCTGGTATTTGTCTGTGCCTATCTGGTGAACTTGCTTGTACTGGAAACGCTAAAGGAAGCACTGCCTTCTGCCGGAAAACTTTTAAGCGCAGGATTCCTGGCGAATGTCCTTGCGAACATTGCCTACGTTGTCGTCAGCTTCTTGCTGTACCGTTACTTTGTATTTAAACGCTAGGCCTTGAAGATTCTGTTTACCCGGAGAAGCCCGCTTGCGAGCTGGTCGATCTCGCGCATTGTCGAGTAGGCGCCAAAGCTCGCGCGAATCGTCGCCGGCACGCCAAAACGTTCCATGACCGGTTCCGCGCAGTGGTGCCCGCTGCGAACGGCGACACCGCTTTCGTCGAGGAGAGCCGCCGCGTCGTGGGGGTGAATCCCGTCGAGAACAAAGCTGTAGAGCGCGCCACGCTTTTTCGGGTTTCCCAGAATGCGGAGTCCCGGAATTTCGGCAAGACGCTCCTTGGCATAGTCGGAAATTTCCTGCTCGTGGGCGCAAATCGCTTCGATGCCGACCTGGTCTATCCAATCGACCGCTGCGCCGAGTCCGATGACTTCCGCGATAGGAGGCGTTCCCGCTTCGAACCGGTCCGGCGGTGGCGCGAAAGTCGTCTTTTCGAACGAAACGTGGTCGATCATCTCGCCGCCGCCCTGCATCGGGGACATCTTTTCCAGAAGTTCGTATTTGCCGTAGAGAACGCCGATTCCCGTGGGACCGTACATCTTGTGCCCGGAAAAGGCGAGAAAATCGCAGTCGATTTTTTGCACGTCGATCTTGACATGGGGTGCGCTCTGGGCGGCGTCGATGAGAATCTTGATTTTCGGGTCGATCTTGCGAACGGTGCGGACGATTTCCTCGATCGGGTTTTCGGTCCCGATGGTGTTGCTGATATGCGTGACCGCGACAATCTTTGTCTTCCCGGGAACGATGAGTTCGGGGAGCTTTTCCGTTTCCAGTTCGCCCGAGTCGTTTACGGGAATGACCTTGAGCGTTGTCTTGCAGACGTTACCGACGAGTTGCCACGGGACGATGTTTGCGTGATGCTCCAGGGCGCTGACGAGAATTTCGTCGCCGGGCTGCAAAAATCCCAGTCCGTAGCTCCAGGCCGCGAGATTGATGCTGTCGGTCGTTCCGCGCGTAAAGACGATTTCGTGTTCGCTCCGAGCGTTGATGAAGTTCGCGACTTTTTTCCGGGCCGATTCGTAGGCGTCTGTCGTCTGGGCGGTCATGGCGTAGATGCCGCGCTTCACCGAGCTGTAATGCTTGCGGTAAAAATCATCCATGGCGTTGATGACCTGTTCCGGTTTTTGCGTCGTCGCGGTGCTGTCGAGATAGGCGAACGGTGTGGAATCTTGATCGTGCAGGGCGAGAACGGGGAACTGCTTGCGGATTTCATCTACATTGTAATTCATGGGCTAGAAGATAGAAAAAAGCGCGGGGAAGTTTCTTTGCTGTAAAGTCTTGCAAAAAATCGATAAACGGGCGATGAATGTGCAAAAAAAACGAGAAGTTTTAGAAAAACTATTGACAATGTGTTTTTTTTACATTCGTAATGCGGCGCGCTGTACGCGACGGGCGCTTGCGCTGTTCTAAATGTTTCGCAAAGAAACATTTAGAATATTCAAACGCCTTTTTCTTGCCCGTTTCTTGATTTTAAACCGTTTTTAGGCTACTTTTATAAAAAATGGCTTCACGCTTAGTTTAGGAAAACCATTTGTTTTTATCTTTTTTGGCCTATATGACATTTGGGTACCTAAAATCGTTCTAACCCCTTGCCAATAAAGGC
>CAVJTH010000028.1:0-34516 GCA_963652365.1 Senegalimassilia sp.
CACACTCAACTCTCAACTAAGTTCTCAGCTCTAAGTTCTGACTCCCCCTTCCTTGCATCCACCCCCTCGGCCACGCTTTTTTCAGAGATAAGAGTTTAAGAACTCAAAGCGGTCCGCTTGTGTTAGAACCTAGACGTTCGCAAATCTCAGCTCTAAGATCTAAGTTCTAAGCTCTGCGTTAAAGCCTAGATGTCCGCAGAACTCCACTCTCCACGCTTCACGCTCAACTGATTCCTGTTTCCTGACTCCTGGAGTCCTGTTTACTATCCACTATCCACCAAGATCTAATCTCTAGGTTCTGACTCACGCTAGGACCTTCCGCGACGACGCTCGTTGCGTTCTTTCTTGAAGCGGATACGCTCCTGGGCGCGTTCCTTGCTGGGTTCGTAGAGGCGACCTTCCTTGTAAGATGTCCGGGAAAGCAAGAGCCTTGAAATCTTTCCCAGCTTGAGACGTTCGAGAGTCTGCTGGATCCAGACGCGATTTTCGGGAATATACCAGAAGAAGAAGCGTTTCTGGTTGTTTTTCTGGGCCGGAGTCTTTGCCACGTAGAGCGGCTTTCCGTCGGGATACGTTTCCGCGTAGTACATTTCCGTCGCGACCGTCATCGGCGTCGGCGTAAAGTCCTGGACCTGCTCCAGTCGAAATCCGAGCTGTTTCGTTTCGAGCGCAAGCTCCGCCATGTCCTTTTCGGTGCAACCCGGATGACTCGATATGAAGTAAGGAACGATCTGCTGGTTCTTTCCCGCCGCCGCGCTTTCCCTGTCAAAGATTTCCTTGAACCTGTAGAACAAGCTGAACGACGGTTTTCGGATAAGGCTTAAGACGCTGTCGGACGTGTGTTCCGGAGCAACCTTCAGACGCCCGCTTACGTGATGCCGGATCAGTTCGCGCGTATATTCCAGGTGGTCTTCCTGGAGCGACTTGTCGGTTGTCTCCTGCAAGAGCAGATCATAGCGAACCCCGCTCCCGATAAAGAGATGCTTGACCTTCGGATGCCGGGAGACTTCGCGGTAGAGTTCCGTCAGTTCGCGATGCCGCGTATTCATGTTGTCGCAGATTCGCGGGAACACGCAGCTCGGTCGTGCGCACTTTTCGCAGCGCGAGACGTCCTTTCCCCGCATCTTGTACATGTTCGCGCTCGGACCGCCCAAGTCCGTAATCGTCCCGGCAAATCCGGGCATCTGCGTCACGATTTCCACTTCGCGGAGAATGCTTTCCCGGCTGCGGCTCGCCACGAACTTTCCCTGGTGCGCGTTGATTGCGCAAAAGCTACAGCCTCCAAAACAGCCCCGATGCGTGTTGATGGAAAACTTGATCATCTCGAACGCCGGAACGGGTCCACGCTTTCTGTATCGCGGATGCGGAGCGCGCATGTAGGGATATTCAAAGCTTTCGTCCAGCTCGCCATCCTTTAACGGCGGATACGGCGGATTGATGACGACCGTTTCTTCGCCCACGTCCTGCAAGATTCGCCGGGCGTGAATCCGGTTGGATTCCACTTCCGTCTTTCGAAAGGCTTCGAACTGTTTTCGTTTGCTTTGCAGGCATTCCTCGTAGCTCGGCAACACCAGGTCTTCGAACTCCCGATTCTTGGGGACGCGCCCCTTGGGAACGCAAAAGGCCGTTTGCGGAATGGAGTTCATGTTCGAAAACGGGACGCCTTTTTTCAACAGATGTAAAAGTTCCTTCATCGGCTTTTCGCCCATCCCGTAGATGAGCAAGTCCGCGCCTGCCGTCGCAAGAATCGGCGGAAAAATTCGATCGTCCCAGTAATCGTAATGGCTGATTCTCCGCAAGCTCGATTCCAGCCCGCCAATGACAATCGGAACATCCGGATAGAGCTGTTTCAGGATTTTCGCATAGACACTCGTCGCGCGGTCCGGTCGAAATCCCGCCCTGCCGCCCGGTGTAAACGCATCGTCGCTCCGAAGCCGCTTTCCTGCCGTGTAATGGTTCACCATGCTGTCCATGCCGCTCGAAATGGCGAAAAACAACCGAGGCTTTCCAAGCTTCCTGAAATCCCGCAAGTCATCGCGCCAGTTCGGCTGGGGAAGAACGGCGACGCGGTAGCCTTCGTGTTCGACAAGGCGCGACATGACCGCATGTCCAAACGAAGGATGATCGACATAGGCGTCTGCGGAAACGACCACGACATCGACAAAGTCCCAGCCGCGAGCCTCCAGGTCTTCCTTGGAGATGGGCAAAAATTCGCCAGACGGTTCCATTAGCGCTCTCCTTCCGGACAGGTGATTTCCGCGACCGATTCGATGGTGACATGGAGCTGTCGAACGAGAGGCGTCAACGTCGCCCGGTAAAACATTTCCTTTCCGACCCGATTCGATTCGATAAGGCCCGCCGCTTTCAGGAGACGCAAGTGGTGCGAAACCGCAGGGCTAGACATGCCAACCAGCTCGGCGATATTCGTCACGCATTCTTCCGCATGGCAGAGCAGCCAGAAAATCCGCAAACGGGAAACATCGCCCAGCTGCTTCATCGCGCCGGCAACCTGCATCGCAGCGCGTTCCGTCGGCATGCGCTTGGCAAGAATCAGTTCTTTTTCGGTGACGGGATGGTTATGCGGCAATCCAAACTTCCTGTGAAAATTTCTTTTCAAGATAGAAAATTCGAAGAGGTCATCTTGCCACCGCGCACAAGGCGTTCTATATTTGCGGTAAACGATTAAACAATTGTTTAATTGTTTAACAAAATTCAACCGAAGAGGTCATGATGAAGAAGAGTTACAAGATAGCCGTCGATTGCCCGGTTTGCGCACAGAAGATGGAAGACGCCACCAAGAAGACCGCAGGCGTGAACCAGGCGATAGTCAACTTCATGCTGCTCAAGATGAAAGTGGAATTTGCCGAAGGCGCAGACGAAAAAGCCGTCATGGGCGCGGTTCGCGAAAACTGCAAGAGGGTCGAATCCGACTGCGAAGTTTTCTTCTAGAAATTTCGCCCACACGAACAGGAGTTTTCCATGGACAGGAAGCAAAAGAAGAACCTCTGCCGGATAATCATCGCGGCATTCTGGCTGTTCGCTCTGCACTTTATCCCTGTCGAAGGCGGCATCCGCTTTCCGCTCTATGCGATTCCCTACCTGGTTGTCGGCTACGATGTGCTCAAGAAGGCGTTCGCGGGCATTTTGCACAGACAGCCTTTCGACGAGTATCTGCTGATGTCCATCGCGACCGTCGGAGCCATTTTGCTCGGACTTTTCAAGACCGGAGATTACGCCGAAGCGGTCGCCGTGATGCTCTTCTACCAAATCGGCGAGTGGTTCCAGAGTTATGCGGTAGGCAAGAGCCGCAAGGACATTTCGCAGCTCATGGACATTCGCCCGGACTACGCGAACATCGAAAAGGAAGACGGCTCCCTGGAAAAGGTTTCACCGGACGGCGTTCCGACAGGTTCGACGATCGTCGTCAAGCCCGGCGAAAAGATTCCCATCGACGGCATCGTCGTGAACGGTTCCTCGGCGATAAACACGGTCGCTCTCACCGGAGAATCTCTCCCCCGCGACGTTTCGGTCTCGGACGAAGTCCTTTCGGGAAGCATCAACCTGTCGGGACTTCTCAAGGTGCGCACGACAAGGGAATTCGGCGAATCGACCGCGTCCAGGATTCTCGAACTGATCGAGGACGCCAGTTCGCAGAAGTCGAAGTCGGAAAATTTCATCACCCGCTTTGCCCGAGTTTACACGCCGATCGTCACGCTTTCCGCAATCGCCCTTGCCATTTTACCGCCCGTCATCGCGATTCCTTTCGGCGCTTCTCCCGAATGGAGCGTCTGGATCTATCGGGCCTTGACCTTCCTGGTCATCAGCTGTCCCTGCGCGCTTGTCGTGAGCATTCCGCTTTCGTTTTTTGCCGGGATCGGAGGCGCATCCCGTTCGGGAATTCTCGTCAAGGGTTCCAATTTTCTGGAAAGCCTTTCCCATGCGAAAACGATTTTCTTTGACAAGACCGGAACCCTGACCCGCGGAACTTTCGAAGTTTCCACCATCCATCCGGAAATTCTCGCGCGCGAAGAACTTTTGCACGTGGCGGCTCATGTCGAGCGTTATTCCAGGCATCCCATCGCCTCTTCGCTCAAGCAGGCCTACGGCAAGGAAAACGACCAATGCACGGTCGAAGACGTTTCCGAAATTCCGGGGCGCGGCATCTCCGCGAAAGTCAACGGGAAAAAGGTCTATGCGGGCAACAGCGAGCTGATGAACGATCTTGGCGTCAAATGGCACGATTGCCACCACACCGGAACGGTCATCCACGTTTCCATCGACGGAACATACGCCGGGCATCTCGTCATTTCCGACACGCTCAAGCCACATGCCGCGCAAGCGATCGAAGAACTCAAAAAGTGCGGCATCCGGGAAACGGTGATGCTCACCGGAGATTCCCCGAACGTCGCCGAGGAGATTGCGGGCAAGCTAGGAATCGATCGGTTTTATGCCGGGCTTCTTCCCGCCGACAAGGTCAAGAAAGTCGAAGAATTCCTGCAACGGAAACGCACGAAAGGCGAAACGACCGTTTTCGTCGGAGACGGAATCAACGATGCGCCCGTGCTTTCACGCGCGGACCTGGGAATCGCCATGGGAGCGCTTGGTTCCGACGCCGCCATCGAAGCCGCCGACATTGTCCTGATGGATGACGATCCGCTAAAAATTTCGAAAGCGATCAAGATTTCCAGAAAATGCATGGGAATCGTCAAGGAAAACATTGCGTTCTGCATCGCGGTCAAGGCGGCCTGCCTCTTTCTCGGAGCGGTCGGACTTGCCAACATGTGGGTGGCGATATTCGCGGATGTCGGCGTGATGGTTCTCGCCGTTCTCAACGCGATCCGCTGTCTCAAGGCGCCTCAGTAGTTTCGCGCAAAGTCCGCATCCATTCCTATCTGGCGCTTCAGATCGTCGATCGATGCGAACTTCTGTTCCGGACGGATGAACGTGAGCAGATCCACGCTGAGTTCCCGCCCGTAGAGATCTCCCGAAAAATCGAGGAGATGCGCTTCGACAGCGAGCGGCAGGTTTCCTATCGACGGCTGGAGTCCAATGCCCACGACGGCCTTGTAGGCTTCCCCGCTTTCCAGGCGGACGATTGCCGCATAGGATCCGTATTTGGGAATCAGCTTGTATGGACCGGTCTGCAGATTTGCGGTCGGGAATCCAATCGTCCGGCCCAGACGCTTTCCCGCGACGACCGTTCCGCAAATCCGATAGGGCCTTCCGAGAAACGTATTCGCGCGTTCCACGGCTCCGTTTTCCAGAGCGTTCCGGATTCTCGACGAGCTCAGGATTTCCCCATCCTTGTACTTGGCGGAAGCCTGGATGGCGGCAAGCTCCGGAAACGCGGAAAGAATCGCGCAGAAGCTTCCCTTGCCGGCGGCACCAAACCGATGATCGTGCCCAAGGACCAGAAGTTTCGCGTCCAGCCTGCCCAGAATTTCGTTCTGCACAAAACGCTGGAAAGGCTCTTCGGCGACTTCTCGGGAAAACGGCAACGCAACGAAATCGAGCCCCAGGGAACGGATAAAGCTTTCCTTTTCCGCAGTGGTCGTCAAAAGGGCGGGATGCCCAGGAACGCCTAGGACATGACGCGTATGCGGTTCAAAGGACACGACCGTCGGACGAAGTCCCTTTGCCCTGGCTTCTGTCCGGAGAATCTGGAAGATTTCCTGATGGCCCAGATGACAGCCGTCAAAATTTCCCACCGTAACCGCGCGTTTTTCAGGCATTTTCCATTCCCAGGTAGAATTTCGGAGCGAGCATTCCTTCGGAAAGCACACAGGCAGCCTTGAGTTCCCCGGCTTTATCGACCGCAAGGATCAAGTCCGAATCGCTCGAAGGCTCCGGAGAATTCCACGTAATCGCGCGCCCATCCCGAAACGCCCGAACCTGTCTGTCCGTCAGCGCGACCACCGGAAAATTCATGCAGTCCTGCGGCTTCAGAAGGGAGCTCTCGCTGAGCGCTTCCGGTTTCACGGCATCTTCGATCTTCAAATGCCCGATTCGCGTACGGCGGATCTCGGAAACCGCACCGAACGTTCCAAGCGCAAGAGCCATGTCCCGCACCAGCGAACGGATATAGGTTCCCTTGGAGCAGTCGCACGAAAACCGATACGAGGCACGAATCCTGCCTGTCGCATTCTGCGGCGAAGCGGAAACTCCCTCCAGGCGCAAGTTCCGAATAACGATTTTTCGAGCCTTCAGCTCGACGGAATGCCCCTTGCGCACCAGATCCGAGGCCCGGCGTCCGTTGAGCTTGACCGCGCTAAACCCCGGAGGGACCTGCTCGATTTCGCCGACAAAGCGTGGCAAGATTCCGAGAACGTCCGTTTCGGAAACCGAGTCGGAGCGTTCATCCTGGCAAAGGAGATTTCCGTCCCATTCGTCCGTATCCGTCGAATAGCCAAAATGGGCCGAAAAGGTATAGGATTTTTCGCCAGCTTCCACAAAGGGCAAGAGCCTTGTCGCCCGGCCAACGGCCGCGACGATCAGCCCCGAGGCCCGCATATCCAGCGAACCGGCATGACCGACACGACGCGTCCTGAAAATTTTTCTCAACGGGAAAAGGGCATTGCACGAGGTGACGCCAAAAGGCTTGTCGAGCAAGATCAATCCCGAAAACGCTGGGCTAGAGTTCACCCGAATCCTTGAGTTCCGCGAGAATCTCTTCGATATGCATGGCATGGTCAAGGCTTTCGTCCAGGACAAAGCTCAGCTGGGGTATCTTGCGGATCTTGAGAGCCTTGCCCAAGTAGGTGCGAATGAAACCCGAAGAATTCCGGAGACCGATTAGCGACGATGCCTTTTCCCGGTCCGAGCCAAGCACCGAAATATAGACTTTCGCATAGCTCAGATCGTTCGTGATTTCCACCCGGCTGATCGTCACGAAACCGACGCGCGGATCCTTGAGCCCTTTCATCAGGAGCTTGCCTATCTCTTCGCGAAACTGTTCGTCCAGGCGGACTGTCCGCGGCACGCGACGGTTGCTGTGACTGTGGGAATTCCTAGGCATCGGCATCCTTCTTTTCGGCGTTAGCCTTTTCTTCCGCTTCCTTTTTCGCCTTGGCGAGAGCTTCGTCACGGGCGACATCGGCAAGGGTACGGGCCACGGTGACTTCCTTGAAGAACATCAGCGTGTCGCCTTCCTGCAGATTGTCGTAGCCCTTCAGGCCGATACCGCATTCGAAGCCGCGCGCGACGGACTTGACATTGTCCTTGTGACGCTTCAGCGACTGGACTTCGGTCTGTCCGAGTTCCACGCCGTTGCGATAGACATGGACGCGACTGTTGCGATCGACCTCGCCATCCGTGACCATGCAGCCCGCGATGATGCCGACCTTCGGAATCTTGAACACCTGGCGAATTTCCGCTTCGCCGGTGAGCTCTTCGCGAGTCGTCGGCTTGAGAAGTCCTTCGACCGTATTCTTGATATCGTCGATGATTTCGTAGATGACGCGGTAGTTCTTGATCTGGATGCCTTCCTTCTGCGCCATTTCGCGAATGGAGAGCGAGGGCATCAGGTGGAACGCGATGATCACCGCCTGGGACGTCGATGCGAGCAAGATGTCGGAATCGGTAATCGCTCCAACGCCCTTGCGAATGATGTTGACCTTGACTTCGCTGTTCGAAAGCTTTTCGAGGCTTGCGGCAATCGCTTCGGAAGATCCGCCCACGTCCGCCTTGATAATCAGGTTGAGTTCGGAAATGGTTCCGTTCTTGACTCCTTCGTAGGTCGATTCGAGCGAAATCGACTTGCGGGCACGCAGATCGCGTTCGCGAGCGGCCATCCGACGCTTGGATGCGATTTCGCGTGCGGACTTTTCGTCTTCGACCACGGCGAGTTCGTCACCGGCCTGCGGCGTTCCGTCAAAGCCCAGGACCTGACACGGAGTCGAAGGTCCCGCTTCCTTCATCTGCTTGCCGCGATCATCGAACATCGCGCGCACGCGTCCGGCATAGATGCCGCAGACAAACGGATCGCCCACATGGAGAGTGCCGTTCTGGATAAGAATCGTCGCCATGGATCCCTTGCCCGGGTCGAGCTTCGATTCGACGACCGCACCGCGGGCACGAGCCGATCTGGAAGCCTTGAGTTCCAGGACTTCCGCTTCGAGCGCAAGAGTTTCGAGAAGCTGTGGCATTCCCGCGCCTGTACGCGCCGAGACTTCGATGCAGCTCACGTTGCCGCCCCACTGTTCCACTTCGACACCGCGTTCCGCAAGCTGCGTACGAATCTTGTCCGGATTGGCAGTGGGCAGGTCCATCTTGGTAATCGCGACGACAATGGGTACCTGTTCCCGATGGGCAAGTTCAATGGATTCTACCGTCTGGGGCATTACCATCGAATCCGCTGCGACGACCAGGACGATAACGTCCGTCACCTGGGATCCGCGGGCGCGCATGGCGCTGAACGCTTCGTGACCCGGCGTATCGAGGAACGTCACCTTTCCCACGGAAGTCGTCACTTCGTAAGCGCCGATGTGCTGCGTAATGCCGCCGGATTCTCCGGAAACGACATGCGTCTTGCGAATCCAGTCCAGAAGGGAGGTCTTGCCGTGGTCCACGTGTCCCATCACCGTAACGACAGGATGACGCGGTTCCAGGTCGTCCGACTTTTCGTCTTCGACGCCACCGAGGGATTCTTCTTCGTATTCCTCCATCAGCTGCGCTTCGAAGCCAAATTCATCGGCAAGGATCTGGATCGTATCGAAGTCAAGCCGCGCATTGATCGTCACCATCATGCCCATTTCCATGCACTTGGCAATGACGCGAGCGGGCATCTGATCCATCATCCCGGCAAGTTCGCCAACCGTGATGAAATCCGACGTTTTCAGGACCTTGCGCTGTTCTCCGTCCGTCGCGGCGCTCTTGTCCTTGTGATAGACCTTCTTGACCGGATTCTTGGAAAGGGACGCCATCACGCGCGAAACATTCTGCCGAATCGCATCCTGCTGTTCGCCCTGTTCAAAACGGTTGTCCTTGTTGTCTCTGCCGTTCTTGCCGCGCTTGCCCTTGAAGCGATCCTGGCTTCCGCTGTGGCTCGGGCCGCTCTTGCTTCCGCCGAAACGATTGTTTCCGCCGGCATTGTTCTGCGCGTTGGCGAAGACATCCTGCATCGCCTGACCGGAGAAATGTCCGCCACGCGACTGGCCGCCAAAGGAACGCGCGCCGTTTCCGGATCCCGAAGTTCCGTTCCGGTAGTGGGAAGATCCGCCCGTGCCGCGACCGGCGCCCGGTCCAAAATGACCCGTATAGCCCTGGCTTGAACCGGAATTGCGATTCCGATGCTGCGCTGCCGCCTGCTGCCTCGATTTTTCGATACGGGCAAGAATCGCCGCGTCCGGCTTGAAGACCTGCGCCTTCATTTCCACTTGGCGCAGTTCCCCGACAGGAACCGCATGGACTTGCGGCCTTGCAGGAGGCGTCTGTGGCTTCGCGACGGGATTTGGCCTCGCCGGCGTCACTGCCGGTTTCGCATCTGCCGACGGTTTGCCTTCCGCGGGCTTGGTTTCCGCGGGAACCGTTTTTTCCGCCGCAGGCGCCAAGGCGGGCTTGACCGCCGAAGCGGCGACAACCGGCTTGCTTTCCGCGGGTTTCGAAACGGGTGCGACCGGTTTCGGCGCATCCGCCTGTGCGCCAGGCGCAGGCGTCGCGGGTCTTGCCGCGGAAGCCGTCTTGGCTTGCAGGCCTTCTTCGGACTTCGGAGCGACAGGCTTCCTGGTAGCTTGCCTCGTAGCGTTATCCGGGCGCGAAAGCTTGCCGTTGAAGCTTCCAAACTTGCCCTTGACGACTCGATGCGAATCCGTCGATACCGCAGGCGTCGAAGCGACCGGTCGAGAAGCCTCGGTCTTTTCGTCCGCACTCTTCTTCTGGTTCTGGTTCTTGCGCAGAGCGGCGGTTTTCGCCCGACGCGCATCGGCTTTCGCCTTTTCGTCCATTACTTGCGCTTCGATTGAAGCAAAAGACATTTGTGGAACTGGGGAAAACGGTGTCAAGACCTGCACGCCATTTTCATGCAGGAGTGCGACAACGCGGCTCGGATCGACGCCATGTTTCTTGGCCCATTCGCCCGGGGTGATCATAACTTCATTACTCATCGATGCTTTTGCTCCAATATAGCGAACTTCTAGACTTCCTTAACCTTCCACGTCCGTATTTTCATTTTCGGAAACGGGAGCATCCGCCACAGGCGGTTCGGTTTCGCCAGAAGATTCTTCCTTGAAAAGAGAAGCGTCCACCGGCCGAAGTTCGTTCGCCTTCGCAATGTCCTTGGAATTCGCGGTCATGACGCGCTGGCGCTCCTCGTCGCTCTTTTCGGACCATTCCTTTTCCCCGAAGACGTCCAGATCGTGTTCCACCAGCTGGGAAGCCAGCTTGACGTTCTGGCCGTTTCGACCAATCGCCTGCGCCAAGTCTTCGTCGGCGATGATCACGACGACGCGGCAAGTTCCCGGCACTTCGAAATACTTGACGATATTTGCCGGAGACAGGGCATGCCGGATGAAGGTAATCAGATCCGGATCCCAGTGGACAATGTCGATTCTCTCGTTTCCGAGCTCGCGGACAATCGCCTGGACACGCGCGCCTTTCATGCCGACACACGCTCCGACCGGGTCGATTCGCGCATCATGGGCGACCACGGAAATCTTCGCCCGGTAGCCCGCTTCGCGAACGACTCCCTTGATTTCCACGGAACCGTCAAAGATTTCGGGAACTTCCTGACGGAACAGCTCATAGAGGAACATCTCGCTCGTGCGCGACAGGATGACCTGCGCCCCGTTCTTGGAGGATTCGGTGACCGCCTTGATGACGGCCTTGACCGAGCTTCCCTGCTGGAAGCGTTCCTTCGGGAGCTGCTCCTTGAACGGCAGAACCGCTTCGGTCTGACGTCCGATGGAAACGATCGCGTTCCGGCTTTCGACGCGGAGGACTTCCCCGTTGACAATCGAACCGATTCGGTCGCGGTAGGTTTCCACGATCTTGTTGCGCTCGGCATCGCGGATGTGCTGGATCAGGAACTGCTTCGCCGTCTGGATAGCCTGGCGGCCAAACGCCGACACGGGAAGTTCCATTTCGAGATGATCGCCAGCCTGGACATCCGGGTTCACGTCGCGCGCCTGTTCGACCAGCATGTAATGTTCGTCCATTTCCTGGACGGCGGCGGCATCGAGCGAAGGATCGTAGTCCGGGTAATCATCGACAATATCGACCACCAGGGCTATCGAGATTTCGTTCGTCTCCTTGTCGATATGCACCTCGAAATGCTTGTCGATGTTCAAGTACTTGCGAGCCGCGGTGATCAGCGCATCCTTGAGCGCCTCTTCCACGACGGAATCGTCGATATTCTTGACATCGACCACGGCCTTCAAGGCTTCGATCAGATTGATTTTGGGTTCCTTGTTCTTCGTTGTCATAAGAGCCTTTGTTTTAGAATTGAACTTCTACCTTGGCAGAGAGAATCTCGGACCTAGGAACCAAGACCTGTTCTGTCACGCCTTTTACCGACAGGGTTAAATTCTGTTCGTCAAAAGCGACCAGCGTCCCGGAAAGAGGTTTTCCCGATTCGCGCACGATCCGCAAGAGACGGTTCAGATTGCGTTCGAAATCCCGAGAGGACTTCAGGGGACGGTCTATCCCCGGCGAGGAGACTTCCAGAGTATAGGCTCCGTCCATCAGCGATTCGTCATTGTCCATCGCATCGGAAAGATGACGGCTGACCGCGGCACAATCCTCGACATCGACACCGTTTTCCTTGTCGATATAGATGCGAAGGATCTCTCGCTTCCCTGCCCTGAACATGTCAAGTTCGACAAGCTCCACGCCGACAGCCTCGCAAGCTTCGGCGATCAGGGAATTCAGTTTTTCCCGGTTATCCAAATACACCTCATAAAAGAAAGGATCGTTTACATAAACGAGCCATAAGCTTTGCCAAATAGAGAAAATTTGACGGATTCGGGCAACCGAACCGCAAGGAAATCCAGGCCTTTTGCCGCCCGAAATCCCGCTACGACGCTTTCTACGTCAAAATTTTGTATTTTTGCACCATGCTTTCCGGATTCATCCTCATCCTAGTCAGCCTTGTCGGCACCGTCGGAACCGCTTTCTACTTCAAGCGGAACCTGGTTCGCATCGCCGAGAAGAACCGCTCGATCGAAAGCAAGTCCAAGCGGATTCTGAACTATCCGCTCACCATCCTCTGGTACGGCTACCTGTTCGTATTTTTCGTAGGTCTTTCGGTAAACAACCTCATTTTTGATTGACCGCCTTCTTCGCTTCGCTCCACAGGGCGAGCAACTCCTCGGGAGATCGTTCCCCGAGAGGTTTTTGCGGGTCCTTTTCCCTTGCCAGCCTTTCGAGCGCCCGGTAGCGCGCGTCAAACTTGGAGTTCGCGCGGATCAGGGCCGTTTCCGCATTCAGCCCGAGATGTCGCGCCAAGTGGCAGAGCGTAAAGAGCAGGTCGCCAAGCTCTTCTTCCATGCGATTTCTGTTGGGATTTTCCGCGGTCGCCTTTCCGTATTCGTCAAGGAATTCGCCATACTCTTCGCGAACCTTTTCGAAAACCGCCTTGTCGGACTTCCAGTCAAAACCGTCCTTCCAGGCCCTGCGCCCCATTTCCTGAGCCCGCGCGAGCGTCGGCATGCTCCGCGAAACCTTGTCCATCGCCGACTTTTCCTTCAGGTCCGCATTGTTCCTTTCGGTCGCCTTGATCTCTTCCCAGCGGGCAAGCACTTCGCCCGTTCCGCTCACGCGAGCGTTTCCGAACACGTGCGGATGCCGGCGGACCATCTTTTCGCTTACCGACTGCACCACGTCGTCGATATCGAAGTCGCCGCGTTCATCGGCGACCTGTGCATTAAAGACAACCTGGAACAGGACATCGCCAAGTTCTTCGCACATGTGCGCCTTGTCGCCCGCCTGGGCGGCGTCGATAAACTCCGAAGACTCCTCGATCAGATAGGGCAAGAGGCTTTGCGTCGTCTGTTCCCTGTCCCACGGGCATCCGTCTTTTGCGCGGAGCCGTTTCATAATCGCCACAAGATCAGCAAAGGAATATTTCATGGAATGCAAAACTAGCAATTTTCCGGTCCAAATTCTTGAACGGGAACGCTTCCCCAAAAGGCTTGCCGAACTTTCAAATCCTCCCGAAAGGCTTTACTGCCGCGGGCTCCTTCCCGATTTTGACAAGTCGTGGATCGCCATGGTCGGGACAAGGCGGCCAAGCCAGCAAGCCGACGCCATTTGCGGAAAGCTTGTCGAAAGCTTGCGGGGAACCGACGCCATCGTCGTGTCCGGCCTTGCGCAGGGAATCGACAGTTTCTGTCACATGCAGGCGATTCGATCGAACATTCCGACCGTTGCCGTTATCGCCCAGGGTATCGAAGCGGACATCGGAGGCTCCCGCGGAAACATCGCACGGCAAATCCTGCAAGACGGCGGAGCGATTCTTTCCGAATACCCCGAAAGGATTCCATCCCAGAAATTCATGTTTCCCGAAAGGAACCGCATCATCGCCGGACTCTGCAAGAGCACGACGCTCATCGAGAGCCGGGAATCCGGAGGAGGAATGCTGACCGTTCGATTCGCCCGAAAACTCAAGCGACCGGTCCTTTGCGTACCGGGAAGCATTCTCGCTGGAACTTCTCAGGGACCGAACCGCTGCATCGCCAGGAAGGAAGCGATTCCCATCTGGCGGTCCGAAGACTTTCCGGATCTTTGCGGAGCAAAGCGTCTGTCCGATCCGACACCGGAAGATTTGTTTCGCACAGGGATCCGGCTCGAACCCGACGCCCAGGCGCTTTTTCGAAAATGCGCGGGCTTTACCCATTCCATCGAAACGCTCCGATGCGATTCGGGCATTTCGATTTCGAGACTTTTAGCTATATTGACGGAACTGGAAATTGCAGGACTCGTCCATTCAAAGGATGGAAACGAGTTTCACTTCTTGACTGCGGGGTCATCGTGATTGTTCGAAAAATCGGAATCTTTCAGGTTTTAGGCGCGACACTGGCCGTCGCGAACGGGATATTTCTCTGGTCGTTCGTTCTTGGCGAAAACGGTCTCTGGAACCAGCACAAGCTGAAAAGCCAAATCGCGCGTCTCGAGCAGGAGAAGGATTCTCTCCAGAAAGAACTTCTCGCCCGGCATCACGAAGGGGAACGTCTGATCAAGGATTCCTTTTACATCGAATCGATTGCCCGCACAAGATACGGCATGTCAAGAAAGAACGAAATCGTTTACCAGTTCATCGACGAATGACCTGACGTCACCAGATGAAGAAGCCGATACCCGCCAGGATCTGGTGCGAAACGCCTTCAAGCGTCCGAAATCCCAGATCGTGATCCAGAAAATGCGCGAGATACTTGACGCGCAAGGAAATCGAGGAGATGGGAGCCTCGGAGCGGCGCGAATAGACGGACAGCAGGCGGAACTCGCCCGAAACTCCGGCAAGATAGGCGACCGAATGATTGTCTGCCACGTATCGCCTGAGGCGATGATAATTGTTGCAAGGCTTGTCCGCATAGTAGTAATAGTCCGCGGAATTGTCCGGTAGCGTCAATTCCACCGAAGCGATTCCCACGAAAGGCTCCACCTTGAAAAAGCGGCTGTCAAAGGCGACCAGGCCCAACGTCATCCCGCCTTCCAAAATGGCAAGTTCGCTACTCTTCTCCCAAAGGACATCGGCAAATTGACGGTTCTCGCGCGTCTGGAGCATACCAAAAGAAACAAAGGGCGTGAAGGTCACCCGAAAAAGTTGGATGGGAAGCGCCACCTGGTTATTCCAGTATCGATGTCGAAACGCCTGTTTAAAATCCGACGTCAGGAATCCGATGCCCGACAGGAATTCAAGTCCGACGCCAGAGCCGTACAGGTGCGACCGAAAGGCATCATCCGATCGAACCGAATTTTTCTCCTGTTCCGCGCCCAGAAAATTCTCCCGAAGCCAGATTCCGTTTTCGTTTTCCGGATACTTCCGCACAAATCGCTCTGCCGATCGAAGAAACCGCTCGCCACGAGAAGCGTCGCGCTGTTCCCAGGAAAAGACCACCGGGAAGAACGCGGGAATCGCATCCTTGTAAAACTCTTGCGCCGAAGACGCCGCGACACGCGCGAACAGGCTGTCCATCTTCTGTTCGGTCCACGTAAAGTCCCGCTTCAGATAGGCAAAAAGTTCATCGTGAAAATACAAAGAGCCGCTATCGTTCGACGATTCGACCGCACACCGATCGCTAGCGGTCATTGCGCGTTTCGCTTGCGGAGCGAACAGGCGACGTTCGCGGACAAGTTCCGTCCATGCGGAATCATACTGCCGAATCCGCAGATAGACAAGTCCCCGTTCCATTCGGGAAAAGGGACAAAGGCTTTCCGAATACTTTTCGTTCAAGAAAGAGACAGTTTGCGCGGCAAGCGCAGAATCCCCGGTCTGCAAGGATTGCAGGAGAAGTGTCCGTCCGCGGCGAACCATCTCTTCCCTGGAAGGCGGAAGCGCGAGAATCGCCTGTTCGACATTCGCCGCGAGGAGCGTCCCGGCCAAGAGGAAAATCCAGATAATTGTCTGTCGCATGTACAAAAAATAGTTCCTGCGAAAGCAAGATCATTCGATATCTTTCAGCAAGACACCGTGAATGGCTATGTCGTCTAGCCACAAGTCCGCCGGACCGTCCGCGTAAAAGACCGTCGCCTTGCAATGCCCGCTGACCTCTTCCCACGAAAAGGAGGCGTCTAGAGTCGAACCGTCCACGACCTTGAAGCTTTCGATGGGAAGCGCATAATCCGTCCAGGAAGAATCCAAGGCAATCTTGGTTTCGAAGACCGTATTCTTCAACAGGTTCTCGGCCCGGCAGACAAACTGTACGCGAACAGTCCCCTCGCCTTTCGCCGCAAGGAACAGGGTATCCGCATTGGACAAGTCCCGATAGACGCGTTCCGGATCGGGACAGGTCCTGTCACGTCCCCAGTCGAAGCCGACCATCGCCTTTCCGCCCGAGGCATCCACAAGACGGATATGCAAGGCGTTGCCATGTCTCGCGTCGGCAAATACCCGATGCGCAGCCAGGTTTTCCGTCGAATCGCCCGACGAATCCGAATCGAACGCAGCCCACCATCGGCTTCCGCCGTTAAAGCGGTGCAATAGAGTAAAGGGCGATTTTGCATTCGAAAAGTTTTCCACGACAATTCGACCAGAACGTTCATTCAACAGATGCCAGTTTTCGTTTTCCATCAAAACGATATCGTTCCGCCGCAAATTTCCCGGGAGCGGCAAGCGCCAATGCCCGTGTCCGTCGCTTTGCGCAAAAAATCCCGTTCCATAGACCGCGACCGACTGATTCGCCTTCGCCCTTCCATGAACGCCTTGCGGTTTGCCGACTTCGATTTTCAAGATGGAGCGAACTTTCGCGCACGGGGCGTATCCCAGTCCCTTGCCCGGCACGCTGACCTGCAGTCCCACATCCGCGCAGAGGCCGTAATCCACGGAAAACAGACCATCCTTGTCCGCAATGAAGGCGGAATCCCGGACAACGCGTTCGCCATTCTCGGTCCTGGCAGCCCAATTCTTTCGTTCGACCACCTGGACAACCGCGTAGGGAATCGGACGCCCATGAGAATCCAGAACCACAGCCAAGACAGAATCTCCAAACGGAGCGAGACGCTGGACCTGGACCACGTTTTCATGCTCGCTCGTTCCGCCGGCGACATTCTCCTTGCAAGAATCCAAAAGACAGAGCGACAGGCACAGAAGCAATAGCCGACGAATCATTTTCCCATCTCGTTTTCGTCATTGAATTCGCTTGCCGGAGTTGCCGCCACGGGAAAGACCTGCAAGGCGATTTGCATGACCGTATCGCTTTGAGAATCGTTCTGCACAAGCAAGGCGACCCGGTTCTTGAATTTTTCCGCTTCCGCCAGAATCATCCGAAAGCAAGTACGCGAAACGCCCAGAGTCATCCCCACGACATAGCGCCGATCCTTTTTCCATGTTTCGAGGGCATGTGCCGCCTTTTCCAGCATGTCGCAATGATACTTTACCAGAGACTTTCGATGTCTAGGGCTCCCGCTGCGAAGCGCGCGATGCGTCTGCACCCAACGCCCTTCGGAATTCCTTTCGATAAAGCGATACCGGCGCAAGACCCGAACGGCAAGCCTCGCCTCGTCTTCACGAATCGACGGTTTCAAGGATCTTGCAAGCAGCGCGTAGTCATCCTTGAAATCGAACAGGGTAATCAGTTCCCGAACGGCAGGGATAAACCAATGACCGTAATATTCGGAAAACCCCGATGAAATTTCTACCGGACAGACGGATCCGCGCATCTGCGAAAGTTCCAGGCGGCAATGTTTCTTTTGGACGCCTTCGCTTGCCTGGCAAAACCGGACAAGATGAATCCAATACTCCAGCTCCGGCCCCAAAAGACCGACAGCCCTGCCGACCGCTTCGATCGTCTTTTCGCTTAGATTCTTCTCTCCGAGCATTACCTGGCGCAAGAAATTGGGATTGCCGATGTTCGCCCGCTGCGCAATCGCCCGCCAGGAAAACCGGGCATGTCCCATCTGCCGCGAACCATGAAAGTCGCGCAAGAACGAGCGAAAGTCTCCATACTCGAAAATCGATTTCATACCTTTCAAATTTAGCCCAGTCAAAACAAAATATCTAGTAAAATTTTATTTAAATGTATTCTCCATGGGCACAAAAACGTCCACTGCGCAAAAATGAAACGACTCCGATGCGCAAATTCTTGTCGCCACGCAAGTCAAGCTCTCGACAAAAAAAATTCCTGCGAGAATCTCGCAGGAATCAAAAGCTGGCGGATTGAACCCCGAACTTACCAGGAGGGGAGCAATGATAGAGTTGTTAGAGGATTTACCTTTCCGCCAAGACTCTAGACCCAATATAGAAGAATCTATCTGGGATAGTCTAGTATTTATTACTTATTTCCGAGGCTTCCGAATGACAGCGGGTTCCTCGTGGAACTCGATGTGGCAATGCGGTTCAAAACGGAATCCGCCACGACGATGGCGATTCAGTCCCATGACGTCGGAGACTTTTTCCAAATGATCCACGACACGGTTCAGACGGCTTTCGAAATTCGGATTCACCGGATCGATGCAGATTTCGGGATCGCGCTTGAATTCGCGATTTTCGAATTCCTCGCGCCCGGTCTTCGTATATTCGCGCAAGACATTGCGAAGAATGCGAGCAGGAACGTTGCGCATCAGGTGCTTGCCATTGACCGAAATGGAATCGTCCGTTTCGTAGTAGATGATTTCGGCGACGTGGTTTATCTTGTGGAGAAGCTCGTCGTGAGCCTTCTGCACCGGCGGCCAGACACTGTATTCTTCCTGGACGAGCGAAGAGATGAGACCGGCAAACGGATCCTTCGTCTTCACGTCCTTCGCGTAGATGAATTCCGCGATGGACACCGGCGCTCCGTAGTAGCGATCCTTGTAAAGAAGGCGCGTTCCCGTAAAGGTATCGACCACATCCGTATCGGCGCGAACGCACAGCTTGTCCGCATACTTGGAAAGTCCCAGATCGATCGGAAGCTTCTTGAGGCACTCTTCGAACTTGACAACCTTGCCGACAGCGATTCCGCTGACATAGAACGTATCGCCTTCCTGGTTGCCGACAAGACGGCCGACCAGGGATTCTTCGGCAGAATACTGGCTCGCGTAGATGTTGATCTTTTCGAACGGAGGCAAGTCCAGGAAGCAGGGGCTCTGCTGGAAGGAGCGAAGAAGCCAGGACGAATACACCGCGGACGGATGATAGGAACCGTTCGAGCGATTGATCAGGAAGTCGTGACGCTCGTTTCCATCGACCGAGCCTTCCACAAAGTGGAAATTCTCGTGAAACAGATTGCGCTTTTCGATCAGGCGCAAGACGCCAAGACGCTGGTCCTGCATCTCGTAGAAGTCGCGGATATAGGGAAGATAGGAACGCATCAGCGCGCGCTTGGGAATCGACGTCAAGTGCTTCATCTTGTCGAACATCCGATTGCCAAAGGCATCCAGGTTTTCGCCCTTCGAAAGGAGCCAGTTCGAGAAGCCCTCGATCATCAGCGCATTGTCTTCCACGCTGACCATTTCGTCTTCCTGCCAAGCCTGCTCGATCAGCTTGCGGCTAGTGACACTTGCGTTTTGGACCAGAGGAACCAGATCTTCTGTCCGAAAGGAAAGAAGAAGTTCGCTGTAGGCCAACTTCAAAAAGATATTGGGTATTTTATTTTTATTATCCTGCATGGCTATAATTTATTTTTTTACAGGCGTTTTGCCCACCCTCTTTTCGAATTAAAAGCATTTTTAATGGTATTTTTGAGACTTTTCTATATTTTTGGCATGAAAAGTCCCCGAATTCACGCACTCTCCGAAGATGTCATCAACAAAATCGCGGCCGGAGAGGTCGTGGAACGCCCCGCTTCGGCCGTCAAGGAGCTGGTCGAAAACTCCCTGGATGCCGGCGCGACCCGCATCGAAATTCAAATCGTAAACGGCGGAAAGTCGTCCATTCTGATTCGGGACAACGGTTGCGGAATGTCCGAAAGCGATCTGGACATTTGCTACAAGCCGCACACCACCTCCAAGCTGACGTCGGCGGACGACCTCTTTCACTTGGCGACCAACGGATTCCGCGGCGAAGCGGTCGCTTCGATCGCCGCCATTTCGAAGCTTTCCATCACGAGTCGCGAAGCCGATGCGTCCGAAGCCCACACGCTCCGTCTTGTCGGAGGCGCCCTCGAATCGAAATCGTCGGACGCTTCTCCCCGCGGAACGACGTTCCTGATCGAAGACCTGTTCTTTAACGCTCCGGTCCGGAAGACTTTTTTGGGCAGCGACACGCTCGAAGCGTCCCGCGTTCTCGATACGGTCACGCGAATTTCGATAGCGCACCCGAATGTACGCTTCGATTACAGAGTCAACGGCCGGGATATCTTTACCGGAGTCGAAAGCGACGATCCGAAAAGTCGCATTGCCGAAGCGCTCGGAGCGGGCGTCGCCAAGTCGATGCGAACAGTCGATTACGAAGAAGCGGGCATTCATGTATCGGGCTTCGCCGTTCCTCCCGACGCGCTCCAGAACAAGCGAAACAAGCTCTACTTCTATGTGCAGAAACGGCCAATCTGGAATCCCGTCATGACAAAGGCGGTCGCCCGAGCCTACGAACCATACGGAAGCGCGAACGCGCCCATCGCCGTTCTCTTTCTGGAAATGCCCGACACATCGGTCGATGTGAACGTTCACCCGACAAAGCGCGAAGTCCGGTTTGCCAACGAGAACGATGTTTTCGTGGCGGTTCATCACGCGATTCGAGACGCCTTTCAAAAAGCCGAAGAAGAAAATCATCCGACAATTCGCATTGCGGATTTTTCGACAAGAGCCGCGACACAGACCGAAGAATCGCCCGTGATGCCCGAGCCGTCCTTTGCAAGAGCCACGCCGGTTCAAGGAATGTTCGAAACGGACTCTTCTTCTCGAAACGTTCGTACGACCCCGCTCGGTCCGGTCTCGGACACGACAAAAAATGTCAAGGCATCTAGGACGAAATACCGTTCCGAAGATCCGAACGACATCATCCAGGACCTTTTTTCCCTGCCCGAAAACGGCAACATCATTCCGCTCACCCCCCAGAACTTGCGACCGCCGACCCGAATGGACAAGGCGACGCCGCCCCAGTTCTTTCAGCTGGCGAACACGTACCTCGTGTGCGAAGACAGCGAAGGGCTCTTGCTCATCGACCAGAACGCGGCGCACCAGCGAATCCTCTACGAGCGCGCGCTTGCCTCTCTCGACGCGGAGAGCGCCCTGGAAAGCCAGGAACTTCTGTTTCCCGAAATCATCGAGCTTTCCCCGACAGAAGCAAGCGTTATCCCGGAACTGCTCCCGACGCTCGAAAAGCTGGGATTTCACCTGGAACTGTTCGGAAAGAACACTTACCAGCTCCGCGGAACCCCCAGGGATCTGCCATTTTCCAGGTCCGTCGAAGCCATCAGGACGCTCGTCGCCGATGTCCTCGGCGGAGAGAATCCGGGAAATCCAACCCACGAGACCCTGGCGAAAGCCTGGGCGAAGAGCAACGCGATACAGGCCGGAGACAAGCTGAACACCGAAGAAATGACCCACCTGATGGCCGGTCTTCTTTCCGCGCAAGATCCGATGAGCTCTCCGAGCGGGCGCCCTACCCTGATGCGACTTCCGGTTTCCGAAATCAACAAGCGATTCAAGCGCTGATGACTTCAAGACAGCAATCGCCACATTTCAGAAATCGAATTCTTGTCGATACCGTTAGTTTGTATATTGGAAAATCGTGATTAGACCGTACAACATCTTTCCGCTTTTGGCGCTCTCCAGCTTTCTCTTCGCAACGGAACTGACCTTTTCGGGCAACCAGAGCGATATCCGCTGGAAGGCGGCTTCTTCCGAGCATTTCAACTACGCCTATCCGGCAGGCTACAGCACCCATGCGGGAATCGTCGCCTCGACGGCAGAAGCGGTGTACGATTCCATCGTTTCGCGATACCGGTTCGAGATGCCGCTCAAGATCGACGTGTCGCTTCAAAACGCCCTGTATGCAAACGGCTCGGCGGTGCCAAACGAAAACGCGATGAATCTCTTTCTTTCGAACTGGGATTTCAAGATTCGCAGCACGCACCCTTGGATCGCCGATGTCGTCACCCACGAATTTTCCCATCTGGCGAGCATCGAAAGCGGCAGCAAGTTGCCGCATTTCATCTACGGTGCACAGCTTTCCTACATCGACTACTACAACGAACGCTCGACACAGAACGCATCGATTGTCGTGCCGTTCACCCTGCAGCCTCTCTGGCTTGCCGAGGGAACCGCACAGTTCGAATCCGCCCGAATGGGGTTCGACGCCTGGGACAGCCACCGCGACATGCTGCTCCGCGTTGCCGCGCTGAACGATGGACTTCTCGATCTGACATTCATGCACGATTTCGCGGACAATTCGCTCGATGCGGAACTCGGTCCCTACACCCAGGGATTTTCCCTTGTCCGGTTCATCGACGCCGAATACGGTCCGGACGCAGTTCCAAAAATCTGGCATGAACTTTCCAGGATGCACCGGGTCACCCTTTCCGGCGCGCTTCGAAAAGTCATCGGCATCGACGAAGATTCCCTCTACAGAAAATGGAAGGAATCGACCATTCGACACTACGAAGAGGAACGGGAAAGGCTCGGAGCGTTGGTCACCGGAAAGAAATGGACGGAGAACGCCTTTTATCACGACTACCCGGTAGTCGCCGGGAACGACATCTACGGCGTATCAAACTTTGGCGGTCCCTGGTTCGACGGCGGCATTTTCAAGATTCCGAAGAATCGACAGGACTCCGTTGTCGTCCAGGATTCCGCAACGGGAATTTCCCTGACGCTCCAGGACTCCATCCTCGATATTTCCCAGTTTGCCCAGACCCTATTCAAGACGAAAAAGCCCTGGCTTGACAAAGGCATTTCCGTTCGGGAAATTCCGGGAACAGGACCGGTTCTCGCCTACACGACCTACGCAAAGCGAGACAGAAACGGACACGCCCACTTCGACATTGCCGTTGCCGACACAAACGGCCGTAACGCCCAGGCGACGATCCTCGCCGACGCCGTCTATCCGGACATTTCTCCAGGCGGCGAAACGATTGTCTTTGCCCGCCGCGAAATCAACTCGACGCGATTCGTGCTGAGCAAGGTGAAGATGCCCGATTTCAAGAGCGAACGCCCGGAAGAAATCCAGGACATCTACATTCCCGACGAAAAGCTCTTCTACTACAACATCTACACACCGAAATTCAGCCCCGACGGAACGACGATTCTCTTTGGATTCTTCGACGACAGGAACCGCGGAATCGCCTGTATCCAAAGCGACGGATCGAATTTTCGGGTTCTCTCGCAAGAAGGAATCGATTTTCGAGACGCCAACTGGATAGACGACGAAACGATCATCTATTCGAGCAACCGAAGCGGAATCTTCAACCTGTATTCCCAAAAGCTGAAAGACGGAACGGAACATCCCCTGACCAACGTTCTCGGCGGAGCCTTTTCGCCCACCGTCGATTCTGGAACCGTATTCTATACAAACTACGACAAGGACGGATTTTCGCTCTACTCGATAGAGCTCTCCGACCATGATGCAACCAGGGATTCCGTTTTCACCGTATTCGACACGACTTACACGGTTTGTCCCTCCTCGGCAGAAACAGCCTTCATTCCCGACTCGTCCGAAACCTCTCCGCAAACGGATTCCTCGTCCGCGAATTCCGCAAGGCTCGCTCCGGCTTGTCAAATCGACACGCTGGTTACCCAGCGAGATTCCACGGTCAAAAAGCCTCGGACGCCTCCGATTGTCCTCGACGGGACGCTCGCACCGAAATCCCGGAAGTCGCTGGAATTTTCGGAAATCGAATTTGCCGGCAGCGAACGCGACTACAAGCCCATTCCGACCAAGATTCTCGTCGCTCCGATTTTCGCCATCGAAGAACGTTCTCCGGATTTCACGGTCAACGGAGACGGCAAGGCGGTTCCCAAGCTGGGCTTTGCCATGTCGCTCTCCGACCCGCTCAAGAAAAACGTTCTCTCCGCAGGCCTCCTGCTCGAACTCGGAAACGGCTGGAAATACATCAACGGCGACGGCATCAATCCCGAAATGGAACACGAGTTCCTGGCGTCTCTCGAAAACCGCTCGACGCCGATAACCCTCGGGATTTCCTTTACCGACATGAACGTGCGCTCCAAGGACACCGTCCGCTACGAAGACCCGCGAAGCTATGGCGATTCCGTCGGAACAAGCCACTATGCGATCTTTCTTTCCGCGCTCCAGGGAAGCGCGAGCTACAGCGTTTTCAAGCAGGGCGACAGCGTTTTCGTTCTCGGCGGTTACGACTGGGCAAATTTCAACCTGTACGAAGACAACCTGAAGTGGACCTATCAAAAGCGATTTTCCGGAACCCTGGGAATTACCTTCGACGGGGGCATGGACGACGCCACCACGACCAACACGGCAGGCGCGGGGAACGGAATAACGGCCAGTTACCAGATTGCCAATTCGGATTTGTACAGGCCGGGAACCTTTGCGGAGAGCTTCACCGTTTCTCCAAGCGGAAAGATCGAGCCCATCTACCGAAACTACACCTTGCACAGTTTTTACTTCAACCTGCACGGAAGCCTCGCGAACCCGATTCATCCCGGAGCGCGCCTTGCCGCCGGCGCAACGGTTCAAGGTCTTGGAACCTGGACGGCAAAAGATTCCAAGGATACGCTCGACAGCTACTACTATACGCCGCTCCTTCTGGAAGGCTACCCCTACCTGATTACAAGCGAAGACTACAACCGCAGCGGGCTGAAAACCGCCAAGGCGGAAATCCATTATCTGTTCCCAATCTTTGAAGATTTTCGAAAGCAGTTCTGGATTTTTACGACCCGAGATTTGTTCGTGAACTTGTACGCACAAGTCGGAGCGGCCTGGAACGACCACGGGATTCCGATGTCAAAATTTTCAAAAAGGGAATTCTGGGATCGCAGTGTCGGAGTAGAATTCCGACTGGCCAACCGGATTTTCTACACGATGCCGTTCAACCTATCGCTGAACCTCGCCCGCGGACTGGACCGCATCGGGGAAGACGAAAACGGAACGGGCGGACGCAAGATGACACCAATCGACATTCCCGTCTTGCCCAAAGCGATTTCTCCGACGCGCATCAAGTTTTCCATCGGATTTGACTTTGACAATTCCTGGATGAATTGATGACCATCAAAGAAATCAAAGAACGAGATTCACTGCTAATTCGGCAACTGTTGGATATTTGGGAAAAGTCGGTCCGCGCAACTCACAATTTTTTGTCCGATGCGGAAATTTTGCAAATCAAAAAATATGTTCCCGAAGCGCTTTCCAACGTCTGTCACCTTTTAATCGCCGAGAAGGAATCCGGGCAAACCGTCGGCTTTCTGGGCGCGGGATTTCAAAAAATCGAGATGCTCTTTCTCTTGCCCGAAGAATGCGGAAAAGGTTTCGGGAAAATGCTCGTGCAGGATGCGATTGAAAAATTCTCGGTCCGCGAAGTCACCGTCAACGAACAAAATCCATCCGCCAAGGGATTTTACGAACATCTCGGATTTAAACCATATAAGCGTTCCGAAATCGATGAACAGGGAAATCCTTACCCGATTCTATACCTAAAAAAGGTTTAAACGATTCAGTCCCAGTGCATCGATTCCTTGCGAATCAGGAATCTGCGCGAAAGATCGTCAAGACTTGACGCATCGCTTTCAAGGCCCATCAATCCGCCAAAGAGAGGATAGGGACTGGCCGTTCCTCCCTGTTCATTGCACTTGACCCGAGCGTAAATTTTCCCATCCCGAATCTGCAAGTCCAGAACATGCTGGTTCAGGTCCACTTCCTGCCCGCGATGATTTTTTACCACCGGCAATTTTTTTTCGGTGAATCTTTCCAAAAGATTTTCCGGGATTTTTTCCGGGCGGAAAGAATAGGTCATCGACGTCGGGAATTTCGAAGATAATTTGTACGAAAGATTTTCAATTTTCAGAATCTTCATTCCCATCGGGAACGGCGCATTTAATTTTTCCATCAGCTTGGGAAGTTTACTTTCCGAAAGATCCAACGGAACAAGCGTTTCGACACCCAGGATTTCACAGACCGTTTCGAGACCGAGCGGAAGCGCGCCCATGTTCACGACACGCGGCTTGGGGCTAAAGCCTTCGCTGTATCGCAAGGGAATTCCCGCACAGGCAAATGTCCGCACAAACGCGCCGAGCATATTTTGGTGCGGCAGAAAACGGCTGAGTCCCGTCTTCTGGAACGTTAGCTTGTACGAAAAACGCTTATCGTAAACTGGACGTCGTTTCGCGACAAGTTCCTTGATTTCTGTCGGTGTCCGGCTGGGAGCCTTGTACTTTTCGGGTTCCGCCGCAAGGCGAACTTCCTGTCCGTTGCCCGGGATTCCGCAATGCTGGCACTCGCCCCACTTGCAATTGGGAACAGGCTTTGCGTCTTTAAGAATTTCGGGGTTGAATCCTTTCTGGTATTCGTTCCAGAGATAGGCCTTTGTGACGCCGACATGCATGAAGTCCCACGGGAAAACGCTATCCCTTGAACGCGTCGCATAGATCCATTTTTCGTCGTAGCCGAAGTCCGCCCAGATCTGCTCCCAGTCCTTGGGACGAATGCGGTGGCTGTCGCTTTCGAAAATCATTCCGCGCCGATACGCTTCATAGATCATCGGGGCGAGCGAACGGTCGCCGCGGCTGTAAAAGGCTTCTAGCCGCGAGGTGTCCCAATCCGCCCAGTTGACTTTTACGTTCGGATTCCTGTAGAACCTGCGGCGTACAAACTGGATGTGCGCAAGCGCCAAGTCCTTTTCCATGTAGGGTGCCCACTGCAACGCGGTAAAGGATTTCGGAATGAGGATTCCCATGCTTACCGAAATCTGCGCCCCGCGCAGATACTTTCGCCCGATTTTCACCAGATTCTCGATCAGCCCGCAGAACGCTTCCATGTCGTCGTCGTTTTCCGTGGGGAACCCGACCATCGTGTACAGCTTGATCTTGTTGAATCCCGAAGAGAATGCGTGTTCCGCCGCATGATACATGTCCTCGTCGGTGATCGTCTTGTTGATCATCTTGCGCAAGCGTTCCGAACCGGTTTCCGGGGCAAAGGTCCCGCTGCGTCCGCCTTTCAAGGCCGCCACCTTTTCGGCGAGCGACTGTCCGAAACTGCTCACACGGATGCTCGGCAGGGAAACATCGACATTGTCGAAAAACGCATCGTCGATGATGGAATCGGTAAGCGCCTCGATCGGCCTGTAGTCCGCCGTCGAAAGGCTCAACAGCCCAAGCTCGTTTTCGCCTGTCGCCCGAATGCCTTCCTTGGAAAGATCGATGACATCGTCCGCGGGAAGCTCCCGGCAAGGCCTGTACCAGATTCCCGCCTGGCAAAAGCGGCATCCCTGCGTGCAACCACGCATCACCTCGACGCTGAACCGGTTGTGTACAAGCCGCATGTTGGCGATCAGGTTCTTGACCGGATAGTCCTCTTTCTTGAGTTCCGGGATAAAGACGCGACGCACGCCATTCGTGTTCGCATAGGAACCCTTTGCCGGTTCTTTCGGAACGAGCTGTCCAAATTCACCCCGGACGACTTCGCGAAAAGCGGGAACATATACGCCGTCGATTTTCGCAATCGCTTCCAGGATTTCCATTCGGGAAAGCCCTTTCCGCTTGCATTCGCCGACTGTCCGCAAGATTTTCGGGAGCATCTCTTCGCCATCGCCGATGTTGAACGCGTCGAAGAAATCCGCAATCGGTTCCGGGTTCGCCATTGCCGGCCCGCCACCAAGAACAATCGGGTCGCTTTCCTTGCGGTCCTTCGAAAAGGCGCAGATTCCCGCAAGCTCCAGCACATAGGGGACATTCGTAAAATTGAGTTCCGTCTGGAGCGTCATCCCGACGACATCGAATTCCCGGACAGGCGTCCACGTCGCATGGGTATAGAGCGGAATATCGTGAGCGCGCATTTCTCGCGCCATGTCGTCCCACGGAGCAAAGGCGACGTCCATCCACAGATCCGGTTCGCGGTTCACGACATGATACAGCACACGCAAGCCGTTGTTCGAAAGTCCGATTTCGTACAGGTCCGGAAAGACAAACGCCATCCGGGCGAGAATCTTCGACGGATCTTTCACGACGCTGTTCGCTTCGCCGCCCATGTAGCGGGCCGGGCTTTCGACGGAAGGAAGGACCTGTCCGAGCTTTTCAAAGATGTTCATATCCTATCCACCGAACTTTAGGGAGAGATGCCAAGAATTTCAGACAGAATTTAAAATTCCTCTGCGTAAAAATCAGTAAAGGGCATCCAGTGCGCCAGACAAATAGGCGAGCGGAGCGTTCCAGTTGATAGCCACTTCATTTGTCGCGTAGCTGCAAGCGGAATCCAGGTAGGCGATCGCCGGGAAACCTTTCGTCGCATAATCGGGGCATTCCCACGGATTTTCGCCAATGTCCTGCCTTCCCAGATGCGGACCGCCGACAAGCATTCCGGGGAGAGGCAATCGAACGGAATCCGCTTCGCTCTGGCGGTGATGCGGATTCATCGGAGAACGCAAGCCAAATCCGGTCACATAGGAAAGATGCAACGGATTTTTTCCGAGCAGATAGGAAAGCGCCTCTTCGGCCGCCTTTCGATATCTTTCGTCTTTCGAAATTCGATACGCCTGCAGCAAGATGATTCCGTTGTTCGCTACGCCGCTGTTCGACCCCCATGTCCACCTCTGCGAAGGAACAGGGACGCGATACGCCGACAAATCATAATCCGCAAGCAAGGCATCCGCCGTTTCGAGCAAGAGCCTTTTCGCCGCTTGCGCCAAGGAATCCCCAAAAGCAGGAGACTCCGCTACCCGAAAGACCGCAAGCAGGTTCAGGTCGCCCCACCAGAGTCCGCCGATTTTGTCCAAAGGCAGAGAAAGCGTCTTCAAGTCCTCCAGGTATCTTTTCTCCCTTGTCGCTTCGAACAGTTCCGCGGCGGCAAAGCGGAATTCGTCTTTTCCGTCTTCGTTTTTCGCGATATACGAACCGGTCGAAACGTCCTTTGGCTGTTCATAGAAAAGCGTCGGATTCTTTTGGGCGAAATCGTAAGCGCGCTTCGCAGCCGCCAGCAGTTTACGCGAATAGTCTTTGTCGAACTTTCGATAGACGCGCGAAGCCTGCGCCATGACTCCGGCAAAGCCAAGAGTCGAAGTGATTCCCTTTCCGATGACAAAACGAGAAAGCGTATCTTCGTGCGGCATGACGTTTCCGCAAAATTCCAAGGACGTCAGTTTGTGAAAAACGCCGCCGTCCGCATCTTGCATGGAAAGCATCCAGTCCAGGTTCCACTGGACTTCTTCGAGAAGCGCCGAGAGCTTTTTATTTTCACGCGGAATGTCCCAGTCGAGCTTTTTCGCATACGCCGGGAAATCTTCATGGAATTTCAAAAGAGTCGCGACGGTGATGTTCGAATTGACGATGTACTTTCCAAAATCCCCGGCATCGTACCAGCCTTTTGGCGAGCGAATTTTCCGATCCGTCCCGTAAATCAGGACCGCTGTATCCAGATGCCCGGCAGGCCGCGACCAGATTCCCGCATACCGGGCATCCAGCGCCATTCCCGCCCGCTGGAAGTAGAACCATTTGAACGCAGCCTTTGTCAAGTCCCGATAGGGATTCTTGCGAATCGAAACCGGCGAACCGAAAACTTTTCCGTTTCGCGAAACGACATAGGAACCTTCCTTTTGCACCTGCGAAAGATCGAAGAGCTGCACCGAGTCTCCACTCGACAAATCGTAAGCTGCCCGAGGCGCCGCAAGGCGAAGGACTAGCCGATTCGTCGCAAGTTCCCGGATTTCGACCGAAGCGGTATCGGACCCCTGGAGAACAAACTGTTTCGGCGCCTTGGAAGAGAATCCCAGCTGGTTTACCGCCGGCACATCGGAAAAACCAGTGGAAACCAGCAACAATCCCAGAATCGAAAGACTTGATTTTTTCATTTTTTATTCTCCAAAACCAACCAGGAACCGAACTTTCTCCCGCCAACGCGCTTCAGCGCGCCTTTCCTTTGAAGGTTTGCCAAGTGATACTTTACGCCGTCGGGCGTCATGTTTCCCAGTTTCTCCGCAATTTCGCCTCGTGAAAGTTCCGCGTTTTCCCGAACAAGATCAAGGATTCGCATTTCCGCATTCGAAATCTTTCGGGTAGCCTTTTGGGTAGTCTTTTGGGTAGCTTTTTGGGTAGCCTTGCGCCACAAGGCAATGACAAGGCTTTCCGTTCTTTCTTCGATGGAAGGCTCTCTCAAGCCTTTTTCCCTGCAAAGCGAAAAAACCTTTAGAATCCCGCTTCCCCAATGCTCGATGATATTCATCTTGGCAAAGACATCGGCAAGGACCTTGTTCCGAATGCTGGAACTACCGGTTTTCATTTCTTCGATCGTGATTCCGCCGAAAAGCGCACCGGGGCTTGAAACTTCGACCCTGTCGTCATAGACGGCAATCTGGATAAAGGATGGAACCAGATAGTTTCGATGAACGACCGCATTGATTACGACTTCGCGAATGGCCTCGGGAGGAATTTCGTATTCTTCCTTGCGAAGAACGCCTTGGATTTTTGCAGACAGGTTGATATGGGACAGAACAAAGTCGTAAGCCTTTTCAATCTGTTCGTAAAGAGGTCCGTCAAAGTCCTTCTTGTCGATAAAGATTCCCTTTTCCCTGCCCTTGAACCGTGCGCACTGGATTTTTGCAAAAGTGAACGCATTGTTCGTCAACAGTTCAAACGCATTCGAGGGAAATCTCTTGTCTCGATACGGCACAAGGAGCAGCCAACTTTCCAGATTCTTTCTTGTCACGTTCTTCTTGGAAAATCGCTTGATCGCCTGGCAAAGTCTTTCGATGTCGGCAGATGTCGCCGGTTTTTCGCCAAACGGCATTTCGTCAAAAGACAGCCGTTTTCCATACAGGAACAGTTCATGCAGCTTTTCAGCGGTCGCCCGACGCGTCGTCACGCCAATCCGCACGTATGTTCCGTCTGTCAAGCCTTCGCGCTTGATAAAGTAAGGCTTGTTCTGTCCCGGCTGGATTTCGAGGACAATTACCGTCTTCTGTCCCATCGCCTGAAAAAAGATGTTCGGGACAATCGATGGCGAACAGTTCTCGGCAATCGCATTCGTGATGGAATCCAGATAGACAAAAAGCTTTTCCTTCGGCACTCCGATTACGCGAAACGTCTCGTCTTCGATTCCGAAAACGATTTTCCCGCCCTTGCCGTTGGCAAACGCAGCAACCGTCTTGAGATATTTTTTGTCCTCGGTCGGCATGGAACGCTTGAGTTCGAGCGTTTCCGATTCGCCATTCCTGATTTCAGCGAGCAGTTGCATGAAAGCCTACTCCATTTCCCGGACGTGCGTTTTGATAAACGTTATTTCGTCTTCGTTTAGCTTGTACTTGCCCTTGCCTCTGCCCGTAACCGGAACGATGACTCCAAGATTTTTCATTTTCTTTATCACATTCGTTGCCGTCGCCGGCGCACAATCCAAAACCTTTTGCACTTCCGTTGAACCGAAAACCTGGCTGATTCTCATTTCGCGAACAATCGCCAAAATATTTTCTTGTGTTAAAGAATTCAACCGGGCAGTTTTCACAAAATCAATCAGACGCTGCTTTCTCTCAATCCCTAAGGTTTCGCCTTCGATAAAGTCCTCGCTAATATCCGCAATCTGTTGGTTTTCCTTGCTCATCGATCCTTTTTTTCGCACTCCGCTTCACCACTTCGCAAGTGCGTTCGCGACGATCAGGTCCTGCAATTTCTGGATGGCGCGCGCCTGGCCGTGGCGGTCTTCCGTCTCGTTCTGGAGCACGTCGTATGTCCCGTCCGCAGAAAGGTTTTCGCCCTTGTAAATCATCTTCTCGGAGACATTGTCGTAAAAGCGCACGTTGACCCGAAGCGTTACGCGGTACGTTTCCACCTCGGAGCCGCTTGTATAGTTTTCTGGCTTGTTCGTGTAGCTCAAGAGCGTCATCTCGAAATCCGCATCGGCTTCTTCGTTTACCAGGCGAACCCCTCCCGCATTTTTGCGGAAAAGGTTCACGACGCTGTCCCGGAGCGTGTTTCCAAGAACCGGATCGAGAGTCTTGTTATCGACTTCGTGAATCTGCACCGTCCGAATATGGCTGGGAAGCGTACTCGCCGTAAAGCTGTAACAGCCGACAAGGCAAATTGCGAAAGCCACCGTAAAAAAAAGCATTTTTAGACGATTCATGCCCCAAAAGATAAATTCTAAAAGCTAGATTATCGAAGGAACAAAACTTTAACGAGGCTTCTCATGCTCGATATACGAAAAATCCGCGAAAACCCGGAATACTTCATTGCCGAAACAGAAAAGAAATACACGACGGTCAGCCTAAAGGACGTTCTCGCCATCGACGAGGTGCGCCGTCCGCTCCTTTCCGAAGTGGAAAAGCTGAAAAGCGAACGCAATGCGGAATCCAAGCGCATCGGCGAACTGAAGAAGAAAGGCGAAAACGCCGACGAGGCGGTCAAGGAAATGCGCGCGCTCGGCGACAAGATCGATGAACTGGACAAGAAGCTGAAGGAGCTGGAATTCAAGCAGACCGAAATGCTGATGCACGTTCCGAACATCGCCCCGAAAGCGCCGGAAGGCAAGGATTCGAGCGAAAACATTGTCGAAAAGGAAGGGCCGCTTCCGTTCGACCACTACTCCAAGGATCGCGACTTCACCCCGGTCGATCACAAGACGCTCGGCGAAAGGCTCGGCATTTTCGATTTCGAACGCGGCGCAAAGATTTCCGGCAACGGATTTCCCGTCTATCGCGGACTCGGTTCCCGCCTCGAACGCGCACTCATCCAGTGGTTCCTCGACGAACACCGCGCAAACGGATTCGAGGAGATCACGCCTCCATACCTGGTCACCCGCAACACGATGCGCGGCACGGGCCAACTCCCGAAATTCGAGGAGGACATGTATCGCTGCGACAAGGACGACGATCTGTTCCTCATTCCGACCGCCGAGGTCCCGCTCACGAATCTCTACGCCAACGAAGTCATTCCGGCGAGCGAACTTCCCAAGCGGATTTGCGCCTATTCCGCCTGCTTCCGTCGCGAAGCCGGTTCCTACGGCAAGGATACGCGCGGGCTGCTTCGCCTGCACCAGTTCAACAAGGTGGAAATGGTCTTTTTCTCCCGCCCGGACAACAGCTACGAGATGCACGAAGAGCTCACGTGCTTTGGCGAAAAGCTGCTCGAAAAGCTGAAGCTGCCGTTCCACCGCCTGAACCTCTGCAAGGGCGATCTGGGATTCGGAGCGGCCAAGTGCTACGACCTCGAAGTCTGGGCTCCCGTCGAACAGAAATGGCTCGAAGTCAGCTCCTGCTCGAACTTCGAAGATTTCCAGGCTCGCCGCGCAAACATCAAGACGAAAATCGACGGCAAGAACGTCTTTGTCCACACGCTCAACGGATCGGGTCTCGCCACGCCGCGCGTCATGGTCGGCATTTGCGACAACTACCAGCAAAAAGACGGTTCGCTTGTCATCCCGGAAGTTCTCCGTCCGTATATGGGCGGGCTCGAAGTCATCGAACCGAAAAACTAGTTTCGAACTCTTCATTCGACTTTCAAGAAGCAGGCTCCGCAAGGGCTTGCTTTTTTATTTACGAAAAACGGAACATGGGACACGGGAAGAGGGAAGAGGGAGATGTTAAACGGCAAGAAAACTCAAAATGCAATTCTCGGCAAGATAAGAATAGAAAGCTTTCAACATCCGTCCGAAAGAATTACATTTCGGATTGAATTTAACAAAGAAGGAAAATTGCCTGTGAAAACTTACAGATTGTCCCTGCCCACTTTTTTAATCGCAATGTTCCTTACCGCTTGCGGTGACGATGTGACAAATGTAACGATGGAAACCTCCGGACTAGAAGTCGTGGGGGCGGCGGATTCGCTTGGAAAATGTTCCGATGAAATCTCGGGCAAGATGAGATTTGTTTCAAAAGAAAACGCGGTCTATGTGTGTGCGGATTCCGCCTGGAAGAATGTTTCGACTGTAGGAAAAGACGGAACATCGTGCACGGTGGAACTTCTTTCCGACAGCTCGGGCTATAAGGTCGTCTGCGGAGACGACTCGGTCGGAGTTGTTCTAAATGGCAAGGACGGCGCGGACGGAATGGGCAAGAACGGTGAAAACGGTGTGGGCTGTACGCTTACGGACAACGGCGACGGCACCGTAATACTGGTCTGCGGAGCGGATTCGATTACCTTGTACAAGGCATTCTGCGACGGAAAAATTTACGACCCGGAGTCGAATTTCTGCTACAAGGATTCTCTCTACCCGCTCTGCCGGGGAAAACGATTTGATCCCGAACAGGAGTTCTGCCATAAAAATTCTCTTTATGGAAAATGCATAGGCAAAGTTTACGACCCATCCAGTAAAGAATGCTCCGGCAATCGCCTCTTTGATTTGTTCGAAGACAATCGCGACGGACAGACATACCGAATGATCAAAATAGGCTCCCAGACCTGGATGGCGGAAAACCTGAACTACGCCTACATGCCGGACACATCGAGCTTCTGCTACGAAGATTCCTGCGCTGAATACGGTCGCCTTTACATATGGGCAGCTGCGATGGATTCGGCGGCCCGCTTTTCGGAAAACGGCAAGGATTGCGGCTATAAAAGAAAGTGTTCCGCAAGCGGACAGGTCCGCGGAATCTGCCCGGAAGGCTGGCATTTACCCGATACGACGGAGTGGCGCATCCTAGCTGACACTGTCGCCGTACAAATCGGATACGAGGATTCTGTGGGTTATGCGTTAAAATCGACATACGGGTGGGAGGATACTTAGAACCTATCCCTAAATAGCTTTTGCCTTTCTGAAGGCGATTCTCCCCGCCGCGAGATACAGCAGCGCCATGTAGGACGCGTCCGTCTTCTCGAACCTCACCAGCAGCTTGCGGTACCGGTT
>CAVJTH010000029.1:0-33469 GCA_963652365.1 Senegalimassilia sp.
CACTCCACTCTTCACACTCAACTCTCAACTAAGTTCTCAGCTCTAAGTTCTGACTTCCCCTTCCTTGCATCCACCCCCACGGCCACGCTTTTTTCAGAGATTAGAGTTTAAGAACTCAAAGCGGTCCGCTTGTGTTAGAACCTAGACGTTCGCAAATCTCAGCTCTAAGATCTCAGTTCCAAGCTCTGCGTTAAAGCCTAGACGTCCGCGAAACTCCACTCTCAACCCTCCACACTCCACTCTCAACTGACTCCTGTTTCCTGACTTCTCTTTCCGCTAGGCTCCGAACTCGTCAAAAAGGATTTTAAGGCAAAATTTTACCCGAATCTCTAAAAAATCCGGATGAAACTTTTTAAATTTGGACACTGAAACAGACGCGTTCATCCGATGGAGAAAGAAATGGATCCTTTGCCTTCGAGCGGAGAAAACTTTGACCTTGACGTCCGCAACGTTTACAAGAGTTTTGGCAAGAAGGCCGTACTCCGGGGAATCAACGTATTCATCCGAGACGGCGAATTTGTCACGTTGCTCGGGCCTTCGGGCTGCGGCAAGACGACTCTCCTTCGCATCATCGGCGGCTTCGAAAAGGCGGACAAGGGCGAAATCGTCCTGAGCGGAAAGATCATTTCGAACAAGTCCCCGTCAAAGCGCCCCATCAATACGGTCTTCCAGAACTACGCGCTCTTTCCCCACCTGAACATTTTTGACAACATCGCCTTTGGACTCAAGAGCCACAAGGTTCCGAAAGACGAAATCGAACGTCGCGTCAACGAGATGATGAAAATCGTGAACATCTCGGATCTCGCCGACGAAATGCCCGCGACCCTTTCCGGCGGCCAAAAGCAGCGGGTCGCCCTGGCGCGCGCCCTCGTGAACAATCCGGACATTCTGCTCCTCGACGAACCGCTTTCCGCCCTCGACGCGAGCCTCCGCAAGAAATTGCAGGTGGAACTCCGCGAACTCCAGCGAAAGACCGATACGACATTCATTCTGGTCACGCACGACCAGGACGAAGCGATCGCCGTGAGCGACCGGATACTCGTCATGTACAACGGACAGATCGTGCAGGACGGAAACCCGGAAGACGTCTATGAACATCCGGTGAACCGTTTCGTCGCGACGTTCATCGGCGAAGCGAACATTCTCGAATGCGAACGTTCTTCGGAAAGGCTCGCCCGGGCGAATTTCGGGGAACTTCACCTGGAAAAGGACCCCGCCTGGAATCCCGACGAGAACGGCAAGGTCCGCGGAGGCATCGCCATCCGCATGGAAGACATCCACGTCTGCCGAAAAGAGGAAAGCTTTTCGGAAAACGTCTTTCCGGCAAGGATTCTCGAACGGATTTTCCGCGGCGACTACTGGGAACTCATCGCGGAACTCCCCGGCCTTGGCTCATGCGAAAGCATCAAGCTCCGCGTGATGACCGACCCCGACGAAATCTACGATCCGGGCGACGAAGTCAGGCTCTACATGGAACCCCAGTATCTGCAAGTTCTGAGCGACTAGATCCATGATGCAAACCGAAGTCTTTGAAGGCAAGCTCACCACTCGCGCCCACATGCAAAAGACCGGAGCGCTTCTCTCCGGCCCGGGAATCCTTTGGCTCCTGGTGTTTCTCCTGGTTCCGACCGCCTTCCTGGTTGTACTCGCCTTTGCGAACCGGGGCGCTTACGGAAGCATCGACTGGACTTTTTCCCTGACGAATCTCAAGCGGCTTCTTGGATTCAGCTCGTTCGGCTGGTCTCCCGACAACCTGCTGATCCTGTGGCGCAGCGTCCAGATAGCGGTTCTCACCACGGTCTTCTGCATCGCCATCGGACTTCCCATGGCGTTCTGGATAGCGAACCACGGCAAGTCCATGCGGCAGTTTCTCTTTGCGCTGATCATGGTTCCGAGCTGCACGAACCTCGTCATCCGCACGGCGGCCTGGATGATTCTTCTCGGACCGGACATGTTTCCCGCTCAGGTGGCGAGCTTTCTCGGAATCATCGACGAGGGAAAATCGCTCTACCCGGGAACGTTCGCCGTCTATATCGGCATGGTCAGCTCCATGCTTCCGTTCACCGTGCTTCCGCTCTACACGAGCGTGGAACGCCTGGACTGGGGAATCGTCGAAGCGGCCCGCGATCTCTACGCAGGTCCTGTCCGCACGTTCTACCATGGGATCCTTTCGCAGATGAAGCCCGGAATCATCGCGAGCGTCATCCTCACGCTGGTTCCAAGCCTCGGGATGTATGTCATCAGCGACCTCCTGGGAGCGGGAAAATACATGCTCATCGGAAACCTGATCCAGCAGCAGTTCGGATCCGCGAGCGACTGGCCGTTCGGAGCGATGCTCGGAACCGTCCTCATCCTTTCGAGCGTCGTAAGCCTTGTCATCTTCCAACGTGCCGGAGGAAAGAACTTTGTCTAGGCGAAAACTTCCGATCGTCGCAAGCATTCTCGCCCTTGTCGGCTTTCTTCTTCTGTATCTGCCGATGTTTCTCGTCGCGGTGCAGAGCGTCAACGCGAGCAGGCACGGGCAAACCTGGAAGGGATTTACGCTTGACTGGTATGCGGGGCTTTTCGACAATGCGATGGTCCAATCGACGACCGTCAACACGCTGATCCTCGCCGTCACCAGTACGCTTGTCGCCACCACGCTCGGCACGCTTCTCGCCATCGGACTCCATCGGACTCCATGGGGAAAGAAGATGCGCTGCTTTTTCGACATGTCCATCAACGTCCCCGTGGTGACGCCGGACATTCTGATGGCCATCGCGCTCGCGGTCGTCTTCGCGCTCTTCCGGTCGTGGACATCCGTGTTCGACCCGGGAATGCTCACCATGACAATCGCCCACGTCACGCTCGAAATCAGCTTTGTCGTGCTGGTCGTCCAGAGCCGCCTCTCGGGCATCGGAAAGGAGCAGATCGAAGCGGCCCGCGACCTCTACGCTTCGACCGCCGGAGCCTGGTTCCGCGTCATCCTGCCGCAGCTTTCGACGGCAATCGTCGCCGGCGCGCTTCTCGCCTTCACGCTTTCCCTCGACGACTTCATCCTCAGCTTCTTCACGAGCGGTCCCGAGTCCCAGACGCTTCCGCTCTACATCTACGGCTCGCTCAAGCGGGGCATCTCGCCCCAGATCCACGCGCTTTCGACCATCGTCTTCGGACTGACCCTTTTCGCGATGCTCCTCTTTACCCTAAAGGGAATCCGCAGGGAACGGAAAATCGCCCAGGGGAATTCCCGAACCTGAAATTCATCAACCCCAAACCCATAAGGCAACAAAATTGAAAAAGCTCCTCGCCATTCTCTCCTTGACTTCCCTCTTCGCGGTCTCCGGGATTTTCCTCGGCTGCGACGAAAAAAGCGCCGACAAGACGAAAAAGGTCACGGTCATGATCTACAGCGAATACATCGACCCGGACATGCTCAAGGATTTCGAAGCAAGGACCGGCTACACGCTCCAGCTCGAACTCTACGAAGCCCAGGAAGAGATGATTAGCAAGCTGCAGACCGTTGGGACCGCCCAATACGACGTGGTCATCGCGAGCGACGTCGTCATCCAGCAGATGGTGCATCTCGGACTCATCGCGCAAATCGACACGAACAAGGTGCCGAACCGCGTCAATGTCGCGAGCCAGTTCAAGAACCCGAGCTACGACCCGACAAACGCCTACACGCTCCCCTACCTCTGGGGAACGACCGGCATTCTCTACCGCGACGCCGAAATCGACCCGATGAACGCGAGCTATTCGATGCTCTTCGACGCCCAGAAGACAAAGGGCAATTTCAGTCTCCTCGAAGAGAGCCGTTCCATGCTTTCCATGGCGCTTCAGGCCAAGGGCTTTGACGCGAACAGCACGAACAAGGACGAAATCAACCAGGCTGTCGAATACATTCTCCAGGCGAAGAAAGACCCTCACTTCCTGGGATTTGACGGATCGGTCGGCGGAAAGGACAAGGTTCTCTCCAAGATGGACTGGGCGGCAATCGTCTTCAACGGCGAAGCGATGGCGGCCATCGACGAAGATTCGACTCTCCAGTTCGCCATTCCGGTCGAAGGCTCCTTCATGTGGGTCGATGCGATGACGCTTTCGAGCAAGTCTCCGAATCCGGAAGGCGCCTACGCGTTCATGAACTACATCCTCGACGCGAAGATCGGTGCGCAGCTCGCCAAGTACATCAACTACGCGACGCCGAACAAGGCTTCGATCGAAGTCCTCGACAAGGAATTCACCGAGAACCGCGTCATCAACCCGACCGAGGCGGAAATCAAGCGCATGGTGTTCCTCAAGGATCCGGGAGACGCCGCGCGCCTCTTCGACGAAGCCTGGACCATCGTCAAGACACGCTAACCGATCCGCGCAAGATGCAAAAGAACCGCTTCGAACTCCTCAAGACGTCCGCAAGGTCAAAGGCTAGGCTTGGCAAGATCTACACAGGTCACGGCGTCATCACCACCCCGATCTTCATGCCTGTCGGCACCCAGGCGACCGTCAAGGCGCTCACGCCGCGCGACCTTTCCGAAGCGCAGGCGGAGATCATCCTGGGGAACACATACCATCTCTATCTCCGACCGGGAACGGCTCTCATCCGCGACGCGGGAGGCCTTCACCGTTTCATGAACTGGCACGGTCCGATTCTCACGGACAGCGGCGGATTCCAGGTCTGGAGCCTGAAGGACCTTCGAAAGATCAAGAAGGACGGCATCGAGTTTCGCAGCAATCTCGACGGTTCCAGGCATTTCTTTTCGCCCGAGAACGTGATGAGGGCGGAGCGCGAAATCGGCGCGGACATCATCATGGCGCTCGACGAATGCACGCCTTACCCGAGCACGGTTCAAGAAGCGGAAAAATCGCTGAATTACACGCTCCACTGGACTCGCCGGGCCAAGGAATACCTGCAAGCGAATCCGCCGCTCTTCGGCTACGACCAGAGCTTTTTCGGTATCGTCCAGGGCGGAATGCACAAGGAACTTCGCAAGAAGGCGATCGAAGAAATCCAAAAGGTCGAACCGGACGGTTTTGCGCTAGGAGGACTTTCCGTCGGAGAACCCGCGGAAACGATGTACGAAATCGCCGACTTCTGCACCGATTTTCTGCCGACCGAAAAACCGCGCTACGTCATGGGCGTCGGGACCCCCTGGAATCTTCTCGAGCTGATCTTTCGCGGCATCGACATGTGCGACTGCGTGATGCCCACGCGGAACGCGCGCAACGGAATGCTCTTTACAAGCGAAGGCGTCCTGCATTACAAGGCGGGCCGCTACGCGAAATCGCTCGACATCGCTCCCGATCCGCATTGCGACTGCTACACCTGCCGGAACTTCAGCCGGGCCTACCTGCGGCACCTCTTCCACTCGGGCGAAATTCTCGCCATGACGCTCGCGAGCATCCACAACGTGCATTTCTACCTGAAGCTCATGCGCGACGCCAAGGCGCACATCGCCGACGACACGTTCGAAGCGTGGGCGCGCGAAGAAATCGTCCGCCTGCAAAGGGTCTGCCCTTAGAATTTTACGGGAGATTCTTGCCGCAGTCCGCGATCCATTCGCGGACTGCCTTTTCTTCTTGTTCGGCCAAGAGGCGCTTCTTGTCCTTTTTCTTGTAGTCTTCCCTATGCGGCAAAAGTCCAAAGTTGAAGTTCATCGGCTGAAAGTCTTCGTTCGGCGTCACGAGCTGTCGCAAGAGCGAACGGATGCAGCTTTCCGGCGGAAGCTCTTCCGGATGCCCGCGCAAAAGCGTGTTCGACAGATTCCAGGCCGCATACCAGCCGGTCGCGATCGCTTCCGTATATCCTTCGGCGCCCGTGATCTGCCCGGCAAACCATGTCGGAGGAAGCCGGGAAGCCTTTTCCACGTCGGGCTTTAGACGCAGCGTTTCGTCGAGAAGCTTCGGGCTTTCGATAAACGTGTTGCGATGCATCGCGCCGAGCCGCGCAAAGCGGGCGTTTTTCAAGGCGGGAACGAGCGTGAAGATTTCTTTCTGGGTTCCGTAATGCAGGCGCGTCTGGAATCCGACCATGTTGAACAGGGTCTTTTCCCGGTTCTCCGCCCTAAGCTGGATCACCGCATACCATTTCTTGCCGTTGTTTCCAAGGCCAAGCCCCACGGGGCGCATCGGTCCGAACCGGAGCGTATTTTCGCCGCGACGCGCCATCTCTTCGACAGGAAGGCATCCTTCGAACAGTTCCTTCTTTTCGAAGGGGCGAGGTTCCACGGCTTCCGCTTCGCGAAGCCTGCGCACAAACTCGTCGTAAGTCTCCTTGTCTAGCGGGCAGTTGATGAAATCCGCCGTTTCGCCCTTCTCCCAGCGATTCCGGTAAAAAGCGTGTTCCATGTCGATGGAATCCGTTTCCACGACAGGCGCAATCGCATCGAAAAAGTGAAGACGTTCGCCGCCCAGATGCGAAAAGATATCGTTCGCCAAGGCGTCGCTTGCGAGAGGTCCCGCCGCGACAATCGTCGGCAAGTCCCCCGCGATCGTCAGCACTTCTTCGCGGTGCAGTTGGATTCTTGGCGCAGAAGCGATTGTCCTTTCCACCGCTTCGCTAAAAGCCTCCCGATTGACCGTCAGCGATTCCCCCGCCGGAACGCGCGCCTCCTCCGCAGCACGGAGCAGAAAACTGCCGAGCATCCGAAGTTCGCGCTTCAGGAGTCCATGCGCCGAAGTCGCTTCCATGCCCTTGAAGCTGTTCGAGCAGACAAGCTGGGCGAGCTTCCCGTCCCGATGGGCGGGAGTCATCCGAACGGGGCGCATTTCGTAAAGTTCCACGTCAAAGCCGCGGGAAGCAAGCTGCAAGGCCGCTTCGCAGCCGGCAAGCCCCGCACCGATCACGCGCACCCGCATCAGCTGACCTTCACCGACTGGTAGCCCTGGATGTTTCGCGCCCACATCCGCGAAAGGGACGAAAGCATCCGCTCCGGAGCGATCGCCTGGGAAGACGTTTCCAGAAACTCGTCCAGAATGTTTTCGCCCTGGATTTCGCTCACCATGCCGAACAGGACCGCTTCCACGAATTCGCTGTGGACCGTCCCCGAAAAGATTCTCTCCTCGAATTCCTGCAAGGCGCGCGGTTGCACCCGGGAAGGCTTGTGGCAAAAGAGGTTTTCCATCGTCCAGAGACTGACCGCGTTCGCCGTCTCCGGCGAAAGAGACGTCGCGCCGAGCTTGTCCTTGAACGAGTTCCAGTCCTTCGCGTTGATCTTCCGGGACCCCTTGCGAAAGGCCATCTTCAGAAAGTCGAGGACGGTGAGGTACACTTCGCGGGAATTCAAATCCTGGGCGTTCTTGGATGCCATCGGAACCCTAGTGTCGGAAGTGGCGCATGCCGGTGAAGACCATCGCGATGCCGAACTTGTCGGCCGCTTCGATGGAAAGATCGTCTTTCTTGGAACCGCCCGGCTGGACGATATAGCGAACGCCCGCCTCGTGAGCGGCTTCCACGTTGTCCGGGAAGGGGAAGAACGCGTCGGAGCCCATGACGACTTCGCCAAAGACCTGGCGAATCTTGTCTTCGAGCGTTTCGCCTTCGGCGAGCTTCATGTATTCGTTTGTCGGATCTTCCACCATCATCTTCACGTTGTCGCGGACGCGCGGCTGGCAGAGGCGCTTGTTCGAATCGATGCGGTTCGGCTGTCCCGGTCCAAGACCGATGACCTGGAACTGTCCCGGCTTGTATTCGTAGCCCATCACGATGGCGTTCGACTTCGTGTACTTGGTGATAATCCACGTGAACTTCGCCAGGGCGAGCTTGTTGTCCGGGAACTTCGCCTGCGTCACCGTTTCGAACTTTTCGAACAGGTCCACGTCGCGGTCCTGCACGAGCATTCCGCCGATGATGTGCTTATAGACCTTGCATGCCTTCGGCTTTTCGATCTTGCCGACTTCGAGAAGCCGGATGTCCTTGCTCTTGTTCTTCAGGAATTCCAGCGCGTCATCGTCAAAGGACGGCGCAAGCAGAATTTCGACAAAGCGCCCCTTCAAAAGCTGTGCGGTCTTCAAATCGACCCGCTTGCTCGAAGCGATTACCGAACCGAACGCCGACACCGGATCTCCGGCCCAGGCAGCCGCAAAGGCCTCGTCCAGCGTTTCGCCGGTCGCCATGCCGCAAGGATTCATGTGCTTGATGATGACAATCGCCGGAACGTCCGAGAACTCGCGAATGATTTCCAGGGCGGCATCCGCATCCACGATGTTGTTGTACGAAAGCTCCTTGCCGTGAAGCTGCTTCGCCGTCGCAAGGCTCGCCTCGTCAAAGCCGGGCTCCTTGTAAAAGACCGCGCTCTGGTGCGAATTTTCGCCATAGCGGAGCGGCGTGGGATCGTTGAATTTGAGAATCAGTTCTTCGGACATAAATACCTCTAATTGGTTGTACAAATGTAGAAAATCCCGGGCGATTGCCCGGGACGATTTCAATCTGGATTGAAATTATTGACCCGTGATGCGACGGAAACCGCGCGTCTGCTTGTATTCCGTACGGCGATACTCGCCCGGAAGGTAAGACTGTTCTCCGCCAATGTTGACGCAGTGCGGCTGCGGGAATTCCACCAGAGACATCTGGTAGATATAGGCGCCCGTGCCGAGCTTTCGACCATCCTTGGAAACCGGATACGTCTTGACGCTTGCGGCAATCCGCCCTGTTCCGACCTTATCCGTGCAAACGCCTTCCTCGGTCGTGTTGGAATTCGTAATCTTGTTGAACTGCTCGGTGGTAAGCCCCTGCGTATATTGGCTCACGAAATGTCCGAGGTGATCGAAGACGCGAACCGTCGCCGTAAAGGCCTGGTCCGTCACGAACGAGAAGCTCACGCAGTTTTCGACACCGTTCGAAGTCGCGCAGCGCGAATCGGAAGCCGCCCCGGTCGATCCGCTGTTCTTCTTCGTCTTGGAATTGACGACCAGCTGAGAACTCGAAGCGCTACCGTTCTCCGGCGCCTTTATGTAGCTATTGAGCGAATCCACGATCCATTGGTTCGGATTGTCCGAATTGGCGTAGCTATCGGGAAGCGGAGCGATGATGATTTCACCGGTCGCATCGTTCGGCAGTTCCCCGCTATCGAGCTGTCCGACGTCGAACGGAGGACGGTCAATGGTGTTATCCGCCGGAACAATCGTCGTCGAGGACCCCATCGAAATCGAGGTGACCGGTCCCCAGCTATACGTATCGACCGCTTTTAACGTCGCCGAGAAAATCTGGAAATTGTTCGCCGAATAGAAGCGGTTCATCGCCGAAGCGCCATCGACTTCGCTAGGCGGGAAGTTGAAGGCAAGCGAATCACCCTTTGCCGGATTCTTGATCGACGTGCAGCCGGCATCGACGCAGAGCGAACCGATAATTTCGTATTCGTATCCCTTTGACGTTCTGGTCACATACTTGAAACCTTCGACCTTGTAAGCCAGCGTATCGAGAGTTCCCAGGGCGTTTTTCCGCTTGGCGAGAATCGGGAAGGAGCCTCCGTTGGACGCGGCGATTGCGGCAATGGAATTTTCATGCAGCGCGGTATTCAGGTAGATGTAGGTATTCAAGCGGCCTTCGTCGTTCGTCGCAAGTTCCGCTTCGAGAATGCGCGGCTGGCCGTAAGCGGAAGCGGCGACTTCCGCAAGGTTCGCGCGAATGTAGAGGTTCGAACCGTCCGACTGTCTATCCGCATAGAAGAAGTGCAGATGGTGCCAGGAACCGTCCGCCCACTGCCCGTCCGCTCCGCAGGCGTTCTTGCCCTGCTGCACAGCGGCAAGCGGCTCGCCCTCGTGGCAGCCGTGGTTGTTCGCCGCGAGCGTGCGGATGTTCACGATGCCCGGAGTCGCGAGATGCGTTCCGCCCAGATCGACGGCAAGCACGCCATCGACAAAGATCCACATATCGTCATCGCCGGCAAACTCGAAGATTTCCTGGTTCAGCTCGTCGGTATTGTTCTGCCTGTAATACTTGAAGTTCGCGTAGCCCATCATCGTGAAGTTGTAGTTGCGGAGATGCTGCGCCCCGAGCGCGCCATGCGCGCTTGCGATGTTTACCGCGGCATCCACGCTAAGCCCGCGCGCACCGCCATACGTGTTCCAGGCCGCGCAAAGAGCCGAGGTGTTCGTACCTAGAAAATCCGTTTGCGTGCTGGCATACTGGTAATCATATGGGGGGCAGAAGATCGAGAAGCTCTGCGGTCCCCACTGATCCGTGCCCGGCGCCATGCCGCTCCGTACCTGCGTCACGGGATCCACGACATCGAGCGGGAAATAGCCGCCATTGTTGTAATTCTTGTCAAGTTCCTTGTACTTCGGGTTGTCGGTCGCCGTCGGAATGTCCAGCGTGGTCTTGGATGTCTTGTTTACCCCGGAAACGTCCTCGAACCACTGTTCAAAATGCGAGTTGTCGCAGGCTTCGTTCAGCTTGTGGATATGAGCGCCTTCCAGGTAGAGGGGTTCACCGGTTTCGCTGTCGAGATCGAATGTCAGGTAGGGCTGCACCATGCCCGGCGTGTAATAGACTTCGTTGCCCCAGGCGCTCCCCCCGGAATTCTTGGATTCTTCGCCCACGCAGGTGTTCTTGAGTACGCCCGTGAACGTTGTTCCCTGGGATTGCTTGAAGCCGCGCTGGACCCTGTTCGAATAGCCGGAAACGCCATTGTTGCACTGGCCATACATCAGGTTTCCGCCCGTCGCCGACACCTGCTGCAAGTAGGCGGGGAGCACCGGATTCGCGACCAGGGGAAGCCCGTCCATGCCGAGCTGGACTCCGGCCTTGGATTCCTTGTTTCCGCACGTGTTGTGGTAGGCGGCAAGGCCATACCAGGAAATATCGTATCCCGGAAGACCGTAATTGTAAATTTTATCCAGATTCTTGACAGATTCTTCCGAAAAATTTTCGAAGTCCGGATGGTTCGGCATGAAGTCGCGGACGATCACGTCCAGGGAAATATCGACATTGCTCACTTGCGCCTGCGCAGTCATCAGGGAACCAGCGGCAAGCAGCGTTGAAATCATCACAAATTTCTTTTTCATCTCGTCTTCTCCACAAGGGGACAGGAATATATGCCCACTAAATATAAATCTTTTCGTCGAAAAAGCCCCCATTTGCAACTCTTTTTTTACCGAAACGAAAAAATAGCGCGGACAATCGCGCATTTGATGAAATATTGTCGCCTTTCTTGGAGAAAATGCAAGTTTTTACCTAGATTTTCCGCCATGACCGCAGCCATTCTCTTTACACTCGCCCTAGCCCTGGTCCTTTTCCGAGCGTTCGTCCTGCGACGGCGCGAAACGGCTCTCGACAACAGGGAGTTCGCCAGGCTCCCGCGCGAAACCAGGCTCGCCATTCTCAAGGAACGCGTCCTGGAAACCCCGTCCGAACGCAACCTGCAGAATCTGGGAATCTTCTTGAAAGCCGAAGGAATCGAGACCGATATCGAATCCTACCGCCCGTTTCTGGCGGAACAGCTCCGCCTAAGCCAAGAAGAGAACGCCATCGCTCTCGACGAGGACCTCTACGCGAAGGAATCCGAATGGATGGACCGGATCGAGCCGTTCGAGTTTGCCGCGGCGAAAGCGTTCAAGACTTCGGGCGACGCAAAGGGCTTTATCGACGCCTATCTTCAGGGAGTCCTGCGCTACTATTCCGACGAAAAAATCGAAGATTCCCTGGAAAAGCTCGTTCCGGAATACCCCGCGGCGCAAAGGCTGCTCGACGGATACCGAAAACTCAAGACCCTGCGCGATTCGAGCGAAGCCGACGATGCGTCCATCGAAAGGCTTTCCCGCGCAAAGGAAAAATGGGCCTCGGAGGTGTCGGAACTTTGTCGATAGAACCTGGATTCGAGAATATTTAAAACGCGAAAAGCCCGGAAAATTCCGGGCATTTCTATTGCAAGGAAGCCTTTCGAACGGCTACTTGGCGCGTTCCACGTAGGAACCGTCGCGCGTATCCACCTTGATCTTCATGCCTTCCTGGATGAAGAGCGGGATCATTACCTTCGCGCCGGTTTCGAGGACCGCTTCGCGCATCACGTTGCCGCTCGTGTTGCCCTGGACCGCGGGAGGCGCGGAAGTAATCGTCATTTCGACAAATGTCGGCGGAATCACTTCGATCGCCTTGCCGTCCCACCAGGTGACCTGGACGGTCGCATTGTCCAAGAGCCAGACGTCCGCGCCGTTCAGAGCGTCCTTCGGAATTTCCATCGTTTCCATCGACGTGTTGTCCATGAAGAACCATGTCGCTCCGTCGTTGTAGAGGTAGGTCATTTCCGTGTAGGTGACCTCGGCTTCTTCGACCGTGTCGCCGCTCTTCCACGTACGTTCGAGAGTACGGCCCGTAATCAGGTTCTTGATGCGGACCCGGTTGAACGCCTGGCCCTTGCCGGGTTTCACGAACTGGTTTTCGACGATCATCCATGGCTGGCCATCGACGATAATCTTCAGCTTTTTACGGAACTCGTTTGTACTGACTGTACCCATAGAATATGCCTCATCAAAAAGATTTAGATTTGGGCTAAAAAATAGAAAAAATATGACACAAGCAACGCCTTTTTTTACCAGTTTGAAAGAACTATTCGCCTTTTTGGAACTCCCGGAACCCAAAATCCAGGTTGCAAACTCCCGATTTTCCTTTCTTGTCTCGCGACATTTCGCTTCCAAGATAAGGAAGGGAGATCCGAACGATCCGCTTTTGCGCGAAATCTTGCCCACCGAGGAGGAAAACCGTATCGTCGAAGGCTTTTCGGACGACCCGGTCGGCGATGTCCAAAGCGAAAAGGAGCCGGGCATTCTGCAAAAATACCGGGGACGCATCCTGATCGAGCCGACTTTCGCCTGCAGCCTGCATTGCCGGTTCTGCTTTCGGAAAGCGGAAGCGCGACGCGCGCCCATAGATTTTCCGGCAAGGCTTTCCGACTGGCTTTCGAAGCATCCCGACATCTCCGAAGTGATTCTTTCGGGCGGCGACCCGCTGATGCTTTCCAGGCAAGCCTTCGAATCGCTTGTCGAGGGAATCCTGCCGCACGAGCACGTCCATACGGTTCGCATCCATACGCGCATTCCCGTCACCTACCCGCAAGTCCTTTTCGAAGAAAGCAAGAGTTCCCTGCTCGAACCGCTACGCAAGGTCGCGGAAGGAAAGCAGCTTGTCGTCGTCACGCATGTCGATCATCCGCAGGAGCTAGACGACCTGTCGGCGACCGTCCTGGGAACGCTCAAGAAATGCGGGGCGTTCCTTCTCAACCAGTCCGCGCTTCTGAAAGGCGTCAACGATTCCGCGAAAGTTCTCGGGGAGCTGTCGCGAAGGCTTTTCGAACAAGGCGTCCTCCCCTACTACCTGCACCAGCTCGACCATGCGACAGGAGTCGCCCACTTTGAAGCTTCCGACGCGAAAGCCCTGCAAATCATGGAAGAATTGCGAAACGCCCTGCCGGGCTACCTTGTCCCGAAGCTTGTCCGGGAGATCGCCGGCGAAGGATCGAAGCATCCGATATCCGCGTAGTGGCAGAACTCAGTTGAAAGTTGAGTGTGAAGAGAGGAGAGTGGAGTTTCGCGGACGTCTAGGTTCTAAAGCGGAGCTTAGAGATTAGTTGATAGTAGATAGTGGAGAGGAATCAGGAGTCAGGAAACAGTTGAGAGTTGAGTGTGAAGAGTTGAGTGTGGAGTTCTGCGAACATTTAGGTTCTAGCGTGAAAAGTTCGCTGGGATTTCTAAGTTCTAAGCACTCTCTACTAAGCTCTGAACAAGCCCCTCGCCGGGATGGCGCTCCCTCCGCCGCCAGGCGGAAACGGTTCGCTTCGCGAAAAAGCCTTTCGGCAGAAAGTAACGGATCGCTTTGCGCCTCTAAGCTCTAAATTCTCCCCGCTAAGCTCTGAACAAGCTCTGAACTCACGCGGACTATTCCCTGAGCTCGACATGCAAATGCTCGCCCGGACGTCCGACGTTTTCCCACAGAACGCGAAAGCGGCTTCCGAGCTTGCGGCGAATCGATCGGATCAGTTCGGAACGCCTTTCCCGGGGAACGTCAAAGAGCCTAAAATCCAGCGCCTTGTTGTAGTAATGCATGGAAAAGCGGACATGCCAGGCAAAATCGTTTGCGCTCGTAATGGTCGGACGGTAGGAATCTCCCATCACCCGGTGAAATTCGGCAACCACGACAAGTCCCGCCGTATCCATCGCCGCTTCGAGCTTCCCCGTCTGCACGCCGCGCTTTTGAGCGGTCCGCGAAAGCAGCAGGGCATGGACATCCTTAGGCCCCCATTCCGCAAAGGCAATCGACAAGGCAAACAGAAAGCAGGCGACAAAAGGCTTCATCCTTTTCAAAGATAGATTTTCCTCGAATGTTTTGTTATTTTATCGAGAGACTGGAGAACACTATGAAAAAAGTTTTGTTGACAGCGACGATTTTCGCGGCATCCTTCCTCGCATCCTGCTCGACAAGGGAAAAGCCCGTTTTCACCGGTTTCTGGCAAGGCGAAGACAACATGATCTTCGAAGTCTTCCAGGCAGCTCCCGGCGAAAACCTCTACACGATCCGCAACATCAACGGCGATCTTTCCGCACACATCGAAGGCGATTCCGTCCTCACGGGAAAGAACTCGCTCGACATGCCCTTTTCCATGCGCGTCGAGAAGGATTCCGCCTTCTACCTGTTCGGCACGATTCTTTCCAGATACGCGCGAATCGACGAAGCGTCTTACCGGGAACAGTTCAAGAAGCTCACCCCGGCAAATGCGGAATAGCTAGCCTCCGAGCATCGAAACGAGCGTTCCCGCGACGATCGCGGAAAGCATCGCGTTCAGGAACAGCATCGTCCGGCGCAAGATCTTGAAGAACGATTCCTGCCAGGCCGGGCCGTGGACGTTTCGATATTCCTTGAATCCGAGAAGCGCGCTCAGGGCACCTGTCACCACGAGCATCAGGGCTCCGGCAAAAAAGCCTTCCCGATAGACGAGAACGCTGATCCACGTTCCGAGGATCATGGCGACGATTCCGACTCCGATTTCGACAAGATAACGCTTCCGGTGCATGGTTCCTCGAAAGGTTAAAGGGAGAAAAGCCCGATCAGGGCGATCCGCGGATACGGCGAGACCAGCGGCCCGTTGAGCGGCCAGCTGAAGTCCAGATGGTTGACGAGTCCCGACACGGATTTCGTCATCGCGAAGCGAATCCCGACGCCGGCGATGTACGTCAGATCGTCCGGTTCAAAGAGACGAACCGTGGAAGAGGTTTCCCCCGCCTTGAAGAAAGCGGCAAACACCGGCGCGACCGTCCCGATTTCGAAATGAGGAAAGAAACGTTCCTCGATTTGCCCGAAAAAGCGCGCCTGCCCCGTGTAGAGATAGGTCGGAAATCCGTAAAATTCCTGGTTCTGGAGCCCGCCGAGCGAAAGCTGCCTGCCGTAGGCGGAGCGCTTGAAGGCATCCACGTAACCCGAAACCTGCGTCGAGAACCATTCGTTCGAACGCCAGATGTATTCCGCCGAAGCGAACTCGTAAATGTCGCGGCGCGAATCCGAGTCGAAATAGAAATGAGACTTCGCGTTCAAGACGAGATGATGCTCTTTCGAACCGAGCGCCAGGTAAATGGAATAGTCCAGACGCCAATCGTCGTCCATCGCCCCGAGCGACTTCCCGTTCTTCGAAACGCCAATCTTTACGGAATAGCCCTTATCGACATCTTCCGTCCACTTGGCGTGCTTAAAGTTGACCAGACGGTCGTAGCGAATCCTCGAAAGCGTCAGGCTCGCTCCGAAGCGCGAATCAAGCATTTCGGGAATCCAGTCGCGGATCAAGGCGGAATCCAGGGCGACCGGTTCGCCGTCCAGAAGAAACGCCTTGCGCGAAACCGACGCGTAGGAACGCCCGAGTCGATGGTAGTCGTAGCCGATTCCCAGGTAGATCTTGAATTCCTCGCCGCCAAGGGAACGTCCCAGTCGAAAGCTCGCCGAATCCTCCTCGATGCGATTCACCCGAAGGACCTCGTTTCCGTGCTTGCGGTTGTACGCCGGGAGCGATTCCTTCACGCTGTCCGCGACCGAAACATTCACCGCTTGCGTCGGGAGACGCCCCGTCCAGTAATACTTGGCGTCCGACTTGTTCAAGTAGCCCGCCACGGTATAGGCCCATTCGTTTTTCGTCCGCGAAAGATAGGGTCTGTACATGGTCGCGTAGTGCGTGTAGCCGTCCGTGTTCCGCGAAATGGACGCTTCGAACGCATTGTGCCGAAAGAGAAAGTTGCCGTTGTTGTAAAGCCCCATGAAGCGGTCGCGAAACTCGTCATGCGAATAGTAGATTCCAATCGTCTGGCCGAATCCCAGAAAGTTGTTTTCCCAGATGCCGATTCCATAGTAGAGCGGGCCGTCGCTCGGACGTTCCACCGAAAGCGGAATCGTGAGCGTCCACGTATCGCTCGTCTTCACCCGGACGATGTTCTTTCCCGACGGAGAAACTTCCCGCGTGATGTGCGCATCGGCGATGTAGGCCTGCTTCCGCAGGTTCTTTTCGCTCGCGATGAGTTCGTACAAGTTAACCGAATCCCCGACATCGAAAAGAACGAGACGTTCCACGACGGATTTTCGCGTTTCGATATGGATGACGTTCCCGGCGGCATAGACCAGGCTGTCCGCCCACGAATAGGCCTTGGAATCGTCAAACGCGTCGCCGTTTTCCACGACAATCGAATCCACCCGAAAATAGGCGAGCGAATCCGCCGAAGGGCGCGCGAGTACACGATCGAGGACGGGCGTTTTCGCAAAAGCCATCGAGACGAGAACAGCCCAGAGCATCCACTTCACGGAAATTCCACCATCATGCGATAAGCGGCCTTTTTCCCGAAATCGGCCTGTTCCCTTGCCGTCGCCTTTCGAACGACCAGGTTATTCGGCGTCACGCCCGGCTGTGCAGAGAGAGCTTTCGAGAGCTTGTCGCGGCGCAGACCGGAAAGCGCTTCCATCGCGGCAAGAAGTTCCGCATCCGACGGGCGAGACCACGTTGCCGCAAACGCCTTGAACGCGTCGAGCGAGACGTCCGTTTCGAGAGCGGCCTTCCGATCGACCGGGGTGAGTTCGGCGCGACCGGTCTCGAGCCTGTAGAAGTCGAGCTTTGCCATGCCGAGCGCGAAGGCTTCGAGTTCCTTCTCGGGACGGAACGCTTCGACAACCGTAAGGACCGCGCCGGGCTTTTCGGACAGTATGCGCGTCCATTCCGTGGCGATTCCGTATTGCTCGCTCGTAAAGTCGTCCGCGGAGACGTCGAACGGGAAGTCGCTTGGCGACGAACCGCCGAGCAGGAACTTCGCCGGCGAAAGCGCCACTTTCACCATCAGGTTCATCACCGTCTGCCAGATGATCTTTCCATACGAAAACTTCGGGTCCCGGAGATTGCCTTTCACGGGAACGTCGAACGCGATCTTTCCGTCCTTGTCCTTGAGAATGTAGAGCGCGATTTTCATCGGCACCGTGTATTCGGGCTTTGCCCCGGAAGGCTTGTCGCCGACGCTCAGGTTGTAGATGTCGATGTTGTTTCGGCTATCGATTTCCCCGTCGCGGATGACATTGTCGGATGCGAAGCCGAACGCGCCCGCCGTAATGGGATATCCCGTATAATGCTCCGAATAGACGGAAAAGTCCTTCACCGACACGTTCTTTACCGCAATGTTCGCGCTCAGGCGAGAAGCGTCCGCCGGGTTGAACTTGGCAAAGGCCTTTACCGATCCTCCGTGCGGAAGGCGCGCCCGGATATCGACATTCGCTTCCCTGTCGAGCGAGACATTCGAAGCCGCAAGCGAAATTCCCGAAACGGCGTAGCGGAAACCTCCGGGAATCGTGTGATCCTCCACGGCAAAGCGCGTATCCGTGACGGAAAACCGCCGAACCAGCAAATCGGGCTTCGTCCGCTGCGAAGGTTCTTCCGGATGCGAAGGATTTTCCGCCGTCGAATCCGATGCGGAACGCTCCGCGGGCTTCTTTTGCGCGAGAAGCGCTTCGACATTGTTCGAGTTCCTGAACAGATCGAAGTGGGCCGAAGCGCCGTGGACGGAAACGGAATCGACGACAAGGCGCTTTTCCTTCAGGTTCGCCTCGGCAATCTGGATTTCCAGCCTTTCGACGCCCATGGTCTTTTCGGAATTTTCCGTCAGGAGTACGCTGTCGAGCGAGACGTTTCCCCGCGCCACGGAAGAGAGGACGTCGTTCGCGTTTCCCGAAAGCGAAAGCCGGATTCCGAGCTTTCCCGAAAGGTCCTTGAAATTCAGGGCCGTTTCCAGGTAAGGCTTTACCGCCGACAGGGAAAATCCCGCAAGCGCGACGTCCAGCGAAAAATCCCCGCTTTCCATCGCGTAGTCGCTTTCCACGTGCAAAGTTCCGCCGTCCGCGAATTCAAGATTCACCCCGAGCGAAGTCTTTCTGTTCGAAAAGAAGATTTCGGGAATGCGCAGCGAAAAATCCCGAATGCCGATATGGGAGTTCACCTCGCTGTCGTCATAGAGAATGTCGCCCGAAAGAATCGCAATCTGCCGAATGGAAACGCCGAACGGAAGAGCGCCCGCTTTCGAAGTGTCCGCTTCCACGGAAGCGCTAGCCGAATCCGACGCGAACCTCCCGAGAATATCCGAAAAATTGAAAAGTTCCCCGTTCTTCTCTACCCGCGCAAAGGGAGAATCCAGGCGCAATTCCGAAAGGCAGATGTTTCCGGTCAAGAGCCGCAGCGGATCGGCATTGACGTAGAACTCCCGAAACGAGGCGAACGTCGTCGAATCGTCCTTTTCGAAAACGGCGAATCCCTTGACGGAAACGGAAAAGCGGAACGGGTTGAACGAGACGCTTTCAATCTGGACGCGCCGGCCGATCCATTCCTTCGAGTGATTTTCGACGTAGCTCTTCGCAATCCGCGGAGCGAAAAGACACAGGGCGGCAAGCAGAGCGCAGAACACCGCCGCGCAAATTCCGGCGACTCGAAGAGTCTTCATCCTTCATTCCGCCATTTCTTGAGAGTGAACATCGAAGCCATCGGGCAAAAGATAGAAAAATCCTAGCGTGCCGCCTTGATTTTCAGGACTTCGCCCGCTTTCACCTTGGTCGAGTTCTTGCCGTTCCACTTGACGATATCCTCGATCGATACCCCGTATTTTCTGGAGATGTCCCAGAGCGATTCCCCGGAAACAACCGTGTGCGAGACAAAGCCTTCCGGAATGGGATTCCTTGAATTTTTCGAACTTCCATCCGCACTTTTTGCAGGCGACGACTTGGACGCCTTTGTCTCCGCGGGCTTCGGAGGTTTCGAAACTTCCCCGTCGGGTTTCTCCACATAGAGAAAATCCCCAGCCCGGATGTTTCCCGAATCGTCGAGACCGTTCCATTTCTTGAGATTCGAAACGGAAACGCCGAACTTGCGCCCGATCGCGCCGAGATTGTCTCCCGCGCGAACCTTGTACCTGCGCACGGAACTTCCGCCCGTCTTCCTTGCAGCCTGGGATTTCCCCGCGGACGCCTTTTTCGCGCCCGACGCATTGGCGCTCGACGGCAGAGGAATCAAGAGCGTCTGTCCCTGCCGAATCCGGGTATTCTTCAAGTGGTTTGCCGACTGGATGTCCTTGACGGAAACGCCATACATCCGGGAAATCTTTCCCAGGTTGTCACCGGTCCGCACCTTGTGATACTGCCACCGGGAAAAGCTCCGTTTGTCCATCTTTTCGTAGGCGACAAGAAAGGAATCCCGGGAACCTTCCGGAATGCGCAGCACGTATCCGCTTTCCTTCGGCGGCGTGCACCAGCGGTTGAGTTCCAGGTTCAGCTCCTGAATCGTCTTGGTATCGACCCCCGCCGCCTGCGCCACCTGGTCGAGCGGCATGAACTCCACGACCGTCACCGTATCGAACGGCGTCCGCTCCCGATTTTCTACGGTCATTCCGTAATGCTCCGGATAATGCCCGATCGTCATCGCAGCGAGAATCCGCGGCACGTAATGCATCGTCTCCTTGGGAAGCTGCAGGTCCCAGTAGGTGACTGCCCTGGTCGAATCCCAGAGCGTGTCCGCCTTCAGCTCCCGAATCCGCCGACGCACGCAGCCCTCTCCGCAATTGTAGGCGGCCATCGCCATGAGCCAGTCGCCAAATTCGTTCTTGAGCCGTTGCAGATAGCGAAGCGCGGCCGTTGTCGAAAGTTCCGGATTGCGCCGCATGTCCATCCAGAAATCCTGGTAAAGCCCGTAGCGCTTGCCGGTCGCCGGAACGAACTGCCAGATCCCCGCGGCCTTCGCCCGGCTGTAGGCCTTGATCTTGTAGCCCGACTCCACCAGCGCGAGATAGATCAGGTCGCGCGGCATTTCCATCGAATCGATTTTCGCGTAGATCATCTCGTCGAAGGCGGTCTTTCGCGAAAGCGACGCTTCGGTAAAGTCGTGCGCCCGGGTCGTCAAATACAGGATTTCCTGCATCACGCGCTCGTTAAACTCGATCGGGAGCGTAAATTCCGCACGGTTGAGCGTGTCGAGAAAGCTCTCGATTTCCACGCGATCCGCACTGTCGAGCGGCGGTTCGTCCAGGTTTTCCAGCCCGGCGTCCTCGAACTCGTAGCGCACATACGTCGAAGCGTCCTCCCCCATTTCGAGAATTCCGGGATAGACCTCGTCGAGCGCGGCGATGATTTTTTTCGGCATGTCGCGCCGATACAGGGAATCTTCCGGCCGGGCAAAAGGCGAATAGGCGGAATCGTAGTTTTCCGCGACGAGCTTTTTCAGCGCGAGATCCAGGTGGTGCCGCGCCACAAGCCAGTCCTCGTCTTCCATCGCCTGCAAGGCGAACTGGTACTGTTGCCAGGATTCACGCGTTTCCGCGTCCGGCGAAACCCAGTCGCTCATCGCCCTCGAAAGAAAGGATTCTTCCGCTTCCGGCGTATAGACAGGCGCGCTACCCGCGCAAGAGACGAAAAAAGACGCGGCCGCCGAAGCGACCAAGAGGAGAATCCCCCTTTTCAGGGAAAGGATCACGAATCGTAGTCCAGATCTTCCGCGTAGTCGTTCCAGATCTGGTTCTGGTGACCGTTGAACGTCGGCTTGTCGAAGTTCACCTCGTCATCGAGGTTTTCCTCGTCCTCTTCTTCTTCCTCTTCTTCCTCCTCTTCGCTAGACAGGGGAACGGAAGGTTCGATGTTTTCGTTCTTGGGACGGCGTCCGCACTGCAGGGGTTCGGAAACGTCCATGTCCAGATACTTCTTCACGTTCATCTTGTACCTCGCTTTTATTTACCCAAAGCGCCGTTCACGCCGAACCAGATGATTCCCGCCGCGACAAGGGCGAGGATCATCGTCGCATAGATAAGGATTCGGTTCACCCGATACGCCTTCTGGTTCTTGCGACTCCAGAAAGGACGTTCCGGATGTTTGGGATTTTCAGCACTCATAGCGAAAATATACACATCGCGTTCAAAAAAACAAGTAGCGGCAAGATTTTTTTTGCGGAAACCGAAAAGCGCACTACCAGTTCGTAAGGTCTTCCTTAGCCGTGTGCGTCGTGTGCACAGCCTGCGTTCCGTAGTAGATGAGCTGCGCCGTCGGAAGGAGCATCTTCGCGACGCGGTTCCAGCGGGCAAGGCCTGTCGCATCCACATACACGATATCGCCGGGCAGGAGCGCGAACTTGTCGCCAAAGACGAGCGCCATCGGGTTTCGCGCGTTCAGGTGAAAGATGTCGATCGCGTCCGCGGATTCCGCCCGGATGACGTAGATGTTTTCCGCCTTCGCCGATTCCGCAAGAAGACCTCCACCCGAAGCGAGAGCTTCCGAAAGGGAAAGCTTTCCGTCCCTGAATTCCAGGGCCTGCTGGTTGCGGACTTCGCCCATCAGATAGACCTTGGATTCCGAAGCCGCCGGAACGCGGATCGCGTCTCCGTCCTTGAGCATCACGTCGCCCGGACCGAGACCGGCCGCATAGGGAGCGAGCAGGTTCAGCTCGTAGCGCTTGCCTTCGCGAGAAAGCTCCACGCGCGAAAGGTTTGCCTGGGCGTTTGCTCCGCCGCACAGGTTGATCGCTTCGAGAAGCGTCACGGGGACATCGCTAAGCGAAACGACGCCCGGCTTCGATACGGATCCCTGGACATAGACCTTGTGCCTCTGGCTCTGCAGCAGGCGGACATCGATCTGCGGATTGTTCAATACCTTCGAAAGGCTCTGGACTATCTCTGCGCGCAACTCGGCGATGGTCTTTCCGCTCACGTTGATTTCTCCGACATACGGGTAGAACATGATGCCGGATTCGCTCACCAGCTGCCCCGTCGCGTTGTCGCTCCGATACGAACCCAGGGGACTTGTCAGCTCGGGATGTTCCCAGATGACGACCTGGACGATGTCGAAAGGTCCCAGCCTGTAGGATTCCGGCTTGAAGGATAGAAGCTCCTCGGGCAGAGTCCCGGCAGACGAACCGGCTGTTCCGGTCATCGTCGCCAACGTTCTCGCGTTGATGCTCTGCAGGTGAACCTTCGCGCCCTGGAAATCCGCCAAGGTATCGATCGCGCCTTCTTCGTCGGCAGATTCGTTCAGCGCCATTCCTGGAGCGAGAAAGCAGCCGGAAAGAGTTGCCGCGTAGAAAGCCAGAATCAAGCCCAACAGGGAAAATTTCATCTTGAGAGACCTCGATAAAGCGTGTGCGCAAAATATAAGAAATTCGGGAAGAGTTTTCATCCAAGGCGCGGATAAATTCTAAAATAGGAGCCTATGACTCTATTTTCCATTCTCTCCGTCACTGCCGCGATATCGCTGGTTTCGCTCTTTTTCCTCACGTTCTCCAAAGTTCCCAAGGAAAGGCGAAAGCTCTATCTCTTTCCGGGCATTTTCCAGCTTTTCGCCATATCCGTCGCGCTTGTCCGCGGAGAAGTCCTGCCAAGGTTCCTGCCCGCAGAAATCGTCACGATCTTCTGTTACTTCTTCAGTCTCTACCTCACCTATTCGACAGCGATTTCCGTAGCGACTTCAAGAAAGCGGAATTCCGCGCTCTGGGGAATCGCCGCCGTCGCGTTCTGGATTCTCGCCATTTGGGGGTAGTCAGAGCTTAGTTCGGAGAGCTTAGTGCTTAGAGTCGCGGAGCGAGCCGTTACTTTCTGCCGAAAGGCTTTTGGCGTTGCACGTCTAGGCTTTTTCGCGAAGCGAACTCTTTTCCGCCTGACGGCGGAGGTTGGCGCCTTCCCGGCGAGGGGCTTGTTCAGATCTTAGTTAGGAGAACTTAGAGCTTAGAAATCACAGCGAACTTTTATGCTAGAACCTAAATGCTCGCAAAACTCAGATCTAAGTTCTAAGATCTAAGCTCCGCTTTAGAGCCTAGACGTCCGCGGAACTCCACACTCCACTCTTCACACTCCACACCCAACTGACTCCTGATTCCTCTTTACTATCCACAATCCACTATCAACTAAGTTCCTATCCAAGGAAAAAGCCCCCGCAATGCGGGGGCTTTTTCCTTTTCGACAAAATCAGCCGACGAAGAACATTTCGCCGTAGCCCGGAACCGGCCACTGCGAATCGGGAACGATCCGTTCGAGCGCATCGACGAACTTCCGCACGCCGGTCATCGCTTCGAGTTCCGCCTTCGTTTCGCCCGCATCGACAGCCTTTTCGAGCTTTTCGATTTCCTGCGTCAGGCCTTCGACGTTTTCCGCCGCGGACTTCGCAAGGTGCGAAATGCCCGAATGGATATAGTCGGTCAGGGAAGAGCAGGAATCCGCAAGCTCCGCCGCGTAAGAGATTCCCTCGGGGAGGTACATCGTCTTCGCCATCGTGAGCGCGCAGTTCGCTTCGAGCGCGATGATCGTCTCGTATTTTTCCTTCTCGACCACGTAGCGGCTTTCGAGTTCCACTTCGGAGAGAACGCCGTAATCCTTGTAGAGCTTCACCACCTTCGGATCGCGGTACGCTTCGAGCGCTTCGAGCGTCGTCTTGAGGTTCGGGAGACCGCGGCGTTCCGCTTCGGCCTTCCATTCGTCGCTGTAGCCGTTGCCGTCAAACAGCACGCGCTTGTGTTCCTTGATTTCCTTCTGGAGAACGCTCTGCACCGCGGAGTTGAAATCCGTTCCCTTGGAAGTGAGCGCCTCGATCTGCCCGATCACGTCGTCAAGCGCCCAGGCGACAATCGTGTTCAGCGCGGTATTCGGGGTCGAGCAGCTCTGTTCGCTGCCCACGGCGCGGAATTCGAACTTGTTCCCGGTAAAGGCGAACGGGCTCGTGCGGTTTCTGTCCGTCGCGTCCTTCGGGAGCGGAGGCAGCATGGAAACGCCGATTTCGATTTCGCTGCCTTTCTTCGAAGAGGAAGGCTTGCCCTGTTCGAGCTGGTTGATGATATCGGTGAGCTGCTCGCCGAGGAAGATGGAGATGATGGCCGGAGGCGCTTCGTTCGCACCGAGACGGTGGTCGTTGCCGGCGCTCGCGACGCTCGCGCGGAGCAGCGGGGCGAAGGTATCGACGCCCTTGATGATGGAAACGAGCACGGTAAGGAACTTCGCGTTCTCGTGCGGAGTCTTTCCCGGAGAGAGCCAGTTCTTGCCGTCCGGTCCGGTGATCGACCAGTTGTTGTGCTTGCCCGAACCGTTCACGCCGTCGAAAGGCTTCTCGTGGAGAAGGCAGACAAGGCCGTAACGCTCGGCGACCGTCTGGAGAACTTCCATCGTGAGCATGTTGTGGTCGGAAGAAAGGTTCTGGTCCTCGAACACCGGAGCGAGCTCGAACTGCGCCGGGCTGACTTCGTTGTGGCGGGTCTTCGCCGGGACGCCCAGCTTCCAGAGTTCCTGATCGACTTCGGCCATGAAGGAGAGCACGCGGCTCTTGATCTTTCCGAAGTAGTGGTCTTCGAGCTGCTGGTGACGCGCGGGACGTACGCCGAAAAGCGTGCGACCGGTCTGCATCAGGTCGGGGCGTTCACGGTAGAGTTCCGCATCGACGAGGAAGTATTCCTGTTCCGGTCCGAGAGTCGCGAACGGACGCTTGTCGCCTTCCACGCCAAAGAGCTTCGCAACGCGACCGATCTGCTTTGCGAGAGCAGCCTGCGAACGGAGCAGCGGAGTCTTCTTGTCGAGAGCTTCCCCGTGATAGCCGTAGAACATCGTCGGAATGCAGAGGACCGCGACGCCGTCGTTGTTCCGCTTGATGAACGCCGGGCTCGAAGGATCCCATGCCGTGTAGCCGCGAGCCTCGAAAGTCGCCCGCAGACCGCCCGAAGGGAAGCTCGAAGCGTCCGGTTCGCCCTGGATAAGCTCCTTGCCGCTGAACGAGGCGACGATGCCGCCCTTGAAGTCCGGGTTGTAGAACGCGTCGTGCTTTTCGGCGGTGGTGCCGGTCAGAGGCTGGAACCAGTGCGTAAAGTGGGTCGCGCCGTGCTCGATCGCCCAGGTCTTCATTCCCGAGGCGACCTCGTCCGCAATCGACGAATCGAGTGCCGAGCCTGTCTCCATTGTCGCGAGAAGGCTCTCATAAGTCTTGTGCGAAAGATACTTGCTCATGGTCTTCGCATTGAACACCAGACTTCCGAAATCTTCTTGAATACTCACGGTAAACTCCTTATGGTTTTGTACTCAGCCCTTTTGCAAAAACCGTGCCAAAAAGCGTTTTGGCGAAATTCGGCGATTTAGGCAAGGATTCGAAATAGAAAACCACGTTTTTGTCTCTTTTTGTCAAAAAATATAGCATTTATGTCGTTTTGTCACTTGGAGCGTCCCAGATTGTCGGGGTTCAGGGCAAAAAGTTCCGGCAAGACGAAGAGACCGTCCTTCCGCACGAGAACGTCGTCCATGTAGATTTCCCCGCCGCCGTATTCCGGAGTCATGACCAGCACCAGGTCCCAGTGGATGGCCGAATGGTTCCCGTTGTCCGCGTCCTCGTAGCACTTTCCCGGCGTAAAGTGGATGCTCCCCGAAATCTTCTCGTCAAACAGGATGTCGCAGATCGGGCGACGGATGAACGGGTTGAATCCGAACGAGAACTCGCCCACGTAGCGCGCGCCCTCGTCCGTATCGAAAATCGCGTTCATCGCTTTCGTGTCCGAAGAAGTCGCCTCGACGATCTTTCCGTCCTTGAAAACGAGCCGAATCCCTTCGAACCGCTTGCCCTCGTAGAGCGTCGGCGTGTTGTACGCGATGACGCCGTTCACGCTTTCCCGCACCGGAGCCGTATAGACTTCCCCGTCCGGAATATTCATCGTCCCGCAGCACGGAACCGCCGGAATCCCCTTGATGCTGAACGAAAGGTCCGTCCCCGGAGCCTTCAGGCGCACCCTGTCCGTCCGGTTCATCAGGTCGATAAGCCCCTGCGCCGCCTTCCGCATTCCCGGGTAGTCGGCAAGGCACGCTTCGAAGTAGAAGTCCTCGAACGCTTCCGTGCTCATGCCCGCGCTCTGCGCAAGCGAAGGTCCCGGCCAGCGGAGAACGCACCAGCGCGTCTTGTTCACGCGCCAGTTCAGCACCGGGTTGCGAATCGTCCGGTTCGCCCGCATCCGGTCTTCGGAAACGTCCGAAAGTTCTACAAAATTGTCACTTCCGCGAATCGAGATGTAGGCCTGCATCTGCTTCATCTGCGCGAGATCGTGTTCCGCGGCGATTTTCAGCTGCTCGTCCGTCGCGTTCTGGAGCAGCACCCGGTTCACCGCGCTCGAAAACGTCGAAACGAACGCCCGACCGCCGACCTTCGCCACCGCCCGGACCAGCGCCACGGAAATTTCCGCCGGAGCGTCCGTCGTTTCGATTAAGATATTCTCGCCTTTCTTGAGGGCGACCGCATCGCGGACAAGCATTTCCGCAAGCTGAACGATTCTTGAATCCATCGCGTTACCTTTTGAAAAATTCAAGAGCCAATGTAGAAATTTTGTATATTAGGGGAAAAGGGTATCGGATGAATTACACAGACAAAAACAGAAACAAGCTTTTCCATCCAAAAAATCGGCTGAATGCTGCAATTTCACGCATAGAAACAGCGACAATTCTTCTTCGCAACAAAAGATATTCTGCATCTATCTACATTGCTGGCGTTGCTGTAGAATGCGTTCTGCGAGCATTCATAGAAAACTACGAACTGAAAAGATTCGACACAGAGCATCGAATCGGGAAACTTTGCAAGCATCGCTCCATTGATCCTTTTTACAAAAGCAATTCTTCGATGGATCAATGTTTTGACACAATGATTAACTATTGGGACAATAAATACCGATATGCCGATGACGTCAAATTGATGACTTTCTACCAGGCTCGCGGTCTAGTTAAACACTCTGAATTGCGAGATTCAAAAAAATTAGCCAAATTTGCCAATGACTGCGTTACAGCAGCAAGCAAGATCATCATCAAAGGGCAGGAATGCTTCCAAAGGGGGAAAGATGCCTAGCGCAAAGAAGAGCCAAACCGCGAAAGAAGTTACCCTCGGAAAAAAGCTCAGGCAGGTTTTAAAAAATTCCGAAATCGGCAAGACGAAGGGAACCCGGATTCGAATCGAAGAACTCGAAAATGGCTACGTGAGCGGCCTTATCAAGTCGCCCCTCTTTACCGGAATGTCCATCGTCAAGAGGCATTCCAAGATCCAGGGTTGCCTGAGAAAGGGACTGTCCGCTTCGGAACGGGAAAAAATCATCGGTCTCCTGACGGCAGCGCCCGCCGACCTGGCCTCCGACAGATAATTCCGTCAGCGGCGACGCAAAAGCCTTCGCTTCACCGCTCCCAAAATCCGGCGCACTTTACCGTAAGCCTTTTTCAGCGACCCCGGATAAGGGCAAAACTTTCGGATGAGCTCGTCAAGCGTTTTGGTATCCAGTTCGGCAAAAAACTCCGCTCTTTTCGGGTGCGGCTTGCTCGAACGGACGATGCACGGATTCCCCGCAATCGCCTTTTCCAGTTCCGATTCGCAAGAGCGAATTTTCGGGGAGATTTCGTCAAACAGCTTTTCACCGAGCTCCGTATTCAGCAACACGACGGAAGTTCCCTTGTCGTCATCCATCTCCGGGTGAACCGAAGCGATATTCCAGTAGTCGCCGAGCGTGATATCGGCAATCCGGGGAAGCTTTCCGTAGCGGCATTCCGCGCAGGAATCGTTCAGGCAGATGTTCTGGAGAAACACGCGCATGAATTTATCTTCGCGAAGCGTTTTAAAAATTTGAAAACAGTCTCCAGAACTGTATTCAATGGCGCGATGCGCCATTGAAAACAGTCTCCAGCCGTTCCGCTTGTCGCGAAAACGGCTGGACACGATAGAGGCGGAAGCCTGCGCTTCCGTTTCGCGGACATACTTTTCGAAAACCTTCACGCTCGGCGAACCGTGGCAGACGATATCCACCGTCGTCAAATTTTCTAGGCTCTTGCCGCCCAGCACCGCATACAGAGCCGCCACCTGGCACGGCGTCCCCGAAAAGAGCACCTTGCGCCCGGCGCGCAACAGCGAGCGAACTTCCCGGTAGATGAATCCGGCGTCCGCCTGCACATACTTGGAACCGCGGAGCCTCTCCATGTCCGCCTTGTTCTCGACGACGACATGCCCGAAATGCGCCTTGCCCAGCTGCGCCACGCCAACGACAGCACCGCCGTCAGCCAGGACCTTTTCTGCCAGCACCGAAAAGATTCCCCCGCTCGACGAGTTCAATCGAATCGTTTCATCGGTCGCATAGGCGGCAAAAGTCTTTGGCGATTCAGAGGATCCGTTCGGATTCGCGACACTTTTTGTCCACGGGCAGGCACGTTCGCAAGCTCCGCAATCGACGCACTTTGTGGAATCGACGCTCGGGCGGTAAAAGCCCTTTTCGTCAAGCGTCATCGCAATCGCGCCGCGAGAGCAGACATTCGCGCACGCCGCACAGGAAGAACAGTTGGGGACGGGGAGAGTCATGGGAAAAATTTCTTCCGTTCTATCGGTTTGATAAATTGCTTTCTTAAATCTCTGATGCTGTGAAACATCAACTCTTCTGAATGCGATAATTTACCGAGTTGGCATTTAAGCATCAAAAGCTTAAGCGTACAAATTAAATCTGCAGACTGGAATAACTTGTAATCTTTAGGCAAAACCTTTCTATACGAATAAGAAGAAAGTTCCGTAGAGAACACAGAATTCAAAATCCGATTTAATTCATGCTGGCCATTATCATAATATAGAATGACTTCTTGAAATGATTGAAAAAAAGGCAAATTAGCACGAAGGAACAAGGATATTTCCTTGGCAATTCTACCTTCCAATGCAAAAGTATCGTCCTCTTGCTTTTTTTCAAAAACAAAAGTTTTGTATTGGACTGGAGCTCTTTGTGTAAAAAAGAACAAACTTGAAAACAAAGATCTCCTTTTATTGGGAGGATCCTGACCAAAAACACTTTCTCTACGAATTAACGGCGCTGTATGAATGACAAAATCCGATTCATAACCCAACGACTTGATTTTCGAATTCAATCTTGAAACACAATCGCGAATATTTTTAGATTGATCATGGAGAATGAGCGAGACGATATAATAGGGTGTATGAGAGGCGTAAGCCCCAAAATCCCCGCTTTCATCGACAAAAATGCTCAATGATTTTTTCAAGTTTTCCATCTCCACAAAAAATGGCGGGACAGTCTGCCCGCCGATTAGGGTGAACCAGGATCTTACGACCAGTTCAAACTTAATATAGATATATTTTTTCGTAAGGTCAAGAACTTTTTCTAAAAATTTTTCGAATGGGCTTTGTCACGAGCTCCCGTTCGTAAGCGTTCATCGACGCAAAATAGAACACGGGCAGATAGACCAGCAGATACGCAAGGATCCCGAGCCCCAGGCGGAGCGGAGAATCCAGCGCGACATTTCGCAGCGCGAGATACGAAACGGCTACAATCAGCAGAGGCGCCACGCTCATCTTGCCGATTTCCTTCCAGAAGGCGAGAATGTCTATTTTCTGCTTCACCTGGTAATACACGTTCATCACGAGAATCTGTCCAAGAATCAAGGCCCCGGCAATCGCCCACGCGCAGCCAAATCCCCCGTAACGCTTGGCGAGCGGAACTTGAAAGGCAAGCGAAACGAGCGAAATTCCCAGATAGAGCAGCGAACGGAACTTCATCTGGTTCCGCGCCTGGAGAATCGTGATCCCCAGGTTCTGGATCAGCGGCACGGTCAGCGGAACAAAGAAGAGCAAGGCGAGCCCATACGCATCGCGGTAGCCCGGCCCCGCCCAGAGTTCGATGAATTGCCGTCCGAACAAGAAGAACCCCGAAAGGACCAACGCCAAGACACAATACTGGACACGCCCGGTCCTGACGAACAGGTCGCTCACCGCCTTCTCGCTCGAAGACCTGGAAACCATCGCGGTAACCTTCGGCAAGAAGACCCCGCTGATCGCCGTCGAAAAGGACATGTACATGTGCTCAAGCTGAATCGCCACGGCAAAGACCGCCACGGCTGCCGTCCCGACAAAGGCTCCCAAGACAAACTGCCCCGTACTCCAGTAGATTCTATCCATGATCGCGTTCAGGAAAATCCAGAACGAATAGACGGCCACTTCCTTCAAGAAGCTCCAGTCGATTTTTCCAAACGCCATCCGAATCTTCAGGAACCACCTGCAATAGAAGAAATTGGACGCGAGCGTACACAGGTTAAACAGGGTCGTCACCACGACCAGCGCCACGGCCTTGTAGCCGAATTGCAGCAGCACGATCATCGTCCCCGTATTCAGAAGAATCCGGAAAATCGCCACAAGCTTCTGGAAGACAAAGCGTTCGTACGCCGTGACGATGGAACCGAACAGGCTAAAGGGAAACGTGACCGCGAGATTCAGCACCATCAAGAAGAGCATCACCCGAACACGCGAAAGCTCCCCCGCCGTCATCGCCCCGTCAAAAATCAGGTCCGTATTGAAAGCCAGCACAAAACCCAACGCAACAGCCAGCAAACTGATTCCGCAATACAAGAGGAAAAACATCCCGAACATCTTGCTCTGTTCGTCGGTCTTCCCTTCGGCCCGATACTTGGCCGTATAGCGGACTATGGCGTTCCCGAATCCCAAGTCGAGAATCGTCAGGTAGGCGACGACAGACGCGACAATCGAATACATTCCGTATTCCGACTTGCCGAGCATCCGGAGCAGGTACGGCGTATAGAGCAACCCGACCAGATTGTTCAGGCCGAGAACGACATAGGAAAGGAGCGCGCCTAGTTTAAGCTGGGATGGCATGGGTTTCAAGATAGCAAGGAACCATGCGGTTGCTTGGTGTTATCCAAATTCAGATTTTCGGGAAAAGGCTCGTGAAGAATCGAAGCGGCAACAACATGAAGCCTGTTCTTGAAAAAGGCAAAACTCGGAGCGGAAAGAGCGTCCCAATCATAGTTTTCAATCCTATCGGAAAGCTTTGCATAATTTTCTTTTTCCGAACAACCGAGCATTTTAGCCAAGACTTTTTTCCCGGATTTTGGGCTGTTATCCGACCCCGGCAAATTTTCGTAGTATGACATACGAGCCGCATGTTTATCGACGATGCAAAGCATCCATGATTCGCTTCGAGTCTTTGGAACCATCGGAACGCCTCTTTGAAAACCTGCATTGTCAAAGCCTACATGCATCGCGGCAATCAAGGCTTCGTAGTATTTGTCCCTATTTTCACTTGAAGGGAAATCCATATCCTTAAAATAAATGGCCCCACAAGCCGAGCAATAGGTCTGAGCCTTTTGGGCAAGACAACAAGCAAAAGCCGTCACCGATCTCGTTTCAGGATAGGGCGTTTTGCGTCCACGAACGTAAGCCCCCCTTTTAGGCTTCACGTTTTTCGAGTCACTCGAAAGTTCACTCCTTGAAACGGAATGAAATTTCGCCTGCTTTGCGTACCATTTTGCCAAAAGACTTCTAATCGCCATCCTTAAAGGAGCGTCATCGCCACAAACATCCGTCGGCCCTTCCCCACAAATGAAAAAATCAAGCATCGTTTCTACCCAAAGAAGCTAGCTTGGACGACAAATCAATCAGATCCGTGTCGCCCATCGCTTCGCCTGGTCCGAGGACATTCAGCTTGTCGGACATTTGCGGAATACCGAAAAAGCGCTTGGCGCAAGTATGTCCCTGCGCATTCTTGAACAGGAAAAAGACTCCAGCGCGCGCCTGTTCATCGGTCAAGTAATTCAAAAAAAGGCCGCTATGCGTAGAAACAAAAACCTGCTTTTGCTGCTCTCCGTAATTTTGCAATTTCGCGACAAGTTTTCCAATCAATTCCTGATTCAAGCCGTTTTCCGCCTCGTCGAAGAGAATCACCTTGTCATCGGTAAACTGCTGGGAAAGAAGTACAAATAGGCGAAGAGTCCCATAGCTAAGATTCGCAGCCGAAAAAACGCACTTTTCCAATTCGTTTAAAAGCAAGGATTTCCATCCAAATTGCTGCCGCCGAATCTCCATTTTCCTTAAAGGAGCATAGAAATCTTGAATTTGAAGCAGCAGACTTTTCTGTTTTTCTGCGGAAAGTCCCGCGATAAAACCGCTCAGATTCCGTCCATTGCACTCTACAGAAACGGTCTGTCCTTTTTTAATTTGCGAAGACTGGGCAATCGCATGCGGATCCAGGACTCCCAGAAAACGCGACTGCCTGATAAACTTGCCGAAATCCGTTTCCCTGAATGAAAAGATGGAACCGGAATAGTTAGAAGGTCCATAATCAATCGTCTGCAATTTCTTTCCGGGTTCAGAAATGTTCAGCTTTCCCGATTCAAAACGATACTCGACATTCCCCTCTTTGAGTATTTCCGAAGTACAACGCATTTCTCGCGTGTTAAATTTCGCACGCCAACACGCATGTTTTTCGCCTAAGGTTGCATCAATTTCCAAATCAATCGAGTACTTTCGTTCCCCGCCAAGCGTCAGCAATTCTGTCACATTGCTTAACCCCTGATCGCTTATCCATTGTCCGACATTACCTATCATTAGCGACTTTATAAAATCAACGAGCTGTAGAAATGTAGTCTTGCCAGAACCGTTAATTCCAATCAAGCAAGAAAACATCGGGATATCCCGCAATTCAAAATCCGCCAAGGACTTGAAATTTCTTACCGCAATCCGATCAATCTTAAAAATACTCATAGCCTAATTATAAAAAATTAAACGATTGGCATCATGCCTCAGTCAGAAAGCAACTCGATTTTCGTGTTTCCACACAAAAAAAAAAGACCTACTCAAGGGACACTTGCGTGTTTGATATAAACCCTTTTTTCGGTCTGTATTCAATTTTAATAGACTCGGACTTCAAGCAACTCTTTTTACAAGATAGAAAGTCTATGAATTTTTTGCATGTTTTCTAAAATATTTCCGATGTTCCGCTAAAAAATATTGAACACTTTTTTGGTCCGATTCATTCAAGCGAGCGAAATCAACTTTCATATTTTTAGTAATATTCAATTTTTTGCATTCCTTTTCAACCTCTTTTCGAATCTGAATTTTCCCCTTTTCATCAAATGTGATAAGAAATTTGTCAAAAGGGTGTGCGGACAATTTTTTGGACGGTTTGACCTAGAGCAAATTTAGACTTTTCCTGTAGTTGTCCGGGCTCATCCCTCCAAGATTCATCTTTATCCTGTC
>CAVJTH010000030.1:0-30480 GCA_963652365.1 Senegalimassilia sp.
AAGAACGGAAATGTAGCCTAGATCTGATGTTGGGACAAACTATTTTTGCGAAAAACCCTTGACACTACCAAAGAAACCTTTTGGGTGGCTTACTTTTATTAAAAGGGCTAGACAATATTAGTTCTGGTAACGAGCTGTATTCGGATAAATTAAAAACATACAGCAATGGTTTTCTATGGGGACACACTCTTTGTAAAAACTTCTACCATTCCAACAAAGATTTTACCTCCTTTAATCAACGGCTAAAAAACAAGTATGGAATAGAGTTTAAGAGCTACGAAGTTTTTAACAAAGAAGCTCTCGAAGAACGCTGTCAGCTTCTTTATGGTCTTGTTAAAATTATTTGGGAAGTTGAGGATTAGGCAATAACCACACAAGGTTACAAATCATTAAAAGAGAAAACACCTTTGACGAAAGGTTAAACCAAAGAATCCGTCACTCTCCCAGCGCCTTTTCCAGCCAGTTCGCCGAATAGGTCCGCCAGTCTTCGAGAATCGCATCGACCTTTTTCCAATCGACAGGGGCTTTCAACTTTTGCAAAACCTCTTCACTGGATTCTTCACAAGTCAGAGAGCGATACTCCAATCCCGTCTTTCCAAGCAAGGTCGCAAAACGTTCGTTCATCCCCTTGCCGGTCGAACGGTTGGGAATCACCAAGAAAGGTTTATGGAAAAGGATGCAAAACACTGCACAATGGAAAGAATCCGTCACGACAAATTTCGCGTTGTCGATATTTTGGAGCCACTGGGAGACAGACGGAAGTCTCCACCGCCACGGTTTCGAGAGCCAGATTTCCTTGTTTTGTGGCAGAAGAATATTTTGTACAGCATCGGGAATGACTTCGCGGATGCGATAGACAAACGAAAATTCTTCATCGACATTTTCATAAGGAAATTCCTTTCGATAGAAATCCCCTTTATGCAAAATCGTCGGGTCGCAGACACAGACGACATTTTTTAATCCAAGCGATGTCAAATAAGAAACCGCACTTTCTTCTCGGACACTGATGGCGTCAAAACGCTTGAGCATGGGGAGAACCTTTTGCTCAAAATCCTTGGGCCACTCTTTCATGCCGAGGGAAGCGGCGTAGGAGATGCGTTTTGAGTTTTTCGGAGTAAAGTTTAAAAAATATAAAGATTCCCGTTGAGTCATAAATTGCGGATTCCAAATTTGGTCGGAACCAGCAATAAAGGAGTTTTCCGCATTAAAGTTTTGCCGATAAAAGCGACATCTACAAAAGTTCTCCGTTTTCGGAAGTTGATCAAACTCAGGAAATTTTTTAAAGAAAGCCGGACGACGACACAAAGATTTTAGACGACGAAAAACTGCCAAAAACCGCCAAACTATAGGAAACAATCTTTTATACTTATCATTGACACTACATTCGTATCCAGGAGAATAGTCAATTACAAAAGAACCTGTTTTTTTACTTAGTGAAAAAGCCTGAAGAAAAGCGCCATAATTTACACTAAAATGGAAAGTTATAGAATAAAGCATTGTAATTTTTCCTTAATGTTTACAAAAAAAAAAGCACTATCTTTGGAATTATAAAATTCCAATTTAACTTTTTTCTTAAAACAACGAATTTAAAAAGTTTGTCAAAAAAAACGAAATACAACTTTTTTGAATTTTCTACAAGCTTCTCTATAAAAACTTGTTCTAAACCACTAAATGTTTTCATCTTTCAGCACATTCTAAATTAAATTTTTAGCACCCATCTTTTTCCAAACCTTTATTATTAAAAAAGCCAACGAATCAAAATGCAAACAAATCAGCAAAAATACCAGTGATTTTTTTTTCATTTGCAAAATGAATTTCAAATTTTCTCCTGGAAAAATAGTCCGGCTTAATTTTATTGCCGAACGAGACAAAATACCAAGCGTATTAGATATTATCATACATTTTTGCCGACTAATTAAATTTTTATAAAGCCCAGCATTCCATTTAACCAACATTTCCATTTTTTGAACTATTTTTACTTCTTCAAGAATCATACTTTCAGTCGGTAAATGAGTAACCGAAGTACCAATTATTTCATAATGATAAAAGGGTTCATTTATAAAATAGCTCCTTTTGGAACAAAGAAAACATTTAAAGCAGAACAATCTATCTTCGGAGAGTCGAAAACCAACAGGGAATTTAATTCTATTTCGTTTTATGAGATCTGTTCGAATTAATTTATCCCAACAACTTGCCGAAAAATATTTGCAGTTTTTCTCTATTGAAAAAAATCCTTCTTTTAAATCAGGTCTCCTTGCGTTTTTTCGTTGAAAAGTCCACCGTACAATATCCAAATTATTTTTTTTCGCTACAGCATAGGCTTTTGAATATGTTTCTCGTTCAATCCAATCATCGCTATCCACAAATGAGACATATTCACCTTTGGCACAATTCAACCCCTCATTTCGAGCGGCGGAAACACCTCCATTTTTTTTATGAATTACAATAAATCTGGAATCTTTTTTTGCGTACTCGTCTAAAATTTTTCCGGAGCCATCCGTTGAACCATCATCAATGCAGATACATTCAAAATTATTAAAATCTTGATTAGAGATCGAATCAAGACAACGTTGTAAAAATTTTTCCACATTATACACGGGAACAATTACACTAACTTGAGGCCTATCAGAGATATTTTTCATAGTAGTCCTTTTGTGGTTCATAAAAAATAATAAGGAGTAACGCAAACATCAAATCAAATTTAAAGAACATTGTTTCTGTGAACGCACAAGCAAAAAAAGCAGTTAACAGAATGCTCTTTCGATACACTAAAATAGTTTTTTTAACAGCAAATCTAAACAACAAAACATAAGAAACAAAGAAAATAACTCCTTTTGACACGATTGTGTTAAAATACGAACTATCTATAATTAATCCTTTCCCATTTTCAATTATTGCTGAACCAAATAAAGTAAAGCCATAAGAATTTACGGCAGCCTTATAAAATCCTAAACGCCCAGAGAAAAGTAAATTGAGAAAAGTATTACTGCAAAAATTCATCGCAATAAGAGAAAATACAAAAAAAATCAATGGAGATAAAGAAATAAAGGTTCCTGCAAATAAAGGGACTTGTACTTCCAGTTTTTTTCTAAATAAAATCAACAAAAGCAAAGTAAATAGAGTTGCAACAAGCACCGTCCTAGAACGCGTTACAAAGTATAGAGGAATGGTGGTTAACAAAACAAATGCAGACATTCGGAAAACATTTTTTCGGTTCACACCAACCAAAAAAGCTAAAACAAATCCAAAGTACTTTAACATTGCTTGATTGGGATGAGTAAACCCCAAAGCCATTCTATATTCAAAATCTTCTTTTCGAGGATTCCAAATATCTTGCGAAAAATTTTCATTAAATCCACAAAAAAAATAGGCCGATAAAATTGCAACAAAAAAAGAACCAGTAAACAGCAAGAACGCACGACGTCCATTAGCATTGAACATTTTTTTTCTCATTAAAATTAAAGAAAGCATTAAAAATAAAGAAATTAAATTCATTCGAAACGTCACAAACAAAGGAAGCAATGATAAAGGAAGAAGCCATAAAATTCTTTTTTCTAACATTGTATTACAGATAAATTTCAACGCAACAAAAAGAATTATAGTCATTGCTAAAGCTAAATTAAAAAAGAAATTTTCAGAAGAAGCTACAGCAACAACAGTCATTCCATACGAATACAGAACAATGAAAAACACCAAAAAAAGACAACTATATTTGTTCATCGTACTTTTCAAGAATTTTTTTAGCTAAAACTTTCCACAAAAACTTTTCCCTAATCGTTTTTTGCGCAGATTCCGCCATTTTTATCCGCAAAAAATCATCGCTAAAAATTTTTTTCAAGACGAAAATCCACTCTGATTCAACAAAAGAATCAACAACAAAGCCATTTTCCCCATTATTAATCAAAGTACATCCACCTCCATTCTTTGTTGTAACAGGGATACAACCAAAAAACATAGACTCCAAAAGGACCATTCCAAATATTTCTTTTTTTGATGGAAGCAAAAGACATTTGGCAAAAGGGTAAATATATTTCAGTTGAGCATTTTCAATTTTACATACATGTACAATAGAATCTCTGACATCTACAGGTATTTTCTTTTTAAATCTATTTATATACTTTTCTTTTCCAGTTCCAATCAAAATCAACTTAGTACATTTTCCAATTCTTAAATTCTTAAATCTAGTAAACAATTTCAGAAGAAATGGAAAATTTTTTCTATCATCCAAGGAACCAACGTATAAGATACAATCATTTTCAATTAGCGTTTTTTTTAACATGCCCGTTGATTCTGTCATTTCAATGATATTATGGTATCGTGTATCATCCAGACCTACACCTAAGACCGACATATTTGAAGTAGAATATCCTTTCTTAGTTAAATAATCAAAAGCCAACTGGGATTTGCAAAAAATATGTTTTATTTTTGCATTCAAAATTTTAGTAAACAATCGATCATACAAGGGACTAAAAAAAGGAATTTTAAACAAATTATAATAAGGCCCCGTATACAAAAAGACCTTTCTAGAAAAAAAACACACAAGTAGAGACATCATTTGACCATACTCTGTTGTAATGATCAAATCATACCGATTCAACACATTTTTTTTTAAAATAGAAGGATATATTCCTGTACGAAATATTTTCAAACCTTTACGCCAAAGAATTTTAATTCTTGTTTGCTTCCGTTCATTATAAAACAAATTTTCATTCCTATTTTCATCTGAATAATATAAAATATCACAATTCCAGCCATAGTCTGAAAACGCCTTACATAATCCAATTTCTTGCATATTATAATAATTAATGTGAGGCTTCCACGGTCCATTTCTTAAATAAAGTAGATTCATCTTTAAACTCCTAAATTAAATTACCAATTAGTACATCAAATAGCGTAAAAAAATCTCTTGTCCAAAGCAAATTCAACTAATCCCTCCTAGTTTTTTCCAGAATTCAGGCCCTCTGCCAAAATATCCCTCAAATAAAGACTGCTATTCATTTCTAAATACTGATTCCAATTTACAAATTCTTTCATAAAACAACTATGCAGTTCACATCGATCCATTCCATTCAACAACTCCAAAATTTTTCCTTTTAATGCTTTCACAGACCCAGCTTTTACAATCATCCCACAATTTCCAACTATATCCCTAGCTCCAACATGGTCACTTACAATAACAGGAACACCATAACTTAAAGCCTCCAAAACCACAAACCCAAACGTTTCATAACAAACGCTTGGCACCAACAGGTAATCGGTTTTGGCAAAAACCTCTTTTAGCATTTCATAATTATATCTAGTTCCAAGAAAATGCATATAAGGCGAAGGATTAGGAACAAAACAGAAAAGATTCAATTCAAAATTTTTAACCCCTTCTGTCCAAAGCGCATCCAAAGCTTTCTGCATCACATCAAATCCCTTGACAGGATTTGCCTGCGACAGATAAGTTAAACGAAGCTTATCTGATTTTTGTCTTGCAAAAGCCGCTTTGCGATTGTCCCTGATTTCAGAATGCGTGATGGACAAGACCTTTGAATTCTTTGGAGTAAAAAAACGCTCATAAATAGATTTTGTCTGTGTAGAATTAAAATGGATGCAGTCGATTTTAGAAAGCATGGAGACATAATATCCACGCAACTTTTGATACTCGGCAGCATCAAGCGAAAAGTCCAAAGCCAACGAGACTTTTCTAGAGTCATTAAAGAAAGCGGATCGATGTTTTTCCCTGAAATAACGGACAAGCTTTAAATTTTTTACGCCACGATACAGAGGCGACTGGAGAAGTCTTATTTTTCTTATGGACAACGCCGATTGGTTGCATTTCACACAATCATGGCATTGGTGGTCATCGTCGCAGCAGAGCCCATTTTTAAAAAGATTTACTTTCGGACAAATTCCAAAATAATCGTGCGAAGTAAAAACCGTTCTGATTCCTAATGAATTGGCAACATCGATAAACTCTTGTGGCAACCCCATCAAAGTATGGAGATGAATCACATCGGGAGATAAATTCTCTAAAAATTGTTTAAATACGTTGCCATCGCACTTCCTTGTATAAGTTTGGAAATTCTTTATGCCTTCATCCAAAGGAACGGGCAATGGATTAATGAATTCAACATTTTTAATTCCATGAATATCCTTATGAAACTTAAATGACATTTTCTTTGAAAAAAGACTCATTCGTCCCGGCCACAAAGCACAGACATCTTCCCCCATTTCGACCTGTCCTTGCATTAAATCGAAAGCGTATCTCGTCATCCCCCCACTTCGATACGGAGGAAATCCCAGAAAATAGTGCAGGATTTTCATTTATCTATTCCACACCCCTGCATATTCGCCAGCAATAAACATCCAGCTATATGCATTAGCAATCCTCTCCGTACTCGAACAAGCCAAGGTTCTTATTTCGCCTTCCGGCATAGTTTCCGAGCATTCAATCACATGCGCCAAATTTCCTTGTTCTTTATCCCAATAAACGGCGCTGTTTTCCGCCACTTCCCGATTAAAGCCGACATCGAGAAGCAGGTTTAGATCCGTACTGGCAAGGGCCTCCAGCAAACTTGGATTAGTCCCCCCTACTTCATGTCCATGCAAATAGCCATACGCGTTTTCCCTTATTTTTCCCAGCAATTCCTGATCATATACGGTTCCGACAAATTTAATCCGCGCATCGTTCGCAAAATGCAATTTATTTTCCAACTCTTTTAAAAACTTGTCATTCACATTGGTAATAATAGCAAGACTCTTTTTACTATGGCAAGCCAGAAATTCGCGAATCATCGTTTCATAATTGTTTTCTGGAACAAATCGTCCAACAATTAAATAGTAGCCTTTCGGATTTAATTTGTTTTTACGAAGCCAATTCAAAAACTTTTCATCATCATCGGCAAGCTTGCTTCGCTGGATTTCAGCGCCATAGGCGATAAAAGTCGTTTTGGGCTTGAAACGGGAGTATGCAGAACAAATATACTTTTCAATATTCTTGCTGTCGCAGATTAAAAGATCCGCATGTTTTACCATCGCACGCTCAGAATGTTTCCAATATTTGCGGACAAGCCAACACCACTTGCTGCGCAACCATTCATGTCCATCGGGGTTTACGTAAAAAACGCCACCAAGCCGATGTATTTGCTTTTGAAATTTACGTGCAAAAGGACCGATTCGACAGGCTAGGCAATACACGATAGGATGTTGAATTTTATTTTCCTTTATATAGCGGATACATTGTTTTATTGCCTTGACATCGTAAATAATGGCGGAGGCAGGCCCGATGTTTGGGCATTTCACCTTAAAACAGTGCGCTTTGTGATATTCGAACTCGCCCTCTTCGCTAGATTTACAAGCGACATGATATTTAAAATGTTCGTTGTCTTGATGATATTCGGTAAGTTTATCGACAAAAGTTTCATATCCACCATACGAACAAGGAATCCCCTTGCAGCCAACAATAAAAATATGCTGAACGTTTTCCATCTACCCAATTCCCTCCATCTTCCCAGCCCATTCGGCAAAGTGAGAACATTTCGCCATCAGTTTTTCAATCCCAACCAATTTTAACGAATCAAGCCCGGCCGTTACTTTATCATAATCCAGGATAACCTGTAAAATCCGCTTTGACGGCGCCGTTTCCCGGCCATTATCGATCCGTTCGGGAAAAAGCTTCACGATTTTTTTTCCCCGCAAATCTGGCGCATCTACCAGGTAGAATCCGCCCGTTTTTCTGCTTCCCCGGCGTTCCGCCAGGCGAGACGCGCAAAGCCGGGCGAGAATCTTGCGGACATAGCTATCGGAAAAACCAGTTCGCTTCATGACGTCGCCAACCTTGCAACCCGGATTTTCTTCAAGGATTTCGCGGATTTTATCTTCTGCGAGAAATTTATCCGCCACTTTATCTTTTTTCTTTCGAGCAAAAACCGTTACCTTGATTCCACCGCTTACGGCTTCATATTTCGGAGCTTCCTCGTCCAACGAAGAAGACTCGTCAAGGACGCAATCCGCCGACTTGACGCCTAGAAAAACCGTCCCGCCCCGCCGGTTCGCAAGCGCACAGACGCTTTCCACCGCTTCCTGGTTGAAAGCGGTCTTGAATTCGGTCGTTTCGTTCTCGCCTATTGCGATTTGCGCGTTAAAAGTCATTTTCCCTATTCAATTTTCGTGCGACACAAGCAAACATAAATATATCAAATTTTCTCTATTTTGCAATGCACGCGCAAGCAAATCTAGCTGTTTTTGAAATCCCACCCGTTCGTCGCGAGGGCCGAATAGCCTTCGTGGATTTCCCGGAGAGGCTTGCCGTCCGCGTCGAAGAGGCGCGTTTCGCCGTCGAGCGTGGAGAACCTTCCGCCGGCTTCGGCAAAGATCGCGGGAAAGGCGGCGATGTCCCAGAGAGAGACGACCGGGTCCGCCATCGCTTCGGCGCGACCGGTCGCGACGAGGAAGTAGCCGTAGCAGTCTCCCCAGCCGCGGTAGAGCGCCGCCGACTTGCGGTAGCGATCGAAGAATTCCGCGCGGCCTTCGGATTCGAAGGTGTTCACGGTTCCCGAAAGGGCGAGACCATCGGAAATCTTCGTCGCCGATACATGGGCGCGGTTTCCATCGACAAAGGCGCCGAGGCCCTTCCCGGCAACGAGCGTGTGGCGGAGCGCGGGCAGATTGATGACGCCGACGAGAGGTTCGTCCTTGCGGTAAAGTCCGACGAGCGTCCCGAACAGCGGAACCCCGCGGATAAAGGACTTCGTGCCGTCGATCGGGTCGAAAATCCACTTGTATTCCGCATCTGGCCTTTCGATGCCGAATTCCTCGCCCACGAGCCCGAATTCGGGAGTTTCCGCTAGAAAGACCTTGCGAAGCTCCTCCTCGGCCCCCCGGTCCGCGATGGTCACCGGCGTATTGTCCGACTTCCACTCCACGGAAAGGTCCGATTCAAAATGCGAAAGGATGACGCGCTCCGCGTTCTTCGCGGCACGCTCCGCGATTTTCAGGAGTTCCGCGACCTCAGACATTTTGCGCCTTCCATTTTTGGGCGAGTTCGACGAGCAGCGCGTTTTCCTCGGGTTTTCCGACCGTGACGCGGACCCATTCCGGAAGCCCGAAGCTTTTCAGGTAGCGGATGATCATGCCGTTCCGTTCGAGGAACTTCACCAGGTCGGCGCATTTTTCGCCGATGCGGACGCAGAGAAAGTTCGCCTGCGTCGGGAGGACCTCGAAGCCGAGACTTTTCAAGGATTCCGTGAGTTCCCGGATTCCCCGGGCGTTCATTTCGAGCGTTCGGCGGAGATGCTCGTCGTCGGAAAGCGCGGCGACCGCGGCGGCCTGGGCGGCAAGGTTCACGTCGAACGGTGGCTTGACCTTCCACATCGCGCGGATGACGTCTTCGCCCGAAAAGGCGTAGCCGATCCGGAGCCCGGCAAGTCCGTAGATCTTGCTGAACGTGCGGTTGAGCATCAGGTTCGGGAATTTCGAGAGATGCTGCACGAGCTGCGGATAGTCCGCGGCGCTCGCGAATTCCGAATACGCTTCGTCGATAAAGACGAGCACGTTCGACGGGACCTTTTCGAGAAATTCGAGCACTTCGCGCTCCGCGTAGTAGGCGCCCGTGGGGTTGTTCGGATTGCAGACAAAGACGGCGCGGGTCTTGGGCGTAATCGCCCGGAGATAGGATTCGAGCGGGACCTTTTCCGCGGATTCCGAGACGGAGACGAACCTTGCCCCGTAGAGGAGAGCCGTCGCGCGATAGACGGAAAATGTCGCGCGGATGCCGACGACTTCGTCGCCCGGGCGGAAGAACGCCTTGCCGACCATGTCGATGATTTCGTCCGAGCCGTTGCCGAGAACTATCTGCGAGCGTTTTACGCCGAAGCGTTTCGCGAGAGCGGCGATCAGGTGCGGAGCGTTTCCGCGCGGATAGAGGTGGAGCGTCGGAGCGATTTTCCGATACGCTTCGCAGGCCTTTGGCGACGGTCCGAGCGGGTTCTCGTTCGACGCGAGCTTTACCGCGCCCGAAAGTCCGTATTCTTCACAAATTTCCTCGATCGATTTTCCGGGAACGTAGTCGGAAAGTCCTTCGAGTTCTGGGCGAGTTTCTATCATAAGACCTCTTCTAGGCTTTGTAGAATTTCGCCCGAAATGTAGTTATTTGACGGGCGAGAACCTTGCCGGCAGCGCATATTTCCGCAGCATCTTCCCCGACGCCCCATACTCGACGACAATCGAGCGGAACGGCGAGACGCTTTTCGGCAGAGAGCTTCCTTCGAAGAAGAGCCTTCCCTGCATGTCGAACAGGCGATACTTCGCGACACTTTCTGTCAGGGAATTCCTTGCGGCGAAGATCGCGGTCGTCGTATCTTCGCCCGGATTCTTGACGCGGAGCGTGCGAACCACCGTCGCGTTCGAATCCGCCCCGACAGTCGAGAGCGTGTAGGTGAACGTTCCCGCTTCGAGCGGCGTTCCCGAAATGGAAACCCGCATCTCCGACGGATCGATGCGCACGAGGATTCCTTCGGGAAATCCCTCCACCGAAACCGTCGTAGCGTTCGCCCAGACATAGCTGAACGGGACAATCGAATCGCCGAGGAGAACTTCCTGGTTCGAAGATCCCGCGCCGTTCTTCGTGAGCGTTCCGATGGTCTTCAACTTTTCGCCGGAGACAACGAACGTGCTGTGCGCCGAGACTCCCGAGAGCCCGTTCGCGTCGGTCGCGACCGCGATGGCGCTGTATGTGCCCGCCGAAAGATCCTCGACGCTTGCCGTGTAGGGTTCCGCGGTCTTCGAAGCGACAAGTTCCGTGCCGATGTAGAAATCCACGCGGCTGACTTTCGCTCCGCTTGCGCTATTGACCGTCGCCGTCAGCGTGACAGAATTTGTCGCAGGAGAGGAGGCGAGAGCGACCGTGGCCGCCGACGGAGACATGCCAAAGGCCTGGTTGTATTCGGGCATCTTTCCCCACTTTCCGCCGACGCCGGCGAGCTTGGGAAGCTCGGTCGGAAGCGTCGCGACATTGCGCTTTTCATACGAATACGACGGGGTAAAGACGCTTGCCGTGGGCGGCGTCGATTGGCAGCTGCCGTTCACGTAATAGCAGCCCTTGCTGTCTTTCACCGTGTTTCCGGTAAAGTTCAGGTAGCCGTAATTTCCGACATCGACGATGTGATAGTTCATCTGTTCCAGGTAGCTGTTTTCGTAGAGCATCTGCGTGAAGCTCGACGAGTTGTCACCGCTCACCGCGGCGCCCGTCCAGTAGTTGTAGGACGTGACGTTGTTGTAAAGGTGCACGCGCGAATTTCCGCCGGCCTTCGGGACTCGCCCGTAAGTCCCATGCCAATAGACGTTCGCATACGTGAGTTCCGCGTCCTGCACGAGCGCCATGTAAGGGTCGTAGCCCCAGCAGTTGAACTCGCTTGAACCGTCGTAGTCCAGGTAGCTGACGGTCGCCCCGGAGACTTCCCCGATGTCGAATCCGTCGCTTATCCACTTGTAGGAAATATGGTCCGCCCAGAAGTTCTTCACGGGATCTCCCGATGCGCCGTCAACGGCAAGACCGTCGCCGGCCTCGACCAGGTGCGGGTTCACGTCGTAGAAGGCGAGGTTCCGGTAGATGTTGTTGTGGCCGTTTTCGTAGGAGCGCGCGTTGATGGCCGCTCCGCGGAGGTTCGCGCCGCGACCCATTCCGACAAGGCTCTTGTCCGCGCTGGTCGTTATCCAGTTGTTCCAGGACTGGAGGTTTTCGGATTCGCTCACCGGCGTCACGTTTTCCGAAAGCCCGCTGCAGGAATTCTGCGTGAACGATATGCGGTAAAAGGTGTTTCCCGAATTCTTGTCGTTCGCTCCGCAAGAGCCCTTGCACCACGTCCAGCCGCGAGCCTTCGCCTCCGTCACCGCGTTCCTGAAGATGCGGAAGTCGTAAGTTCCCTCGGGGACAAGGATGGTCTTTGCGCCCGTGGACTGGAGCGCCTTGCGAATGCTCGCGGAATCCGTCGCGACGACGACTTCCCCGTTCGCGCCGCCCGTCGTGCCACTTCCGAAGCCTTCCGCCCGGACATGGAACGTGTAAAGCAGCACCGCAACCGAATCCGTTTCGCTTCCCGTCCAGATCCATTTCGCTTCCGTATTTTCCGCAAATCCCTTCAGTTCACCGCCAGAAGGCATTTTCGAACTGGAATAGCCTAGAATCGTCGCGCCGCCCCACGCCGAAAGGTCCCGTCCCTTGTCTTTCCAGGCGGAATTTCCGACCGCGGGCTTGGAGACCCAGCCGCCGCCCGAATAGTAGGACCTTTCGAGTTCGTCGATTTGCACGAGCACGCCCGGAGCGCCCGAAGCGTTCACGGCGACGACGCTCACCGCGTTTTCTCCCGGCAAGAACGTATAGGGGACAAATCCCACGCGGCCCGCCTGGTCGTCTTCCTTGAGCAGTTCCCCGTTGACATAGAGACGGTAGCCGCCGTCCGCGACAATCCAGATGCCCGGGCCTTCTCCCGGGTTGTATGTCGGCGCGATCAGCCTCGATCCGACCGCATCGCCACCGCCATAGCTCGCCGCAGCGGGAAGCGTCGCCACTTCCGTCGGGGAAAGCGCAGCCAGGGAAATTCCCACAAGAAAACCGACCAAGACGAAAATTCGCATTTTTTCTCCTTTGCTTCGCATAGAAAGTAAACACGAAAGACGCGCACGGCGCATTTTCGCCCAAAAGGCGTTGTCCCGGGACAACCGAAAAAGCGGCAAACGAAAAAGCCCCGGCATTCGCCGGAGCCTTTTCAAGAATCTTGTCGCCGATTACTTGGTAGCGACAGCGATTTCGGTCATCCCCGTCATGCGGGCGCGGAGCCACGCACCGATGATCTCGGTCGGATGCTGGCGGATGGCACGGTTCACTTCGATGAGCTTGACGTTATCGACGCCGTTGCCCTTGCCTGCGCCATAGACTTCGCCGAGGTCTTCCTTCGTGATCTGCTTCATGAAGTCCTGGAGGAGCGGAACGCAGCGGTTCGCGAAGAGGTAGCAGCCGTATTCGGCGGTATCGCTGATGACGCGGTTCATTTCGTAGAGCTTCTTGCGGGCGATGAGGTTCGCGATCAGCGGAATCTCGTGCAAGGTCTCGTAGTAGGCGCTCATCGGCTTCATGCCCGAAGCGGTCATCGTCTCGAACGCGAGTTCGGACCCGGCCTTGAGCATCGCGACCATGAGAACGCCGCGGTCAAAGTATTCCTGCTCCGTGATCTTGTCTTCGGAAGCGGAAGTCTGCTCGAAGGCGGTCTTGCCGGTTTCCTCGCGCCACGCGAGGAGATCCTTGTCGCCCGCTTCCCAGTCCTTCATCATCGTCGCGGAGAATTCGCCCGAAACGATGTCGTCCTGGTGCTTGCGGTAAAGGTCCGTCATGATCTTCTTCAGTTCCACGGAAAGTTCGTAGGCGCGAATCTTCGCCGGGTTCGAAAGACGATCCATCATGTTCGTGATGCCGCCGTGCTTCAGGGCTTCGGAAATCGTTTCCCAGCCATACTGGAGAAGCTTTGCCGCGTAGTGCGGATCGATGCCTTCCTTGACCATGTGGTCAAAGCCGAGGAGGGTTCCCGTCTGGAGCATGCCGCAGAGAATCGTCTGCTCGCCCATCAGGTCGGACTTGACTTCGGCGATGAAGGAGCTTTCGAGAACGCCCGCGCGGTCCGCATGGAGACCCGCCGCATAAGCCTTCGCGTAGTCCCAGCCCTTTCCTTCCGGGTCGTGATCCGCCTGGACGGCGATGAGGCAGGGCATTCCAAAGCCGCGAACGTATTCGGCGCGGACTTCGGATCCCGGACCCTTCGGAGCGCACATGATGACCGTGATGTCGTCGCGAATCTGCTGGCCTTCTTCGATGATGTTGAATCCGTGGCTGTAAGAGAGGACGGCGCCCTTCTTCATGAGCGGCATGATCTGCGGGATCACGTTGTGATGCTGCTTGTCCGGTGTAAGATTGCATACGAGGTCCGCGGTCGGAATGAGTTCCTGGTAGGTGCCGACCTTGAAGCCGTTTTCCGTCGCGTTCTTGAAAGAAGCACGCTTTTCCTGGATGGCGGATTCGCGGAGAGCGTAGGAAACGTCCAGTCCGCTGTCGCGCAGGTCAAGTCCCTGGTGAAGTCCCTGGGCTCCGCAACCGATAATCACGATTTTCTTTCCCTGGAGCGCTTCGGTTCCGCGAGAGAACTCGGAAGCTTCCATGAAACGGCAATGACCCAGTTCTTCGATTTTCTTGCGAAGAGGGAGCGTATTGAAGTAGTTCATCTTTTACCTCGAATGTAAAAATTGCTTCGGGCGTTAATGTAGAAAATTTTTTTGAGCGAAGAGCGCTTTTACGGGAATTAGCGGAGAGACTTGCCGAACGACCCGTTCAGATCCTAGCTGAGAGAGCTTGGAGCTTAGAAATCGCAGAACGGACTGTTCTGTGCTTAGTGGATAGTGATTAGAGTCGCGGAGCGAGCCGCTACTTTCTGCCGAAAGGCTTTTGGCGTTGCACGTCTTGGCTTTTTCGCGAAGCGAACTGTTTCCGCCTGGCGGCGGAGGGTGGCGCCTGCCCGGCGTTCAGAGCTTAGTAGAGAGTGCTTAGAACTTAGAAATCCCAGCGAACTTTTCTCGCTAGAACCTAAACGTTCGCAGAACTCCACTCTCCACTCTTCACACTCAACTCTCAACAAAGTTCTCAGCTCTAAGTTCTGACTCCCCCTTCCTTGCATCCACCCCCTCGGCCACGCTTGTTCAGAGATTAGAGTTTAAGAACTCAAAGCGGTCCGCTTGTGTTAGAACCTAAATGTCTGCGAATCTCAGATCTAAGTTCTCAGTTCTAAGCTCTGCGTTAAAGCCTAGACGTCCGCGGAACTCCACTCTCCACTCTTCACACTCAACTCTCAACTGACTCCTGATTCCTCTTTACTATCCACTATCGACTAATCTCCAAGATCTAAGCTCCGACCGTCCAAATTCCCGGTTTCAAATTCAACAAAAACGTAACGTTTTATCGGTGACAGCAAACACTTTTTCGCGAATTCAGCGAATTTTCAGAACTTTTTTGCCTTTTTTTGGTAAATTTGGAACATGCCGACGGAAGTTCTACAGCCCTCCCAGGAGCACATCGTACACGTGCTCATGAAGAAAAACCCTGCCCTGGACGAGCAGAAGCTGCGGAGCGCCATCGCCTTTATCGCCGAAGCGCACAAGGGGCAATTCCGAAAAAGCGGAATGCCCTATACGGAACATCCCTACGAAGTGGCGAAAATCATCGCCGACATGAAGCTCGACACCTCTTCGGTCCTGGCGGGACTCCTGCACGACGTCGTCGAGGATACCCCGCATACGCTCTCGGAAATCAAGACCCGGTTCGGCGAAGACACCGCCTTCATGGTCGATGCGGTCACGAAGATTTCCGCGGCCCAGAAGCAGGGAAACAAGATCGAGCAGAAAGCGGAAACCTACCGCAAGTTCATCAACGCGATGGCGAAGGATCCGCGCGTCATCATGATAAAGATCGCGGACCGTCTGCACAACATGCGCACGCTTCAATACATGAAGCCCGAAAAGCGAAAGATCATCGCGCAAGAGACCCTCGACATCTATACGCCGCTCACCCACAGGTTCGGCCTTTACCAGTTCAAGTCCGAACTGGAAGACCTGGCGTTCAAGTACCTGAACCCGGTCGAATACCGAAAGATCGTCGATCACCTGCTTTCCACCAAAGAAGAGCGCGAACGCTACATCAAGTCCGTCATCGGGCCGCTCCAGATAAAGCTCGCGCTCGAAGACTTCGACTGCACGATCCAGGGACGCACCAAGAACATCTACAGCATCTACGGAAAGACCTTGAGCCGCGGCTGCAAGCTCGACGAAATCTTCGACATCTTCGCCATCCGGATCATCGTGGAAACGATTCCCGAATGCTATCTCGCGCTAGGCTACGTGCACAACCTCTGGACGCCCATCCAGGGACTTTTCAAGGATTACATCGCGACACCGAAGCCGAACCTTTACCAGAGCATCCACACGACGGTCATCGGACCGGAAAACAAGATGGTCGAGGTCCAGATTCGCACCAAGGACATGGATCTCACCGCCGAAAAGGGCTTTGCCGCGCACTGGGCCTACAAGCTGGAAACGGGCAGGAGCGGCGAAGAGCTCGAATGGCTCGACAGGCTCGCGAAGCTCCAGGCGGAAATTCCCAATTCCGCGGAATACCTGAACTTCCTCCGGATGGACCTGAAAAACGAATCCGTCACCGTGTTTACGCCGAAGGGAGATTCCATCGAGCTTCCCGAGGGCAGCACGATTCTCGACTTCGCCTTTGCGGTACACACGGAACTCGGCCTTCACTGCGTCGGCGCGCGGATAAACGGAGACGTCATCAGCGCGACAAGCGCGGTCCCGAACGGTTCGACGGTCCAGATTCTCACGAGCCACAACCAGAATCCCCTGCCCGAATGGCTCGAAATCGTCCGGACGGAAAAGGCGAAGCAGGAACTCCGCCGCTGGATGCGCACGAGCATCGACAAGGAAGCCCAGACGCTCGGCAAGGAACTGTGGCTGCGCGAGCTTCGCGTGTTCAAGATCCAGAAGCCCGAGGAACAGCCGAAGCCGGAAGAAATCTGCGCGTTTTTCGGCGTGAAAAGCGTCGAGGAGTTTTACGACAGGCTAGGCCAGGGAGACATGGAACTTTCCGAGCTGGAACGGTTCATCCAGAAGATCCACCCCGAGAAGTTCCGGGAAGCGGATCCGACGTCTCCCGTCCGGCTCTTTGTCACGGACGCGGCGGACGAATCGCAGCTGCCCGTCGAAGTCGGGAACGAATCGAGCCTGCTTATCCATTTCGCGAACTGCTGCTCCCCCATTCCCGGCGAATCGATCGTCGGAGCGCTCATTCCGAAGCACGGCATCGAAGTGCATCGCAAGGACTGTCCAAGGCTTGCGGAGGTTCCGGAATCCAGGCGCATTTCGATGGAATGGAACAAGGATTCGAAGCAGGAATTTTCCGTCCACCTGAAAATCGAGACGGACGACCGCAAGGGAATCACCGCGGACATTCTAGACAAGCTTTCCGACGCGAAGGTATTTATCGAGCGCATGAGCGTCGTGTCGGCCAAGAAATCCGGCAGAATCCGTCTGGTGTTCCGCATTGCGCGGCGCAACCTGCTCGAACATCTGATATCCGAAATCCGAAAGGTTCCCGGAGTCCACGAGGTAAAGCGCCTATGATGACCCTTTCGCTCGCCCATCCCGTCGAAGACGAAACCGTGAGAAACCGGGCGTTCAACTGCCGGATGCGAAACCGCCGCTACGAAGAAGTCTTCTATGCGTTCAGCGCGCTGACGCCCGTCATCATGCAAAAGGACGTGACGAACCGGAAGGAATGGTTCGCCTCCATCGGCGAAAAGGTCGGCGAGTGCGAAAAGTCGCTCGAAGCGTGCCTCGAATACGCGCAGGCGTCCGTCTTCTTTGGAAAGATCGAGAAGATCGGCCGCTACTCGACCGAGAATCCACGGGGAATCCTGCAAGAGGAACTTCTGCTCGTGTTCTTTCTGAGCGAGCTCCAATCGACGACCCGCTATCTGATTTCCCGCATCGAAACGGACAAGGAGCTCCAGAACATGGACTCCGAAATGGAAATCAAGAAGAGCGGAGCCTATGTTTCCGGGTTCATCTCGAACATGCACAAGAACCTGAACGCGCTGAACCTCGCGACGGAAAAGGAGTTTCGCGATCTCCAGGCGCACATCAAGGAACGCTTCGAAATCGGCAACGAACTGTTCGGGACGCTCCAGGAAGTACAACACTTTTACTGACAGGATTTTTAAAACGAACTCGCAGGAACGTCTATGGAACTTTCTGAATACTTCATTCTCGCATTTTTTCTCGCTCTAGGCGCGGTCGTCGCCGGAGGCGCCATCGTTTTCGGCAAGATTCTGGGCTACCGGAGCAAGGACACGAAGAACAAGTTCGCGCCCTACGAATGTGGCATGCAGACCGTCGGCAACGCCCGGATCCAGTTCAAGGTCGGCTACTATCTCCTTGCGCTTCTCTTTCTCGTCTTTGACGTCGAAGCGCTCTTTCTCTTTCCCGTCCTTCTCGAATTCGGGCCGATTGTCGCCGGGAAGACCTCCCTTTCGCCCGTTCTCGTCGCGATCGATCTCGTACTCTTTATCGCCGTGCTGACCGCCGGCCTCGCCTACGCCTGGAAAAAAGGAATTCTCAAATGGGAATAATCAACTACCTGCCTAAAATACTCGATCCCGTTCCCGGCGGAAACCACCTGGTGAACGCTGTCGATTACGTGGTGAACTGGGCGCGCGCCAATTCCCTCTGGCCGCTCACCTACGGGACGAGCTGCTGCGCAATCGAAATGATGTCGAGCTCCATGGCGCGCTACGACATTGCGCGTTTCGGATCCGAGGTGTTCCGCGATTCTCCCCGACAGGCGGACCTTTTCATTCTCGCGGGGACGATCACCGAGCGGATGGCGCCGGCGGTCCAGATGCTCTGGGAACAGATGCCCGGTCCCAAGTATGTCCTCGCGATGGGAGCCTGCACGATTTCCGGCGGGCCTTTCTACTATGACAACTATTCCGTGGTGCGCGGCGCGGCGAACATTCTCCCGGTCGATGTCTTTGTCCCGGGATGCCCGCCACGGCCCGAAGCGCTCTTCCACGGGCTTCTCACCCTGCGCGACAAGATTCGCAAGGAAACGTGCCGACAGCCCTGGCACGAAGGCGCTCTCGACACGACGGATCTCGGAAACCGCTACGCGGAAGCGAAGAAGGCGTGGGAAGCTCTCGAAAAGATCAAGGACGAGGAGCTCGCGGAAGCACGCGCGAAATTCAAGGAAGAAAATCCCGACTACAAGTCCGGCTACAAGGCGATTCGTGTCGCGAAGGAAGCCTTTCCCGAAGTCCCCTACCGGGAACGCAAGCGGCAGGGACTTTCGCAACGGGAGCTCTTTCACCTGGCGAGCGAAAGGTTTCCCTCGATTTCCCTCTACGGAGCGAAGGATTCCTCGGACGAGACGCTCGACGCCCTTCCGGCCGATACGCCTCTCGACGTGAACGTTTCCGCAAAGGACTACGTTCCGCTCGTCGAATTCCTGAAGAACGATCCACGGACATCTCTCGACTTTCTGATCGACGTGACCGCGGTCGACTGGAAGGACCATTTCGACGTCATCGCGCAGCTGATGAGCTCGGAACTCGGGCACAAGCTCTTTGTGCGGCTTTCTCTCGCCAAGGACGATTCGATTCCCGAAGAGAAGCGCGCCGCGAGCGTTCTTTCGAAAGCCCCGAGCCTTTCGAAAATCTATCCGGGCGCGAACTGGAAGGAACGCGAAGTCTATGACATGTTCGGGATTTCCTTTGAAGGACACGACGACATGCGCCGGATTTTCCTCGACGAAGACTTTCCCGGGTTTCCGCTCCGCAAGGACTTCACCCATCCGCACATCATCCGGAGGGAAGCATGAATTCAAGCGCGAACAATCTTTCCTCGTTTCTACTTCCCGGATTCAAGGAAGAATTTCACGATCCGTATAGCGAAGACTTTTACATCAACATGGGGCCGCAGCACCCGAGCACACACGGCGCGCTGCGCCTCCAGATTCGGCTCGACGGCGAATCGGTCATCGAAATCGTTCCCCATTTCGGCTACATCCACCGCGGTCTCGAAAAGCAGGCGGAAAGCCAGAACTACGTCCAGTACATCCATCTTTCCGACAGGCAGGACTACCTGACCGCCATCCAGAACAACCTGGGCGTCTGCCTTGCGCTCGAAAAGGGAATGGGCATCGGGGTCCCGGAACGCGGCGAATACATCCGCGTCATGATGGCGGAACTCGGACGGATCGCTTCGCACCTCGTCTTTTACGGTTGCTTTGGCGGAGATCTCGGCGGACAGACGCCTCTCATCTACGGGTTCAAGGAACGCGAGATGATTCACGACATCTTCGACCAGGAAACCGGTTCGCGCCTCACGACCAACTTCTTCAGGCCGGGCGGTTCGCGCTTCGACGTGACGGATGCGTTCATTCCGCGGGTCAGGGCGTTTCTCGAACATTTGAAGCCCACGATGGACGATTACGAAAGGCTCCTCTCGACGAACCTCATCGTTCTCGAACGTTCCCGGGGCGTGGGCGTTCTCTCCAAGGAAGACGCTCTCGCGTTCGGCTGTTCGGGTCCCGTGGCGCGGGCGTCCGGCGTTCGCTACGACGTCCGCAAGAACGATCCCTACGGCATCTACGACACCTTTGACTTCGATGTGCCGGTTCGCTCCGAAGGCGACTGCTACGCGCGCTACCTGGTGCGCATCGAGGAAATTCACCAGTCGATGAAAATCCTCGAACAGTGCATGGCGCGCTTTCCCGAAGGCGGCCCGTATCGTTCCAAGGAAAAGCCCGTACGCCTTCCCGCCGGCAGCTACTACGCGGCGTCCGAAACGGCGAAGGGGCTCTACGCGACATACATCGTCGCGACGGGCGGCGACAAGCCTTACCGCATCCACACGCGCGGCCCGAGCTTTGCGAACCTCGCCGCCCTGAACACCATAGCCAAGGGCCAGAAGGTTGCGGACATCGTCACGATCATGGCGACGCTCGACCCGGTCATTCCCGAAATCGATAGGTAAGCGATGACTCCTTCCATTACAAATCCCATCGGCGACTTTATCCGGGCAAACATTCCCATCCCGGAGCTCGCCTACCTCGTCAACGCGATTCTCTGCATCTGCGGTGTCTGCGCGGTCGCCTTCGGCTCGGCGATCGTGCTCGTCTATATGGAGCGCAAGGTCTGCGCGCACATCCAGTGCCGTCTCGGCCCGATGCGTCTCGGCTTCCACGGGTGCATCCAGGTCTTCGCCGATTCCATCAAGCTGATGTTCAAGGAAGTCTATGCCCCAAAGGGCGCGGACAAGCTTCTCTTCTACATGGCTCCGATGATTCTTCTCACGGCTCCGTTCGTGAGCCTCGCCCTGATCCCTTTCGGCCCGACTCTGCAGGTCGCGGACGTTTCCGTCGCCGTCCCGCTCATCATCGCGGTGAACGGATTCGGCATCCTGGGCATTCTCATCGGCGGATGGGCTTCGAACAACAAGTATTCCCTTTTGGGTTCGCTACGTTCCGGTGCGCAGATGATAAGCTACGAGATTTCGTATGCGATGATCCTTCTTCTCGTCGTGATGCTCGCCGGGTCCGCAAGCCTGCGGGAAATCACGCTCAGCCAGGCGGGAACGGTTCTCGACTGGTGGATCTTCAAGGCGCCGCTTATCGGAATCGTCGCCTTTGTTCTTTTCCTCGTCTGCTCGACAGCCGAACTGAACCGCGCCCCGTTCGACCTTTCGGAAGCGGAACAGGAACTCACCGGTGGCTACCACACCGAATACAACGGAATGTCGTTCGCCATGTTCTACCTCGGCGAATACATCAACCTGGTCACGACCTCCTCGCTCGCCACGGTCTTCTTCTTCGGCGGATACTTTCCCCCGTGCATCGGGATTGCGCCCGTTGACGAAATCTTGAGCCTTGTCCCCGGCGTCATCTGGTTCTTCGCGAAGGTCTTCACGATGATCTGGGTCTATATGGTCATCCGCTGGACGCTGGTACGCCCGCGCATCGACCAGCTGATGGCTCTCGAATGGAAGTTCATGCTGCCGGCGAGCCTTCTTCTCCTTGTTCTCGGAGCGGTCGCTGTCTCTTTCGGGTGGATACTCAAATGAGCGAAAAGAAAATTTCAGCCAAGGACGCCTTCAGGCGTTACTTCAGGACGGTCGCCGGATCGGTCAGCTTTCTCAAGGGCTTTTCCGTCACGGTCAAGTATTTTTTCCAGCCACGGCGCATCGTCACGGAGCAGTATCCGGAAAACCGCGAGACGCTGACGATGTATCCGCGGTTCCGTGGACGCCTCGAAATGATCGAGGACGAAAACGGCGACAACGTGTGCACCGCCTGCGGCATGTGCGAACGCAACTGCCCGAACGGTTCCATCAACGTCCTTTCGACAAAGAACATCGCCGGGAAAAAGGTTCTCGGAAAATACATCTACCGGCTGGATTCCTGCACGCAATGCGGGCTCTGCGTCGAAGCGTGCCCGTTCGGCGCCATCCGGATGAACCAGGACTTCGAGCTGTCCCGCACGTCGCGCGACGGATTCGAAATGAAACTCAACCAAAAGGAGGGGCGCGCCTGATGAGCCTGATTTCCGACGCCCTTTTCAAGGATATCGTCTTTTACGCCGTCGCGCTTCTGATGATCGTCGCGTCCATCGTGACGATTACGGCGAAGAACCTGCTGCGGAGCGCGGTGTTTCTCATCGTCTCGTTTATCGGTACGGCGATTTTCTACCTGATGCTCCATGCGGAATTTCTCGCGATGGCGCAGATCATGGTCTATGCGGGAGGCGTCGTCATCTTCGTCGTCTTTACCGTGCTCCTGACAAGCCATCTGGGCGAGACCGTCTTCAACATCAACCTGCCGAGAAACTTCATCGCCGCGGCGATTTCGTGCGGGCTTCTGTACACCATGGTCCGCTTTCTCTTCAAGGCGGAGGACATCGGAACGGCGACTGCCACGGCGACGGCCGACTACGCATCGCTTCCGAGCCTCGCCCTGAGGCTTCTGTCCACCGATCCGTCGGGATTCATCATCCCGTTCGAGCTGGTGAGCTTTGTCCTGCTCACGACCCTCGTCGCCGCGATAACCATCGCAAGAAAGTTCAAGGGGGAAGAATGACTCTCGAACACTGCCTAATCCTTTCCTTTGTACTGTTCGGTATCGGAATCTTCGGGCTCTTGCGGAGACGCCACATCGTCGGGATGCTCCTTTCGATCGAAATCATGCTGAACGCGGCAAACATGAACTTTATCTCGTTCGCCTACTTCAAGGCCGCGGACGCGACAGCCGGATCGATCTTCAGCCTCTTCGTCATCGCGATTACCGCCTGCGAAATGGCGATTGCGCTCGCCATCGTGGTGAGCATGTACCGCCGCCACCACAGCCTCGACATCAACCAGCTGAGGGATATCCATGAATGAGTTCCTAATCTCCCATAGCTACTGGATCCTGATCTTTCCGTTCATCAGCTTTCTCGTGAACGGGCTCTTCCTCTGCAGGAACCACCGGAAAGCCGCCGGAGCCCTTTCGGTCTCGCTCGCCGGCCTGTCGATGCTCTACGCGGTCGTCCTGGTCATCTCGTATGTTCTTTCCGCCGCGCCGCAAAGGATCGTCGCGTGGAAATTCGCGTTTCTCGACTTTTCGGACAAGCTGTCCGCCGAAGCGGCGTTTCTTCTCGACCCGCTTTCCGCGATGATGCTCCTTGTCGTCGCCGTGATCGCGTTCTTCGTGAACATCTACAGCCTGGGATACATGCGGGAAGATCGCGCCGAAGGGCGGTTCTTTTCGCTGCTTTCCTTCTTCACGTTCTCGATGCTCGGGCTGGTCGTCGCCACGGGACTCTTCCAGATGTACTTTTTCTGGGAACTCGTCGGCATCGCGAGCTACCTTCTGATCGGGTTCTGGTACGAGCGTCCCAAGGCGGTCGCCGCGTCCAAGATGGCGTTCATCGTCACGCGCTTCGCGGACAGCTTCTTTCTCCTCGGCATCGTCATCATCGCCATTGTCGCCAAGACATTCGACTTTTCGACTCTGAACGCGATAAACCCGCAAATGGCAAGCGGTACGGTGTCTCTCGGCTTCTGGGATGTCAAGATTTCGGATGCGCTTGTACTCGGTTCCGTGCTGATGTTCATCGGCGGCTGGGGCAAGAGCGCCATGTTCCCCCTCCACATCTGGCTCCCAAACGCGATGGAAGGTCCGACTCCCGTATCCTCGATCATCCACAGCGCGACAATGGTCGTCGCAGGCGTCTATCTGGTGGCTAGGCTCTTCCCCTTCTTTGCTGCCTGTGACGGCACGCTCGAAATCGTCGGATTCGTCGGCGCATTCACGGCTCTCTTTGCCGCGGTCATCGCCTGCACGCAAAAGGACATCAAGCGGATTCTCGCCTACTCGACGCTCTCGCAGCTCGGCTACATGATGTTCGGGCTGGGCGTCTCGGCAACCGCGGCGGCTTCGTTCCATGTGTTCAACCACGCGTTCTTCAAGTGCGTGCTCTTCCTTGTCGCGGGCTCCCTCATCCACCAGGTTTCGACAAACGATCTGGACCAGATGGGCGGTCTCCGCAAGAAGATGCCATGGACCTATGTCGCCGCGCTCGTCGCCTGTCTCTCCATTTCGGGGATTCCCCCGTTTTCCGGATTCTTCTCCAAGGACGAGATTCTCGCCGGGGCGCTCCAGAACGGCCATCCGGTGATCTTCGCCGTGGGACTTTTCACCAGCGCGCTCACCGCGTTCTACATGTTCCGCCTGTTCTTCCTCGCGTTCCACGGAAGTCCGCGAAGCGAAGCGGTCAAGGCCGGCCATGTACACGAGGATTTCGCGATGACCTTCCCCATCGTGTGCCTCGCCGTTCCGTCCCTTGCCAGCGGATTTCTCTGCAAGGGAATGTTCGAAAGGTTCTTCGAAACCCCGGAAGTCACTTCGGCTTCGGCAAGCGCGATCGGGTCCTGCCTTCCGTTCATCGCCTCCGCGGCAGGAATTCTCGGGATTGTCATCGCCTGGATTCTCTACGCAAGTCCCCGAGCGAACGTTTCCCGCGCGCTCGACGTGACGAACCGCGGAACGCTCTACCGGACCGTTTACAACAAGTTCTATTTCGACGAAGGCTATTACGCGTTTGTCCGCCAGTTCGTCTTTGGCGGCATCGCGCGGACAGCCCGTGCGTTCGAGGATTTCGTCATCGGGAAGATAGTCACCGGGACAACCCGGCTTGTCAAGTTCGGCGGGACGCTTGTACGGGAACTCGAAACGGGAAACCTCTTCATCTACATCGGGACATTTGTCGTCGGCGTCATCCTGTGGCGCTATCTCGGCGGACTTCCTGTCTAAGGACATCGTATGCTCAGCACGATTCTCTTCAATCTCATCTGGATCATTCCGCTTGTCACGGTCCTTGTCTGCGTCCCGATTCCTCGCACTCGCGTCAAGGCCATCAAGCGGATTCACCTCGCGTCTGCCGGGATAGCTCTCGCCATCGCGTCGGGACTTGTCGCCTATACGTACCGCATCACGATGCCTCTCGGCATTCCGACTGGGAACAAGCCTTTTGTCCAATACCTGACGGACCTCGAATGGCTCCCCGCGATCCACGCGCACTATATCGTGGGAACGGACGCCCTGGGAATCCTGCTCGTCTTCCTTACGGCGGTCATCGTCTTCACGGGAATGCTCGCAAGCTGGAAGATCGACAAGAACCAGAAGGAATTCTTTGCCCTGATGCAGATTCTCGGCACCGCGGTCTATGGCGTTTTCATGAGTCTCGACCTGGTGCTCTTCTTTCTCTTCTACGAGATGGAAGCGCTCTGCATGTATCTGATGATCGCGGGCTGGGGAACGGGCAACAAGGATTACGGCGGAAAGAAGCTCACCCTCACGCTCGCCCTCGGAAGCGCCATGGTGCTCGCGACACTTTTCGGAATCTTTATCGAAAGCGGCGCTTCGACGTGGAACATCCTGGAACTTGCCGACGTGCGGCTTCCCTGGGATTTCCAGAAGTGGGCGTTCCCGCTTCTCTTCATGGGATTTGCCGTTTCCGGTTCGCTCTTTCCCTTCCATTTCTGGTCGCCCGACGGCCACTCGTCCGCGCCGACAGCCGTTTCGATGCTCGCAGCGGGCGTCATGATGAAGATGGGACCGTTCGCCTGCCTTCGGGTCGCCATCTACCTCATGCCCGAAGCGGCCCGTTTCTACCTGCCCTATATCGCCTACCTCGTGATCTTCAATGTCGCTGTCGCCTGCTTTATCGCCATTCGCCATCGAGACCTCAAGTACATTACGGCCTACAGTTCGATTTCGCACCTCGGGCTGATATTTCTCGGACTTGCCGCGGCGACGCCTCTCGCCTTCCGCGGAGCGGCCCTCCAGATGCTTTCGCACGGATTTCTCACCGGGCTTTTCTTTGCGAGCATCGGCATGATCTACAGCCGGACCCATACGCGGAACATCGACGAGATGGGCGGCCTCATGCGGGTGATGCCCTTCCTCGGGGTCGCCTTCACCATCGCGGGATTCGCGGGTCTCGGGCTTCCGGGACTTTCGGGCTTTGTCGCCGAATCGACGATTTTCATCGGCAGCTTCCAGAGCCCGATTCCCCATGTCCGAATCGTCACCATCCTGGGAATCCTTTCCATCACCGTCACCGCGGTCTATATCCTGCAGACTGCGAACCGGATGCTTTCGGGTCCCATCCGCGAAGAACGGTTCAAGGCGCTCGCCGACGCGGACCTCATGGAAAAGATCGCGCTCGTCACCATTCTCGTCTGCCTTTTCGGAGTGGGCCTCTTCCCCGGCTGGATTTCGGACTTTCTCGATACGGCTATCGCTCCCATCTACGTAAACTTTACGAGGTAAGAAGATGTCTCAATTGATTCTGCCGGACATTCTGCTTCTGCTCTTTCCCTTCGCGCTCATCCTCTTGCGCCAGTTTTTCCCGAACCGGAAGGAGTTGCCGTTTCGCGCGTCCGTCGCCTTCTTCGTCGCGCACTTCGTCCTTCTGAACGCGCTCCTCGTCGGCGATCCGCAGACCTATCTTTCGAACTGGAGAATCAACAGCTTCGGCATCCTGATGCGCGAAGTTCTCGTGCTGGGAACGCTTCTCGCGCTGCTTTTCGCCAAGGATTACTTTGACCATCCGGCAGACGGAAAGCCGGAACTACACCAGTTTTCCGAATTCGCCGCGGTCCTCGCCGCCGCCACGTTCGGAGGATTTACGGTCATTTCGGCAAGCGAGCTCTTGACGCTGTTCCTCGGCCTGGAGCTCGCCACGCTTCCCATGTATGCGCTCACCGCCTGGAACAAGCGCGACCCGCAGGGTTCCGAAGCCGGGACGAAATACATCCTGATGGGGAGCGTCGCCTCGGCGTTCGAACTTTTCGGCATCAGCTACCTATACGGCTTTTCGGGAAGCCTGCGCTTTGACGCGATCGCAAGCGCGGTCGGAGCGACCCCCGAGAGTCCGCTGCTCTGGATTTCCGTTCTCTTCCTCTTTTGCGGCATCGGGTTCAAGCTCACGCTCTTTCCGTTCCACACCTGGGCTCCCGATGTCTATGAAGGCGCGCCGACTCCTGTCACCGCCGTTCTCGCCGTCACCAGCAAGACGGTCGCCGTCGCGTTTCTCGCTGTGCTCGTCTATGGACCGCTCGCCGGAATTCACGACGGGCTGATTCCGTTTCTCTCGCTGCTCGCCGGCGTGACGATTCTTTCGGGAAACCTCGGGGCGTTAAGGCAGTCGCGCCTGCGCCGCTTCATGGCCTACAGTTCCATTTCCCAGGCGGGCTACATCCTGGTCGCCCTGGCAGGACCTGCGGAAAGCGCGAAGACCGCCTTGCTCTTCTACCTGCTGCTCTATGCGTTTTCCAACTATCTCGCCTTCTTCGTCTTTGGCATCGTCGGCGAACATCGGACCGAAAGCTTCGATTCCCTCGCGGGCCTTTCGAAGGAATCTCCGAGTCTCGCGGTCGCCCTTGCGGTCGCCGCGTTCAGCCTCGCCGGAATCCCGCCGCTCGCCGGATTCATGGGAAAGTTCTTTCTCTTCGAAAGCGCAGCCTCGTCGAAGGCCTACTTCCTTGTCGCGTTCGCCTGCATCAACAACGTCATCGCGCTCTACTACTACCTGCAGCTAGTCAAGAGCGCCTGGGTTCTGTCGGAAAATCCGGACGCGATTCCGCTAAGAGTCCGCCCGCGTCAAAAGTATTGCGTCATCGCGCTCACGGTCTGCGTTCTCCTCGCGGGAATCTGTCCTTTCGTCAGCTCGAACATCGCACGGATACTTTCCCTCTGATCCTTTCCGCCCGGAATTTTCGGTTCCAGGCGCAATTTTTGTATCTTAGGTGACGATGAGGATTTTCCGCGGACTTCTATCGCTCTTTGCGGCGGCGTTCCTTGCCGCCTGTTCCGACACGTCGAACGGCGACGACTATCGGTTTGAACGCGCCGTCCAGGATCTTTCCATTCTCCGCGGCTGCGCCTCCCAGAGCGACACGACGAGTTCCTGCTATCGGATGCGCTGGCGGATTCCCATCGAGACAAGGAACCTTCTCCGCTTTCATGTCTGGATCGACACGCTCGTCGTCGGCGATTCCGCCAAGAATGTGCCGAGCGGCGCGACCGAAAAGTCCATCCGGATACCCTTCGAAAATCCGGAAGTTCTCTACGATACGCTCGACCTGACCGAGCATGTCGCCGAATATCTCAAGCGAGACAGTCTCGCCATCGCCATCTGGAGCGAATACGGCGACGGAGACGAATCGGGAGACGTCCAGCACATCTACGTCCACTTTGGCGACGACATTTCGCCCGCGCTGGTCACGATCACCGATTCTTCCTGGACGACGGGAGCGGCCATCGACTGGGCGCGTCCCACCGACCAATACGACTACTACGCGCCCGAAAGCCTCTCCGGGAAAATCGCGGGCTACAACATCCTTCTCTGGGCCGAGGATTCGAGCCAGGATATCCGAAACGCCAAGGTCCGGATCCTTCACGACGGACAGACGGATTCGACCGGCAAGGACTTCTGGCTCAGACATCACCGCTTCCGCTACACGAGCGACTCGCTCTGGATAGACACGACCTCTTCGCAAGACAGGAACTATCTGAGAATCGCGGTCATTGACGGAAACGGCTTCGACTTTTCTTCGGACAGTGCAAACCGTTACCGCATGATCGTGGAAGGCCTCTACCCGGAAAGCAACTACACGATAGGAATCATCGCGTGGGATTCGGCGGGAAACGTCTCCGGGACTGGCTCCGTGGAAACGAACCAGCTGTTCATGACGACCGACCGGATCGCTCCGCTGATGGGAAGCGCGCTCTGGGCAAGACCCGACACGTCGGATCCGGCAAGAGTCGCCCTCGATTCGAACCGCGTCCTCGTCTACTGGCCGCGCAGCGTCGATCCGCTTTCCGTTGCGAGCGGCATCACGGCGGATTCGGTCATCCACATTCCCGGAGACTGCTTCGAAGGGTTCTGCTACCGGAACGTCAAGAGCTACGACGTGGAAACCTGGAACGGAAGCTCCTGGGAAAAAGCGACCGGCGCCGGAGGCGTTTCGGAGGAAAGGTACCGGACGTCCTACCGAAAAGACGGCGATTCGATGAGCGTTTCCGCGACCGGCGAATTTGTCGTCGATACGATCCGCTGGATTGTTCCCGGCGACACGCTCATCCTGAGAATTCGCGCCATCGACTCGTCGGGATACTATTCGAAGGCCCTGATCGACACGCTCGCCGTATCGAAAGGCCCAGAAGCGGATCTCGACTGCCCCGAGGGATTCGTTCCCGTCCGCACAAGCGACACGACGCGCTTCTGCATCGAACGATTCGAGCACCTGAACGAAGATTCTTCCTTTGCGCACAACGTACTTTACAGCGAAGCGGTCGCCGCCTGCGAAGCTATCTCCGCATCGGGATTCCAGGTTTCGCTCTGCAAGTCGCAAGACTGGAAAGCGGCATGTCTCGCCCAGGGAAGGACCTCTTACGGAGTCATCGAGGAATCCGACTTTTCCGCCGCGGAATTTCTCTACCGGAACTGCGGCGTCGGAACGGACGATTCCACTTCGGCGACCGACATTTCCAAGCGCAACAGGCTCTGCGCCAGCCCGGACGGCATTCGCAACCTATCCGGCGGATTCCAGGAATGGGTCGCGGGACCGGACACCCTTCCGCAGCTGCTCCGCGGTTCGAGCTATGTCTATTACACGGGCGAATCCCGCGAATCGCTCTCCAAGTGCACCACCTACTTTATCCCGAACCGCACGCGCGTCGCCTACACGCAAGACACCGTCTATCTCTACCGCGAAGGTTCCAAGGTCGATACGAGCCTCGTGCAGGACACCTCTCGCACGCTCTACAGGATTCTGACGGTCAAGGATTTCAAGGATTCCATCCAGTTCTTCAAGGTTTCGTCGCCGGCCGGCGATTCCCTCGGCGAAGACTACGCGCCCCTTTCCGAATACAGAAAGGGCGGAGAGTCCTGGATAAAGTCCCTTGCCGGCAACCTCGCCTACGAACCGATCCGCATCGAAGCCGTTTTCTTCACCGGCGGAACGGTTCCCTACCGCGGCGCGGCGGCATTCTACACCGCCCCGTCCATTTCGTTCCGCTGCTGCGCTTACCCGCTGTAAAAATTCATGCACGCCATTCCCTGCGTTGCCGAAAAAGGCGCATTTTTTCATTTTTCAAAGCAAGCGTCCCGATCAGGCATTGGCTGCATCGCTATACAATAGCCGTCAAGGCATGTCCATAGGTTCCCCCGAAAATCGATTACACCAACATTTACGCTTTTTACGAAATCACCAGTAAATAGTTCCAAAGTTAAACTGGCTAAAGTGGTTCACTTTTTCCAACAGAAAAATTTGAATTCCTAGTTGATTTTTATG
>CAVJTH010000031.1:0-19155 GCA_963652365.1 Senegalimassilia sp.
GAACTCCACTCTTCACACTCAACTCTCAACAAAGTTCTCAGCTCTAAGTTCTGACACCCCCTTCCTTGCATCCACCCCCTCGGCCACGCTTTTTTAGAGATTAGTAGAGAGATCTGAGAACTTAGAAATCGCAAAGCGAGCCGGTCAGTGTCTAGTTCAGAGTGTTTAGTGCATAGAATTCACAGCGGTCCGCTTTACGTTAGAACCTAAATGTCCGCGAAACTCCACTCTCAACTCTCCACACTCCACACTCAACTGACTCCTGATTCCTCTTTACTATCCACTATCAACTAATCTCCAAGCTCCGCTTTAGAGCCTAGACGTCCGCGAAACTCCACGCTCCACTCTTCACACTCCACTCTCGACTAAGAGCTCAGTTCTAAGTTCTGACTCCCCCAGCAACCATCGAAAAGTACAATTCACGGCAAATCTTGCGCCTTTCGTCCAAAAGCAGGCCCAAATGCTATATTGGAAAGAATGGCGAAGACAACCACGACATTCACCCGCTTTGCTCCCAGCCCGACCGGTTTTCTTCACCGCGGGCACGTTCTCTCGGCCCTGTTCGTCTATGCCGCAGCCGAAAAGCTCGAATACCGTATCCGCCTCCGCATTGAAGACCACGACCAGGGTCGCGCACGCCCCGCCTACATCGACGCCATCCGCGAAGACCTCGAATGGCTTGGATTTGCCTGGGACGCGGAATCCATCCAGAGCCAAAACGCCTCGCGCTACGAGCGTTTTTTCGAACTTCTCGAATCCAGGGATCTCGTTTACGCCTGCGACTGTTCCCGAAAGTTCATCCTCGAAACCAACCCGACAGGACCGAACGGCGAAGCCATCTACCGGGGACATTGCCGCGACCGAAAGCTTCCCTTTTCAAAAGGCTCTGCGGCACGCTTCAGGACTCCAGACGAACCGGTCGAATGGCACGATCTTCTCCTCGGAAAATTCCGCGAAAATCCGAGCGAACAGTGCGGGGACTTTGCGCTAAGGGACAGGCTTGGTCAGTGGACATACCAGTTTGCCGTCGTCGCGGACGACATCGAAGAAGACATCGGGCTGGTCGTCCGCGGAAAGGATCTCCTGGAATCGACAGCGCGCCAGATCGTCTTGGCAAAGGCGCTCGGAAGAACCTCTCCGCCACTCTTCCTGCACCATCCTCTCCTGCTTTCGCCTTCCGGGAAAAAGCTTTCCAAGCGGGAACACGCGGCAAGCATCCGCGGAGAGCGCGACGCAGGGATTTCCCCGGAAAGCCTTCTGGGAGCCGTTTGCCACGAAGCCGGACTGCAGCGAACCTCCAAAAGCCTATCCATTCGCGAAGCCATCCAAATCGCAAAAAGATTTCTCTTTCCGGACATTTGAAATTATATTGCGTGTATATGGCGGACGCACTCTTTTCCAAAATTCAAGACTTACGCATCGCTTCCTTCGACTTGGGTTCAAAAAGCAGATTTTTAAATATCCGTTCAAAAGACAGGTTCCAGACGCCGCTCGTCGCGGAAGACGGCATTCCCTTTCTGGAAAAATGGTATCGAAAGCCCATCGCCCTGCCTCTTTCGCTTTTTGCCCCGACAAGCGACTCCTTGACGGAAGAAGAGCAAAGGAATCTCCTTGAAGATTTTCGAAACGCGCTCCACACCCTGGAAGACGAGACCGGTTCGCAAAACCTCTTTCTGTCCATCGGCTTTCTGCGCGCCCAGAATACCGCCCCGCTGCTATTCGTTCCCGTCTCGCTCGACGCGGAAAGGCTGACGGTATCCCTGAAGAACGCGGCGCCTGTCGAAAACGTTCCCCTGCGGATCAAGAGCAGGGAAAGCATCGAGCTTCCGCCCGCGAAAATTTTCTGGGACGGTTCGGCGTTTCAAGCCAAAAAGTACTTCCTTGCCGTCGAGCGGGCAGTCGATGCCGTCGCCGGATGGAAAAGCACCTCGCGTGGCATGTTCCTCGGATTTTTCGATGCGGCAAGCCTTTTCGCGCACCAGGACTGCGAATCCGAAAAGTGGAACGATGCATCCGTCGCAAGAAATTTTTCCGCAAGCGAACTGCTTTCCCCGGGCGGTTTCCACGTTGTCGATTCCGACATCGACGAAAAGAACCCCGACGACGTCTTCAACCCGGCAGAACACTGTTTCGTTCGCCCCATGGATTCCGAAGCGAACACGATTCTCGTCGAAGCGCTTTCGTCCAAAAACGCGATCGAGGTCATCGAAACGCCTCCCGGTTCCGCCAAGGAAGACCTTGCCGCGAATCTCGTTTCCGAAAATGTCGCCCATGGCAAAAAGGTACTCGTCACATACAGAAAAAAGATTTCCCGGCTGCGCCTCGAACGCGTTTTGCAATCGCAAGTCTCGATCCAGAGCGATACGACTCTCGAAAAATCCCGAGAATCCCTGACCGCCATCCGAAAGATCCTGGTCGATTACAGTCGGGCAGTAAACCAGCCGATTCCGCCCGGGAATTCCACGCTTTCGGAATCGCTCGCCGCCCTGGACAGGATTTCCGCCAAAAAGGTCTGGCCGGATTCCACGTTCAGCGGAGCCGAAAACCTGAACCGCGAGAACTTTCTCCTGGTGCAGGAAGTCATCCGCGAAATTCTGGAAAGGCAGGCGAAGCCCGACGTCCGAAAAGCGCTCAACGCCTTCAAGGGGCTAAGCCTCGATTCCATCGATGAATCCAGAAAGGCGGAACTGCTCCAAAAGCTGCAAAGCGCAAGCGCCAAGTACCAGACGCTCGCGACGCTCGCCAGGAGCGTTTCCGGGGATTTTTCCTTCGAAGGGAACATCGACATTCCCGCACTGTCTCGAATCAGCGAAGCCATCACGCCGGAATTCAATTCCCAGACGCCCTCGTTCGAAGGATGGGACCTGGAATCCAAGGATTGGGACACTTACGAAGAGACCCTCCTCGCCCTTCCCAAGGCGGGAGAAGCCTGGTCGGAATTTCGCCGGAACGGTTCCCCGACCTATGTTCCCGAAGCCATCGACATGCAGCTGGGCGCTCCGCGCGAAGTGCTGCGAAACAGCCAGAATCGAAAATTCAGAATCTTTTCGGAATACTACCACGATGCGAAAAACACGCTTTTGCGGACGCTCAAGAACCCCAAGTCGGTAAAGACGGACGCCGAACTTCTCGATCTGACGGAGGGTCTCGTCCAGTTGCAAGAGAGCAAGAAGCTCTACATGAATTCATCCGTCATGGCGTTACACCTGTTCGGAAAGGACTGGCAATTCGAGCACACCGACTGGAAAAGCCTTGAAACGAAAGTGCAGTGGCTTTTTGCGTTCCGGAAGAAGCTTTCCAAGGACAAGACCGCGAATCTGTCCCTCTCGATTCTTTCCAGATACAGTTCCATCCAGGAAAGCATTCCCGACGCGAGCGCGCTGAGCAGGCTTTGCCAAGAAGCGAGTTCCGAATTCGAAACGCTTTGCCGCGAGCTGGGCCTTGAAAATCCGGGCGAATACGATTCGGTCGAAGAGCAGGCCGGACTCCTCCGCAGATGGCTGGAATCCTTTTCCCTGATTTCGGGTTACATACAGATTAACGCCAGGTATCGAAAGCTCCGGGAGCTTGGACTTTTCAACCTGGAAAAGGCCCTTTGGGAAACCAGCTTCCAAAAGGAGTCCATCACGGTGGACTTGTCCCGATTCTGGAATTTCGCGCAGATCCAGAACGCCTGCAAGATTTTTCCGCAGCTGTTTTCCGTTTCGCCCAAGGCGCATTCCAGATACGCCAAGGACTTTCAAGGCGCAACCGACGTTCTCGCCGCGATGAACCTGAAGCATTTCAGGGAGACCCGCGAAAAGGCTCCAGACCTCCTCGCCATCCTTTCCATCGACGAAACCGCGACGCTATCCCGGGAATCGGCCTTCGACATCGCGATATGCCTCGACGCCGACGCGACGACACCGCTCCAGGCCTTGCCCGCGATCTTTCGCTCCAGACAGACGTTCCTGATTGGCGACGCCAATCTGCCGACGCCAAAGTTTTCCCAGATTCTCGACCCGGCACCCCGAGCCTCCTTTTCCGCGCCGCACCTCGAGAACATTCTTTCCTATTCCCTCTACAAAGGCGCCAAGCGTTCCTGCCTTTCGCTCGATCTTCTGCACCGTCATCCCCTGCTCGTCGATTTTTCCAACCGGAATTTCTACAACAGGAGGATTCAAGTGTTTCCCGCGCCAAACGCCTGCGAAGCGAAACCGATTCAGACAATCGTCGAAAAGGACTTGCCGACGGCAGTCGCGAAAGCCGCAGCGCGACATCTCGAACAGCATCCGACGCGAACGCTCGGCATCATCGTCTTTACCGAAGAACGCAAAGCGAAAGTTTTCGAGGCGATCCAGGCGAACGTCTCCGCACACCCCGAACTCGCCCGATTCCTTTCCGCAAAGGATCCGCTCCAGGCGCCCTACGTCAAGCGGCCCGAACAGGCTGTCGGAGAATATCGCGACACCCTTCTCGTCTGCGCGGAATCGGGAGCGGCCATCGCCGGTCAAAACGTGACGCCCAGGCATGTCAACGTCTGCGCGACACATGCCGTTTCCAGCCTGACGATCCTTGCCGAGGAAATTCCCGAAAAAACGGTTTCCAGCAATCCGGGAGTCCAAAGCTATCTGGAATTCCTGCATTTCGCGGTCAACGATTCGTCAACAAGCCTCTTTCATTCAAACCGGATTTCGTCTCCGCTCGAAGAAGAAATTTTCCGGGAAATCGACCATGGCGAATTTTCCATCGAAAGGAACTGGGGATACAACGATTTCACGCTTCCCTTTGCCGTTCACGACGCCAACAATCCGGAACGATTTCTCCTCGGGATCGACACCGATTCCGGGAACCGCTTCCTGTCGCGCAGCGTCGAAGACAGGCTCTACGTTCGCCCAAGGCTTTTCAGGCAGCTCGGCTGGAAGATCATCTCTCTCTGGTGTCCAAACTGGTTTCGCTCCACGGCGGACGAACGAAATCACGTCCTCGCGACCATCGCCGTCGAGCAGAGCGTTGCGCCAGCCGCTTCCCCGAAAGCGGACACGGAAGAATCGCCACGCATCCAGACGGTGCCGTATCGCATAGGGAAATTTCCCGGCGAGGCCGGGACGCCGATTCCCGAAACCGACGAAGCCTCTCTCGTCAGCCAGCTGCGATTCTACGTGGAAAGCGAATCCCCGATTCACGAAAAGAATCTGATTCGCCGCGTGCTCCATCTTCACGGGCTGCACCGCGCAGGTCCCGCAGTCGTCCGCATCGTCAAGGCCGCCATATCCAAGGGCATTGCCGCAAAAGCGTTTCACAAGACGGGTTCGTTCTTCTATTCGACAGGGGAACAGCCCATCGTCCTGCGCGATCGCTCCGGGCTTCCCGACGAGGAACGCTCGCTCCTCTATGTTTCTCCCGAAGAGCGGTCGCTCTTTCCACCGAATACCGACGAGCAGACAATCCAGGAGACCCTGGGACTTCTTTGAAGGCGACGGATTTTCGCGAGACTTCTTGACATTCAAGCCAAAAGGCGCACCGAGAAATCGATGCGCCTTTCATGAAAAACGCCCCGAGATTCCGGGGCGCTTTCCTTGAACTTACTTGCTAGACGAGCGGCGGACGCCCCAAGTCTGCGTCACGTTGTGCTTGCCTGTCTTTCCCTTGGTGGGCACCTGGACATGCGTGCCGAGCTTTGCGATATACGCGCCGGTACCAGCCTTGCGGCCCTTGTCCGTCACCATGTTCCATCCGACATAGACATATCCGCGATTTTCGCGGCAGTCGCCGCCGAAGAGGCTGTCGGAACAGGCGATCGTCTGGCTCTTGTGCGCGACAAAAGATCCCAGGTTGGTGAAGATATCGAGCTCGTAGCGCAGCTTGACATCGTCGAGGGAAATCTTTCCGCTGCTTATCTGCGCATCCAGGAGCGAATCCGTCAGGATATTTCCCATGTCCGTCTTGATGAGATATCCGACCGTATTCGGGAAGGAATCGCGAACCGTTCCAAGCGAATCGTAAATGCCGATACGGTGCGCCACGATGTTCGCCTTCCTGGTATCCACCGAGTTATCGACGGTTCCCATCTTGATACTCTCGATTGTCGAAGCGGCATCGCCTTCGAGAAGCATCCACGGCGACGGAACGGTCGCCCGGTAGTCCGAAAGTCCATTGCCTTCCACATCCGTCAGGAGCTTCGGAAGAGCGCGCACGTAGTCGCCCGCCTGCGGAATCGTCCCGTTCGACAGGTTGAAGAACATGGTCACCACCGAATCGACAACCGTCGCGTTGGAAGCCGGAACCGCCCGGTATTTGTCTGCCAGGTCCGTCGCCGAACGCAGGTAGTAGCCAAAGAGCGACTTGACATCCGCCGACGCTTCCGTCTGCAGCTTTTCCGAAAGGGTGACCTTCACCTGGAAGAGACCTTCCGAACGCTCGGAAATATTCGCGCGCAGAATGATCGGGGCGACCTTGTCGGTAAATTCCTTCTTGAACGAGCCGGAAGTCCGGACTCCGTTCTTCTTGTATGTCGCAAAGGATTCGAGCATCTTTCCGGAACTCGCCGTCTGGACCGACGAGGAAAGTTCCAGTCCGCCAAAGACGAGCACCGAATCATATGTCGTATCGGTCAGCGCCTTGGCCGCCTGGCGAATCTGTTCCGCCGTGATCATCACGTAATCGGTCGAATCGATCGCCCATTCCACGAGAATCGAGTCGGGCAAGGAATCCTTCGGGAACGGACGATGGTAGCGAATCCAGATAGAATCCGCGATGCCGTCCAGATATTCCGAGCTCGTATAGGCTATGTCCAGGCCCGCATAGGTCATCGGCTTGCCCTGGGCATCAAAGACCATCACGCTGTCGGGAATCGGGACCGGCGGTTCGATAAAGGTGAGCCCGCGCCAGGAAGCCGCGATCAGTTCGTTTTCCATGGTCGTCACGGTAAAGAACGCGCTGTCGCCCGACGCAGTCGGATAGAGAACCGAGGACCGGAAGTTCACGATGCCCTTGCCGTTTACGATTCCCAGGGAAGAGCGACCCGTCACGCCCGCCGAAGCCGGATAGACTTCCAGGCCGTAAGTGCAGGTTTCGCAAATGGCGCCGCTTGTCGGGTCATACATCATCACGTAAGCGGTATAGTCCGATCCGCGATACAGGATGGAATCCTCGCTGATATCCCAGTTGCCGTAACCTGCGAGCTGTTCCGAATACGAGGAATCCACAAAGGCTATTGCCGGAAGCTGGAACGAAAGTTCGAGAGTCGCCTTGCGCACGGAAATGGTCCCCGACATTGTCTGCGCAGTCATCGCCGAAAGCGGAATTGTCGCCCAGACGGTATCGATTCCTTTGGATCCGACAGTCAGGCGGTCCGAGCTCGTAAGCGGCGTCGTGCCGTTCGAATCCGCAAACACGAGAAGTCCGTCGGAGAACGTCAGCGAATAGGCCTCGCCCACCGCGCCTTCCAGATCGACATCCAGGGTTCCATCTTCAAGCTCCTCGCCGATCGCGCCGACATAGACCGGAATCCGCACGTCCGCCATCGCCGAAGTCTTCACCACATAGACATGCCCCGTCGAATCCTTGCCGTTCTGGGTCAGGACATCCAGGTTTCCCGCCACGCGGAACGACCAGGAAGTCTTTTTGCCGCCAATCGAAGCGACGAGCTTGTACGATCCCGAAGGAAGTCCGCCAATCGCCTTCTTGTCGATGACCGGGCGATACCAGTTCGAAAGATCGACACCGCCAAAGAAGATTGTTCTTTTGTTCGTGCGCTCCGCATTGAACCACGTCGAGTCGTAGGTCACCGAGCCGTTCGAGAAGATGCTCGAACCCTTGTAGAGGTTGTAGCTCATCGGAAAGCCCTTCTGTTCGATTTCCTCACCGCAATAGACAATCTTTTGCGAAGCGGAAGTTCCCGAAAGAGCCGAAGCGCAGTCGCCCGAGCCGGTTTCTTCGTAGCAGATCCGATAAGCGGTTCCCGAACCCACATAGGAAGTGTCCTTGGTATAGTTGATTCCGTTGTTCTGCTGGATATACATGTTCGTATTGATGCGGACATTGCTCATCGTCGTGCGCCGGTCGCAGAAAAAGATATCCAGGTCGTAGGTTTCCCCTTCCACAAACGGATTGCCGTTCTTGTCCGTCAGATTGTCGAGAACAGCATATCCCGGAGACGCCAGGTGTGTTCCGCCCAGATCCACGGCGAGCTTGCCGCCGATAAAGACCCAAATATCGTCGTCACCGCGGAAATTGAATCGAAGCCCCGACTTATAGACAAACTGCGCATGGCTTTCGAAGCAGAACTGCTGGTTTCGACCCGCATTAGACTGCCACCTCGGAGAGCCCGTCGCGGCAGGCGTCTCGGATCCATCCTTGTAGGACGGCCATCCAGCGGGTTTGCTATCCTGGCAGGACCAACCCCAGACACAGGCATCCTTCGTTCCCAGCCAGGTGTTAATCGCCGCCAAGTCATGATCTCCATCTCCAAAGCGTCCCGAACAGTCGTCCATTCCGCCAAGCCATCCCGCACCGTTGCAAAGCAAGTCGAACTTCTGTGCGTTTTCCGTCGCATCGACCTCCCGAAGCGCCGGACCGACAAAGACAGGACCTTCCGCAAAGCGTTTCGTACGAGCCGCAGCGACGGGAGAAGAACCGTATTCCGTCAAGATCTTGTCGTCCGTGGTCGCCTCTGCCGGGTAAAAGCCACCCTGGACCGTGATTCCGGGGCTCGTGTAATAATCCGAATTGAACTCCCATTTTCCATAAGTGTCTCGGCTGAACGGCAAGTCAAAGCAAGTCATCTCGTTCACGCCGGCTGTCGGGCGAAAGAGCTGGTCAAAATAGCTCTGGCTGATAAAGCAGGTTTCGCCCATGCCGCCCATCGCGGCAGTCTTCAGGAGAGGTTTCTTGTTGGCATCCAGCGTGTCCTGTACGATTCCGTGCGTTACGCCGATACAGGCGTTTACGGCGGCTTGAGCCGTCGTGGCGGAAATGCCCTGCGCCCCATACTGGCATCCTTCCCCGCCAGCCGAATAGCAGCTGAACGCCGGGTGCAAGGACGCGTCGGTATCGTAGATGATCGCCGCCAGCTTGTATTCGCAGTTTCCATCGACCATCGGATCCGCGATCGAAAATCCCTTGGCCGATTCATCCATCGTCTCGGGCCACATGCTCGCATCGGAGACAAAGAAGAGCGTGTTCGCGTTGAACGACGTGAACAAGTCGTTCATCGGGATAGGCGTCACCTTGCCGGCGGAATCCACCCCGTCGTAGCCATCCACCCCCAGGACATCTTCCCGGTTAGAATCCGAATCCCTGAAAATCGTCACCGAAGAAGGTGCTTCCTGGTTAAACCACACATAGTAGAACCAGCCGCAACGCGTCGGGTCGGTGGACATCGGAACTCCGGTAGCGCCGCCATCCAGGCTGATCATCGGGACCGAGCTGTTCCAGAGCTGGTCGTCCGGCGGCAGGAAATAGAAATACTTGGCATCCGGCGGATTCGTCGAAAAAGCCGTCTTCCCTGCGGTTGTCGGGTCTTCGTAGATATAGAGAGAGCTTTCGGTTCCAAAATCCGAACAGGTAAACTTATCCGATTGAGACCAGCCGGTTTCATTGTACTGCGTCCTTGTGATCCCGTAGTCGTTCCAGCCACCTTCCGACGCGACAAAGAAGAATTCCTTGGCATATTGAGAGCCATAATTCAAGGCATTGAACGAATACCAGCCGTTCGCAAGCGCCGTACTCGGCAGCAAGTTGAATTGCCCATCGATCACCAGATACATCGAGCTCCACGTTCCGGGGTTTGAAACGTAAATCGTTCCGGAGCAGCTCATTCCCCATGCCTCCCCCGCGCCAAGCGCCAGCGCAAAACCCAAAATCAGCTTCGCAAGCCATGGTTGTTTGCCAATTTTTAACGTCTTTTTCATAACTTCTCCAAGGTGACACCTGAAAACGGCCCCGGTAAAAGGTCGCACAACACGCTTGAAAACTATCTTTTTTTTGTGGAACAGGGTAGTTTTTTCTTTATTTCCCCAAATTTAGCGTTTACATGCGACAACAGACACATTTTTTTCAGCCTTTTCGTCTTGGATTGCATTTCGCTTGCCTGACGGCGAGAAAAAGGCGACTTTTTCGCGAACCTTGAGCCCGCTTCAACTTGTGTCGAAACTTTTACAAGATTTTCGCGGATATTCTCGTCAACTTCCCGAACGATATCCTGGAAGCATTCGGCAGCGGCCCGTTCAATGATTTCGCCAAAAAGCTATCTTTGGGGCGAAATGCCACAGAAAGACGACTTCAATCCAGAAAAGACCATCGCGGCAAGCGCCAATACGCGTCCCATGCTTACCGCGGAGCCAAGGCCGCATCTGGTCGTCCTTTACCCTCGCCAGTGCTTTCGGCAGATTCCGCTTCGCCTGGGGAAGACCGTCATCGGGCGTGGAAACGAAGCCGACGTTCGCCTGGAAGACGAGATGATTTCTCGTCGTCATTGCGAACTTTCCTGGGACGGCAAGCGCGTCGCGCTCCGAGACCTGGATTCCACGAACGGAACCTTTGTCGATGGGACGCTTCTTTCGAGCCGGCCGAAGGCGATCGATTCCGAAAACAGGCTGCAAATCGGAAAGATGGTCCTGAAAATCGACTTCAAGGATCCCAGCGAAGAGGCTTTCGACCGGGAACTCTTCGAAGCCGCCACGACCGATCCGCTGACAAGGATTCCGAACCGTCGCTCCTTTGTGGAACGCGCACTCGGGGAACTCGCCTGTGCGCGGCGCAAGAACCTCTACGCCCACGCGATCATGTGCGACGTCGATCATTTCAAGAAGGTCAACGACACCTGGGGACACCAGGCCGGCGACATGATTTTACGCTCGATTGCCCAGATCTTTTCCCGAAACAAGCGCGAAAGCGATCTTTTCGCTCGCTACGGAGGCGAAGAGTTTGTCTTTCTGCTCACGGAAATGTCCCGGCCAGACGCCCTGAAAAGCGCGGAGCGCCTGCGCAAGACCGTCGAAAGCTACCGGTTCTCCTTTGAAGACAAAACCATTCCCGTTACGATTTCGCTCGGCGTGGCAAGCTTCAAGGGCAAGGAAATTCCCACGATCGACGCGATGATCGCCGCCGCGGACAAGCATCTGTATTACGCCAAGGACCTCGGTCGAAACCGGGTCGTCGGAGACACGCAGCTACCGTGAGTTCCAAAGAGACATCTTCCAGGCTAAATTCCATCGGCACGGCAAGCATACCGAGGCTTCTTCTCGCCTTTTCCGTCCCCGCCATCGTGAGCATGATCGTCGAATCGCTCTACAACGTCGTCGATCGATACTTTGTCGCCGCCGGAGTGGGCTACCTCGGAATCGCCGGCATCACGCTCTGCTTTCCCATCAGCATCTTCATCATGGCCCTGTCGATCATCGTGGGCGTCGGAGGCAACACGCTTTTCGCGATTCGGCTCGGCGAGAAGAAATACGGGCAGGCGGCGCTCATCCTGAACAATTCCTTTTCGCTCCTGATTCTCATGGCAATCGTTTCGCTCGTTCTCGGCGAAATCTTCATGGAACCCCTGCTCCGATCTTTCGGCGCAAGCGACGAGACTCTCCCCTATGCCGCAAGCTACATGCGGATCATCCTGTTCGGAGCCGTGTTCCAGACCGTCACTCCGGGCATGAACCACTTCATCCGGTCGCTCGGACATCCCAAGACGGCGATGTTCCGCACCTTGATCGGAGCCGGGCTGAACACGGTCCTGGACTGGCTTTTCATCATGAAGTTTCACTGGGGAATCGAAGGCGCCGCCTGGGCGACAGTCCTTTCCCAATGCGTCACGACATTCTTCGTCATGCAGTTTTTCTTCAAGAAGTCCACCCCGATCAAGATTTCCTGGAACCTGATGAAATTGAAGCTTCCCTATGTCCGACGCATCTACATCATGGGACTTCCGCCAAGCGTCATGCAAATCTGCAACAGCCTGATGAACGTCATCCTGAACCGCAGCCTGGTGCATTACGGAAACGCGACGCCCTACGGCGGAGACCTGGCCGTTTCCGCATTCGGGGTCATCAACAGCCTCTCGATGCTCATGGTGATGCCCGTGATGGGATTTGTCCAGGGCGGTCAGCCGATTATCGGCTACAACTACGGGGCGAAAGCCTACGCGAGAGTTCGCTCGACGCTGAAGATTCTCTTGATCTTCGCGGTCGGCTTCATGACCTGCGCATGGTTTCTTGTCCAGTTCAAGGCGGAATGGCTCGTGGGATTCTTTACGGCGGACAATCTCCAGCTGACCGAACTGTCCGCCAGATCCATCCGGACGTTCCTCTTCGCGCTCCCGATGATCGCCTGCGGAATGATCTGCGGAAACTTTTTCCAGGGAACCGGAAAGCCCGGACGCGCCATGTTCCTCAACATGTGCCGCCAGCTCATCGTCCTGATTCCGTTTTTGCTGGTGCTTCCCCTATTCCTGGGACTTCGCGGCGTATTCTTTGCCGGTCCCATTTCCGATACGATTTCCGCCATTCTCGCCGTCATCTTGCTTCGAATCGAATTGCGGAAGATGCGCTGAGCCGTGAAATACGCATACGTCGAAATCACCGAGAAATGCAACCTGGCATGTCCCTTTTGCCCGAGTCCCGCGCTCGAACGGCGCGGAGAAATGCCTATCGAGGTTTTCGAAAAGGTCTTGCAGCGGTTGCGCGGGAACGTTTCGGAAATCTTTCTGCACGTCCTGGGCGAACCGCTTCTGCACCCCCGGTTTCCGGAAATCCTGGAACTTGCCGACAGAAACGGTTTTCGCGTCAACTTGACAACCAACGGGACGCTCATCCGCCAATACGCCGAGAACATCCTTTCTTCAAGCGCCATTCGCCAGGTCAACTTTTCGACGCACGCCTATGCCTACCTACCCAGGGAGCGCGCCGAGAAAATCCTCGACGACACCATCCTGTTTGCGCACAAGCTAAGCCGCCAGCGCCCGGAAGTCTATGTCAACTTTCGGCTTTGGAACGCCTCTGCCGATGAAGTTTCCGAGATCTGGAACTCGCGCGTCATCCAAGCGATTTCTCGATTTTTCCATGCCGAAATCTCCCTGCAAGAATTTTCGGTTCGCCACAAGAGCTTTCCCGTTTTTCAAAGGATCTATCTGCACCGCGATTCCCGATTTGCATGGCCAGACGGCGAAGGCGACATTTCGACGACCGGAACTTGCCATGGAATTCTCGACCAGTGCGCAGTCCTCTTTGACGGAACCGTCGTCCCGTGCTGTCTCGATTACAGGGGAAGCGTTTCGCTCGGAAAGTTTCCCGAAGACTCCTTTGACGATATTTTTCGCGGAGCCCAGGCGTCGCAAATCGCGCGCGGGTTTGCTTCGCACAAGCTAGTCCACCCGTTTTGTCAAACGTGCACATTCGCCAAAAGGTTTCAATGAACGGAATTTCCAAGGAAGTCGAAAGCAACCAGAACGGCATCCACAAGGATCTCGAAAAGCTGGTTCTCCGCTATCTGGATTCGGAATACAGGCGACCCATCGCCGATCACACAAGGCTCGCCTTCGAAAGGGCCGCCCGCTTCGCGTCCGGGTTCCACGCGCCGATCGTACTCGATTCGGGATGCGGAACGGGAATTTCCACCATCGCGCTCGCCCGGCGCTTTCCCGGAAATCCCGTCATCGGAATCGACAAGTCCGAAATTCGCCTGGCAAAAGCCGAATCCCGCATCAAGGGCGATCCCGACGTTCCACGAAACGCTTGCCTTGTACGCGCGGAGCTTCTTGATTTCTGGAGGCTCGCCTTCCTGGAAAACTGGGACATTCGTTTTCACGCCCTGTTCTACCCGAATCCATGGCCAAAGCAGTCCGAGCTCCGCTACCGTTTTCACGCAAGTCCGATCTTTCCGACCCTGGTGAAACTTTCTCCCGAACTTGAACTGCGTACAAACTGGAAAACCTATGCCGACGAATTCCGCCTCGCGCTGGAAATCGCCAACGAAAAGCTGCACCGTTACAGCCGGATTGACGCGGAACGCCTTTTCCCCGACACGCCGATTTCCGCCTTTGAAAGAAAGTTCACGGAAAGCGGACATGCGCTTTGGCGGGTAACGGCGAAATAGAAAATTCCCCGCATCGCTGCGGGGAATCTTGACGACCGAAACGAGGTCACGCCTTTAGCAAGGAATTATGCCTTGTTCAGACGATCCTGGATCATGTCGATGATTTCGGAAAGTTCCTTCGGGAGGTGCTTGCCGAACTTCGGATAGTGATTTTCCTTCACGTCGGCGAGTTCCTTCTTCCAGCCTTCCACGTCAACCTTCGTGATCTGCGGGAGAGTTTCCTTGTAGTAGTCAGCGAGACCATCCGTATTGATGGCGCCTTCCTTCGGCATGTAGCCGATCGGAGTCTCGACAGCGTTGTCAACGCCGTTGCAGCGGTCGAAGATCCAGGCGAGCACGCGGCTGTTGTCGCCGTAACCCGGCCACATGAAGCCACCCGGAAGCTTCTCGTTGTCGGCATCCTTGCGGAACCAGTTCACGTAGAAGATCTTCGGAAGCTTGTCTTCGGAAGAAGCCTTGCCGATGTCGATCCAGTGCTTGAAGTAGTCGCCCATGTTGTAGCCGCAGAACGGAAGAATCGCGAACGGGTCGCGACGGATCTTGCCGACCTGGGATGCGTCGATGGTCGAAGCGGCCGTGATTTCGGAGCCCACGATGGAGCCGAGGAACACGCCGTGATTCCAGCTGAGGGACTGGTGAACCAGAGGAATCGTCGAAGGACGACGACCGCCGAAGAGAATCGCGCTGATGGGAACGCCAGCCGGATCTTCCCATTCCTTCGCGATGCAGGGGCACTGCTTGGCCGGAGCGGTAAAGCGAGCGTTCGGGTGAGCCATTTCTTCACCCTTGGGCGCCTTGTCCTTCGGGAGCGCGTCGCGCGTATTTCCCTTCCAGTCGACGAGCTTGCCCTTCGCCGGATAGCCGATGCCTTCCCACCACACGTCGCCGTCTTCCGTGAGAGCGCAGTTCGTGTAGATGGTGTTCTTTTCGGCAGAAACCAGAGCGTTCTTGTTGGATTCCGCAGAAGTTCCCGGAGCGACGCCGAAGAAGCCGGCTTCCGGGTTGATCGCGTAGAGACGTCCATCCTTGCCGAACTTCATCCAGGCAATGTCGTCACCGATGGTTTCGACCTTCCAGCCCGGAATCGTCGGGATGAGCATCGCGAGGTTCGTCTTGCCGCAAGCGGAGGGGAACGCGCCCGTCACGTACTTGACTTCGCCCTTCGGGTTCGTGAGCTTGAGGATGAGCATGTGTTCGGCGAGCCAGCCTTCGTCGCGAGCGAGAACGGTCGCGATGCGGAGCGCGAAGCACTTCTTGCCCAGGAGAGCGTTTCCACCGTAACCGGAACCGTAGGACCAGATGAGGCGTTCTTCCGGGAACTGGGTGATGTACTTGTGTTCGACATCGGCGCACGGCCAGACACCGTTGTCCTTTTCGCCATTGTTGAGCGGCTTGCCAACGGAGTGGAGGCACGGAACGAAGTCGGCGTTCGGGTCGGCGTTGAAGATATCGAGAACCTTCTTGCCGGCGCGCGTCATGATGTCCATGTTGAGAACGACGTATTCGGAGTCCGTGACTTCGATGCCGTTCTTGGAAATCGGGGAGCCGAGCGGGCCCATGCAGAACGGAATCACATACATCGTGCGTCCGTGCATGCAGCCCTTGTAGAGCTTGCGCATCGTCTGCTTAAGTTCGGACGGGTCGATCCAGTGGTTGGTCGGACCGGCATTCTCTTCCTTGACGGAAGCGATGAACGTACGGGATTCGACGCGAGCCACGTCAGACGGAAGAGAACGGAACAGGTAGCAGTTTTCCTTCTTGGCAAGCTTCGTGGCGAGGCCAGCCTGGACGCACTTCTGCATGAGGGCATCATATTCTTCCTGGGTACCGTCAACGACGACGACGTCGTCCGGTTCGCACATGGCAATCATTTCATTCACCCAAGTACTGATTTTCGGGTGCTTGATATCGTTCAGGGTAAGACTCATATAGTCACTCCTATTTTGTTTACGTTGAGTTTCGAATAATTCGAACGGCTAGAAAATAGAAAATATTTACCGGGCAATGCCAATACTTTTCGGAAAAAAACGGGAGAACGCTTAGTCCCCGCTAATTTTTCAGGCTATCCGTTCCGAATTAGGGCCTTTCGATAGAAATCAAGGAGATTTTTCAAGGAAATTCGTCGTTTTTCGCCTTTTTCGACAAAAATTAAATAGATTACGGACGTTAAAAACCTACCGAAGGATTTCCGATGAACTGGTCCTACCGCGAACACAACAAGAACATTCTCTGCATGATCATGGCAGGCGGACAGGGAAGCCGTCTGCAGCCGCTCACCCGGGACCGCGCAAAGCCCGCCGTCCACTTCGGCGGCACATACCGCATTATCGATTTCGTCCTCAACAACTTCATCAATTCCGGAATTTTCAAGATCAAGGTCTTGACGCAGTTCAAGTCGGATTCCCTGAACAAGCATATTTCCGCAGCCTGGAACCTGAACGCGAGCCTCGACCAGTATGTGGATCTTGTCCCGGCCCAGATGCGCACCGGCGGAGACTGGTACAAGGGAACCGCGGACGCCATCTTCCAGAACATCAACCTGATCACGGACGAACGCCCGGACATCGTCGCCATTTTCGGCGGGGATCACATCTACAAGATGGACGTGAACCAGATGATCGACTTTCATCTTTCGCGGGCGGCGCTCCTCACCATCGCGGCGATTCCCGTTCCCGTCGAGGAAGCCCACGAATTCGGCATCATCGAAGTCGATTCCGACAACCGCATGATAGGATTCGAAGAAAAGCCCAAGGAGCCCAAGCAGATGCCGGGACGCCCGGGCTGGAGCCTCGCGAGCATGGGAAACTACATTTTCACGAGCAAGTTCCTCGTCCGCGAACTTCTGAAGCATTCAAGCGAAGGGGCGACGGATTTCGGCAAGGACATCATCCCGGCGCTGTATCCGCACTTTCCCGTCTATGTCTATGACTTCAACACGAACATCGTACGCGGCGAACGCCCCGAGACAAAGGGCTACTGGCGCGACGTGGGAACCCTCGACGCGTTCTTCGAGGCGAACATGGACATCTGTTCGGAAAATCCGCCGTTCGACCTCTACAACAATTACTGGCCGATTCGCACGTTCAACTGGAACCAGCCTCCCGCAAGGTTCTTTAGCGCGGGCGATTCCGAGCATCCGGGAGCGGCAATCGATTCCGTCGTCTCCGCGGGCTGCGTCATCGGTGGCGGGCGCGTCATCAAGAGCGTTCTCTCCCCGGCGGTTTCCATCCAGAAAGACGCGCTGGTCGAAGAATCGATTCTCTTCCCCGACGTGACGATTGGTCCCGGCGCCAAGGTCCGCAAGGCGATCATCGAAAAGGGGGTCCACATTCCCGCGGGATTCGAAATCGGCTACAACCTCGAACGCGACCGGAAAGTCTTCCATGTCACGCCGTCGGGAATCGTCGTTCTCGCCAAGGATACGATTATCAAGGCGTAATTTTCTAACAATTCCGCCTAAAAGCTCCGTTAATTCGGGGCTTTTTTCGTGAAGAGAATAAGAGACGTCTGCAGTTCGAAAAATTTTTATATATTGTTGAAACGACAGGAGATACGAACAATGACAGAAAGAAGCTCTTACCGCTACTCCCGACTGGCATTCTTTAACGAGGCGAGCATCAAAAAGCTGAAGCAGCTTTGCGGACGGGAATTTACCCAGGCGCAGCGTGCGGCACAACAGCAAAACCGCAAGTGGAGCGCCGAGGCAAAAGATCGGCTTAAAAAAGCGACGGAAGCCGACGAGTTCGCCGATATGATGCTAAACCCGAACCGGGAATTCGAGTGGGACTTTTACGAAAGGCTCGGTCTGTTCCGCGATTTCTTGAAAACGCTCCGTACCTCTCCGCTTTACGACAATTACGAAAAAGCCTTCCTCTCCGAAATATACAGTTCGATTCCCGAAGGCGACCTCAACGAAAAACTCTCCTATGACCAGGTCCTGCCATATACGCAAACGGAGCCATCCACTACAACATCGGGAAAAGACCTCATGGAGAGGAAAGCTATCCAATCGATTCGAAAGAAGGAATGGCCATTCTTTTGCATGAACTCAGGCATTGCTGGCAATCCCAGGCTCCCGAATGGATGGAGCGACATCAAGACAAGGACATTTCGATCGAAACGGATGCCTTCCTAAAACAATTTGAATTTCAAAAAGCCCTTGACCTACAAATCCCATCCTATTCAGACTTAATGCAGTTCTTTGATTCCGTATCGCCGACAGAAGCAGCTTTCGATATCAAGTCCCGACAACTATGGGAATATCACAATTATGGCTGTCCGGAATACAACTATAAATTTTTGGACCACAAGCCCTATTGTATAAAAGACTCCATAAAGCTCAAAAAGGAGAACTCACATGAGAACAATCTTCTTCGCTAGTCTCGTTCTCGCAGCGTTCCTCTTCGCCAAGCCGTTCATCGTCTTTCCAGAGTCGGTGGACTACGATTTCACAAAACCTCGGTCGCAAATCTCGACAAGCGACAACAAACACCTGATTTGCGAACCTCTCCCGCCCGATGTGGATAATTCAGGACATTCCCTTGTGGCAATCGGGGTCCAAAAGCACATTTCCGGCAACAAATGTTCCGCAGAACTTCTCTATATCATCCGAGATTCCACGGAACAGTTTCACGCCGGGGACAAATTCATCACGAATTGCGGAAAGACATACTCTACCGGTCTTCAATTTTTCTCCGGACGCGAAATCCGCTACAAGGAGGACAATTATGAACGATCCAACATATTTCTTATCGAACTCAACTACAATTTAACCGAATACATCTATTACCCGGGATCGTATGGAAATACCTGGAACGACTTCATGATGCCGGCTCACTTCCCGACCGGATATATTGCTTGCCCGGATGGATGGCGAAAACCCATAGATTTCATCAAGGAAAGCTTGATAGACGATCTTTTTGAACTTTCCAACAAAATTTACATCTACGGAACCCCCTATCAAACAGCGAAGCCCAAAACCAAAAGGGATTCCCTCCTTATCAAGGCAGAAAAATTGCTGAAGCTCCAGGGGAAGGACCCTAAAAAATTCCTTGACAGGCTTCTCTCCAATCGGGATTCCATTCG
>CAVJTH010000031.1:19670-29384 GCA_963652365.1 Senegalimassilia sp.
AACGGCACCGGAAAGAGATCCTCGACGGTGCCAAAAGGGTTTACAAATACTGCGATATTGCGGAAGGCATCCGATTTTAAATGACCGGGCGCCTATTCCCCGTTTAAACCGAGAAACCCTCGCACTCGCGTGCGAGGGTTTTCAAGGGTGGGTAATCGGACTCGAACCGACGACAACCAGAATCACAATCTGGGACTCTAACCAATCTGAGCTACACCCACCATAAAGGAGCGCAACAAATATAATAAAGGATTGGAAAATTTCAAGGGGCTAGATGCCGATTTTATTCCCTTTCCTTGTGGCGCATCAAGCGGATAAAGTTCGCCCGCTTGAAATCGTTCCGATGCTCGTTGCAAAAGCGCGGATAAATGAACTGCTTCGGAAAGACCTTGATTTCGAACAGGTTCTCGCAACCGTCCAGGCAGCAGCGGAACTTGAGATCGACGACGTCGGTGTAATTGTGGCGAAATACGATGTTCTTCGCATCGATGTTCTCGACATCCTTTTTCTGCTTTTGCCGGTTCTTGATATCACGGTGCTCGTCGCAATACTTGGCGATCGGATGTCCCCAGAATTCTTTTCCGCAGCCCGGTTCTTGGCAAATCTTGAGCTTGACGCGTTTCTTCTTTTTATACTTAGGTAATTGCATAGCGCAGTAAATTTACAAAAAATCGCTTTTTTTTTCAAACTTTTCCTTTTTATCGAGATTTGGGCGTCTATATCGATGGTTTTTCAAGGAGATCCGATGAAATTCCCTATCTTTATGACCTTTGCCGCCCTGGGCGCTTCCCTCGCGGTCGGCTGTTCGGCAAGCCTCTCGACCGAAAATGCGGATTTCGGCATGACCCGACTGCATTTTCTGGACGTCGGCCAGGGGCTGGCCATCTTGCTCGAAGATTCGCCACAAAGAGCCTTCGCCCTGTATGATTCCGGAAACGATTCGGCGGGTTTCTGGGATACCTTGAAATCTCGCGATATCCGGCATCTCGACTGGGTGCTCGTCAGCCACTGGCACAGGGATCATGCGGGAGGGCTCCTCGAATGGAACGGTTCGGTTTCCATCGATACGCTTTTTTACGGAGCGGACACCGGCGGCCTTTGGCTGAGAGACAGCGTTCTGAATCTTGCGGCGCGCTACGGAACGGTCACGCGAAAGGTTGCGCGCGGGACAAGAATCGGCTGTGGCGCATGGTCCTGCCAAGTTCTCTGGACTCCGGAATTTCAATCCATCGGCGGAAACAATGCAAGCGCGGTCCTGCAAATCTCGGACGGAAGGTCCAAGGTCCTGTTCACCGGGGATCTGGAAAAGGACGGAGAAGGCGGCCTGCTTGAAATGTCTAGCGACTTGCAGGCAGACATTCTTCAAGTCGGGCATCACGGCTCAAGGAACAGCTCGTCGCTTTCGTTTCTCGAAAAGATCGCGCCAAGATACGCCATCGTCTCGGTCGGGAAAAAGAACCGCTACGGACATCCGGCCCCAGGCACTCTCCAAAAGCTGTCGTTCGTACTCGGAGATTCCAGCCGGATTTTTCGCACCGACAAGGACGGAAGCGTTACCGTGGAATGGAAACTGGGAACGGGCCTGTGGGTTCGAAATTACTAGTTTAACGCCATGCCGCATTTTTTTCACATTCCCGTCATGGGAACCTGCTTCACGACGGACACGCCCCTGCGCGTTTCGCATCTTGGAATCGATTCCGCCATTTCCCTGGTCGATGACCGACTCCTGGAGCGCATCGGAACTTTTTACGCAAAAAAGCTCGATATTCCCTATTCCGTCTATTCCTCGGCTGTCGAACACGCCCGCGCCAAGCGCGTTGCCGAATACCTGAACCTGGTCCATTTTCTGGCGAGCAGAAATTTCAAGCGCGTTCTCGCCGAGCCGTTCAGCGGAAATTCCGACAAGGATCGCTATTTCAAGATGCTCCCGACGGACGATCCTTTGCGCGAGCGTTACCTTCGAACGCTTTCCATGCCAGACGGAGAATTGCGTACAAAGGAATCCGAGTGTCTGACACGCGCGATGCGACCTGGAAAAATCGACGTGAACATCATGGTGAAGCTTGACAGGCCCGGATTTGACGACGCCAAGGAAGCGCTCCGCGGCTATGCGGAATCCGAACTTTCGGGAAATACAAGCCTGATCCTGAGCGCGGGAATCAACCAGTCGCTGTTTTCCGAGATGGAAAAGTTCCCCTGCTTTTACCGAAACGCGAGAGGAGACTTCGACAAGGGAATCACGCTGAAGATTTCCGATTTTCGGTCGGCGCTGATCCAGGGAAAGTTTCTAGCCCGCAAAGGTCTCGAAGTCAGCGAATACCGCATTGAATCGGGGATCAACTGCGGCGGACACCTGTTTCCGTCGAGCGGAGAGCTTCTGCCCGACATTCTCGACGAGTTCAGGGAAAGGAAGAACTCGCTTGGCACGCAGTTCCGGAAAGCCGTGGAAAAATACTATGCCGAGCATGGACTCGACGCGTCCCTTCTGAAGCCATTTTCTCCACGGTTTACCGTCCAAGGCGGCATCGGAAACTTTGGCGAGTCGGAGCGATTCCTGAAGGCTTACGAAATGGATGGCTGCGGATGGGGTTCGCCATTTCTTCTCGTTCCCGAAGCGACCCTTGTCGATAGCGAGACACGAAGGCTTCTGTGCGAAGCGAATCCCGAAGACATTCTGGCAAGCCATGCCTCCCCGATCGGCGTTCCGTTCAGCAACCTGAGAACTTGCGGCGCCGAAAGGGAACGGGTCGAAAATGTTCGGCGGGGAACTCCGGGCGCGCCTTGCGTCAAAGGTTTTCTGCAAGACAATACCGAATTTTCGGAACGCCCGATCTGCACGGCAAGCCGGGAATACCAGCGACAAAGAACAAGGCAGATCGAAAGCCTTTCCCTTTCCGATGCCGAAAGGAAACGCGAAAAGGAAGCGGTACTGGAAAAGACATGCATCTGCCACAAGCTGGGAAATTCCGCGCTCGTCGCTCTCGGACTCGAAACCGCCGAAGACGCTCCGCCATCCATTTGCCCGGGGCCAAACATCGCCTACTTTCGCAGAACCTACTCGCTCGAAGAAATGGTCGATTCAATCTATGGCAGAATCGACAGTCTTTCGACCCCCGAACGTCCACATGTCTTCGCGCTGGAAATTCTGCTTTATGCCAAATGGTTTCAAGGCGAAGTCGAATGCGCGAAGAAGAATCCCGAAGCGGTGGAAAAGCTGAGGACAATCGCGAGGAACCTAAAATCCGGGATGGAAAAGGCGTGCGAAATTTCAAGGACCCAACCCTTTGACGGGGAAAATCTCGCAAGCATCCGGGAAGCCGTCTCGATGGCAATGCCGATCGTCGAGAACCTGGAAGCGCGTCTGGGTTCAGAGCCTGGTCAGGGCTTGGTCGAGAGAGCTTAGCTTTGCGGAGCGAGCCGTTACTTTCTGCCGAAAGGCTATTGGCGTTGCACGTCTAGGCTTTTTCGCGAAGCGAACTGTTTCCGCCTGGCGGCGGAGGGTAGGCGCCTTCCCGGCGAGGGGCAAGGTAGGGGGACCTTTCGGAGTTGCGAAGGCCAAGGTCCCCCTTCCTTGCATCCACCCCCACGGCCACGCTTTTTTAGAGATTAGTAGAGAGAGCTTAGAGCCTGTTCAGAGTTTAGTGGGGAGAACTTAGAACTTAGAGATCACAGCGAACATCTCATGCTAGAGCCTAAATGTCTGCGAATCTCAGCTCTAAGTTCTAAGATCTAAGTTCTGCTTTAGAGCCTAGACGTCCGCGAAACTCCACACTCCACTCTTCACACTCAACTCTCGACGGATTCCTGCCCCGACAGCGACTACCGTTGCGCCAGTTTCGGTTTTCCAGTCCAGCCGAGCTTTCCGCGGAGCGCATTGACAAAGCCCGTATTCTTCATTCGAATGAACGTGGTGACTTCCTTGCTGGCCGAAAGGGATACGGAATCTCCCGCATTCAGGATATGGGTAATCCGACCGTCAAAGACCAGATCCAGCGGAACATTCACGGCGGACATGATCTTGCATACGGATGTCGAAGGAATGATCAGGGAGCGAACCGAAAGGCTGCTCGGCGCGACCGGTGTAATCGCGAAAGCCTGCGTCGAAGGATAGATGATCGGTCCGCCAGCGGAAAGATTGTAGGCGGTGCTACCCGTCGGGGTCGATACCAGAAGGGAATCCGCCCAGTATTCGGTCAGCGGACGCCCGTTGTATTCCACGTTGACGTTTACCATCCGATCGGGTGCGTGGGCTCGGACATGGACCTCGTTCAGAACCGTTTCCGTCGCGATCACCTTTTTTCCGTGACAGATCCGGGCATCGATCATGAGCCGGTCACGCGTCGAATAGTCCCCCGCAAGCAAGGCTTCCAAGGCGTTCGAAAGATTTTCGACCGGCGTTTCGGTCAGGAATCCGACACGACCCGCGTTGACGCCCAGAATGGGAATGTTCAATCCCAAGGCAATTCGCGCAGAGCTCAGGAATGTTCCGTCTCCGCCTATCGCGACAAGCAGGGAGCACTTGCGAAGCGAACGCTCGCTTACGATGCGGATTCCCCGCGGAACGATATCCTTGAGCACATCGACCGCGTAAAAGGAAATCTCCCGATGCCTCGCTGCGAACAGAGAAATCACTTCCAGCGCTTTCAAGAGTTCGACGCTTTTTCCCTTGAACCCGACAATGCCTATTTTCGAGAACTTCATGACTTGGCCATTTCTCTTAACTTGTCCGTAATTTCCGGAAAGGCTTCTTCCACGCGCCCTTCGTTTTCGATAACGGTTTCCCCATGGGAAAAGAGGGAGAGAACATGAAACATCAATTCCAGGACCGGATCGCTTTCCGCATCGAACGTTCCCGAATCGAGTTCCTCCTTTCCGCGAATGACAAGGCCTTCGTCATAGACGCCGATCTGGGCTCCGGTCTGTTTTAAATTCCTGGCCAGAGATTCGCAGCGCGGTCTCAGCTCCCGGGAAAGGCTGTCGGGAATTCGAAGAATGCTTTCGCCTTCCGCCGTACAAGCGGCAAGCGCGATAAACGGATACTCTTCGAGACAGGTGCAGAGAATGTCTTCCGCAAGGCGACGGGACACGAGCCTCTTTTCATAGACCGCCGTGACATCGGCATAGGCCGTTCCATAGCGTTCACGCCGGGAGCCCTGATCGATGCGCGCGCCCATCCGTCTTAGCGCGGCGAAAGCTCCCGCCCGATCGGTCGCGACCAGCACGTTTTTCAGCGTCACCTTTCTTCCCTTGAACTCGGGCGAAAGAACCGCCAAGGCGACAAGCGCACAGGCTTCCGTCGGATCGCCAGGAACAAAGTAATCGCGGCTCGTCAGGATCTTCGTTTCGAGAATCGTCGTCCTTGTCCGACGTTCCGTCCGGACTCCGCGCGCCTTTGCCATGCGACGTTCCAGTTCGCTCATCTCCTGCATTCCCGTTGTCTGGACCTGGAGATTCGCGCCAAAATAGACGAGCATTTCCACAAATTCGGAACGCATCGGAAAACGTTCCTCGCATTCCAGGTTCTTTCCGCAAACGAGCGCGTTCAAGAGAACCGCATTCTTGAACAGGTAGGGAATGCAGCCTTCCCGGGTTTCTTTCAGAACGGGAAGAACCTTGGCAAAATGCACGGTCAGCGTCCGGCCCGATTCCCCCTGTCCGTCTTTTTCGATGACCGCTCCGAAGACATCCGACAAAAAGAGTCTGGCCTTTTGCAAGATCCGCTCGGAACCCGTCACCGTATAGAGCGTTTCGTCATCCCGCGATGCCAGGGCAAGAAGAAGCGCCATCGCGTTTTCGCTCTCCGGAAGCTTCAGAAGCGGTGGGACCCTGTAGGAAAATCCGACACCCGAAAGAATCGTGCTGGTTCCCTTCTCCTCGACGACAAGCCCGAATTCCGAAAGCAGGGCGGCAAGCGTACGCGTCCGTTCGGTAAACGCAAAGTCGTCCAATGTCGTTCGACCGTTCACGAGAAGCCCCATCACCAGGACGTCTTCGGCCAGTTCCCGATCCGGATTCAGTACAAGTTCACTCATCAGCGTTCCGTGACTTCGAAATTCAACTTGCGCAAAAGTTCCCGCGCGGCATTTGCCTGGGATTCCGTCTTGAACGCGACGAGAAGCGTCCCGGCGACATTCTCGCGAACTTTCATCAGCTCGACATCGCGAACGTTCAGGTTCGCCCTTGCCAGCGGTTCCAGGACGGAAAGGAGCGTGCCCGGTTCATCCCGAAGCTGGACGGTCAGCTGGAAAAAGCTGTTCCCCGTATTCTTTCCCGGCGCAAAAAGAGACGCTCGGCCAGAGTTTCCCTTGAGAAAGATCCGATGCAGCGTTTCTTCGTCCGCGGGAATTCTTTCGATCGCGGAACGCGTCTGGACAAGTCCCGAAATATACTCGTCCATCGCGCGGAGGATTTCCGCCTTGTTCGTCTCCGCTACGTCTTTCCACATCGCCCAGCTCGAAGCGGCGATTCGCGTCATGTCGCGGAAGGCTCGCCCGGCAAAATGCTGGTAGCCGTTTTCGAGAAGCCGCTCCGGAATGTTCGCGGCAAGGCTGGAACTTGCCATTTGAGGCATGTGGCTGACCCAGGCGACAGTCTGGTCGTGATGCTCCGGCGGAAAAACGACTTGCGTCGCTCCGACAAACGCGATCAGTTCGGAAAGGGACCTGTAGGATTCTTCCGGCATTCCCGTTTCCGGACAGACGAACCAGTACGCGCTTTCGAACAGGGACGGGTCGTTGAATTCGAGCGACCGCTTTTCCGATCCGGCCATCGGATGCCCGCCGACAAAACGGAAAGGCGCCTGCAAGCGCGCGCCCGCCTTGCAGATTTCCGCCTTGGTGCTGCCGATGTCCGACACGAGAATCGGATGCGAAGGCCTGAAACTCGAAAGTTTTTCGAGAGTCGAGAGGATTCCCGAAATCGGCGTGCAAAGCAAGATGATGTCCGACCCTTCGACCCATTTTTCCAATTCGTCATAGCCGAACGTTTCGTCGGCCAGATCCAGTTCCCTCGCGCGCAAGAGCGTTTTGGGCGAGCTGACCGCCCGAATGATCGTACGGGATTTCGCCTGCCGAAAGGCGGCTGCAATCGAGCTGGCAAGGAGGCCGAATCCGACAAAGGTTATCCGATGGATCGAAGACATTATTTTTCCACCTGCCGGGTTTCCGCCATGATCGTCTGGAAAATCCGCTGCATCGCTTTAGGCGAAAGCGGACCGTTTTGCCTAGCCGACTTTTCCGCGACACGTTCGAGGATTTCCCTTTCGCGCGAAGCGTCCAACACGGGGAGACCGCATTCCTTCTTGATCTTGCCGATTTCCACCGCGTATTCCGCGCGCTTGTTCAAAAGCTCGATAATCACGTTTTCGAGTTCGTCGATTCTCGTTCGCCAGTTCGCAATATCCATATCGGGAAAGGTAGCAAGTTTTTGGGGGAAATTTTCCATTTCCTATATTTGGAGCATGAAAATCGCAGTCGGACTTTCCGGTGGCGTCGATTCGACGATGACCGCCTACCTCCTCAAGAAACAGGGCCATTCGGTCGTCGGCGTGACCATGAGCCTCTGGGACGGATCCATCCCCATTCCGGACCGCGGACAGAGCGGTTGCTTTGGGCCCGGCGAAGCACGCGAACTCGTCGAAACGGAAAACGTCGCAAGGCGCCTCGGCATCGACTACGAAGTCATCCCGCTCGCCGAGCAGTACAAGAAAAACGTTCTCGACTATTTCAAGTCCGAATACAAGGCCGGTCGCACGCCGAATCCCTGCGTCAAGTGCAACCAGAAAATGAAATTCGGCTTTCTGATCGACTGTGCGCACAAGCTGCTCGATTTCGACATTTTCGCCACGGGTCACTATGCGCGGGTTTCCGAGAACGGGAAACTCCTGCGCCGCGCCATCGACCACACCAAGGACCAGACATATTTTCTTTCGAGACTTTCTCCCGCACAGCTTTCCCGTGTCGTCTTTCCGCTCGGAGAACTGACCAAGCGCGAAGTCAAGGCGCTCGCGGCGGAATCCGGATTCGAAGACCTGGCCCAAAAGCCCGAAAGCCAGGATTTTATCGAATGCGACGATTATTCCGTCCTGTTCGACAAGGAAGACATCAGGCCGGGCGACATCGTCGATACGAACGGCAAGATTCTCGGCAAGCACGGCGGAATCGTTTACTATACCATCGGCCAGCGCAAGGGACTCGGAATCGGCGGGCTCAAGGAACCGCTATTCGTCATTCGTCTCGACCCGCACAGGAACCAGGTCGTCCTGGGAACACGGGAAGAACTTTTTTCCGGTGCCTTGAAAGCCCACGGGATCAACCGTCTGCTCCTCGACGAATCCGAAAACGAAGGAACCGCGTTCGCCAAGATTCGACACGGAAAAAGCCTCGTCCCGGCAAAGTTCCGGATCGATGGAGATAATTTGTACGTAACGTTCGAAGAACCGCAGATGTCCGTCACGCCCGGACAGATCGTCGCCCTGTACAGGGATGACGCCGTACTCGCAAGCGGGATAATCGACGAAGCCATCAAGGAGAAACTGCCATGATTTCCTTTACCAAGATGCAAGGCGCGGGAAACGACTATATCTATATCGACAACCGCGAAGATATCGTCAAGAATCCCGCGGAACTTTCCCGAAAAATCTCCGACAGGCATTTTGGCGTCGGCTCGGACGGACTTGTCCTGATTTGCCAATCCGAAAAGGCGGATATCCGGATGCGGATGTTCAACCCGGACGGCAGCGAATCGGAGATGTGCGGAAACGCGAGCCGCTGTGTCGCGCGCTTTGCCTGGGAGCGTTTTTTCGGCAAGTCCAAGGATGAATTCGATCTCGAAACGGGTGCGGGAATCAAGCACATTCACATCCACCGCGATGGCGAACGTTTTCTGTCGGCGACAATCGACATGGGCGCGCCGATTCTCGACCCGTCAAGGATTCCCGTTTCCGCGGAAACCAACCACATCGTGATCGACGGCAGAGACTTCACCTGCGTCTCGATGGGAAACCCCCATGCGGTGACATTCGTCGAAAGCGTCGATTCCGCGCCCGTGCTTTCCAAAGGCCCGCTCTACGAAAAAGACAGCCTCTTTCCGCGAAAGGCGAACATCGAATTCGTCGAAGTTCTCGGACCGGACCATGCAAGGATGCGCGTCTGGGAACGCGGAACGGGAGAGACTCTCGCCTGCGGAACCGGGGCCTGCGCCACGCTAGTCGCCTGCGTTCTCAACGGAAAGACCGACCGGAAAATCGACCTGGATCTTCTGGGCGGAACGCTCCACATCGAATGGCGCGAAGCCGATTCCCACGTGATGATGACCGGTCCCGCGGAGTTTGTCTTCGAAGGGACCTTTGGCGGATAAAATTTCGGGAAGCGATACGAGGGACATGGGATGCGAGAATGGTCCGTGGACATTTAAGCTTAGCGCCCAGTGGTCAGTGATCAGCCAGAGTTGCGGACATCTAGATTTTTGGATGCGATACACGATACGCACTCATTCCCCGGCATTCCCTTCCCATGTCATTCCCGTGTCCGTCCGCCGCGGCGGACATAGACACGGGAATCTCCTTTCAGAGATTATCGGGTCAAGTCCGATAATGACATTTTAAGCGACTATTTATAGCCATCCCTCCATTGAAAGAAAAAACCGCTCAGACTTAGAATCTATCCCTAAATAGCTTTTGCCTTTCTGAAGGCGATTCTCCCCGCCGCGAGATAC
>CAVJTH010000032.1:0-26650 GCA_963652365.1 Senegalimassilia sp.
TTTTTCAGAGATTAGAGTTTAGGAATCAAAACGGTCCGCTTTACGTTAGAACCTAGACGTTTGCGAATCTCAGATCTAAGTTCTGACTCGCGTTAGAACCTAAAAGTCTGCAGCACTCAACTCTCAACATTCCACACTCAACTAATTCCTGTTTCCTGATACCTGCATTCTCTCAACTAAGCTCTTAGATCCAAGTTCTGTTTTAACACCGCGTACATCGTCAGCTCCCCGTCATTCAGCCCCATGTTACTTCTGTACAAAAAGAAAGAAGAACGTGTAGCACGCTCTTCTTTCTAAGGAGAGGGAGGGATTCGAACCCTCGGACCCCGTGAGGAGTCTACGGTTTTCGAGACCGTCTCGATCGACCACTCCGACACCTCTCCGTCGGATGCAGCCAAATGTAGTAAAAATTTTGAAAAATCCTAGGGCTTTCAAAAAGAGCGTTCGATTTCTATATTCTCGCCCCATGATACCAACCGAAAATCAAGAAGAAAACGCCGTCCCGGAAATCCAGCAGGCCCCGGAACAAAACGAAAACAACGAATCAACCGAAGGAACGCTCAAATTCAGCGACCTGGGACTTTCTCCCGAAGTCCTGGAAGGAGTCCAGAAGGCAGGGTACGAGACGCCTTCCCCCATCCAGGCAAAAGCCATCCCCATCTTTTTGCGCGGAGAGAACCTGCTCGGAACCGCCCAGACGGGAACCGGCAAGACCGCGGCCTTCACGCTGCCGCTACTTTCCAGAATCGATTTCAGAAAAGGCGAAACGTCCATGCTGGTCCTTTCGCCCACCCGCGAACTGGCAGTCCAGGTCGCCGAGGCGATCCAGCATTTCGCCTGCGCCATGCCGCATATCCGAATCGTCCCCGTCTATGGCGGCCAGGATATTTCGGTACAGCTCCGTGCGCTCCGTCACACGCCGCAGATCGTCGTCGCCACGCCCGGGCGCCTGATCGACCATCTCGAACGCAAGACGATAGACCTTTCCAAAATCCAGGCGGTCGTCCTCGACGAAGCGGACGAGATGCTCGACATGGGATTCATGGAAGATGTCGAAACGATTCTCGAAAAGATCCCCGAAGACGCGCAGCGCGGGCTTTTCAGCGCGACGATGCCCACGAGCGTCCGGAAAATCATCGATCGCTACCTGGGCAACTACTCCGAAGCGTGCATCGAGGCGAAGACGGCCACGGTCGATAAGGTTCGCCAGCGGTATCTGACGATTCGCTCCGAGCAAAAGATGGAAGCGCTTGTCCGCGTACTCGAAGGCGAAAACTACGACGGCGTCATCATCTTCGTGCGCACCAAGCAATCGACCGCCGAAGTTTCCGAAAGGCTCGAAGCCCGCGGATTCAACGCGGCCCCGCTCAGCGGCGACCTCGCCCAGGGACTCCGCGAACGCACGGTGAACCGTCTGAAAGAGGGAAAGATCGACATCGTCGTCGCCACGGACGTCGCGGCCCGCGGACTCGACGTGAGCCGCATTTCGCACGTCATCAACTACGACGTTCCCTACGACACAGAATCCTATGTTCACCGCATCGGGCGCACCGCGCGAGCCGGGCGCGAAGGCAACGCGATTCTCTTCATCACGCCCCGCGAACGCCGAATGCTCAAGATGATCGAACGCGCGACCCGCAAGCAGATCGAACCGATGGAAATTCCCACGGGCGAACAGATAAGCGAGCATCGCGTTTCCGCATTCAAGAAAAAGATTCTCGAAACCCTCGAAGCGGGAGGTCTCGAGGACTTCCGCAACCTCATCGAAAGCCTCGAAGACGAAAAGGGGATTCCCCCGCTCGACATCGCGGCCGCCGTCACGAAGCTCGCCCAGGCGGGCCAGCCGCTCTTCCCCGCAGACCTCCCCGACATCAAGGCGGTTCCGCTCCGCGAAGAACGCCGAAAGGCCCGCGAAGACAAGTTCGGAAACGGACCGCGCGAAGACAGGGATCGCGGACCGCGCATGGAAAAGGACAACGGCGTCGAGGAAGGCTTTGAACGCTACTATCTGGGCGTCGGGCGCAGGGACCGCGTCTCGCCGCGAGACATCGTCGGGGCCATCGCCGGGGAATCGGGAATTTCTTCCGCGGAAATCGGGCGCATCAAGCTCTTCGACCGTTTCAGCACCGTGGAACTTCCCGAAGGCATCCCTTCCGAAATCAAGCTCATCCTCGAAGAGATGACCATCCGCGGGAACCCGTCCCGCTTCCGCCTGATGACGGACGACAGACCGCTTCCCAGGGAACGCGAATCGTTTGGCGAAAGGCGCAGAGACCGCGACGACCGCTATTCGGACCGCCGCAGCAAGCGTCGCTCGTTCGGCGACCGTTCGTTCCAGAAGCGCGGAGACAGACCGTTCCGCAAGACCCGCCGGTTCGGGCATCACTGACTTCTTCCAGATTAAACGGCAAAATCGCCGGCTACGCCGGCGATTTTCGTTTTAAAGCTCTCGCAAGAGAGGCAATCTAGAACAACCGCTCCCGCGCACGCTGTTCGAGAAACAGGTTCACCAGGGCAATCGCCACCATGCTTTCCACGATGACCGGCGCGCGAAGCGCGACGCAAGGGTCATGTCGCCCTCTTGCCGCAAGCGTTCCGTCTGTCTTGTCCCGGCCCGCCGTCTTCTGTTCCTGCGCAATCGTCGCCGTCGGCTTAAAGGCCAGCCGGCAGTGTATCGTTTCTCCGTCCGAAATGCCACCCAAAGACCCGCCGGCATGATTCGACCGAGTCCGGAAAACATTCCCGTCAAAGAAAATTTCATCGTTATGCTCCGAGCCTCGCATCCGAGCAGAACGAAAGCCTTCCCCGATTTCAAAGCCCTTCACCGCCGGAATGCTCAAGATGGCCGCGCCGAGAACAGCCTGCAGCTTGTCGAAAACAGGCTCCCCCACGGCGACCGGAGGCTTTCGGATATCCAGCGCGAGAACCGCGCCGACGGAATCTTTCGCGGCAATCGCCTCCCGAACGACCTGCGCCATCCGTTCGCTCGCGAGAACGTCCGGGCAGCGCACGGGAGAGGCTTCGACCGCTTCGAGCGTCACGGTTTCCGCATCGACGTTCGAATCGACGTTTCCCACGCTTTCGACCCAGCTCAGGATTTCCGTTCCGCAGGCAAGCTTCAAGATCTTGGAGGCTATCGCTCCTGCCGCGACACGGGCGAGAGTTTCCCGGGCAGAGGCCCGCCCCCCGCCGCGAAAGTCCCGAAATCCATACTTCAGGTCATAGGTCAAGTCGGCATGTCCCGGGCGATACAGGTTTTCCATTTCCGAATAATCGCCCGAATGCTGGTTTTCGTTCTGCACCATCAGGGAGATAGGCGTTCCCGTCGTCTTTCCGTCAAAGACTCCCGAGAGGATGCGCACCGTATCGGCTTCCTTCCGAGGCGTCACCAGCGCGTTTTGTCCAGGACGCCGCCTGTCCATCGCCCGCTGGATTTCCTCTTCCGACAGGGGAAGACCGGCCGGACATCCGTCAACGACCGCCCCGACGGCCTTGCCGTGAGATTCGCCCCAAGTCGAGACGGTAAACAGTTTTCCAAAAACGCTAGACATAATCGCGTCAAAATATAGCAATCTTGAAATTTACGACGCTTTCGAGCGACTTTTCGTTCTTTTTTTGGATTCACTAGCCTTTTCGTCAGTTTTGTTTGCTATGTTTATCCAGGTTTGCTTACAAACAGAGACACGATGAAAAAAATCATTCTCATTGTATTTGCGCTGTTCGCCATCCCGTTCTGCGAGGCCCAGTCCCTGACAGGATTTTCCGGAATCAGTTTTGGGCTCGACAGGGAAAGCGTCATCGAAGACATCATGAAGCTGGGCTACGATCCGCTGGGCTCGTCCGATGCCGCGGACAGAATCGTCATTCCCGTCTATATGATGGACGAACTTCCGGTGCAAGTCGATTTCCTTTTCAACAAGAACGACCATTTCTACGCGTTCGAGGTTCGCACCGGTCGCATGGAGGCGGACCGTCTTCCGAAGGTCTTCGAAGCGCTGGAATACATGTCCGAAAAGTTCACCGCGCGCTACGGAAAAAAAATCCGTACCACGGAAATCCGGGAATCCGATATCAAGCCGGGAGTCCACAACCTCTACAAGCAATGGACCGCCCACAAGACGCTCAACATCTACACGGCGATCATTTTCAAGGACGGACGCTACTACACGGTCGGCTCCGTCACCAGCCGCAAGTTTGCCAAGGAAGCGGTTCGCACCGAAACGAAGAAGCACGACTTCTCCGACATGATGCCCAACTGAATTTCCTTTCTTTCGAAATGTTGGCGGACTACTCCTGCTGGTTCGCCTTTTTTCGTCTTTCCGCGAGAAGGGAATCTTCCTTCGATGCGGCCTCGGCTTCCTCGCGCGTCCACGAATGCCGGGGAAGCGTCTGCGCGAAGCCGGCGATATCCACCATTTCGTCTAGCGGAATTTCATCGTAATAGGGCAGCATTCCCCGTTCGTCATCCCCAAAGTTCATCATGAACCAAAATGTCGGCAGTTCGTCGTGAGCGGTCGATCCGATATATCTCGGATGCCACATGTCGTGCGAAAGATTCATCCGGCGGCCATCGTCCCCGTGGCACGGGCGGCAGTTTCGCATAAAGAGCCTTTCGCCGCGCACCGTATCCGCTCCGACAAGGTTTCCCGCCGAGTCCAGAAGCCGATAGACCAGATAGGCCATCCGACGGTCTTCGCGCGTCAGCGTATCAGCGACGGAACCCGGTTCGGGAGTCTCCACGTCGCCTAGGCCAAGATCGGCGAGCAGGGCAACCGCATAGAGAATCGGCACGGCGCTTGCCATTTTTTTCCAGAACTTCCTGCCCATGGGATCAAGATAGGTTTTTCCTCCGGGTGCAAAGCGTCACACTCGACATCCAGCCGGGCATTATCGAAAAAATTTGCACATTTCGCAAAGAATTTAATGTATTTTCCTAGGTAGCATGAAATTCATCTGGCTAAAGTTGATGTCCATCTTCCGCCTGAACGTCATCATCACGTTCTTGCTTTCGGTGACTGTCGTCGCCCTGCTATGGTATCGCTATGGCATGGACGACATCTACACGATTACGCCAGCGACCTACCCCTACATCGTCGCCCAGACGGATTCGGTCGATGGCGGAGCTTCCATCCTCGAAATGACGCGGACGGATTCTTCCGTCATCATGGACTACGAACTCCGGGAAGGCTATCCCTATCCCTATGTCGGAATCCAGATCTACCTGGGAGACGGAAAGAGCCGCGGCAGGGATCTTTCCCATTACGACAGCATCTACGTCTGGGTCAAGCCTCGGGGCGAAGGCTCGGTGCGGCTATACCTGCGAGGATTCGACGACGTCATTTCAAGACCCGACGACCAGACGACGCTCAAGTTCAACGAGCTCGAATTCTACCCGCTCGAAGAAACCTATCCGGCGGTCTTCGTCCCCCAGGAATTTCGGGTTGCCAGCTGGTGGGTCGCCCAGAACAGCGTAAACGCCCACCGCGCGCGCGTCGATTTTTCGAACATCCCCCTGATCGAAATCCAGACGGGGACCAACGCGCCTCTCGGTTACGGAACGCTCGAAATCATGGGACTGACGTTCAAGGGAAAGATCATTCCCGCCGAAAACCTGATGCTCGGCATCATCACGCTCTGGTTCTTCACGTTCCTCTTCTACCTGATGCTCAGGCTGCGCGACTACAGCATCCAGCGCAACGTGGAACGCAAGCGCCGCGAAGAGCTCGAACACAACCTGGTCGTTCTCGAAGTCGAAAAGTCCGATTACGAAAAGGCGAGCAAGGAAGACGCCCTGACCGGCTGCCTGAACCGCGCCGGATTCACGAGCGTTCTCACCAAGGAGCAGGAACGCCTAAACAACGGGAACGGTTCGCTCTCGTTCATCATGCTCGACATCGATTTTTTCAAGAAGGTCAACGACACGTGGGGACACAGCGTCGGCGACGAGGTCCTTGTCAATCTTTCGAAGCTCATCCGCAGCCGCATTCGCACGACAGACGCCCTTGTCCGCTGGGGTGGCGAGGAATTCGTCATTCTCTGCGGGGACACGCCTCTCCAGAACGCCCAGTTCCTTGCCGAAAAGCTCCGGACCACGGTCGAGAACACGCAGCTGATTTCGCAACAGCAGGTCACCTGCTCGTTCGGCGTCGCCGAAATGATACCGCACGAAGATCCCAAGAGCGTCTTTGACCGACTGGACAAGGCGCTTTACAGTTCCAAGCGCAGCGGGCGCAACAGCGTGACCGCGGCCATCAAGAAGACTCAGGCACCATGAAAAAATATCTCGCTTTGCCGTTTCTAGTCCTTTTAATCGGCTGCGCCCGGAACAATCCGGAATTCGTCCCGATTTCGCTCAACTGGTTCGAATTCCAGGCGATCGAAAATCCCGAGAATCCGAGCGCGGTGGATTCCGCCCAGGAAGAGCTCTGCCTTGTCTCGATGACGCGCGCCCTGATGGAAAACGAGACCATCCGGGAAAATTCCAAGTCGGGAAAGGAATACGACGTCCAGTACTTCGGCACGAAAAAGTCGGGAAGCACGGTCGCCGAGTTTCGCGGTCGCTGCAAGGACCCCGCGGATTCGCTCGACCTGGAACGGCAGGCCCTGACGTTTTCCGATGCAAGGAACTGCAACTTCACCGCCCGGTGCGACGCCAAGGGAAAAGTCACGAACCTGCGCGTCTTCTAGACTCCGTTGTAACGCCTACAACGAAATTTCGGCACGACTTTTCGGATGTCTTCGCAATCCATGTATTTTTAGAACATGAATTCCATCTTTGACTACACGGATTACCGAGCCTTTCTGCGCGACGCCTTCGAAAACTACAAGAGGGAACGCTGCGCGGTATCATGGCGGTTCATGGCGTCGAGAATCGGTTGCGACCCGGGAAACCTTCTCCGCGTTTCGCAAGGGAAAATTCATCTGGCGGTCAAGTTCGCCGCTCCATGCGCCAAGTTCTTTGGACTTTCCGAAAAGGAATCCGCCTACTGGATGGAGCTTCTCCTGTTCGGACGCGCCAAGAGCGACAAGGAAGCCCTGGACCACTACGAAAAGATGCTTTCGATCAAGGGTGTCGAGATCAAGCGTCTCGAAGCCCGGGAACTGGAATTTTACAGGCACTGGCATGCCAACGCTATCCGCTCCCTCCTCGGGATAGGAACCTTTCGGGACGACGAACAGAGCTACCGGATTCTCGCCGAATCCTGCACCCCGGCGATTTCCGCGGAGGAAGCCCGGGAATCGGTCCGCCTGCTCGAATCCCTGGGCATGATCCGGCTGGACAAGACCGGGCAATGGACCGTGACCGAGACATTCGTCGGTACCGGGGGAAACTGGCGATCCGAAGCGGTCCGGCGATTCCAGGAAGACACCATCGCGCTCGCCGGCCAATCCCTTTCCAGGCACAAGCCCTACCTTCGAGACATCAGTACGGCGACGATAACGTTCAATCGGCAGAGCCTGGATCTCCTCCGCGAAAAGATTCGGGAATTTCGCCGGGAACTCTTGCGGCTTTCCGCCGAAGGGACAGGAGACAACGCAGTCTATCAGCTCAACGTCCAGCTGTTTCCCATCGCGATCCTGGAAAATGGGGGTGAAACATGAAACAGACTCTGACGCTTGCGTTCCTGTTCCTTGCGTTGGGAATTTTCGGCTGCGGGGAAAATCCCGGACATGCCGGCGGACCGGGCAGCGAAACCACCAACGGAATCTTCGCCCGGGCGCTTCTCGGAGACGGCTCCCCTGCCGCCTATGCCGGCGTAACGCTCCGCAAGAAGGACTTCGTTTCGACCGATACTTCCGAAACGGTCGCGACGCCCGACTTCCAGGCGGACAGCCTCGGCGCCTTTGAACTGGACGGAATCGATTCGGGTGACTACCGCCTGACCGTCTCCCTGAACGGCCAAATCCATTCCCGGGAACTGCATTATCGAGGCCCGTCCCTTGATTTGGAACAAATTAACCTGGAAAATCCCGGACAGCTCTCGGGGACAGTCGGCGGAAAGCATCCTGCGGAAAGCCCCGTCTGGGTAGGAATCTACGGACTGGACATTCTCGCGAAAGCGGACTCCGCCGGAAACTTCCTGCTCCGAGGGATCCCTGCCGGCGACCTGAAAGCGTTCATCCTTTCGCCTTCCCGGGATTCCGTTCTAGCGGATACGGGCATCACCGTCGAAACCTTCGGGACCAGCACCTGGAACCATGCGATAGGCACCGACACGGCAAGCGACACGACGACGGGCGACACCGCCATCTGGACGCTCTACGAAGACTTCGAGGATTCCGCTTCGTTTGCCGCGAAAGGCTGGTATTTCAGCGACGACTCCTCCCTGGCGACGATTACGTCCCCGACCGGTTCGCCGTGGAGCGGAACCGTGGAAGATTTCGTCCGAAAAGGCAGAGTCTTCACGGGCACCTACACGCTACCCGAAAACATTTCCGGCAGCGGCTACGTCATCTTCGGAATGCGGATTTCCACCGACGGCGCGAATCTGGAAGGTCTGGATTCCGTCTGCTTTTACGCGAAAGGGTCCGGTTCGATAAGGCTCGCCCTTGAACGCTGGGAAGCGAACGCAAGCGACAATCTCAAGGCATGGACCGCGGACATTCCCCTTTCGGATTCCTGGGCACGCTACACGGTGAAGCCCGAAGACTTTCTCTCTCCCGAAAACGACACGCTTTCCACCGGATGGGATAGCGTCAAGGGGACCGTGACGCGCTTTCACTTCTTCGGCGTAAACGGTAGCGAGCTCTCTCTCGACGACATAGCCGTTTATGGGGCTTCGTTTTGATTTCACCCTCGTTTCGTGCGGAGAAATTAAATATCTTTGTGCATTATGCAAAATCTTCAAGACGAAGCGGACATCGCGCGCAAGTATCTAGCCAAGGTCGCAGACATCGCCGAACGAAAATTTGACGAGCACCTGCCCCCCGAAACCGACGTTCCCAGGAACTTGCACAAGGCGATGCGCTATTCCGTATTCGCAGGCGGCAAGCGTCTGCGCCCGGGGCTTGCCCACGCGGCATTCGAACTTTTTCGCGGTTCGGGCGAAAGCATCTGGTATGCGACGAGCGCGCTTGAATTTTTACACACGTTTTCGCTCATCCACGACGATCTTCCCTGCATCGACAACGACGATTACCGCCGCGGAAAGCCGACCGCACACAAGCAGTTTGGCGAAGCGACCGCGGTCATGAGCGGAGACGCCCTGTGCGTTCTCGCCTTTGAACTGATCGCGAAGACCGGGAACCCCAAGGCGATGGAATGCCTGGCCCACAAGCTTGGCACCTACGGCATGATCGGGGGCGAAATGACGGACATCGACTGCGAAGGGAAGGATGTCCCGCTCGAAACGGTCGATTATATCCACTACCACAAGACAGCCGCGCTCATCGAAGCGTCCCTCGTCATCGGCGCGCAACTCGCCCACGCGCAGGAATCCGACATCAAGAAGATCGAAGCCTATGGACGCTCCATCGGTCTCGCCTTCCAGATCGTTGACGATATCCTGGACATCGTCTCCACGACCGAGGAACTCGGAAAGGACGCCGGTTCCGACCTGGCAAGCGGCAAGGCGACATACCCGGCACTGGTGGGTCTCGACGCATCGCGCCAAAAGGCGCTGGAACTTTACGAAGAATCCCTGAAGCAGCTCGAAGGCATCGACGGGGACACTTCCGTTCTCAAGGCCATCGCCGCATTCATCATCACGCGGGTCAAGTAAATGTTCCTCAAGGACGTCAAATCGCCACAAGACATCAAGGGCTGCTCCGTCCAGGAACTGAACGACCTGGCGGTCCAGATTCGCGAAAAGATCATCAACCAGGTCGCGACCCACGGCGGCCACTTGGCATCGAGCCTTGGCGTCGTCGAACTGACGCTCGCCCTGCATTACGTGTTCAACGCTCCCGACGACATTCTGGTCTGGGATGTCGGGCACCAGGCCTACGTGCACAAGCTGCTTACGGGTCGCTACGACTCTTTCGAAACGCTCCGGCAGCAAGGCGGCCTTTCCGGATTTCCCAAACGCTCCGAAAGCCCCTACGATGCCTTTGGCGTCGGACACGCCTCGACATCCATTTCGGCGGCTCTGGGATTTGCCGTGGCCCGCGACAGGCTCCACAGGCACAACAGCGTCGTCGCGGTAATCGGCGACGGGTCCATGACGGGCGGCATGGCGTTCGAAGCGCTCAACAACGCAGGACTTTCCCAGCAGAACATGACCATCATCTTGAACGACAACAAGATGAGCATCGCGCCCAACGTCGGCGGATTTCCCAAATACCTGAACCGCCTGATCTCCGACCCGAAGTACAACAAGCTCCGAGCGGATATCGACCGGGTGATGCAGAAGATTCCGGGAATCATCGGACGCCATTTTCGCACGCTTCTGCAAAGCGTCGAAAAGGCCGTGAAGAACGCCATCCGACCGGGACAGTTCTTCGAAGATCTGGGAATCCGCTACTTCGGTCCCATCGACGGACACGATCTGAACGAGCTGATTTCCATCCTGGAACGCGTCAAGTCGATTCCCGGTCCCTGCCTCATCCAGGTGATGACGGAAAAGGGGCACGGCATGAAGTTCGCCGAGACGAACCCGAGCAAGTGGCACGCCTCCGTTCCGTTCGACCCCAAGAGCGGAATGCCGCTTTCCCAGAAGACGTCACTTCCCTCCCTCACCAGCGTCTTTGGAAACACCATCCTGGATCTCGCGAAGAAGAACGAGAAAATCGTCGGGATCACGGGAGCCATGCCCACGGGCTGCGGTCTTGACATCATGGCAAAGGAAATCCCGGACCGGGTCATCGACGTGGGAATCGCCGAGGAGCACGCGGTGACGTTCGCGGCGGGTCTTGCCTGCGGGGGGCTCACTCCAGTCGTCGCCATCTATTCGTCGTTCCTGCAACGCGCATACGACCAGATAATCCACGACGTCGCGCTCCAGAACCTGCACGTCGTCTTTATCCTGGACCGAGCCGGCCTTGTCGGCGCAGACGGTCCGACGCACCACGGCGCCTTCGACATCACCTACCTGCGTTCGATTCCGGGCATGACCATCATGGCACCCTCGGACGAAAACGAACTCCGCGACATGGTGACCGCGGCAATTGAAATGAACGGCCCCGTCGCTATCCGCTTTCCGCGCGGATCCGCGCTCTCGGCAACGCTTCGCCCGGAAGCCTTGCCGGTGCCATTCGGAAAGTTCCAAATCAAGAGGCAGGGAAAGGACATCCTGCTTCTGGGCATGGGCTTTATGCTCCACGAACTCGAAAAGACGGCGAAGATTCTTGCCGAACACGGTTTCGATCCCACCCTGGTTGACGCCAGATTCGTGAAACCGCTCGACAGGGAAGACTACCGCAACCTGTTCAATGCGCATCACACCATCGTAACCCTCGAAGACAATACGGTCATCGGCGGATATGGTTCCGAAATCGCGGAACTTCTCGCCGACATGGACTTCGAAAATCACAGGCTCTTCCGATTCGGGCTGCCCGATGCGTTCGTCGAACACGGAAAAATTCCGGACCTGTATCGGATGCTAGGCATTGACGGCACGTCCATCGCAAACAAACTACTGAAAGAACTATGACAGAAGAAAACAACACCCCCAAACGAGTCGTCCGACAGACTTTTCAAGGAAAATTCGGCGTAAGCGACAATCCTGCCGACCACGGCTTTGGACGCCATCCCGAAGTCACCGACCCCGATGCCCAGGAAACCCGCAGCGAACGTCGCGAATTCGAACGTTCGCGGGAACGCAATTTCGGCTCCGACGAAAAAAGATCGGAAGGACACCGAGGCGAGCGCAAGCCTTTCGACCGCGGAAAACGCAGATCCTTCGGAGACAGGGAGCGTTCCTTCGACCGCGACCGCAGGCCGTTCGGAGACCGCGACAGACGTTCGTTCCGCGACCGCGACGGAGAAAGAAGCTTCGATCGCAGAGAAAGGTCTTTTGACAGGGATCGCGGAGAACGCAGACCCTTCGGAGACAGGGAGCGTTCCTTCGACCGCGACCGCAGGCCGTTCGAAGACCGCGACAGACGTTCGTTCCGCGACCGCGACGGAGAAAGAAGCTTCGATCGCAGAGAAAGGTCTTTTGACAGGGATCGCGGAGAACGCAGACCCTTCGGAGACAGGGAGCGTTCCTTCGACCGCGACCGCAGGCCGTTCGAAGACCGCGACAGACGTTCGTTCCGCGACCGCGACGGAGAAAGAAGCTTCGATCGCAGAGAAAGGTCTTTTGGCAGAAACCGCGAAGAGAGGCGTTCCTTCGGAGATAGGGAACGCTCGTTCGACAGAAACGACAACCGTCCCATTTTCCGCCAGAAACCCGAGCAGAAGTTTATCGAGGGCGACGAAGCCGTTCGTGACGAAGAAGCGGTTCTCCAGTTTGCGGACTCGCCGGACATCTTGCCGGAAAAGGCCGGTGCGAACCCTCCGTGGTTCCGCAAGCTGCTCGCGCTGACGACTGAAAAGGGCCGCTCCCGCGAAGGGCAGTTCATCGCCGAAGGCGTCCGCGTTGTCGAAGAAATCGTCGCGAATCACCAGGACGTCATCATCGGCATCTACGCCGCAGGCAAGAAAAAGCTCGACGAATCTGGCGAACCGGTCCTGAACGAAGATGGAGAAAACGTTTACGAACCGATTCCCACGCTCCAGGATCTCATTGACCGCGCCCGCAAGGCCGGCGCAAGCGTCAAGATCATCGCAGAGGACCAGGTCCAGAGACTTTCCTCGACCGTCACGCCCCAGGGCATTGTCGCCGTCTGCCGCATGGCAAGCAAAAAGCTGGACTACGAAAAGAGCCGCAGCATCCTGACGCTGGTCGATGCAATCCAGGATCCGGGAAACCTGGGCGCCATTTTCCGCACGAGCCTCGGATTCAACTCCTCGGGAATCGTCATCGGAAAAGGCTCCGTGAATCCCTTCAACCCGAAAGTCGTCCGCGGCTCTTCGGGAACGTTCCTCCGCGTGCCGTTCGAAAAGGACCGCGACCTGATTGAAATGATCAACGAGCTTCACCGCTACGGCTACACGATCATCGCGACGGACCTGCACGGCAAGCAGAGCCTTTCCGAAATCGATCCGCGCAAGCTGCGCAAGGTCGCGTTTCTCGTCGGGAACGAAGGCGCCGGCACCGACCGGCATCTCATCGACATCTCCGACGAAACGGTCAAGATTCCGATGTCTAGCGAGCTCGAATCCCTGAACGTCGCCGTCGCGCACGGAATTCTCTCCTACGAAATGGCGAAGATCCAGAAGGAGCTCGGCTGATGAAATTTTCCGACCGTCTAGAAGCTCGCATCCAGTTCTGCGGAAATCCGATTTGCCTGGGCATGGATCCCAAGCTTTCGCTGATGCCCGTGGAACGGAAGCACCCGAACGCGAAAACCGCCGAAGAAAAGATTCGATTCTTCTACATGGACATTCTGGAAGAATGCGCCCGGCGAAACGTCGCACCGGCAGTCGTCAAGCCCAACAGCGCCTACTACGAATGCGTGAGCATCGATGCGATGAAAGTTCTTCACGACCTGATTGCCGCCTACAAGGGCGAAGGGATTCCTGTCATTCTCGATGCGAAACGCGGCGACATCGGCAAGACGAGCGCTGCCTATGCGGATGCGGCATTCCATGTCTATGGGGCGGACGCGATCACGGTCAGCCCCTGGATGGGAAAGGATTCCGTCGGACCGTTCCTGGACCACCCAACAGGAAGCGGCGTCTATCTGCTGCTTCGGACAAGCAACAAGGGCGCGGCGGACTTCCAGGACATGCCCGTAGAAGGCAAGCCGGCGTTCTTTTCGGTCGCCGGCAAGATTCTCGAATGGGACAACGGCAACCTGGGCGCTGTCGTCGGAGCGACGCATCCCGAAGAACTCGAACGGATTACCGCCTTCTTTGCCGAAGCGAATCACGAAATTCCCTTCCTCGTTCCGGGCGTCTCGATTCCGGGAGTTCCTGGTGGTCAAGGCGGCGATGCGAAAACCGTCCTGGAAGCGATTTCGAATGGTGGCGGAAAGCGCAAGTTCCACGTTCTCAACAGCTCAAGCGGACTGAACTTCGCCTGGCAGCGGACCGGCAAGGAAGCGGAATACGCCGTCGCCTGCGTCGATGCGCTGGAATCTCTCGCCGATTCTCTCCGCTGACTCTAGGGAAAAGACATGCGCCACGTCATCACCGTTCTTCTTTCTGTCGCGATCGTCGCTCTTGCGTTTCACTTCGCAAAGCCTCTTCCCGACATGCCGCAAAAGGAAGAATTCCTGCCCAAGGCAAACTACGCGAAAGCGCTTGCCGTCGGGCATAACGTGACCGCGTCGGGACTTTTCTGGATCGGCGGACTCATCGATCTGGGTGACAGCTACCTGTCGGGACAGTCCTATGCCTGGCTTTCCCATGTCGGGAACCTTTCCACGGAACTCGACTCGCTTTTTGCCACGCCCTACGCCGTCGTCGGAAGCGTCACCAATACCGACGAAAAGGACACGACAGACTTTATCGTCATGCGGCGAGCTGTTCGCGTCTATCCCGACAACTGGAAATTCGCCATCTATCTCGCCTTGCGACTCGCCAACGGACCGACGCACAACTATGCGGAAGCGGCAGAGGTCATGCGACACTTTTCGTCAAGTCCCGACACGACGATTCCCCCGCACATCAAGACGATCTACCGGAACTTCGAACTGAACGCGATGCAGACGGAAATGGCGGTGGAACTGCTCGTCAACGACGCGATGAATCCGCAAAACAAGGGCCTTTTCGGAAGTCTCTACCCCAAGGCGATGCGAGTCTTGCACCGGACATGGAGCGATTCCGTCGAAGTCAAGGAAATCAAGTCCATCATGCAAAGGCTGACGGAACGCTCCATCGACCCGAACGTCGCCTACCACAAGCTGATCGCGCTGAAAAAGGAATCGAACTGACGACAGCCGAAAGGCGCGTCAATGCGGAACTTTCGCCGTGGACAGGGAATCGGCGCGGTCGCGATTGCGAAGAAGTCCCATCAGTTCAAAGGCGTTCGCGCTGCGATCGAGATAGTCCCGAGCGGCCCGAGACCGCGATTCGTCGAGCGCCCGGTAATAGAGAATCGTCGCCGACATGAACGGTCTTCCCGCCCGAATCGAATGCTTCAAGGCAGCTTCGTAAAGCGAGTCCGCTTCAGGCTTTTGCAGAAGTCCCGCAGACCTTGCGGCGGCAAAGGCAACGGTCCCGGGAGCGTCCCCACCGAAGGCCTTTTCGCCATCGTCCAGGTAGCGCTCCGAAAGTTCCGCATCGCCCTTCCCGGCAAAGGCCACGGCCGACACGCACAGGATGTTTCCCAGGATCCCGTCCGGAATCCGCTTCAGGAACTTTTCGTTCATCGAATACTTGATTTCTATCACCTTGTCGTATTTTCGCTTTTCCAGAAAAAGCTCCATCCATGCGAGATAGTATGCGGAAAGGGATACCGTATCGAGAGCCGTCTTGCGGACGCTCGAAAGCAGCCGGCCCGCAAATTCCAGGTCGAGGCTTCTTGTACGCAAGTTCGCCATCGCGATCAGGATTCTTCCCTCGGATTCCAGATCGGATTCCTTTCGGCTAGAAAGAAGGGCGCGCTCGTAAAGCGCATTCGCTTTCGAGAACTTCCCCGCCTTGAGCGCCTTTTCCGCACGAAACGCCAAGTCCTTGGATTCCGCCGCAAACGCGCATACCGAAAGCAAGAGAACCAAAACGACTCGACGCATCACCACGGATCCTCCGCGACAAGGGGAACAGAATCGCGCCGAGGCATGGAACGCTTGAAAATCCACATGTTCGATGCGCCATCGATCAGGTCGTCCGCATTCTTGAGCGTTTCCTCGCCCTGCGACACGATGCCGTTCATGCTTCCGACGACAAGGCCGAGCGAATCCATCGTTCCGTTCAGACGCCCGAACACGCCGTCAAGCGAAGAGAAGACGTTGTCGATCTTTTTCGGGGTTCCCTCCAGTTCGTCCGTCATCGTCGAAAGCTTCCGGGTGAGCGTATCCGTCCGGTAGAGAATCGCGGGCAGGGAGCCGCTGACCTTGTCGAGAAGGAGCGTTCCCTCGTACGAAAAATGATCCAGGCGATCCAGCTGGGTGTTCAGCTTTTCATATATCGTCTTCGACCCCAGAAGGGCGCCGATCGTCGTTCCGGTGTCCATCGTCAGGGCTACCAGCGTATCGACTTCGTCGATCAGGACCGTTACGCGACCCAGGACGTCGTCCAGCGTTTCGAGAACCGTTTCGATGTCTTGCGCCTTTCCCGCCGTAATGAATTCCCCGTCGTCGAGAACGCGGCCTTCGCCTTTCCGCACGTCAATGTTGATCACGCGCTCCGAAATCACGTTCTGGTCGCGAATGGCGAAAATCGTCGCCCGGTCCGTAATCCACTGCTGAAATTCACGGCGAATGGTAAATTCCATGCGGACCTTGCCCGAACTTTCGATCTTCATGTCCGAAACATGCCCGATGCGCACGCCGCTTATCTGGACCTCCGTCCCGGCATGAAGCCCCTGCGCCTTTTCGAAATTGCTGTAGAGCTTGTATTCCTCGATTCCGATGACGCCTGCCGAAGTCATTCGCGCATAGAGAACGGTCAGAAAAGCCATCACCGAAAACGTGACGAAGACTCCGACCAGGAGTCCGGACAGGTCCATCCAATTGATCTTCCGTACAGACCTCAACAAACGGCAAATCTCCTTGTTCCGCCCAAAATGCAGGCAACTTGAAAGATATATTTTTCTCTAGGAATGGGGATCCCTGGCCTGAAAATCTCTCAGATTGCGGAACATTTCGCGCGCAATCGGCAATTCCGACTTTAGCCATTCATCGAACTTCAGGCGAGGCGTTAACTTCTTTCCCGAAAGAAAGCAGAGATCCGCGTCGAGCTCCCGGGCAATCAGCAAGTCGTGCGTCACCAGGATAAGCGAGGTCTTGAACATCGCCTGCATGTTGTCGATCAGGGGAATGAGCATGTTCCGGTTGTAATTGTCCAGGCCCGAAGTCGGCTCGTCCATCAGGAGAAGTCGAGGGTCCATCGCCCAGGCGCGCGCAATGGCCACGCGCTTGGCAACTCCGGAACTCAGCGTGTGCGGAAACTTGGACTCCTCGCCGCGGACCCGCATCAGATCCAGGGCCATGCTGGCCCGCTTCTCGATTTCTTCGACGCTTCCACGATGATGATAGTAAAGCGGCATCGAGACGTTTTCGCGAACGGTCAGGTTCGAAATCAGCGCGGCATTCTGGAAAATGAGTTCCGTGCCCCGCTTGGCGGCTTCGAGCGGACCGTGCAGCGACTTCGGCAAGTGCTCCCCGAAGTAGTAGAAATCCCCGGATGTCGGAACGTCCAGTCCAGCGATCAGGCGAAGCAGCAGGCTCTTGCCCTGTCCCGAAGCCCCCGCGACACAAAGCGTTTCGCCGCGCCCAAGGACAAGGTCCAATCCCGAAATGACCTCGCGTTCTTCTCCTGCGTAGCGAAAATGCAGGTTCTCGATTCGAAGCGCCTCGCCTTGGAACGATTCCATCAGATGATCCTCGACACTTGATTGACGTAATCGAAAATATAGAACAGGGAAAAGAGAACATCCAGGACGATGACGAAGAGGAACGAGTAGATGACGGAGCGGGAAGTGGCCTTGGGAACCTGCCGGATATCCTTGCGAATGTTCAGGCCGCGGTAGCAGGCGTTGGTGAAAATGATGATGCCAAAGACCAGCGGCTTGACAATCGTCAGGACAAAATCCGTCGCGGTCAGGGAATTCAGAATCGACGTGGAGAGATAATGCCAGGAAACATGCAGGTTCAAGGTGTCTCCCGAAACGGCGACGATGAGCTTCGTCACGGCAAATCCCGCGCAAATTCCCGACACCGAGAACAAGATGTTGGCGATCAGCACGGAAAGCGTCCCGCCGACAAGGGCGGGCATCACCAGATAGCGGACAGGGCTTACGCCGAGCGTCGAAAGGGCATCGACTTCGGAATTGATGGCCATCGACCCGATCATCGTCGTCAGCGCGGAACCGCTACGGCCAGAGATCAGGAACGCCGTGAGGATCGGACCGATTTCGCGGACAAGCACGACGACCATCAGCCCGCCGAACGCATCCGAAAAACCGACCCGCGGCATCACCGTGAGCGCTTCGATAATCGTGACTGTCCCTGTCAGCGTCGCAACGACGAATAGAACCGGAAAGACCTCGACCGCCGTGAAAAAGATCTGCCGGATGATGTTCCGAATATCCGTACGCAGATTTCTCCCTTCCGAAAAAATCGAATGGACGACGCGAAAGAAAAGAAGCAGCTGCTTGCCCAAGACCGTCGAAAGAAAGAAGCGGCCCATCCGGTCGAAAATCGATCCGAACAGCGTCCAGTCGTCAAGGGTGCGGCGAAACTTCATTCTTCCTCGGAAGCGACAGCCGAAAGGATTTCCCGCCACAGATCGAACAAGCCTATCTTGCGAAGAGTGCTCAGGCGAATCGGCCGGACTTCCTTCCCGAAAATCGCCCCGATCGCGTTTCGCGTCCTTGCCGTTTCGGACTGGTTCGCCTTGTCGCACTTGCTCATCACGGGCATCACGGGGCATCCCATGCCGCGAAGCCCTTCGATCGTTTCCAGATCGACCGGTTGCGGCCCCAGCCTGGAATCGATCAGATAGACGATTCCGCGAAGCATTTTCGAATTCTCGACGAAGGAGCGGATTCCGCCTTCCATTTCATCGACCTTTCCAAAATTCACGCCGGCAAATCCCACCCCCGGAAGATCCACCAGGTAGAACGCCCCGTTGATCTTGAAAAAATTGATTTCCCTGGTCTTGCCGGGTTTCGAACTGATGCGCACCAGCTTCTTCTTTCCGGTCAGCGCGTTCAGGAGCGAGGATTTTCCCACGTTCGAACGCCCGAGAAACGCTATCTGCGGCAATCCGTCCGTCGGTATCTGCGAAGGCCTTGTCGCCGCGGTGACAAATTCCGCGCGGATGTTTTCCCGAAAATCCACTTCCTGCTTCATATTCCAGTCCTCGATTCGAAAGCCCTGAGCACGGTGACTTCATCAATATACTCTAATTCGCTGCCCATCGGAATTCCACGGGCAAGGCTCGATCGCTTGACGGGAACGCCTTCGAGAAACTTGTCGATCAGAAGGAGCGTCGAATCCGCTTCCGGGCTTGAACCCAGGGCAAAGATGACCTCCTCGATTTTTTCCGTCCGGATCCGCTCCACGAGCTGCGGAATGTGCAAGGCTTCCGGTCCGATTCCGTCGAGCGGGGAAAGCACTCCGCCGAGTACAAAGTAAAGTCCGCGATAGATGCCCGAATTTTCGAACGGCAGGATGTCCGAAAACTTTTCGACAACGCAAAGAGTCCTGGAATTTTCCCTAGCCTTGCAGATCGGGCAGGGACTTTCTTCGGCAAACGAATGGCAACGTTCGCAGCGCTTCACCTTGTCGCAAGCTTCGACAATCGACCGGGAAAGGGATTCCGCGCGTTCCCTCGGACGCATGAGTACAAAATAGGCAAGCCTCCGGGCGGTCTTCTTTCCGATGCCGGGCAATGCGGCAAATTCCTGGATCAGCTTTTCAAGGCTTGGCGGTTCAACCATGTTCCATCCATCCGTAAGCGGCGTTCAAGCTGTCCGCGACATTCTTGCACGAAAGCGAGAGCCTCTTCATCAAGATTCCGATGCGTTCCTTGCGGTCGTTTTCCACGGCTTCCGCCAGCGCAAGGAGAGTGCCGAGCTTTCCCGATCCGTGCAAGATCGCTTCGGAAATTTCCCTGTCGATTTCCAGGTCTTCGAGAATCGTAGGCATGGGAGCCTTTACCAGGGCGTCCATCCGGCTGATGATTCCCATGATGAAAGCCTGCCCCGAAAGCGGTCCATCCGGGTCGATCGCTTCCGCGAGAGATTCCAGGAACCTCGCCCGCTGCGAAACGTTCTGGAAAAGCGCCGACCCCTGTTCGCAGCGTCCCATCTCCGGCTGCGCATACAGAAGAAGCATCAGCCAGTCCTGCAGATGGGGAACGCCGAGCCACGCTATCGCGTCCTGGACCGTTTCCACCGGATGCCGCCGGAACGACTTCTGGGAATTCGCATACCGGATCAGGCTTTTCGCCAAGGCGGGCAGTTTCAAGAAGGCCTTCTCGATTTCGGCAAGCGTCACGTCGCTGCGCAAGAACTGGATCATGTGCAAGATGGACGAGAGCGAACCGTCCATCCTCTTGCCGCGAACGATTTCCGGTTTTGCAAAGAAGTATCCCTGGAAAAGGTCGTAGCCTTCCGAAAGCCTCGCCTCGAAGTCCTCCTCGGTCTCCACCTTTTCCGCAAGCAGGAGCATTCCGCGCTTCTTGAAATAGGGAACGGCAGCCGAAAGAGCTTCGGACGTGTTTTCCGCCAAGTCGAGCTTGACATACTTGACATACGGAAAGAACGGCTCGATGCGGGAAAGGAAGTCCGGTTCGAACACGACATCGTCGAGAGCGAACTCGAACCCGCGTTCATGGTAATTCTTGACAACGGAAACCACGGAGGCTTCGGCAGGAACTGTTTCCAGGATCTCCAGGACAAAGCGATCGGAATCCAGCGGCCCGAAAATGTTGTCGAGAAGCATTTCGCGACTGCAGTTGATGAATGCCTTGTGGTTGCCGACCAGACGGGAAAGTCCGATATTGTTCAAGACGTTTTCGAGAACCTGGGCCGTCTCCCGAACGCCGTTTTCGATTACGGCGACGCGACCTTCCGGGGAATCGCGAAACAGGAGCTCATAGGCAAAGATTCCCCGATTCGAATCGAGGATCGGCTGACGCGCAAGATAGGCCGGAGATTCCACGGGAGCCATTGGACCGCGTCCTAGATTCTCGCCGACTTGATGCTGAAGAGAAGGATGCTGCGACAGCCGACATCCCAAAGCCTGTCCATGATGGAATTGGCGTCTTCTTCGGGAACCATCGCCTTCACCGCATACCAGTCGCGACCATGCAGCTTCGAAATCGTCGGAGCGTCAAGCCCCGGCGTCACGCTGCAAGCCCTATCGAGCAGTTCCGCCGGGCAGTCGTACTCGATCATCATGTATGTCTTCGCGACAAGCTTTCCCTCGATTCGGCGAACCAGGGTGTGGACTTCTTCCAGTCCCTGCTTTTCGGGATGGCAGAAGAGCGCCGCGTTGCTGCGGAAAAGTGGCTCGCCCACAATGCGGAGACCGGCCTGCTTGAGTGTTGTCCCCGTTTCGACGACATCCACGATCGCGTCGGCGACGCCGAGGCTCACGGAGATTTCGACCGCGCCTTCCAGCACGACAAAATTCATTTCCTTGCCGTAGAATCCGTTCACGATGTTCGGGAAGCTTGTCGCAATCGTCGCGTTCGAAAGTTCTTCGAGCGTCTGCACGAGACTTTCGTTCGGAACCGCCGCGCACATCTTGCTCGCCCCAAAGGGCAAGTCCAGGACCTTTACCGCCGGACTCTTCGCCTCGGCGTTAAAATCCACGCCAGTAATGCCCGCATCGATGATTCCGCGACCGACATACATCGGAATGTCGCTCGGACGAAGAAAGAAGAACTCGATTCCGTTCTTCGTGTCGAGCTGCGTCAAGGTCTTGTAGGGTTTCGTCGCCTTGTAGCCGCATTCCTTCAACAGTTCCTGCGTCGGCTCGAAAAGCATCCCCTTGTTCGGAAGCGCTACCTTGATCATAGTTTTGCGTACACCTCTTCGAGCTTGATTCCCTTTTCCGCCATCATCACGGCAACGTAGTAGAGCACCTGGGAAAGTTCCAGGCATTGCGCATCGTGAGATTCAAAGCGTGCGGCCATCCACGATTCGGCGGCTTCCTCGACAAGCTTCTTGCCGATTGCGTGTGGGCCTTTCCTGAAAAGTTCCGTCGTACCCTTGCCTTCCGGCATCTCTTTTTTACGCTCGCAGGCAAGAGCGTACATTTCTTCAAAAGTCATCAGAACCTCGAAGGTTGAATTTTTGGGAAAAGGTAGAAAATCTCGCCGAATGTTTCCCCGCGAAGCCCCATTTTTGAGCGCCTTACCGTAACCAACCAAAAACGAAACCTTTTAAAGCTTTCCTTTGGTTAATTTCAAGCGCCACATTCCAATTCAAATTACAAGCCTCCCAAGCCGAAAGCGGACCTCGTAAAAATTCACGAAATCCGATTTTTTTAGGGCTTCACAGAAAGGCTATAGCGACAAAACTTCAGACTCGCTAAGCCCTGTAATTTTTACGACCTGCGTCACAGGGAACTTTTCGGCAAGCATATTCCTTGCCATTTCCCGCTTTGCCTCAAAGGCGCCTTCCGCGATCCCCTCAGCCCGCGCCTCCTTGCGCTCGATATGCATCTCGTATGCAATGTCCGTCATATACTTTGCCTCTGCCAAAAGATATTCCATATCAAAATTACACAACTTTGCGGCATTTTGCAAATTCTTCCAATACGGATTATCCGCCGGCCCGTCATCGCATTCGTTATTGACACATTCAATCGCTCGCAGCCAATGGGCCAAGCGGCTATCGTCTTCCTTGTAGTCGCCTTCAACAAACTTTCTTACTTCCACAATGGTCAAGGTATGCTTTCCAAAGAAACGTTCGTTGTTCTGGTTCTTCAACTGAACGCAATGCCGATAATCGCTGGAATCAGAATACGCGTCAAACATCTGGAGCGCAATAAAGTCCATCTTGCGCAATTTATAGAACTCTCCCGGGACCTTGTTCTGCAATGTATGGCAAGCGGTATAGAACACGAGACGGTCCTTGAACTCGCTGTCGCCCTTATGCTGGACTTCGATGACGATGCGGTTCCTGTCTTGATTGAGAGCTACAAGATCCGAGGTAACGCTCTTTACAAAAGGGCCGCCGGGAACAGAAGGATCCACAAAATCAAGGGTGCGGACACAATTCGCGCCTTCAAGCTTCAAGACAGCGTTCAAAAAGCTCGCCGCAATCCCCTTGTTGGAAGGATTTCCAAAAATTTTCTTGAAACACGAATCATTATAGACATAGACGTACCTGAACTTTTTCCGATACTCCGCAATGCAAGAGGCGATATCGCCACCCTCTACGCGGACTTCGTTTATGCGATGAAGCATTCCGGCATATTGTTCTCTATTCATATTTAGTCTCCGTTAGTTTATATGTTATGGCGTTTTTCGTTTTAACGAAAAGCCGATATAAAAAATACGGCGGAGACTATTCTGTACGCTCGGACAGGGAAGGTAGAAAGACAAGCTGTTTTGTAAAGGGCTGAATTGTAAACGATTTGTAAAAAGTCGAGTTGAGAATCGCTTTCGGATTTTCTAGATTAGAATCAGCGTTTACAGCGGAAACCTATCAATATTTATATTGGCGCAAATCGAGACAATGCTTATATTTAGGAGAACGCAACAAACCAGGAGAATTTAATGCCAAGATTCAGAAACGAAACACTTAAAACGGACATGGCATATGAATTGGTGAAAAAAGCCCTTTGTGAACATTCTAGTGAATTTCCCGACAGGAACGAGCTTCTACCGCTAGAGATTATTACCGAGAAAAATTTTTCCCGTTCTATCCAAGATGCACAGCACAAAGGACTTAACGCCGCTCTCGAAATGAATTCGATGGTAAAAAGGTACAGAAAAGGCGAATTTCCGAAAAATATCGAGGAATTTTTCAAATTCAAAAACTATCTCGGCAATCTGGAAAGCAACGCCGAAATTTCCAAAAAAGCCAGGGAATACGCTCGTGACCTAGTTTTCCGCTTACAGGATTATGCAAATGCGAAACTTTCCAAGAAAAACGCATATACACCCTACCAAAATCCGAATCTCGATAACCTTATCATAAAAGTTCATAAAGCAAGCCTCTTTTACAAAGAACTCATTCCCGATGAAATCCGGAACACACTCGTCGACGACTTCATTAATATTTTAAAATTCAAAAACAGAGATATATCCTGGCTCAACGAACTAAAGGACACAGGATTCATTCTGTGGTTGCAAAACATCGACGGCGAACAAAAAGGAGTGACCGTACCGGAAAACGGAATTCCTACTATCTATCTTGATACCCGCAAAATCCCCATTGAACAGAATGTCTATTCGGACAAAATGAAAGCATATCTTTTCCATGAACTGCGCCACGCATGGCAACTCTGGCAAAATGACTGGAAAGAAAAATTTGGCGACGGCTCTTCACGACTGACGGACTTGGATATCGAAGTCGACGCTTATGAAACGCAATACATCATGGAAGACTTGTTGGGCATCGATACGAACGATATATACCGCCCCTATTTTCGGAGATTTGAACAAAAATATCCAAACGACCCCGATAGAGTTTGGCGTTACAAAAAACGTCTTCTATATAACGGAAATTATGGCAAAACGGGAAAATACCAAGACCCGACAAAACAATCTTAAAACAGGACGCAAGATGAAGTGGATATTTATACTGCTTAGCCTTTTCAACCTTAGCCATGCTTTGATATTAGATTCTCCAGACAGCACTTACTGTGGAGATCACATCAAAATAGACGGGCGAATCTATACAACCGATATTCCCGGAGTTCTATTGTGGCCGACCGAATGGCAACAACGCTATCGCCAGTTTCCTACATGGCTTAGCATCAACGCCACAATCAAGGATTCTACCCTCTATATCATCGGGGCAGAAATTTGCATCTATAATTGGCGAGAAAAAAAAGAAATTTTGAAAAATCCCGTTCCCCTGAAAATCATTATCCCAGAATCCGACAAGGATTCCATCCCAAGTCCAAAGGAGTATGTCAACGAACTGATGCTTTTTCACTTTTCAAAAGAGAAGACTGGTAGCGGAGTGCTGCTTTTTGAACAGGGCAAACTTACCCGCTATAAACTTGACGAGGAATATGAAGACTCCACTTCTAACTGGTCTATATCAAACTTTCCCGATAGTCGAGTAGAATTTAAATATCCCGAAAGCGACTCTTTATTCAAGCACAATCACGCTATCTCTGCAAAATATAGCGACTGTCCTGATTCTCGAAATTCCGAATATCAAAAACTGCTCCGACGGCTAAAGCCTTATTACGGCGAAAAACTCTGGAATACGCTGTTCATCGATACGACAGGAATAATCGTGGAGAAAACGCCTAGCTGGGTGGAGAATTTAAATCTTTATCTTGACAATCTCAAATAGAACAACTTTAAACCCTACCGACATAACACTATATTTTCCTTCCGCTATTAAAATTTCTAGGGTGGTTTTAAATTCTTTCTTTGAAAATATATTGATGAAGTTGTGAAAACATTTAGGGCGGCGCGCAAGCGTCGCTCTCTTTCATTTAAAACTTTCGCGTCAGGATAAAAACGACCGCTTTCAATGTCCATTCCGCCCCAATGCGTTCCTGCAAGAGTTCCTGGCCGGATTCATAGCGATCGTTTCGATAGCGCCTGTCCCGGGAAATCGGAGCCATCAGCATTCCGCTCCACCTTTCGCAGAGCTTGACCGAAAGCATCGGCGTAATCGAAAAAGTCCTGAACCCCGGATCGTAGGCGCGAAAGCAATCGTCGAAATCGGACTCCCGCAAGAATCCCTTTACGCCGGTCGAAACCATCGCCATCGGAAAGTGCCGAAACGGAAGCATGTAGATGAGCGATCCGCCATACTGGTAATAATAGCCGTTCACCATGTTCATTCCGCCGGCCTTCCAGACTTCTCCATCGGAAGCGCCCGTATAGGCGGAATACGAAAGGCTCGCCGTCGGGCGCAAGACGATTCGGGTCCATTTCGACTTGGGCAAGAGGGCCACCAGCGGCAAGGAGATTCCCGCATCGTATCGAACGCCGTACGAAAATTCCGTCATGAACAGGTCCGACGAGTAATCCTTTTTGTTCGGGTCGAAAACCCCCATGAATGTACACGCGTCACCGTAGTTCACGGCAGAGCCGGCATTCGTCTCGACTCCGAGTTCGAGCAAGCGCAAGAGTTCGATCTGGATGCCCGCCTTGACGCCTACTCCGAAAAGAGTCAAGCTTCCGCCAACGACTCCCTTTGCCGAAAGCATCCGGTTCAGGTCCATTTTCAGCTTAAGATTCGATGTCCAGCTCATCGGCATCGCAAAGGCGAAGAACGGCCAGTCGTGCAAGGCTTTCGAATTGCGAAGCGCGCGGTGCGAAAGTACGACGGCAAAAAACGAAAGCCCGTGTTCCCGTTTGATCCGGATGCGCGGTAACGAATCCGCGGACACGTCGGGATTTTCATCCGCAAGGGAAAGAGTCGCGCAAAGGCAACAGCCGACGAGCATTCCGAAAAGAGCGTTTCTTGAAAGCAAAAACATGGATTTTCCCCATATATAGAAATTCATTTCCCAGGATGTTTCCCGTATGGCATCAGAAGTTCGCTAAGTGTGGAGAGGCGAGAGGAAAGAGAAATCAGGAATCAGTTGAGTTTGGAGTGTGAAGAGTCGAGAGTGGAGTTCCGCGAACGTCTAGGCTCTAAAGCGGAGCTTAGATCTTAGAACTTAGATCTGAGTTCTGCGAACATCTAGGTTCTAGCGTGAAAAGTTCGCTGTGATTTCTAAGAACCTATCCCTAAATAGCTTTTGCCTTTCTGAAGGCGATTCTCCCCGCCGCGAGATACAGCAGCGCCATGTAGGACGCGTCCGTCTTCTCGAACCTCACCAGCAGCTTGCGGTACCGGTT
>CAVJTH010000033.1:0-26376 GCA_963652365.1 Senegalimassilia sp.
TCAAGAACGGCGTCGAAGGAAACGGCTGCACGCTTGCGGACAACGGCGACGGAACCGTAACGCAGGTCTGCGGCAAAGATACGGTTACCCTTTACAAGGCGTTCTGCGGCGGAACGGCGTACGATCCGGCAAAGGCCTACTGCTTCGAGAATGCTCTTTATTCCTGCGGAGAAAAGCCCTATGACCCGGCAAGCAAGTTCTGCGTCAAAGAAACGCTCTATGACCTGTGCAATGGAATGACATATGATCCAGCGGCTTGGCAATGCGGCAATGGAAAGATCGTGATGCAGTTTACGGATTCCCGTGACGGAAAAAGCTACAAGGCCGTGAAAATCGGCACGCAGACCTGGATGGCGGAGAACCTGAACTACGCCTATACGCAGAAAACGGCGAAGCTGGATTCTTCGAGCTTCTGCTATGACAACGACCCGGCAAACTGTGAAATGTACGGCCGCCTCTACACGTGGTCCGCGGCAATGGATTCCGCAACCGTGCTTAGCGAAGGCGGCAAGGACTGCGGCGATGGCGTAACGTGCTCCGCGAGCGGAACTGTCCGAGGCGTGTGCCCCGAGGGCTGGCACCTGCCGAGCTACGAGGAATGGGAAACGCTCGGAACCTACATCGGCTCTCAAACTTCTAACGGTGTAGGCTACGCGCTGAAATCGACGAGCGGATGGAAGAGCGGCAACGGTTCGGATGCGTTCGGCTTCGACGCTCTCCCGGCGGGCAACCGCGATAACAACGGGAAGTTCGGCAACGTTCTCGAGTACGCGTATTTCTGGTGCTCTACGGGGATCAGTGCGCGCAACGCCTACAACTGGTACCTGTACGAATCCTACTCGGACCTGTACGTGAGCAGCTACAACAAAAGCCGCGCGTTTTCGGTCCGCTGCGTCAAGGACTGATTGATTTTCGGTATTTAAAAATGCAAAGCCTCGGAAACCCGAGGCTTTTGATGCAAAGGGAACCTTTACCGGATAAAGGAAAGAACCGCGTCGCCCATGCCGGTCGTGCCGACCTTGGTGTCGCCTTCCTTCCAGATTTCGCCGGTGCGGAATCCCGCGCTGATCGTCTTTTCGACCGCGGTTTCGATCGCCTTGGCGGCTTCCTCTTCCTTGAAGGAGTAGCGAAGCATCAGCGCGACGGAAAGAATCTGGGCGAGCGGGTTCGCGATTCCCTTGCCTGCGATGTCCGGAGCTGATCCGCCCGCAGGTTCGTAGAGTCCGAACGAGCCTTCCGCGATGGACGCCGACGGGAGAAGTCCCATGGATCCGGTGAGCATGGCGCATTCGTCGGTGAGAATGTCGCCGAAGAGGTTCGGGCAGAGGAGAACGTCGATTTCGCGCGGACGGCGGAGCAGCTGCATGGCCGCGTTATCCACGTAGAGGTGTTCCAGTTCCACGTCCGCATATTCCTTGGCGATTTCCTTGACGATTTCGCGCCAGAAGACGCTTGTCGTGAGAACGTTCGCCTTGTCGATGCTCGCCACCTTCTTCTTGCGGAGACGGGCCGCCTCGAAGGCAAAGCGCGCGATGCGTTCCACTTCGTAGCGGCTGTACTTCATCGTGTCGAAGCCGATTTCGTCCTTGCCCGAGCCTTCGCGTCCCTTGGGCTGTCCAAAATAGACGTCGCCCGTGAGTTCGCGGACTGTCAGAATGTTGAAACCGTCGCCGACGATGTCCGCTCTGAGCGGGCAGGCCGGTGCGAGTTCCTTGTACACGCGGGCCGGGCGGAGGTTGCAGAAGAGCTTGAAGTGCTTGCGGAGGGGAAGTAGCGCGCCGCGTTCCGGCTGGAGATTCGGCGGCAGGGATTCCCACTTGGGACCTCCGACCGATCCGAAGAGAATCGCGTCGGCCGCTTCGCCCGTCTTGAGCGTGCTTTCCGGCAGCGGGTTCTGGAAATGGTCGTAAGCGATTCCGCCCACGTCCGCCCATTCCTTTTCGGTCGAGAAACCGAACTTGTCCGCCACGGCGTCGAGAACGCGCACGGCTTCCTTCATGACTTCCGGACCGATTCCGTCGCCCGGGAGTACGGCGATCTTGTAATTCTTGCTCATTGAAAACCTCGATTTTTGAAGCTGCCTAAAAATAGAAAAACGTTCCGGGTTTGATGACGAAAAAAGCCCCCTTCCGCGGAAACGGAACAGGGGCTCGGCTTTTCGCGACCGGAACTATTCGACGAGGATCTTTCGCGTCAGGGTTCCTTCGCCGGTTCTCGCGCGCACCAGATAGATCCCGTTCGGATAGGCGGACATCGGAATCCTCCGGATGTTTTTCGCATGGCAAAGAATCGAACCGTCAAGCCGGATGACTTCGATGCGCTGGACACGGGAGCTCTCGACCAGGATGCTTTTCGATAGGCGATCGAACGAGATGCGCGGTTCGCCATTCTCGAGCGTCAAAAGGGCGTCGGTCTTTTCTGCGCGAACTTCGATAAGGAAGAGATTCGCCGCGTCGCCCTTGCTAATCGTGTGGTTTCCGCTTTCGAGCGTGGCGGTCACTTTTCCGTCCGTTGCCGCGTAGGCGGTTCCATCGATCTTGACGTTCTTCGAAAAGCCTGCGTCCAGGTAGAGCGTGACGGTTGCGGGGATTTCGAGCGTAAAGGCAATCGCCGTGGAGCTTTCCAGCTTGAGACACCGGGTCAGCGTTTCTCCATCGACTTCGACGGAGCCCTTGTCGGAAGAGAGGTTTCCCGAAATCAGGAAGTAGAGGCTCTCCGTTCCGTCTTGCGTAAAGTTGTGCGTCACGTCGCCTGAAATCGGAGTCGTCGCGCCCGAAATTTTCGACGAACTGGAAACCGCCGCCGAGCTCGAAGATCCTTGCGCGGAACTAGAGCTCGAAGCGGCAATGCTCGAAGAACTCGAAGTGGCAATGCTCGAAGAACTCGAAGCGGGCTCCGCGACAAATTCCCCTTCGCCCTGGATTGTTTTCAATGTCGTGACGTAGGAGGTCAGCGCGGTTTTCAGCGCCGTGTTCACGTCGTACGAGGCGTCATCGCTTGAATTGTCGAATGTCCACTTGAAGTCCCCGCCGCCAACGCGACCCGCATAGGAGAGCACCGTCGCTTTTGCCGCTTCGGGCGTCTCTGCCGTATAGGAATACATCAGGCTTTCGTCGGTGTCGAAGTTGCTGTAGTAGTGGCTTCCGGACTTGGACGTGACGGTTGCCGGCACCTTGTCGGACCTGCTCGAAACCACGTAGGCGTCGAAGTCCGTCGCCGTGTTGATTCCCATGTCGCTTGCGGAAACGGTCGAACCCTTGTTCGTGTAGCTCGTCGCCTTGTAGGGAATGAACGTGTAGCTTCCGGTCATGTAGTTGTTGAACGCCTTGATCGTTCCGCCCGCTTCCTCGCTGAATGTCGCGTTGTTCGTCGAAGATTTCGAAGAACCCGCATAGAGATCCGATCCCTGCATCGAGGTGAGCATCGGGTACTTGCAGTTGCGGAAATAGTTTCCTTCCATGAACACGGACGATCCGAGCGTCGATCCGGCGCCATACTTGGAAATTCCGTCATAGTAGTTGTTATAGACATGCGCGTTGTAGAATCGGACCCGCGGATGCCTCGAATCGGAATGGTCATACCAGTTGTGGTGATAGGTGATGTAATAGTCGGTGGCGTCGTAGCTGTAAACATTTTCCTTTAGGCCCAGAAGGTTGCTTTTTCCCGTGTCGAAAAAATGGTTGTAGGAAAACGTGATGTATCTTGACAGCTTGCAATCGAGTGCGCCGTCTCCCTTGAGCTGGTCTCCGTCGCTACCCGCATGCCCGTAAAAGAAGTCGTTGTTGTGAACCCAGATGTGGCTATTGTTCGACTGGAGTCCGATGTCGTCGCCTTCCTTGCTATCGACATTCATCAAGCCGAGGTTCCGGATTTCGACGTTGCTTGCGTTCTTGAGCCGTATTCCCCAGCCTTTTGCCGTGGCGTCCTCGCCGATTCCCTCGATGGTGAGATAGCTGTTTTCCGAAGATTTCAGGTCGATAACGATATCCCCATTGTCAAGCAGGCTCGGATCCGTGATGTTTCCGACAAGCCGAATGGCGACGGGTCTCGTTTCGTAGCCTTTCTTCATGCAGTCCAAGATGCCCTGAAAGCCTTGGCAACTCGTGGTGCCGCCCTTGGAATCCGTCTTCACGTCGAGCGAGACGCTGTTCTTCGTATTTTCCGTCACATAGACGACCAGGGCGCCGTCCTTGAGCGTTCCGTCCGTCTTGTAGGCGCCGGGAACAGCTCCGCCGTGAAACGCGAATCCCGATCGGTCGTGGGCCTTTGCCGAGACGGTTTCCGAGGCGGATTCCCCCTCGACTCCGGAGGTGACGGCGACGATCTTGATCGTGTGCGAACCTGCGGAAATTCCGGGGATGTCCGCCCGGACGTAGGAACCGTAAGATCGGATGAGCGGGTCGTGAATCCTTTCTCCGTCCAGATAGACGTTGTAGCTGGTCGCGCCGCTGACGGGAGACCATTTGGCGTAGGCCGTTTCGAAATGTCCGCCCGATTCGGTGATGGTGAGCGCTTCGGCACTTGCAATCGCAAGCCCGAGAGTCAGGAACGCAAAATACCTCATATCCTTCTCCTCTGTAATTTGCAATCAAAAGATAATCTGTCGGGAACGATTGCGGGTGTACAGAAAAGATAGGCGTTGTCCGCAGACAACGCTCGCGAGTTCTTGGCGTCTAGGCTCTAGATTCCGTAGCAGTCCCGCGTATTCTTTCGGACCGTGTCCATCAGGGTTTCGAACGGAACGCCTTTCACCCGGGCGAGAACTTCGCCGATCAGCGGAATCATCCCGGCGTGGCTCGGCTTTCCGCGGAGCGGAACCGGGGCGAGGTAGGGAGCGTCCGTTTCGAGCAGAAGCCTTTCGAGCGGAACCCGGGCGGCCGCTTCGCGTACGCTCGCCGCGTTCCTGAACGTGAGAATCCCGGTAAATCCGACATAGACGCTTGCGGAAAGTGCAAGGACGTTTTCGACAAAGTCCGCGCTCGCCGTGCAGCTGTGCACATGGAGAGTCGCGCCGTCCAGGCTTGCGTTTCGAAGAACGTCGAGCGAATCCGCTTCCGCTTCCCGCAGGTGCAGAACGAACGTCTTGCGAAAAGGCTTTCCGATTTCGAGCTGCCGCGCAAAGACTTCTTTCTGCCTTTCGCGCGATGCGCCTTCGTAGTGATAGTCGAGTCCGATTTCCCCGATTCCCGCCGTCTTCGGCTCGTTCCAAAGTTCCAGAAGCCTTTGTTCCGCATCTTCGGAATAGGAATCCGCATGGATCGGGTGCACGCCGTAAGCCGCATAGACCTGTGGAAACATCTCGGAAAGCTTTTTCGCGTAGGCGAAATCCGCCTCTTCGCAGGCAACCTGGATCAACGCGTCCGGCTTCGGGTCCGTGGAATTCCACCAGCGTTCAAAGTCGATGCCCGTCCGTTCCTCGAACGAATCCATGTGGCAATGCGAATCGACAAAGTTCATTTGTACAGGATCTCGATGACGGAATATTCCACGATGCCGCGCGGAATCGCGATGGAGACGGTATCGCCCTTCTTCTTGCCGATGAGAGCCGTTCCCACGGGAGAGTTTACGCTGATGCGTCCCTGGAGCGGGTCGATTTCCTCGACGCCTACGAGCGTATAGACTCGCGTTTTCCCCGTCCTTGCATCCTTGAGCGAGACGGTCGCGCCGAATCGGATGGAACCGTCGGCGGGGGCTTCGGTGCTCACGACCTTGGCGCGGTCGAGAATCTTGTCGAGTGCGCGGAGCCTTCGGTCGATATCCCGCAGACGCATCTTGCCGTAAGTGTAGGCGGCGTTTTCGGAGCGGTCGCCTTCGGCCGCCGCTGCGCCGACCTGGCGCTGCATTTCGGGTCGTTCGACAAACTTGAGGCGTTTCCATTCCTCCATCAGCTTGTCGAAACCTTCTTGTGAAATCGGATTGGGCATGGCGCGCAATATAGAAATTTCTAGCTTGTACCCCATGCCGCCTCTTTTCCAGTTCACCGACCTTTCCTTTTCCTATCCCGGAATTCCGGCAAGGGCGTTGGACGGCGTGAACCTTTCCGTCATGGCGGGGGAGACATTCGCCCTTCTAGGTCCAAACGGTGCGGGAAAGACGACCTTGCTCCGGATCCTCTGCGGGCGGCTTGCGCTGGGTTCCGGCGAACTTCGGATAGTGGAAAGCTTTCGCCATGGAAACGCGCTGGACCTTTCGCGATGCGGCATCCTGCTCGAAAGTCCAGGCGTCTATCCCAAGCTTTCGATCGAAGAGTACCTCCGTTTCTTCGCAAGGTTTTATACGACAGAAAATGTCACGGAAAGAATTTCCGAACTCGCGAAAAGGCTCGAACTTCCCAAGCTTTCTTCGCGGATGGGGGAGCTTTCGCTCGGCACGCGCCAGAAGGTGCAGATAGCGCGCGCGCTTGTGCATCGGCCCGGTCTGCTCCTTCTCGACGAGCCTGTCGCAAACCTCGACCCGTGCGCCCGGGAAGCCGTCTGGGAACTCTTCAGGGACTGGAAGCGGGAATGCGACGGCACGCTTGTCGTGTGCTCGCACATCCTTTCCGAAATGGACCGGGTGGCAACCTCCTTCGCCATTCTCTATCGGGGAAAGGTCCTGCGCGCCGGGCCTTCCGAAAGCCTCCGAACAAACGAATTTACGGTCGATCTGAGGCTTCCCCGGGGCGTTTCGCCGGAATCCCTGAAGAGCGGCGTTCCGCAGACGGCAACGATCCTGTCGGTTCGCGAAAAGAGACTCTCGCTCGAATCGGTCTATCGCGAAGCGGTCCAAAGATTTTCGGAGGATGCGTGAAAGGTTCCGTTTTCCATGTTGCGCGGCACGAAATTCGCCAGGTCTTGCGCGAACCGAAATTTCTCTTGCCCTTTCTCTTTCCGCCCGTGCTGCTTGTCGCTTCCCAGGTGATGCTTCTCCCGAAGGACGCTTCGCCCGATATCCTTTCGCGGATGATGCTCTTCTGTGCCCTTCTGATCGCTCCGATGATCGTTCCGCTTGCGTCCGACAGCTTTGCCGGCGAGCGGGAACGCGGTTCGCTCGAACTTCTCTTGCTCTTGCCGGCGTCGCCCGCGACGATTTTTTACGGCAAGCTGCTTGCGCTTCTGCCGATTCCGCTTGTTCTCGTGGTCCTTGCGGAAATCGCCTATGCGCTTGTTTCGGGAGTCTTCGTGTTTTCCTTCTGGTGGAAGTCCGTTCTCGCCGGGATTCTCGCCTGCGCCTGCTTTTCCTCGATTTCCCTGTTCGTTTCGTTGCGCGTGAAGACGGCTCGCGCGGCGAACCAGATTTCGCTCGTCTTCGTGTTTCTTCTTCTTCTCGCTTTCGGGGTGCTTGCGGATTTCTATTTTGCAAAGCCTTGGATGCCTGTTCTTTTCTTCTCCTTGGTCGCTCTCGTGTTTGCCGCGCTTTCCGCTATCTCGTTTCGAAAGTTTCGAAAATGCTGAAACGCCTGGCTGCCAAAAATTCCGCCTGGCGAAAAAGAGCTAGATTTTCGGCGAAAAACCTTAACTGGAGTCGCTCCATGAAAAAACTGTCCATTCTTCTCTTCGCCCTGATTTTCGCTGTCGCCTGTTCAAGCGACGACAAGTCCAAAAAGGAAGGCGACCAGTCCCTCGAAAAGGTGAAAAGCGCCGGTGAACTGGTCCTCGGCCTGGACGATTCGTTCCCGCCGATGGGATTCCGCAACAAGGACAACGAAATCGTCGGATTCGACATCGATCTCGCTTCGGAAGTGGCAAAGCGTCTCGGGGTGAAGCTCCGCACGCAGCCGATTTCCTGGGACGCCAAGGAGCAGGAACTGAACACGGGAAAGATCGACTGCATCTGGAACGGGATGAGCGTCGATAGCGCCCGCGCCGCGGCGATGAACCTCAGCTCGCCCTATCTCGAGAACCGCATGATCTTTACGGTCAAGGATTCCTCCCTCGCCTCTCTCGCCGCGCTTTCCGGAAAGAAAATCGCCGTGCAGAACGGTTCGACGGCGCAAAAGCTCCTGGAAGCTTCCGAAGCGGGCAAGGCCGCTTCGCAAATTTTCCCGTTCGACGACAACCAGACCGCTCTGATGGACCTAGACAAGGGCGGAGTCGATGCCGTGTTCCTCGACGAGATCGTCGCCCGTTACTGGATTGCCTCGAACGGCAAGAGCCTTGTCGTCCTCGAAGAGGGGCTTTCCGACGAAGTTTACGCGGTAGGCTTCCGCAAGAAGGACCAGAAGCTGCGCGACGCCGTCGATAGTACGCTCGCCGCGATGAAGGCGGATGGCAAGTTCGCCGAAATTTCCGCCAAGTGGTTTGGCAAGTGATTTCCGACCTGGGAAATCTAGTCCCGATTCTCTGGGGAGGGTTCCAGACGACCCTCGCCATTTTCGGGCTGACCCTTCTCTTCTCGATTCCGCTCGGGCTTCTCGTCGCGGTCCTCAAAATGTCGCGCTTTCGCGTTGTCCGCTATCCGGTCGCGTTCTACATTTCCGTGATGCGGGGAACGCCGCTTCTCTTGCAGATCGTGGCGCTGTACTTCGGCTCCTACTATCTTTCGGAATCGGTCGGTTCGAACCTTTCCTTCGACCGCTTTCCCGCCGTGATCGTCGCCTTTTCGATCAATTACGCGGCCTACTTCGCCGAAATTTTCCGCGGGGGAATCGAATCCATCAGCCGTGGGCAGTACGAGGCCGCCGAAATGCTCGGTCTCACGCGGGTGCAGACGTTTTTCCGCATCATCCTGCCGCAGGTCGTAAAACGGGTCGTCCCGGCGAGCGCGAACGAAGTCATCACGCTGGTCAAGGACACGTCGCTCGCCCAGGTCATCGCGGTGACGGAACTCTTTGCGCTTGCCAAGAAGCAGCAGGCCGCCTACGCGAGCATCTTCCCCTTGTTCGTCGCGGGAATTTTCTATTACGTGGCGAACCTTCTCCTCTCCGTGTTCTTCAGCTATGTGGAACGCAAGCTGAACTATTACCGGTAGCCCTATGTCGGAAAACTCCATTCTCGAAGTCAAGCACCTGAAAAAATCCTTTCATGACAGAAAGAAGGGCGAGGTCGCCGTTCTCAAGGACATTTCGTTCGACATGCGCGCGGGCGACGTGCTTTCGGTCATCGGACCGTCGGGATCCGGCAAATCGACGCTTCTCCGCTGCATCACCCAGCTCGAAACGCTAGACGGCGGCGAGGTCCGCGTATGCGGAAAGGACCTGGTCGTTCCGGGATCAAGTCCGCTTCGCTATTCGCCTGCCAAAACGCTCCGGGAAATCCGGCTTTCGACGGGACTTGTCTTCCAGAACTTCAATCTCTTTCCGCACTTGACCGTGCTCCAGAACATTACGCTCGCTCCGGTGCGCGTTCTCGGCCGTTCCCGCGAAGAGTCCCGCGAACTCGGCGTCTCCCTGCTCCGTCGGATGGGGCTCGAATCCAAGGCGAGAGCGTATCCGTGCGAACTTTCGGGCGGGCAGCAGCAACGCGTTTCGATTGCGCGGGCGCTCGCGATGAACCCGAAGATTCTCTTCTTTGACGAACCCACGAGCGCGCTCGACCCGGAACTCACGGGAGAAATCCTCAAGGTCATCCATTCGCTCGCCGAAGAAAAGATGACCATGGTCATCGTCACGCACGAGATGGCGTTTGCCCGGGATGTCGCAAGCGACGTCATTTTCATGGACGGTGGCGTCATCGTGGAAAAGGGCGCGCCCGAATTCGTCTTCGGAGAATCGAAAAATGAACGCCTGCACGCGTTCCTTTCGCGCTTTTCAAGAAACGGAGATTAAGATGCACGCGACGATGGACCAGGAACCGGACTTCGAAGAATACGAAAAGACGTTTCGCGTCGAAGAATCGATGATCGACAGGAACCATCATCTGAACAACGTCGTCTGCGTGGAATGGATCCAGGAAATCGCCGTGGAACATTCCGCGGTGACCGGCGGGACGCGTCGGATGGACGAACTCGGATGCGGCTGGATGATTCGGACGCAGCACGTGGAATACAAGGCGCAGGCCTTTCTCGGCGACGAGATCGTCGGAACGACCTGGGTTCCCGAATACTCGAAGATCGCGACGAACCGCCATTCGAAATTCATCCGCAAGTCCGACGGCAAGGAAATCTTTTCCGCGGTCACGACGTGGGTCCTGGTCGATCTGAAGCGTGGACGCCCGATCGCCATTCCCGAAGATCTCAAGGACTTTTTTCGCAAGAAGCGAGGCTCCCGAGCGGGGTAGTTTGCTATATTAGAGGGGCAAAATTTCACATCAACAGAAGGTATCACGATGGCAAAACTTTCCATTGAAGATCTCGATCTCAAGGGCAAGCGCGTTTTCATCCGCGTCGATTTCAACGTTCCGCAGGACAAGGTGACGGGCGAAATCACCAACACCAAGCGCATCGAAGCGGCTCTCCCGACAATCCAGTATGCGCTTGACAAGGGCGCCGCGGTCATTCTCGCAAGCCACCTCGGTCGCCCGAACGGTTCCGTGAACAAGAAGTTCTCGCTCGCACCGGTCGCGAAAAAGCTCGAAGAACTCATCGGAAAGCCGGTCAAGTTCCTTTCGGACTGCGTCGGTCCGGAAGTCGAAGCGGAATGCGCCAAGGCGCAGCCGGGCGACATCGTCCTTCTCGAAAACCTCCGCTTCCACATCGAAGAGGAAGGCAAGGCCAAGGTCAAGAACGCCGACGGCACCGAGACGAAGATCAAGGCGGAACCGGCAAAGGTGGAAGCCTTCCGCGCGTCCCTTTCCAAGCTCGCGGACGTCTATGTGAACGACGCGTTCGGCACCGCTCACCGTGCGCATTCCTCCATGGTCGGCGTCGAACTGCCGCTCCGCGCCGCGGGATTCCTGATGAACAAGGAACTCAAGGCGTTCGACAAGGTCCTGAACAATCCGCCGCGTCCGTTCCTCGCCATTCTCGGCGGTTCGAAGGTCGCGGACAAGATCCAGCTCATCAACAACCTGCTCGACAAGGCCGACGAAATCATCATCGGCGGCGGCATGGCGTTCACGTTCAAGAAGGTCGTCGATGGCATCGAAATCGGCAAGTCCCTCTTTGACGAGGAAGGCGCGAAGATCGTTCCCGAACTGATGGCGAAGGCGAAGGCTGCCGGCAAGAAGATCATTCTCCCGGTGGATTACGTCGCCGCGGAAAAGTTCGACGCGAACGCCGCGAACAAGATTGTCTCCGACAAGGAAGGCATTCCGGCGGACTGGATGGGGCTCGACGTGGGTCCGGAATCCACAAAGCTTTTCTGCGACGCGATCAAGGGCGCAAAGACAATCGTCTGGAACGGTCCTGCCGGCGTGTTCGAATTCGACGCGTTTGCCAAGGCGACCAAGGCGATGGCCGACGCGATCGTCGAAGCGACTGCTGCCGGTGCGATTACAGTCATCGGTGGCGGCGATACCGCGACGGCGGCCAAGAAGTTCGGTGCGGACAAGAAGGTCACGCACACTTCGACCGGTGGCGGCGCATCGCTCGAACTCCTCGAAGGCAAGGTCCTTCCGGGCGTCGCGTTCCTGACCGACAAGTAAGCTGTTTGTTACAGGAAAGGGCCTCTGCGTTCGCAGGGGTCTTTTTTGTTTTAAAGTGGAGAGCGCGGTCGCGCGGCGTCTTTCGCTTATCGCCTGCCGGGTTCAAGGGAACTTGACGAGATTTCACGTTCCGCAGTTTAATTTGTAGGAAAAAAGTCCTGATTTCGAAAAAGAGTCTATCTTTAAAGAATAACGTCACAACAACCTAGCAAGGATTAGCGGTATGGATATTTTTCAGCGGGTCTTTTTTGCGATAGGACTGGCTTCGATTTTGGCAGTTGTCGCCTGCTCCTCGGATTCCACATCTTCCGCGGAAGGCGAAAACGTCCCGGTTCACGGCAAGACGGTCAGCGGGCTAGCGCAAAAGGGCCCTTTTCTGGACGGCTCCACGGTAACGCTCTACGAACTTGACGAAGCGACTCTGGAAAAGACGGGCAAGAGCTTTTCGGGAAACGTTTCCGGTGGGCGGGGCGAATTTTCCGTGCCGGACGTCGAGTTGGCTTCGCCATATGCGCTGCTTGAAGTGCATGGAGATTTTCTCAGGGAGTCCAGCTTCAGCGATAGCGTCACGGAATCGATGACGCTTTACGCCTTGACCAGGCTAGGCGAACGCGAAAAGGTGAACGTGAATCTCCTTTCCCATTTGGAATGCAGGCGCGTTCTTCGTCTTGTTCGGGAAGGAGGACTGGCATTTTCCGATGCGAAGCGGCAAGCCTTGAACGAAATCCTTTCCGCCTTTGGCTTCGAGACAACCGATAAGAATTCGGAAGATTTATCGATTTTCGGCAAAACGGAAGAAGACGCCGAACTGCTTTTTCTTTCGGCCCGGTTTTCCTCGATCCGAGACGATGTTCGGATGTGGATGGTAAGCATGGATTCCCTGGCGGGGAATTTCGCCCGAGACCTGGAAGACGGGGTGTGGGATGACGATTCCTTAAGATTCGGATTGGCGGAAGGATTCCCGGCGGAGACGATTCGGCAACGCTTGAATGGTTGGGGATATTCCGATACCATTCCGGATATTGAAAAGTACTATGAAATTTTTTGGCAAAAGGTCCATGCGTTTCCGCTATGCGGCAACGATAACTTTGGAGAAGTCCTGATGGATTCGTTGACATATTCGCGATATCGGATTTCCCGGACATATATCTGCCGAGACGGGGGATGGGAGCAGCTCGCCTATGCGGAAACCGAATTGGGACTTTGTACAGAGAGCGTCGAAGACAGCATCGGCATTGTCAAAGGCGATCACGACAGAAAATTTTACCAATGCAAGAATGAAACCTGGACGGAGATTTCGCGCGATGCGTATCTTGGCGCCATGCTGGGAAACTGTACGGAAGAATCGGAAAACAAGACCGCCAGCCTGGAAGACGGCGAATTCGGTAAAACCGATTATGTTTGCCAGAACGGCAAATGGGAGCCTATCTAGATTTCTGTTCGGTCGTGAGAATGAAAGGCATTTTCTACATGAACTCGAAAAACTACCCTATCGATGACAAACCCTTTCCTTGCGGCTTTCCGTTCGCTGCGTAAAAAACTGATTCGGAACATCGCGCCAATCTTTTTCTATCTTGGTGAACCATGAAGAAGTTTTTTGGATTTTCGCTTGTTTTCCTGACCGCGTTTTCCTTTGCCGCAAGCGACGCCCGCTTTGAACAGGGCGCCCGCTTCGAAGCGGCAGGGAAGTATGACAAGGCGCTCGCCGAATACCGTTCGATCCTCGCCTCGGAGCCGCACAACGCCAAGGCTTTCCATGCTGCGGGAGCGGTCCGGTTCAAGATGAAGGACTACAAGGGCGCGATCGCCAACTACGAACTGGCGCTCAAGTACGATGCCGGAATGAAGGATGCCCGCGAAGGTGCCGCAAGGGCCTACGAAATGCTGGGCGACAAGAAGCGTGCCGATGCGATGCGCGGAAAGGCGGAAAGCCCAAAGCCCGTAGCGCAAAGCGCCCCGAAGAGCGAAAGCTCGAAGTTCTCGTATGCGTCCGATGCGTTTTTCAAGGCAAAGCGCGCCTTTGACGCCAAGGATTACAAGGCGGCCTGCTCGGCGGCTCGGGAACTTCTCATGAAGGAACCGGGGCATCCGGGAGCCTATTACTATGCGGGCGCGGGACGCTACGAACTCGGGGAATTCGACAAGGCGGAATACAACCTGAAGCGTTCCTTTGACTATCCGGATCTGGGATACAATGCGCACTTCTATCTGTCGCTCATCTACCGAAAGCAAGGGAAGGCGAAAGAAGAAAGGGCCGAACTCGAAGAATACGTCAAGCTTTCCAAGAACGAAACCGCAGTCGCGAACGCCAAGGCTAGGCTGGAGGAGCTTTCCGGAACAAGGAATGTCTCCGTTGCGGAAATTCCCGAAAAAGGCGAAACGGCTGTCCGCGATTCCGCCAACAAGGAGAACGTTGCGCAATCCGCTCCCGAAAAGACGGTCGCGCCAGAACCGAAGCCCGTTCCGAAGAAAGCGGGAGAAATCTCGATGGAACAGGCGAACGACGCCTACCTGCAGGGCGACTATGCCGGAGCGCTTTCCGTTTACCAGGCGTTGCAGAAACGTACGCGAGACGAAAACGGTCGAGCCTACCTGCTCTTTCAAATCGGGAACATCTATCGCATCCGCCGGGATTTTCGTTCGGCGGTCGCCAAATACCGCGAAGCGGTCGAGCTTTATCCGAACTCGGAGTGGGCGAGGGAATCCGAACGCGCCTGGGAAGACGCCGTGTGGCAGGAACGGAACGCGGACAAGCTTCCGCGACGGTAACTATTCCGCCTGCAGCAAAAGTCCCTTGAGATACTGGCCTTCGGGGAATGACGTTCTGACTGGGTGATCCGCGGGCTGCCCAAAGCGACGAATGATCTGGACTTCCCGATGGGCGTCAAGAGCGGCATCGGCGACGATCTTTTGGAACAGGTCCATTTCCATGAGACCGGAACAGCTGAAAGTCGCAAGCGTTCCGCCTGGAGCGAGCAGCTTTAACGCCAGCAGGTTGATGTCCTTGTAGCCGCGCGAACCTTTCGCCAGATGCGACTTGTTCTCGATGAACTTCGGCGGGTCGAGAACGATCAGGTCGAATTCCTTGCGGCTGTCGCGGCACTTGCGGAGATAGGCGAAAACGTCCGCTTCGAGAAGTTCCACCCGGTCGCAGTCAAAGCCGTTCTTTTGGATTAGCGTCTTGGCGATTGCGAGCGCCTCTTTCGACACATCGACTTCGGTGACGCTTTCCGCGGCGTTCTTCAGGGCAAAAAGCCCAAAGCCGCCCGTGTAGGAAAAGCAGTTCAGCACGCGCTTTCCGCGGGCGAAAGTCCCCACTTCGAAGCGGGCGTCCCGCTGGTCCAGGTAATATCCCGTCTTGTGGCCGTTCCAGACATCGATGTCGAAGCGGATGCCGTTTTCGAGAATTTCGACCGGTTCTTTCGGAACGTTCCCATAGACGACTCCCTTGCGAAGCGGCAAGCCTTCCTTGGTGCGGACATCGGAGTCGCAGCGTTCGAGAATCCCCGCGGGCGAAAGCTTTTCGGCAAGCAGCGCATAGATTTCTTCCCGGAACCTTTCGGCTCCGGCAGAAAGGATTTCGACCGACAGGACTTGACCGTACTTGTCGATGATGCAACCCGGAACACCGTCGTTTTCGGCATAGACAAGCCGAAAGGCCGATTGCGGGGCGTGAATGTCGAATCCGCGGCTCTTGCGATTTTCGATCGCCTTGTCGAGAACGCGAGAAAAGAAAGCCCGGTCGATCGGCAAGCGTTCCCGGAAAGTCCAGAAGCGCGCGCGGATTTGCGATTCGGGCGAGTAGGCGGCAAGCCCCAGAAATTCGCCGTGTGCCGAGCGCACTTCTACCGTGTCACCGCTTTGCGGCGAACCCTTGACAAGGCGCACGGCGCCGCTAAAAATCCACGGATGCCTTCTTGTCGCGGACTTTTCCTTGCCTTCTTCGAGAACGAGGGTCGGAAGCTCTCCCTTCATCGAAGCGTATCCTGAAACGCGTGGAAGCTGTCGAGCAGCTCCGCGTAGGAACTTGCCGCTGCGAGTTCGGGAAACTTTTCCGTCACGTTTTTCGGGGCAAAGAGGAACGAACCCTTGTCGGCGGCGAGCAGCATTCCTGTGTCGTTGAAGGAATCCCCGGCGGAAAAGACCTTGAAGTTGAGCGTTTTAAGCGCTTCGACCGTCTTTCGCTTCTGGTCGCCCAGGCGCAGACGGTAGTTGACGACAAATCCATTTTCGACGACCAGGTTGTGGCAGAAAATGGTCGGAAACTTCATTTTCCGGATAAGCGGGTAGGCGAATTCCTGGAACGTATCGCTGAGAATGATGACCTGGGCTTCGTCGCGGAGCGAGTCGAGAAATTCCATGGCGCCGTCGAGGAGCGGAAGGCTTCCGATGATCTTCTGGATGTCGTCGAGCTTCAGATGTTCGCGGGCGAGAATTTTCAGGCGGCCGCGCATCAGTTCGTCATAGTCCTGGATGTCGCGCGTGGTAAGCCGCAGTTCGGGAATGCCCGTCTTTTCGGCGACGGCTATCCAGATTTCGGGCGTGAGAACGCCTTCCATGTCGAGGGTGACAATGCATTGCTTGTTAAACATAGTTCGGGCTCACTTCAAACGATCGTTTAGGATTTCGCGGATTTCGTCCGGCGTGACGATATACTTGCTGCGGCAAAAGTCGCAGACCAGTTCGAGGTCCTTGCCTTCTTCCCAAAGCGCTTCGAGATCCGCCGTCGGAATGCTTCCGAGCGTGGCGAGCGAGCGGACCTTGCTGCACGGGCAGTAGGGGCGCGGTTCGATTTCGCGGACGATCGTCGTCGGGTATTCGCCGGAAATCGCCTGCATCAGGGAATCCAGGTTGTAGGCCTTGCCGTCGTAGAATTCCGAGAAGGAGGGGAGTTTCGCGACTTGCCTTTCGAGAACCGAAAGTTCGTCGTCGGCGATGTCCGCATACGGTTCGAGATAGAATCCCACGGCGTAGTCGAGCTTTTCCGGATTTTCCTTGTTCACGCGGGCTTCGATGCCGACCGCGGAACGCGTCTGGGCGGACTGGAGCATAAAGACGGAAAGGTTCCGCCCCATGCTTTCGGAAACCGCCTCGATGATGCTTTCGCTTGCGCGCTTGCCGCGTTCGTCGAGCGTGACGACCTGGAATTGCTGGGGAGAAAGCGCCGGTTCGAATTCCTTCGACGCGAGAATGTCGCTCTGGGGAATCATCGCGCGCAGAAGTCCCTGCGGAGTCGAATCCGCTTCGGCAAGGGAAATGTCGCCGGAAAACGAAACCTTGACGCAGACGGTTCCCGGAAACTTGAGAGCCGAAGAAAGGAAGAGCGAAGCAACGGAAGTCTCGGCGAGGAGCTTCAGGGATTGCGTGCTCGCTCCGTGCCGCTTTCCGATTTCTTCGGCGGAACGCGTGATGTCGGCAAGTACAAGGCGAAACGGGACATGCGCCCCGGTCGCGCGGATCAGACGGTCTTTGGGTGAAAATTCCATAGCGCAAATATAGGAAATCGGGGAAGGGAAAATTCGCCTTACCCGTTGTATTCCTTGAACCATTCCGCGAATCGGGCGATTCCCTCTTCGAGAGTGACGCTCGGCCTGTAGCCGATATCCCGTTCGAGCGCTTCGGTGTCTGCCCAGGTGATTTCGACGTCGCCCGGCTGCATCGGCATCATGATCTTTTCGGCGACGCGTCCGAAGTTTCTTTCGAGTGTCGCGATAAAGTCCATCAGCTTGACAGGTTCTCCGCGTCCGATGTTATAGAGGCGGTTCAGCGGTTCCTTCTTTTCGACGCCATCGTAAGCGATGCGACGGATGCCTTCGACAATGTCGTCGATGTAGGTGAAGTCCCGCATCATCTTGCCGTTGTTGAAGACCTTGATCGGGCGATTGTGCGTAATCGCGTCCGCGAAAAGACACGGAGACATGTCGGGACGTCCCCAAGGCCCATAGACGGTGAAAAAGCGCAGCCCGGTCAGATTCAGCCGAAAAAGATGGTGGTAGGTTTCCGCCATCAGCTCGTTCGAGCGCTTTGTCGCCGCATAGAGGCTCGACGGCTTTTCGACGCGGTCCGTGGTGCGGAACGGCGTTTCGGTGTTCCGGCCATATACGCTCGATGACGACGCATAGACGAGGTGCTTCGGCGAGTAGGCGCGAGCGCATTCGAGAACGTTCAGGAATCCCGTGATGTTCGAATCGACATAGCTCTGCGGATTGACCAGGCTGTAGCGGACACCCGCCTGCGCCGCGAGATTCACGACGATGTCGAACGCGTTCTTCTCGAAGAGCCCGAGGAGAGTTTCCCTGTCGATCAAGCTGCACGCGACAAAGGTGAAGTTCTCGCCAGGGATTCGGGCAAGCCTGTCCCGCTTGAGTTTCGGGGAATAGTAGTCGTTCAGGTTGTCGATTCCGACGACTTCGTGTCCGTCGCCCAAAAATGCGCGGGCTGTTTCACATCCGATAAAGCCTGCGACACCGGTTACTAGAATTTTCATGTTAGAATCCGATTCCGACAGAGAAGAAGGGAGACGACATCGTGTCGACGTCGAGCATGAACGAGTAGTCGTCTTCGTTTCTGTGGCTGCCTTTGTAAGTATGGAAATAGATGTGCGACGAGCGCAGACCGGCGAGCAGCTCGACGCGGTGAACGCTTATCTGCAACGCGACTCCCCGGGTATAGCCGAAAAGCGGCGTATTTGCGTAATAATCGTCTCCGATAAGCGAAATGCCGGTCGTTCCACCGCAAAATCCGAGCAGGCGGAACTGGTAATTCTTCAGTTCGAGGAACGAAAACCCGACTTCGGCGTCCAGTTGCAGAAGAATGTTCTGGATGTCGAACCGTTCCCTGTCTTTCGAGGATTCCCTGGATTTCGGCGCGTAGCCGATGTCGAACTTCTGGTATCCCAGGATCCCGACGAACGAAATCCACTGGTTCAGCCCGTAGCGACCGATCACGCCGACCATGTCCGAGACATCGACATCGAGACTGTGGCGCTTGCCGTCGCGGGTCATGTCGTAGCTCAGGTCCGCCTTGTGAAGCCTCGCCATTTCATACATGAACCCGATGCGGACGGACGGCTCCGACTTCTCGGTCTTTTCGGAAATCTGCGACGAATCCCCGGAGGAATCTGGCGCAAGGACGCTCGAATCGGTCACGGCGAAAGCCGTTCCTGCAAGGAACGGCAGAACGAGAAGCAGCGGAAGATGGAAAAGCCTTTGGAGCATCACGGCATAAGTTTATATTTTTTTTGGGAAAAGGGCAGGGCGCTTTCTGCAAATTTTTTGAAAATTTAGCGAATTTCTGTCCGCTTCCTGGAAAAATTGTGTATTTTCAGGATGTTTTTCCCACCTGGAGATTTTTCGATGCAAAAGAAATTCTTTTTGGCCGTGGGCGCATGCGCCCTTTCGCTCTGCCTTTCCGCCTGTTCCGACGAAATGGATCCGAACGATCCGGCTTCCGTACGCAAGCATCTGACAAAGCAGGGCATTCCGCTCACCCCGAACAAGTTCATCTCGTATGCCGTCGCCAGCGATACCGCCATGATGTCGCTCTTTCTCAAGGCCTCTTACGAAATCGACGCGCCGAACGACAACGGCAACAACGCGATGGCCATTGCCGTGAACAAGGGAAACCTGGACATGATTCGCTACCTGGCGGATCATGGCGCAAAGCTTGACGGCACGAACAGCAACGGCAAGACGTTCCTGGAAGACGCCATCGAAAACAAGCGGAAGGACGTCGTGGAATTTCTCGTCTCGAAGATGAAGGAAACCGGCGAAATCCAGAATTCGGCGCAGGCCGTGGCGCTTGCCGCAAAGCTCGGCTATGCGGACATCCTGCAGATCCTGGGCGATGCCGGCGCGCCTCTCGAAACGCGCGGCGCAGACACCTACTTCCCGATTCACCTGGCGGTCAAGGGCGGAAACTACGACGCGATGGTGTATCTTGTCTCGAAGGGTGTCGATGTGAACGCAAAGTGCGGGCAAGGCTATTCGGTCCTCGACTGGGCAAGGAACGAAGGCTACACGCGGCTGATCGCTTACCTGAAAAAGCACGGGGCGAAGAATACTCCGGCCTACATCAAGGAATTCGGTCGCTGATCCCTTCACTGTCCCTGACGGAAAACGTGAAAGCGCTCGCCTTTTGACTGGCGTTTTTTGTATCTTTGACCCATGAACAGATTGTCTTGCCTGATTCTCCCGCTATGCCTGGGTCTTGCCTTTTCTGCGGAAACCGTCGATGGCGTTCGCCGACAGATCAAGACGGTAAACGAAGAGACGGCGCGCGAAAAAAAGCTTCACGCCGAGGAACGCGAACGTCACGAGGCCTTTGTGCGTTCGGGGCGCGAAAAGGTCGTAATGCTGAACAACCAGAAAAAGTCGCTCCGGGCGGAAATCGATTCGATGAAGGCGGAGATTTCCCGGCTTTCGGAGGCGCGGAACAAGTCCGCCGGCGTGATTCGCTTCTATGAATCCCGCAAGCAGAAATACGCGCAGGACCTGGCGCAGGAAATCGAATCGCTCGTTCCCTGTTTCGAATCGGATTTTCCCTACCGCGTAAGCCAGGCTGTCGAAAACATCCGGGAGACGGCATCGGAACTTCGCAAGGGAATCATCTCTCCGGACGATGCGCTTTCCCGTACGCTGGAAGTCTTCTTCGAACGCATCCGGATGGGCTACACGACCGAAAGCTGGGACGGATTTCTAAGCGATCCGGAAACGGGGCGGGAATATTCGGGAAAGTTCTTTCGGTTCGGCGCCGTGGCCGCCATCTTCGAATCGAGAGACGGAAACGACTACTTCTGGCTTTCTCGTTCCGATGACGCTTTCCGCTGGACCAAGGTTCCGGATGATCTGGAATTTCGCGCAAGCGTCAAGGACGCGATAAAGGTCGCGGACGGCAAGACCGCTCCGCACATCGTCCGGATTCCGGTTTCGTCTCCGAAGCGGGAGGACTAGCCATGCGAACCGATTTCTTGAAACGTATCGTCCCGATCCTCTTGATTGCGCTTTCTCCGGTATTTTCCCAGCAGGGCCTTTCGGAAAGCGGCGATGCGCTGGTCCGGGAACGCGCCGAACTGAACAAGGCGAAGGCAGACTTGGAAGAAGCCCGGCAGAAGCGCGACATGGAAGTCGCCGCACGCTGGAACGACAGGGAAAAGGCGAACCAGGAGCGCGAGCTCTTCAACCAGAAATACGAAGAGGCGAAAGGCGACCTGGACCGTCTGATGGAAGAGCGGGTGAGGCTCGAAGAGAACGTCCGTGTCGCCAGGGAAGACTTGGCGCAAGTCAAGCAGAATGCGGAGGAAAAGCGGACGGAATACCTTTCCCTTGTCGCCGACAAGTCTCTTCTTGAACCGTTCCGTGAAATTCGGGAACGGGGCATTCCCTACGGATTGCCGCAGCGGATCGAGGAATTCAACCGGGCGGAAAAGGGCGCTTCGCTTTACAGGGACAATCCGCTGAAAGTCGCAAGGGGCTTTTTCGAATTGGCAAGGAAGGAACTCGCCTTTAGCCGCGAGATCGAATGGAAAACCGGGGAACTGGTCTTCGACGGAACGGTCGTCACGGGCGAAGAGATTCGGCTTGGCGGACTCTACGCGGTGCGCCGGTCTTCGGGCGCGGACAGCTCGGTCTCGATGATGCTTCCGGTTGCCGGGGAACGAGGCGTGGCGTTTGCGTATCGGAACATGAATTCGGGAAACATCCATGCGGAAGTCTTCCGGGCGTTCGAAGCGTCAAGGGATTCCCAATACATGATGCTCCCGGTCGATGTCCTCTTGAGCACGGCGCTCTCGACGGAGCTCGCCAATTCGGAACAGAAGTCTCTCCGGGACACCCTCCTGCAGACGTTCCACGACGGCGGAATCCTGATGTATCCGATCGCCCTTCTCCTTTTCATCGGGATCTTTCTCGTCATCGAGCGGTTCGTCGTCCTGCTTGTCAAGGGAGCATCCCTCCGCTATCGCAAGGTGGTAGAACTGGCTTCGTCCGGAAATCTGGAAGAGGCGCGGCTTCTCGCGAAAAAGATGCACGGCTCGGTGGGAAAGGTCATCCAGGCGGGAATTCTCAAGGACTATGCGGACAGGGATTCGGCGGAAAAGGCTATCGAGGAAGTCTTTGCCGCGGAGGTTCCCGCCCTGGAACGCGGGCTTTCGACGATTTCCGTCATGGCGACCACGGCTCCGCTTCTTGGACTCCTGGGAACGGTGATGGGAATGATCCAGCTTTTCCAGGTCATCACGATGCACGGCACATCCGACCCGAAGCTTTTGGCCGGAGGCATTTCCGTCGCCCTGGTGACGACCGAAGCGGGGCTAGTCGTCGCGATTCCGCTCCAGCTCTTGCACACCTTCCTCGCGAACCGTATCGACGGGATCCGCGCCCGGATGGAAAAGGCCGGACTGGCCATTCTCAATTCCCGCTGGATCCGAGGCTGACATGCTTCGCCTCTCCATCCTGGAAGAAGTTCGTTCGCTGCTGATCCAAGGCGGCTGGGTGATGCTTCCGATCTTTCTGCTGGGCCTTTACGCCTGGACGCTCCTCCTTGAGCGATTCTTCGCCTACCGCCGCGAGAAAAGCGGAAAGGAGTGGGGCATTCGGGCGCGGTTTCGAACCGTCATTTCCCAGAACGCTCCGCTGGGAAGGAACGCCGTGCGCTATGCGCTCGACGCAGCTCGCCACTCGGTCGATGTGGACTTTTCCCGTTCCTTTCCCTCGATTTCCGTCTGCGCCGCGCTGGCTCCGATGCTCGGGCTTCTCGGAACCGTATCGGGCATGGTCCACGTGTTCGAAACGATCCAGTCTTTCGGGTTTGGAAATCCGGTGCTTCTGGCGGACGGCATTTCCGAGGCCCTGCTCACGACCCAGGCGGGGCTTCTCGTCGCCTTTCCGCTCGTCGTCGCCAACAACCAGCTGCTCGCGCGGATCGAAAGGCTGAAGAGTTCCGCGGACCGGGACGCCAGCGCATTTGAAAACGAAATCTTCTCGGAGGAAAAGGCATGAGCTTCTTTCGCAGGGATCGCCGCCGAACCAGCGGAATCGACATTTCTCCGATGATGGACATGACGTTCATCCTTCTCATCTTTTTTGTCGTCACCTCGACATTCACGCGGGAAACGGGCATCGACGTTTCAAAGCCCAAGGCGAGCGCGGTCAAGGAGCTTTCGCAGGAAAGCATCCTTATCGGCGTGACTCGGCAGGGGACTATCCACATCAACGAAACGCAGGTGAACCTTTCGTCGCTCCAGACGATTCTCCGGCAGATGATGGCGGAATCTCCGGACAGGCCCGTAATCATCGTTTCCGACAGGGACGCGCCTTCGGGAAGAATCGTCGATGTGCTTGACGAATGCAATCTGGCGCACGTTCGAAAAGTGTCCATTTCGGCTTCGAAGGAGTCGGAGTGAAGCGTCTTTCGACCATTCTCTTCCGTTCGCGCTGGATCTGGGCGTTTTTTTTCGCCTTGATCGTCAATTCTTTCTTTTTCCTGGCAATTCCCGTACTGAACGTGCTGCTCTTTCGGTCGGACGCCCTGCCGCAAAAGCCTCGCGTGGAAGAGCTGACCGAAGTCGAGACGATAATCCGCGAAAGGAAAAAGGTCCTGCCGCAAAGGCAGATCCGGAAAATCGCGCAGCCGAACGCGTTCAAGGTAAATTCCCGGGTGTCTGGCGGGGAACGCCGCAGTTCCAGTTTCCAGCTGGATCTTTCGCTTTCGCGCGGGGACGGTTCGGGAGATGGCGTCGCGGTCGGCGCGGGCGGCGGAATGCAGAACGTCGTCTATGAAGCGGGGGATGTCGATGAGGAAGCGCGCGCGCTCAAGGCGGTAAATCCCGTCTATCCGGAGCGTGCGAAAAAGCTCGGCGTCGCGGGCTACGTGAAGGTTTTCATGGTCATCGACGTCTATGGAAACGTTACGGGCGCAAGCGTCCTCTCGGTCGATCCGAAAGGCTATGGCTTCGAGAGCGAGGCGCTCAAGGCGATTCGCGCGTGGAAATTCGAACCGGCAAAGCTCGGCAACTATCCCGTTGCGCAAAAAGCGACCAAGGAGTTCAAGTTTGTTCCGTAGAATCCGCCAGAAGATGCGTTTGCCCGTATGCGTCCTAGTCGTCGTGCTTGCGCTGTGTCCGACGGTTTTCGCGGAAGACTTTTTCAGGCAGGCGAACGAGCTTTACGACAAGGGCGATTACAAGCGGGCTGTCAAGATGTATCGGGCGGCGATTCAGGATGGCCGGTACGAGCCGTTTGCCTGGTTCAATCTGGGAAACAGCCTGGTCCAGCTAGACAAGAAGAATATCGCGATCGTCGCCTACAGGCGTACCGTGGAGCTGATGCCGGACTTTTTCCGGGCCTGGGTGCTTCTGGGAGATCTCTACTATCTGGGCGGCGACTACGGGCTTGCGATTTCCGCCTACAGGCGCGCGCTTGACCTCGGCGAAGAATCGGACCACATCCATTACGCGCTCGGCGAATGCTTTCTCAAGTCGCACGGGCTGGCCTTGGCGCAAAGGCATTTCGAAGCGGCCACTCGACTGAATCCAGACCGGATCGAAGCCTGGTATGGTCTTGCGGAAGTCTATGAAACGCTCGGCGATTACGAGTATGCCGTCAAGACGCTAAAGCGCGCCGTCGATAACACGGCAAGCGCCGGAGCCGATGTCCATTATACCTTGTCGCACTATTACACGAAGATGGATTCGACCCGGAAGGCCATTCGCGAAATGGAAAGCGGGCTCTTGACCGACCCGCAGAACACGTCGGCAAGGCGCTATCTCGCGCAGATGTATCTTGCGGACGATTCGCCGTGGATGGCGATTTTTACGCTCGAAGAAGGGCTTCGCTTCGAAAAGGGCAAGGATCTGCTGCTCGTCGATTTGGGACAGATCTATTTTTCGCAGAAGCGTTACGGCGAAGCGCTCGAAAACTACATGAACGCCTGGAAGCTTGGAAATTCACAAGGGCGAATCGGGGCGGAAAATGTCGGAAACGCTTATTACAACGCTGGAGACGAGACCAAGTCCCAGGAAGTCTATCAACGCATTCTAGGAAGGAAGTAACATGGCTAAAAAGAAAAAAGTCTGGAAATCCGTGGCTCTGTCGCGTTCCAACATGCGCGAAGCGGACAAGATTCGGTCTGCGCTCGTGTCGATTGCCAGGGGAGAGCTGGACGATGAACCCCTGGCGGAAGTTTTCCGTTTCATGTCGTGGAATTTCGAAAAAATCCAGACGCTGGAATCGGATGCCGAAATCATGGAAATGATCGTCTGGCTCATGAACTGCTACGCCTATTTCGACGACGAAAGCGACGAAAACGACGAAAAATTCTACAACGACGTCCAGGAGCTGTTTGATGATGCCGTCGCTCTCTTCGCAGAAAAGGCAAAGACTCATGAAAATCGCGAATACGTCATGGACCTGATGCATGACATGTTTGTAAATTCCGTCGATGAAGAGGCTCGCTTGAATGTCTTTTACGAAGCGCACGAGTTCCTTTCCGTCGAAGAAATGCGGCGTGTCGGGGAAATGGTCCTTTCATCCGTCATGACCCACACGCCAGTAAACGAGAAGGAAATCCTGTCGGGACTTCTTGCCATGGCGGACGGGGCGAACGATCCGGTCCTCTACGAAAAAGCCGCGTTCCGAAAGGATCCGGAACGAACGAACGGAACTCTTGTCGAGGTGGCAAACGCGTACTATGTCGCGGACGACCTGCCAAACGCAAGGCGTCTGCTCGGCGAAGTCAAGAATCCCGAAGGTTCCGACGAGGAAGGATGCCTGGATCTGAAGGTTGGGCTTCTCTTCAAGGAGGAAAAGGAAAAGGAAGCCATCGAACTGGCGGAGAGCCTCTACGAAAAATATCCAAAGGAAGCTCATCTGATGAGTCTCTGCAAGGTAGTTTCGCCAGCGCGCAAGGAGGAACTGCTCGATTCCCATGAAAAGTTCCGTCTCGGCGACCAGTTTTCGTCCTCGTATGGATACCTGCTGGTGGCGCTTGACGAATGGGACAGGATTACGCGCTACCTGGATTGCCACGCGAAGGAAATCCCGATGGCGAATGCCTACGAACGCGAGGTCCTGGCAGACTACCTGAAAAAGTCGAACCGCGGCGACCTGGCCGAAAAGCTTCAAATCGAATAAATCCCGTTCGCCGAAGAGCGGAAACAAAAAAAGCGCAGAATCGCGAATGTGATAGTCCACGGTAAAATTCCACGCGATGCGAAGGGAGATTCCACGAAATTCGGAAGAAACCGAAGGAAAACGAGGAACGTCCCGTGCAGTTCACATGGAATTCCACGACGAAGCTGGGGGTTTCTGACGGTTTTGGAGGACTTTTAAGGGGTCTTCCAGGCAGTCCAAGCAAGTCTAGCAAATCCAGGCGATTCTCGCCAAAACCTGCGAAATCTGCTTAAATTCGCCAATTCTGTATTAAACTTCAGAAGACTTTTCAGGAATTTCCGAAGCCTACAGAAAAGGCCAGCTCGTCTCGTGGCTGGCTCCTGCTATTTTCCCCTATATCTTGGAATTTCCCTTAGACCGCTTGTCTTTTGGACTTGGTCTTCGAGATAGAGTAATTTGTAGGAGCCGTCTACAATATAGTTAATCGTCTATTTTTGGCTGGGTGTAAAGTGATTAATTTTGAAACTTTTTCACCAATCGCATTCTTTATAAATTCACATTTGGGCATGCGGACAAAAAGTTGGACACAAAGGAGGTCCATAAATGCCCCATTATTCGTTGACACAAATCGCCAAGGCGCTTGAAACTTACCATGACTTGCGCTCCGTAGCCAGGACGGTTCAAAGGCTGGGCTACCCGACCAGGTCCCGACTATAGTGGCTTAGAAATTTGAGACAGAAAAATTTGTTTCCTTAAGTGAAAGACAA
>CAVJTH010000034.1:0-24723 GCA_963652365.1 Senegalimassilia sp.
CTGGCCCTCGGGCCCGGGAGAGTAGGTCGCCGCCGGATCCCCGGGGTCCCCGTCCAGCAAGGACGGGGACCCCTCCTTGTTTTAAACGACTATCCTATCTTTTGCCAATGGAAGTAAAGCGTTTCGTCTGCAATCCGTTTCGGGAAAATGCCTATCTGGTAGGCGATGAACATTCAAGAAAAGCGGTCCTCGTCGATCCGGGTTTCTATTCGGAAGAGGAATTTTCGAATCTCTTATCGTTTGTGCAAGACAAGGGTTATTCGATTTTCCGCGTTCTCAATACACATCTGCATTTGGATCATTGCATCGGGAACGGTTTTGTCCAGAACGCTTTTCAAGTCGAGGCGGAATGTGGACAGAAAGATTTGCCTTTCCTGGCGCATGCGGAAGATCAGGCTCGAATGTTCGGGCTCAAGATTTCCTGCCCGCTCCCGTTGTCTCGGACCTTTTTGAAAGAAAATGACGAAATAGTTGTCGGAAGCATCCGCTTGAAAGTGCTCGAAGTTCCGGGACATTCCCCGGGAAGCCTCGCTTTTTATTCTGCGGAGGGGATTGTCTTTTCTGGCGATGTCGTTTTTGCGGGCGGAGATTACGGAAGAACCGACTTGCCGGGCGGAAACGAAGAAACCTTGATGGACTCCATTCACCGAAAACTGTTTCGGTTGCCAAGGGATACCCGGATCTTTTGCGGACACGGACCCGATACGACGGTCGCAAGAGAAATTGCCGCCTGGGAAACGCGAAAAAGTGGCGGATTTTGAATGCGTCAAGAAAAACTTTGTCTGAATGCGCCTATCTTTTATTATTTTAATTTTCGAGTGTTTTGATCTAATAAAGGAGCGTCCATGGCCTTTCGCCTTGCGCTATTGTTCTTGCTTGCCGTAAACGCACATGCGGCGTTGACTTTGCACATCCAGCACCCGTTTCGGAGCGATTCCGACAAATCTTCCTATTCGTTGCATGTTTTGGGCGGTGCCGCCTATAATTACAATCCTGATTTTTCGGAGTCCTCGAAAACGGTGATGCGCTCCGAAGGAAATGACTGGTATTATTTTGTCTGGGACAAGGACATCTCGGAATTTCAAAGCTGGATGAACTTCAATGTCAAAGCCTGTCCGAACACTTCGGACAACAATTACAATAACAACAATTGTGTAGATTGGAAAGATGCCGATGGAAAATCCCTGTCTTTTTCCGTCACGGAGCTGTTCGGCTCGGATTCCGAGATCTGGCTCTATACGAATGCGGACGGTTCCTATCAAAAAAGCTTTGTCCCGCCCGGATCCAAGCTTGTCTGGTTCAAGAGCCCATGGGGAAACAAGGCACTTCCCCGAATGATTTTTGGTACGGATTCTGTCCTGATGCGCTTTGCCTATGACGATACGGCATCGTGCGGCTGGTTCTACGGGGCGATTTCTCCGAGCGCCTTGGCGTCGAATCCTCTCAAAAACGCCTACTTTGAACGTCTTTATGCTTCTTACCTGACGTTTCCGAAAGACGGAGAAGTGGATCTGTCGGCTGCTTTGAAATCTGCCGATACGGTTTTTGTCGATGGGTTTACCGGCACGGTGGATTCGAAGATGGGAAGCCGCGGCGCGTGTTTCGATTCGACAAGAACCTTGCATGTTTACAGTCCGTGGCGGGCAAATTCCACATACAAGGACAGTCTTCTTTATCTTTCTGTCGGAAACAACATCGTGAACAATCCGACGGCGATGGATTCGGCGGGCGAGTTCCGCTATTGGTTCCGGTATGATTTTTCGGCGGCGACGGCGCGCAACGAGACATGGAGTTCTTCCGGGGCGAAAGTCCAATTCTATCGTCGGCAGAACGAATGGCCTCAGGTGGCGTTTTTCAAGGATGACGATCGTCCGATGATTTCACAGTTCTTTCCGCAGGGCGTCTATGAAGCCTGGGTCTTTACCAAGACCGTACAGATGGAGATTTCCTTTGCGCCCATCGAACAGAGAATTGTCCGGCTGATGTCTCCCTGGGACAACATGGCGCCCGCGCTGCTCATCGAAAACGATACGATTGGGATGGGCCCCTTTTCGGCGGATACCTGTGGCTGGTACGAGGCCGCCTATTACCGCCATGCGCAGAGTTTCGAAGTCCTTTTCCGGCAGCGCTTCGGGTTCGAAATCTATTCCTCCGCGGGCTTGAAGGACGGAGCCGCGATTTCCCTGGATTCCGTCTTTGCTGTTGGCGATACGGCCTGGGTGACGCCTTACCCGACTCTCATGAGCGCTCCGCGGATTTCGACCACGTTCCCCGGGCGTCTGGGAGTCTGCCCGAGCCTGAAAATTTCGGCGATGCTGCTTGACTGGGCGGGAGAGGACTATCCGGATTCCATCGATGTGGATTTTGGCGGCATCTATGACGGAAACGCTTTTACGACAGTGACCTATCGGGATTCGACGGGAACGCTCCGGACGAACCAGAAGTGCGGGGGGCATGTGATGGGGATGGTCCAGGATACGCTCGTGAACGGAAATCCGGCGCGTGTCGATTCGCTTTCCTACCCGTGGGGGCAGTGCTCCGCTGCGCATGAAATCGAAAAATGGTTTATTCCGGTCGAAGTGGCGACGGACAAGGACGGAAATGTCTATACCAATGCGACGTGCCGCGACATCGATCTGTCGCTTGACGCGGAAGGCTTCTGGCTTGCGGACATTTCGGAATCGCATCCCGATGGCGGATTCTTCCCGTTAGACGATTTCGAATATCTCGATTCGGCGAAGACGGTCAAGAATCCGAAGTTTGACTGGAGCGAACGGTTGCGTACAGAAAACGGCAAGCAGCACAATTACAGCTTCTCCATGAAGATTTCGGCGCAGTTCCAGTATATCAAGGGGCAGTATTTTGAATTCCGCGGCGATGACGATGTCTGGGTGTTTATCGACAATCGGCTGGTCGTCGATATCGGCGGTTGCCATTCTCCGGTGGAAGGCGCGGTCGATCTGGATACGCTTGGGCTTGTCGAGGGCGAAACCTACCCGTTCCGCATTTTCTTTTCGGAACGGAACGCGACCGGTTCGAACTTCAAGATGCGCACGTCCATCAACCTGGAAACGGAAAAGACGTATTATCCGGTGGAAATTCCGACGAAGGACGGGACGATTTCCTATGAAATCTGGCAGATGATTGCGGACAAGTCGCTCAGCTGCGACGTTTCGAGCGTGACGAAGATCGATACGGTACCGGCGGCTTCGATGTTCCTCTTGAAAGGCGGCAATTTGCCGTTCGATGGCGTGACGCTTGGCCCGGGCCTGAACTATGGCGGAATCGACATCAACGAGACGATGTCGGGATTTACTATCGATACGAGCGCGATTGTCCGGTCGAGAACGCTTGCCCCGGGGTCTTACGTCTTGTATTTTTACCTGGCGTCCGATTTGACGCAATCGTCGAAGGTGTCCTTTACGGTGCCGGAGTATCCGCTACCGAACCTCGTGTTCGCGGATTCCCTGTGGAACGAAATCGACCCGGATACGGTGAACCTTGGAAGCTGGGCGTTCGTGCCCTATCCCGTCTATGTGATGGCCTACTACATGGGAGCCCCTTGCGATTCGGGATGTGATGGCGCGCTGGAATTCTGGACTGCGGATTCGCTCGCGTTTTCCGACGACAACGGAATCTTGATCGATTCGATTCTCCCGGTGAACGGTCGCGCGAAATTCTTCGTGATGGGGACGGCGACCGTCAAGGACGGATCGTTCGGTGTGTTCGGGAAGACCTTTGCGGACACAGCCTACTGGAAGCTCGTCAATCTGGAAAAGCCGCCCGTGCCGATTCCTTCGGGAGGAGAAATCTTTGATCGCGATGGCGACGGCGTCGCGGACAGCCTCATGCTCGCCTACGGGGAAAAGATTGTCGATGAAAACGTTCCCGACTCGGTTGCCTGGGCCTTTGGCGATACGGTTCAATACAAATTAAACCGCAAGGAGGTGGAAAAATCCAGGACGCTCGACTCGTTGATCGTTCTCGAAAAGGATTCGCTCGTGCCGTTCCTGTTTACGGGAAACCTCGAAAAGAAAGTCTATGCGGGCAGCTATTCGTCGTGGTTCAACAAGGCCCTGACGGATTCCCTGACCGGGGAAACGGATACGGTCCTCTTCCATGTCACGGGAAAGATTCACGACAAAGTCGGGCCGGTCTTGACCGCTGCGATTGTCAAGCCCGAAAACGAGAACATCTACCGTCTCTCGCTCGTCTTTAGCGAAGCGATCGATACGAACAGCTTTGCAATGGATTCCATTTTTGAATTCCGCGCCTGGCGCGACGGGTCGGAATTTTCTCGCGGAATCTTCCCGGTGTCCGCGAAGAAGGAAACGGCCCGGTACGAAGTGCTGTATTCGAACAAGAACGGAGTCTTGCCGTCGGTGGGAGACAGCGTGCGGATTGTTCCCGGGCTTTTGCGCGATCTGTCGGGGAACTTTGCGAACAAGAATAATCGTTGGGTCCGCATTGTCGGCGAACAGATGATTCGGATCGAGTCGGCGAAGCTGTTTGACCAGGATGCGGAACGCGCCGCGGCATTCAAGGATTCCTCGACGCTGATTCCTTATCGGATTCCCGTGGGGCAGCCGTACGAAAAGGCGGAAAAGTCGCTCGGACTTCCCGGGTTCCTGATCCGCTATGACTTGAGCGAGCTGGTGCTTTCGAGTGGAGCGGACAAGGAAAAGGTTTACCTGAGCTACGAAGCGGACTTCTTTACGAACCTGGGCGCGTTTGTCAGTTCGAAAAAGGGAACGGTTCGCTGCACCGACGATCTCTTTGGCGGTGACTGCTCCTCGAATTCGGGAAATATCTACCTGGGCTGGAATATGCGCGCGAAGTCCGGTCGCCTGGTCGGTTCCGGGGCTTATGTCGCCTTGCTCAAGATAAAAATCGGCGTGTTGGGCGGAGAGTCTCAAAAGAAGGATGTTTCGCGAAGCTGGGGCATTCGCCGGGTGAAGGAATAGGAAATTCTTGCCCAAAGGTGTTGACTAGTCAGCCGATTTTTGGTAGATTGTAAAAAGAAACAGGGCGGCAGGTCGCCGCCTGAGAAAAAAAAGAAAGACCGAATTGAGGAAACAGGGCGGCAGGTCGCCGCCTGAGAAAAAAAGAAAGACCGAATTGATGTGCCGTTTATTATGATAATAAACGGCACTTTTTTTGGGAGAAATGGAATGAAGCTGGTTACGTTGTCTTCGGCTTTTTACGGCAAGCATCTTGGACACTCGGAAATACTGGAAAATAAAAATGGGCGGCCTTATGTCGTACTTCTCGTAAAAGCGAAGAAACGTACGTTTGCCATTCCTTTTAGAACAAACGGAAGATTTGGGAAGAATTCCCCGAACAAGCCGAAAACCTGTTATTATTTTTCGTCATCGGGACGAAACTTTTTGAGCTCTGCGGGGAGAGTTCCTGTCTTGGATTTTATAAAAGCGGTTGTGGTCAGTTCGGAAGATTTGGGAACGCCCGCTTGCATTGACAAGAAAGAATTTCGAGAGTTAAGTTCTAATTTTAAGCAGATCCGCTCTTCGTTTGAAGCTTATCTCGATTATTATATCGATGCCATTCGCAATGGGAAAAATCTAGATGCGTATGAAATCAAGTACTCTTCTTTGCAGTATTTTCATGATTTGCTGTTGGACGTAAAATAGCGTCTTTACAGCGGGTATTTTTCCTTGGCGGCTTCCAGCTGGTTGGAAACCTCTTCCCATTTTTCGAAAAGATCTTCGGCGTTGGACTTGGCGGCGGAAAGCTCGGTGGCAAGCCTTGCGATCAAGGCACCGTCCGATTGTTCCGATGCCGCGAGGAGTTCCGCTTCCTTTTTCTTCGCGAGGTCTTCGGATTTCTGGATTTCCCTTTCGAGACGCTGGATTTCCTTTTCGAGCGGGCGGACGACTTTCGCGCGTTCCTCGATGTAGGCTGCTCGGGCGCGGCGGTCATCCTTGTTCTTGGAAACCGCGGGTGTCGAATTTTGGACCTTCGCTTCGGCGGCGACAGATCTTGTCATGGAATCTTTTTCTTCCGCCCAGCCGATTTTTTCGAGGAATTCCCGGTAGGAGCCTTCGAAGGCGAAGCATTTTCCCCCGTCAAAGACGATGAGCTTGTTCGCAAAGATTTGGAGAAGTTCTTCATCGTGCGAGACGACGATGGCCGTTCCGCTGTAATCTTCGAGCGCATCGATGAGGCTTTCGATGCTTTCCATGTCGAGGTGGTTGGTCGGTTCGTCGAGCAGGAGCAGGTTGCACGGCGTCGCGAGGATTTTTCCGAGCAGGACCCGGCTGCGCTCCCCGCCCGAAAGGACTCGGATTCTCTTTTGCGAAGCGTCGCCGCTGAACATCATCAGCCCGGCGAGACTTCTCGCCTTGCCGCGTTCCGCGCTCTGGACTGCCGACTGGATTTCTTCTTCGACCGTGTTTTCGAGGTTCAGGCGGTTAATGTTTGTCTGCCCGAAGTAGTTCAGAAGAATGTTCGGGTTGAGCGAGATGTTCCCGGAGACAGGCGAAAGTTCGCCGGCGATCAGGTTCAGGAGCGTTGTCTTTCCGCGACCGTTCGGCCCGATGATCGCGACGCGGTCGCCCTTGAAAAGTTCGACGGTCAAGTCCTGGATGAGTGTCGGTCCGCCTTCAAAGTGAAAGCCCAAATCCTTGATCTGGAGCATCCGTTTGCCGGGGAAAGGTGCCTCGTTGAACGAAAATTCCAGGTTGCGTTCGTGTTCGAGCCTTGTCGCTTCGCCGAGACGTTCGACCGCCTTGATCTTGGACTGGACCATCGCGGCTTTGCTCGCCTTGAAGCGGAATCGGTCGATGACGCGTTCGAGCTGTTCGCGCTTGTGCGCGTCGTTTTCCTGGGTGCGCTGGGCGACTTCTTCTTCGGTGCGGATCGTTTCCTTGAGCTTTGCCACCGTGCCCTGGATCTTTCGGAACTTTTTCCTGTGAATCCCCACGACATGCGTGCAGACTTCGTCCATGAATTTCCGGTCGTGCGTGATGAGCAGGATTTCGCCCTTCCATCCGCGCAAAAAACGGGAAAGCCAACGCATCGATACGATGTCGAGGTAGTTGGTCGGTTCGTCGAGCAGGAGCATGTTCGGTTCGCTCGCGAGAACCTTGGCGAGGTTCAGCCGGATCTGGAACCCGCCCGAGAGGAGCATCGGGTCCTTTTGCATGGAGCTTTCGTCGAACCCGAGACCGAAAAGGATCGCTTCGACCTGGTGCGTGTCGATCCAGCCGTCTTCGTTTTTCTTGAGGACGGAGCAGGCTTCTTCGTGGACGGTTGCGTGCGAAAAGGCGATGTGCTGTTTTAAATATCCCAGGGAATAGTTCTTGGGAATGTCGATTTTTCCGCCGTCGAGATATTCTTCGCCCAGGATGATCTTGAAGAGCGTCGATTTGCCGGAGCCGTTTCGTCCGACGATTCCCACGCGCTCCCTCGGCGCGACGAGAAAGCTCGCGTCGCTGAAAAGTTCCTGCGTCCCAAACGATTTGCAAATGTTCTGAACCTGAATCACGGGGGAAATTTAGAAATTAGTGTCGCGGAGCGAGCCGTTCAGTGCTTAGTGGATAGTGCTTAGTTCAGAGCTTAGTAGAGAGAGCTTAGAACTTGGAAATCGCACCGTACTTCTTACGTAGAACCTAAATGTTCGCAGAACTCCATACTTCACACTCCACTCTTCGCACTCAACACTCAACTGGGTTCCTTTCCACCGCCAAAATGCTCCAGATCACTTTTTTGAGCGAATTCCCGAAAATATCTTGACAACGTTTTTTTTTCTTATGTTTGAAACGTAAGGGAAGCTCATTCTGCTTTTTACCATAAGGAAAGAAAGATGACGCATGGCTGTGGAATTGAGACGGAATTGGATTCGGAACCGCTTTCGAAAGAAAGGTACGAAGGGCTTTTTGGTTCCAAGCCCGGTGAAAATGGTGAATCGAAAAACGGAGAAAAGACAAGCGAAAATGGCAGAAAGCCTTGCGAAGAGAAAACCAAGTGGGAAAAGGCCTACGAGCGGGCTTGCAGAAATCGCGAGTTCGAAATTGAGCTTTACTGGAAACGGACGGCTTATTTCTGGGCGTTCATCACGACTATCTATGTCGCCTATTACCATGTTCTGGTGAATCTTTACGACAAGGAATTTTGGCATTTCCCGCTTCTGGTACTTTCCGGGCTAGGGCTTTTCTTTTCGGTTGCCTGGATTTTGACGTCGAAAGGTTCGAGGCACTGGCAGGAAAACTGGGAAAACCATGTTTTTATGCTGGAAGACGCAGTGACCGGTCCTCTCTTTAACATCTTCAAGAAGAATTCCTTTTCGGTTTCCAAGGTGAACCTGATGGCTGGCTATGTGGTGGCGACCTGTGCCGGCGGGCTTTTCGTTTTCCAGGTTGTCAAGTTTTGTGGGCATTTCTCCTGCATGAACGGGGTGAATCCCTTTGTGCTGTATATCGCGATTTGCGCGCTGGCGGCTTTGGGAATTGTGGCTTTTGTCTGGAGGGCGCGAGGCAACTGCGAGGATGGCTGTATCGAGTTTAACCGGAACAAAATCAAAGGGGAATAGTCGTGAAATGGGATGCGAAGGACTGTCTGCTTGCGCTGTTTCTGTGTATGGTGTTTGTCTTGGTTGTCGGGTATGGAGCTTTTTCGTTCGGAGGTGATATGGGAAATTTGCAAAAAAAGTTACTGATTGCTTCGGTTGCTGTACCGATATTGTGCATTGGCTTTTTGATTTGTCATCAAATATGGACTGAAAAAGATCTAAAAAAATTAACCTTGGCTAAAATTTTGTGTGACTATCAGGTAAATGGTTGGAAGGGTTGGCGCGCAGTGCTGGATTTTTATGGCAATCTGCCGGATTGGGGTGCTGCTATTAGGGAGGCGGGGGCGTTTCATTATAAAGCGTCTAATAAATGTCATCCTCGTCAGCGCTGTATATCTAGGTCTGCTAGAAATCAGTTTGCGCTTGATTTGCATAATAATCAAGTGGCAATTTATAGTAGCGCAGATTTTAACAACCTTTATGGCAATATTGAAAAATTTTGCAAAAAGGGCGAAATAGGCGAGCTGACTATCTACGATACTGCCATGCGCCTCGGTGCGTTTTTGGAAAAACAGAAAGGCGGATCTTTCAAGCCTCAAAAAGTCTTTTTGTACAATGATGCTATGAATGGTGCAGTGATTCTGTTCGAGAAAGGATGGCTTAAAGAGCCCAGCAATCGGATGTCACTTTCCGCTTTTGAAAAGCTTTTCCCGGAAAAGGAGGCTTGGGAAGTGGAAGAAATTCTCTGCATCTACAAGGACAAATTTTAAAAGGAGGACAACATGAAAAACATCCAGAAATTACTGTGGCTTTTGGTTTTTAGCCTATCCGCTTCGCTTTATGCGGCGAATTGGACGGGGGGCATGAGCGAGCCAAAAAGTACAAAGGAAATCGACGGCAAGACGTTTTACGTGATTACAAGCGCCGAGGAACTCGCCTGGTTTGCCGCGCAGGTGAATGCGGGGAAGACGAACATCAATGCACAGTTGGCGAACGATATCAAGTTCATGGATGACACGAGTAAAACCAGTTCGGTGAACTGGACGCCGATAGGGAAAGATTCTTCGGCGATATTCAACGGAATTTTTGATGGTGCAGGGAAGACGATTTATGGGTTGTGGTCGCGTCAAGGCAAGTTTGTCGGTTTGCTTGGAGTGACGGGGAAGACTGCCGTGGTGAAGAATGTAACATTGAAGTTCGGAGATATAGAAGCTATTAATGGCTTTGCGTATGTGGGCGGCATTGTCTCCTATAACTCTGGCTTGGTGTCTAAATGTACGAACCATAGTTCGGTCTCTTTCTCCTCCAATTTCAAAGGTGGTGTCTCTGGCGGCATCGTGGGTGAGAATGCGGGAACGGTAAAGGGTTGTATGAATAGCGGTTCAGTCTCCGCTTCCGCTTTTTACTCGGTTTACTCTGGTGGCATTGTTGGTTGGAATTCTGGGATGGTGATGGGTTGCATGAATAGTGGGTTAGTCTCCGCGTCCGGCATGAGTTCTCATATACAAGGAGATATTGTTGGAGTTAATCGCGGCACGGTTATCGACGCGTCTGACATCTACTTCTCCATCCGTTTCTTCGACTCGGATACGACGCTGCTCGACTCGCAGTACGTGCAGTACGGCAGGACGCCGAGTTACAGCGGGACGCCGTCGAAGGCCTCCACGGCGCAGTATAGCTACGCGTTCGAGGGCTGGCACGTGGAACCCACCGCCGCCACCGAGGACTTCGACTACTACGCGGTCTATACGGAAACGCTCCGCTCCTACACGGTCCGCTTCCTCGACTACGACGGCTCGGAGCTGCAGTTCTCCACCTACCTCTATGGCGCAATGCCCGGCATCTCGAACGTCCCGGTCCGCGCAAGTACCGTCGCCTACGACTACGCGTTCTCCGGCTGGACGCCAGCAATCGACACGGTGAAAGGACCCGCGACCTACACGGCTCTCTACGACTCGTCGAAGGTCAAGTACACGGTCACGTTCATGGACGGAAGCTCCGTCTTCGCGACCGTTCAGGTACCCTACGGAGAAGCGGCTGTCGCCCCCGGGACGCCCTCGCGAGACGGATACAAGTTCGTCGGTTGGAATGGCTCGCTATCGAACGTCACGGGGGACGTTACGGTCTCCGCGCTCTTCGAGGAGCTTGTCTATCGCGAAGTGGTCATCGACTGCGGCGACGACGGCAGGGATACCGTCCGCGTCGAGGAGGACGAATGGTTCACGCTCCCCGAGGCCCCGGAGAAGCCCGGGCACACGTTCACGGGCTGGTACGGCCCGGACGGCGGCTTTCTGGGCATGGCTGGCGACACGGTGAAGGTTTCCGCCGACATGCGGATCGAGCCGCGCTACGAGGCGAACCTATACAAGATCACATTCATGAACGGTGCCGACACCCTGCAGAGCGGGGAAGCCGCCTACGGCACGCTCCCGTCCTACTCTGGTTCGACTCCGACGAAAGCCTCTTCCGCGAAGTACACTTACGTCTTCAAGGGCTGGACGCCTGCGATCGACACGGTGAAGGGACCCGCGACCTACACGGCAATCTTCGATTCGACGGAGATTCCGCAGAGCGGCAGTTCCGGCTCAAGCGCGGCCTCCTCTTCCGGCTCTTCGGCGAAGTCCTCGTCGAGTTCCGCGGTGAAAAACTCCAGCAGCTCGTCCGAAAGCTCCGACGCCATTGCCCCGAACCTCCCCTCCATCACATGGAGCGTCACCGCCGCGGGCAGGAACTTCCAAATTCACGCCGCACTGGTCGGCAAACCCTATGCGCTTTTCGATCTGCAGGGAAAGGTTCTCGCCAAGGGTCGCATCGAAAGTCCGGAGATGACGCTTTCCGTGCCTCGGGCAGGGAGCTACATCGTCCGCATCGGGGAACGTTCCGTCCGGATGAATGCGAAATAGCCAATCCAAAAGTTCAAGAGTCGGTGGGCGTTTGGCTGCCCGCCGCCCACCAGATAAAGGAGTCATGCGATGAAAAATCTAAAGGCAAAATTTCTTCCCCTTGTCGCGGGCGCGGCAATTTTCTCCGCCTGCGGGGACGACGTGACCGAGGTGAACCGGGCGGGCGTCGGGCAGGTGGCGCGTTTCGGCGAGATGCCGGAATGCACGGCGGAAAACGCCGGCGAGATGCTCTACGCGGCCGATTCGGCGAGGGTGTATTACTGCGCGGACTCGGCGTGGGCGACCCTGAACGGCAGAAACGGCCAGGATGGCGAGAAAGGCCCGGGCTGCACAGCGGACTCCACGGCGAAGGGGATCGTCGTCGTGTGCGGCGGGGACACGGTCGGGACGATCGTGAACGGGAAGGACGGATCGGACGGCAGGGACGGTTCCAGCTGCACCGCGGAGGCGCTTCCTGACGGCTCGGGCTACAGGATCGTCTGCGGGGGAGATTCCGTGGGCGTTGTCCTGAACGGCTCGGACGGAAAAGACGGCAGGGACGGCCTCGCGAAGGTTCCCGAGGGGAACTACAGCTGCTCGGAATACGACTGCGTGACGACCGCCTATCTGAACCCCGCCTTTGAATACGGGGAACTTTTGGACACGCGGGATAACAAGGTCTATCGTACGATTGAGATAGGCTCGCAGGTCTGGATGGCGCAGAACCTGGACTTCTATGATTCCTCGGATGTCTCGCTCGAAGGACAAACCGCCTGTTATTACGACTCGCTTGTATTCTGCGAAACATACGGTCGCCTTTATTCGTGGAGCGCAGCCATGAGATTCCTTTCCGACTACAACAACCAGCAGACCGAAGCGAAAATGATAAAGACGCCGCATCGGGGCGTCTGCCCCGAGGGATGGCACTTGCCGAGCGACGCGGAATGGGACACGCTTGGCGCTTATGTGGATGTGCACAACGGTGCGGAGGGTGTGGGGGTGAGCCTTAAGTCGCGTTACCTGTGGACAGGTCCCGCCAATTCCTTCAATACCGCCTACGAAACGGATCTTTTCGGTTGGGCGGGACTTCCGGGAGACCAAATGTTGTACGGAACGATTTCATCTACGGGCGAGGTCGGCTTTATTGGATTTGCCAAACAGCTTGGAAATTTCGGCTATTGGTGGAGTTCAACGGAGAAGTTGGAAACGGCCGCCGTTTCATGGGCTGTCCTGACAAACCTGTTTGCCAGGGTACACTCCATGAAGGGAAAAGGGCTTTCCGTCCGCTGCGTCAAGGACTGACATCCTCTTATTTTAGCGAGGTAAAAGATGAATCGTATCAAAGTATTTCGGAATGTTTTAATGCTCGGCGCGTTTCTCGCTCTTTCGGGCTGCGGCGACAATGTCACGAAAATCTATCTGCCGGATAGCGGTGTAACGTCCAGCGAAAGCCGCTATTCGGACTCTGCTCTATCGTCTTCGTCCGAGGCTCCCGATGAGAACCGTTGCCCAAACGCCGATTCCTCTTCGCTTGTCTCCGCTGCATGTCCAACGTTAAGCTTCGTGCCTACGGAACATCTGAACCAGAAAAGGCTTGCCGATTGCGGTTACGATTTTCTCTTGGACGAAAGGGATTGTCAGGTGTATCGGACGGTTACTATCGGCGGTCAAACCTGGATGGCGCAGAATTTGAACTATTTGCCGAAAAGCGGGGATTCTTATTGCTACGACGGCGACGATTCCTATTGCGAAAAATACGGTCGTCTCTATGTCCGGGCTGCCGTTTCGTGCCCGAGCGGTTGGCATGTGCCGGATGACAGTGAATGGCAAACGCTGTTTGCGAGCGTCGGCGGGCAATCGAAAGCGTCTGCTGCCTTGCGGGCGTCGAGCGGCTGGGAGGAAAAACATCCGGATTTGGAAGACGAAGACGCTTACGGATTTTCCGCGCTTCCGTCGGGCGTGTACTATTTTGGCGACGAAGGCAACACGGGCTGGTTCTTCTCGGCGACGGATTACAATGATTTTTCCGTCGATGCCTCGGAAAGTTCCAAAAAAAGTACCGCTGCCAGCTATACGGCGATTTCCGTCCGTTGCGTCAAGGACTGAGTCTGAGCCTAGTTGAGAGTTGAGTGTGAAGGGTTGAGAGTGGAGTTTCGCGGACGTCTAGGCTTTAAAGCAGAGCTTAGAACTGAGATCTTAGAGCTGAGTTTTGTGAGCATTTAGGTTCTAGCATGAAAAGTTCGCTGGGATTTCTAAGTTCTAAGCTCTCTCTACTAAGCTCTGAACAAGCCCCACGCCGGAAAGGCGCCTCCCTCCGCCGCTAGGCGGAAACAGGTCGCTTTGCGAAAAAGCCTTTTTTGGCCAAAAAGCCAGAAGAACGCGTCCAAAAAATTAAAAATGTCCGTTTTTCCGTTTTTTTATGTAGTTTGGGGGTAAAAATTCAAGGAGTTTGGAATGAAGCTAAAATTGTTCGCGGTCATGGCCGCCCTGTGCGTCTCCCCGTCGTTTGCGATTATCGGTCTGGGATTTCACTATGCGCCGAATTTTGGCACGAGCCTTGACAAGACGCAAAACGAAAAGGTCGGAAGTCTCGGGTCTGGCGACGTGGATGTGGCTACCATCGAATATCGCCACGGGTCGTTCAGCGGAATGCAGGGCTTCGGTCTCAAGCTCTGGGTCGATCTGCTTCCGTTTATCGACGTGGAAGCGACTTACAACCTGGCCTGGGGTTCCTACAGCTCCACGCTGACCGTGAACGGCCTGGACGGTTCGCAAATCGAACAGGATATCGAACTCGAATTCGACGGAGTTCCCTTTGGCAAGACGACCCCGAAATTCGTGGCGATGAATGGAGACCTTTCCATCACCTACCCGATCACGAGCCTTCCCATCATTCGTCCGTATATCGGTGGCGGCATCACCTACTATCTGAGCACTCCCGTGATGAGCGCAAAGTTCATCAAGGGCTACATGGACATGATGGACGAATCCCTGAAGACCGCTCTCTCGACGGGGACGATGACTTCCGAGCAGGCGAAGGAACTTGCCGACAAGATTTCTTCGAAACTCCAGGATGACGGACTGAACACGAACATCGGCGGGCATATCCTCTTGGGACTTCGCGCAAAGCTTCCGGTCATTCCTATCGCCGCCTACGTAAACGGCAAGTACTATTTCGGTGTCGATTATGACGACGAAATCGACGCGTCGGCGTTTGTCCTCGAAGCGGGCGTCGGGTTTGCCCTCTAGTTTCCGGAGCTTCTTGCATGGATAGGAAAAATTCAAACATCACGATTCTCGTCATCGAAGACGAAGTCGCCATCGCCGAGGGGCTGGTCGATCTGCTGGAATTCCAGGGATTCCACGTGAAGCATGTCGCGGACGGAATTTCCGGGCTTTCCGAAGGGCTGAGCGGCAAATACGGACTGATCCTGCTCGACCTGATGCTTCCGGGAATGGACGGCTTTACCGTTTGCGACAAGATTCGCGAGCAGGACAAGGACGTTCCCATCATCATCCTTTCCGCAAAGAATTCGGACAAGGACATTATCGACGGGCTCAAATACGGCGCGGACGACTATGTGCCCAAGCCGTTTGCCGTTCCGATGCTCCTCGCTCGGATCGAAGCGGTTCTTCGCCGCTCGTTCCAGTCCATGGAAGGCGACAGCAAGTTCTCGGCGGGCAATCTGCGCGTCAATTTCCGGGAATACAGCGGGCTTCGGGGCTCGGAAAAGCTCTCGTTCACCCGCAAGGAAATCGAGATTCTCGAATATCTGTGGAACAACCGCGACAGGGCCGTTCCCCGGGCGGAACTCCTGAACAAGGTCTGGGGATACGAAAACGCGGAAACGGTCGATACGCGCACGGTCGATATCCACATCACGAAGCTTCGCAAGAAAATCGAGGACGATCCCTCGCATCCGCGTCTTCTGGTGACGTTCCGCGGTGAAGGTTACCAGCTGCGCGAAACGCCGGACTGATGAATCGGCTCAAGCTGATTTTCACGTTTCTCTTTCTGGTCATCGCGGTTCCCGTCGTGCTTCTTTTGGTGGATTCCTACCGGAACCTCCAGACGGAGTCCCAGTATGCCTACAAGGAACAGGCGTATTTCATCTTGCAGATGCTGAACCAGCGGATTTACGACGATCTCGCGATCGAAGAGCAGCGCTCCTATTCCGAATACCGCTTTATCCGGGCGGTCCCGGTTATCGGCGGCGAGGAAGTGACGATTTCGAAGCTCGCGGAAATGCCTATCCGCAGTCATTACGGTGGAGGGATGATCGGATTCTTTCAGCTCGATCCGGACGACGACATGCACACGCCGGTGCTTCCCGACGGCATTCTCGAAAAGATTCCCGTCGAGGACCGCGCCAAGCGGGAAATCGTGCGGGACAGCATCCAGAACGTTCTGAACCAGCTGGGGATTCACAACGAGGGCCGAAGCCGTACGCAGGTCCAGACGAACACGCAAGACAGCCTTGACCGTCTCTACGGCAAGAACCTGACTCTCGCGGTGAAGCTGAACGACAGCAAGAAGTTCCAGAGGCGTTACGAGCAGAGTTCCCAGACGGAGAGCTTCCTTTTCGACGTGGAATCGGCGCGCATCCGCCGCATTTCCGAGGCGGGCGTCGTGCAGGATGACGACTCCATTCCGAACCCGACGATCCTCGAAGTGGAAATCGATCCGTTCCAGGCGAAATTCAACCAGAACTATATCGTCTATTACCGGAACGTCTGGCGGAACAACGAGCAGTTCATCCAGGGCTATGCGGTCCGCTTGCGCTCCTACCTGGAAAAGATCGTCTTTAACGAGATGCGGTTCAATCCGACGGAGCAGGGCTTTGCGCTGGAATTCGGGACGAAGGACGTTCCCTTTGTCGTCTTTGGCAACAAGGAAAAGTCACGCGGGATGCTGCTCGATGTGCCGCTGCAGTTCCCGTTGAACGAGATGTTCCTTTCGGTCTATCTGACGGAGGAAAGTTCCGGGATGGGGCGCGCCATGGTAATCCTTGTGGGAATCGTGATCTGCGGGGCTATCCTTTGCGGATTTGTCGCAGTTTACCGTTCGACGCGGAGCCAGATCCGCCTGGCGAACAAGCGACAGGATTTTGTGTCGGCGGTTAGTCACGAGCTGAAGACTCCGCTCACGGCCATTCGGATGTATGCGGAGCTCCTGCAGAATTCCTGGGTCGCGAACGAGGCGAAGCGTCAAAAGTACTACGGGCTTATCGTGGGCGAAACGGAAAGGCTTTCGCGCCTGATCCAGAACGTGCTGAATCTTTCGAAGATCGAGCGCGGAAACTGGAACGTGCAGCTTACGAAAATCAACCCGAAGACGATTCTCGACACATTCGTCGCGACATACACGCAGAACATCGAAAAGAACGGCTTTGACCTGACCGTGACGAGCGACCTCTGCGACATGGAGCTGACGCTCGACAAGGATGCCGTGATGCAAGTCCTGATGAACGTCGTCGATAATTCGCTCAAGTTCGCGCGGGAGAGCGCCTACAAGATGATCGTTCTCGAACTTCGCGTCCGGGAAGACGACGTCTATTTTGTCGTCCGCGACTACGGGCCGGGAATCCCCGCCAAGGAAATGAACCACGTCTTTGAAGAGTTCTACCGCATCGGAAACGAGATGACCCGGACGACCGCGGGAACGGGCATCGGGCTTTCGATGGTCAAGAAGCTCTGCGAAATGACAAATATGAAGATAGAAATCGAAAACGCGAATCCGGGCCTTCGGACGAAGCTGCATTTGCCGCTGCTGAACATCTAGTCCCGGACTTGTTCGTTTTCTAGATTTTACGTAGAAACACGAGGCGTCTATGACAAAGGAAGACATTCTTGAAAATCCCGACCAATATGATCTTTCGATCGAAACGGTTGGCAAGTGCACGCTGCTTTCGCCGATGAGCGGTCTGAAGTTTGTCGATGATTCCATGCGGGTCAGTCTCGCGACGGACGTGGCGACGATCGAAAAGTTTGCCAAGGCGGGAAAGTCGATCCCTTCGCTCGAAGCGGCCGGTCCGCGGCAGATGATCTATCACGATCCTTCGTGGACGCGCGCGGCAATCGTCACCTGCGGCGGTCTCTGCCCGGGCCTCAACAATGTCATCAAGAGCCTTGTCCGCGTTCTGTGGTTCGATTACGGCGTGCGGAACATTTTCGGGATTCCCTACGGCTATCGCGGTCTCAATCCCGAATACGGCTACGCTCCGCAGATTCTCGACCCGGACATTGTCGATAACATCCAGGAAGACGGCGGAACGATTCTCGGAAGCTCGCGTGGCGAGCAAAGTTCCGAGATCATGGTCGATACGCTGATGCGCCTGAACATCAACATGCTCTTCTGCATCGGGGGAGACGGAACGCTCCGCGGAGCGCGGGACATCGCCAAGGAGATCAAGCGCCGCAAGCAGCCGATTTCGGTCATCGGGATTCCCAAGACTATCGACAACGACCTGAACCTGGTCGATAGGACCTTTGGGTTCGAAACGGCGGTTCTCGCCGCATGCAACGTGATCACGAGCGCCCACTGCGAAGCGAACGGAGCGTTCAACGGGCTCGGACTGGTGAAGCTCATGGGGCGCGATTCCGGGTTTATCGCGGCGGACGCGTCGCTCGCGACGACGGTCGTAAACTTCTGCCTGATTCCGGAGGTGCCTTTCAAGCTCGAAGGCGAAGGCGGGCTTTTCAATGCGCTCGAAAACCGCTACGCGATCGGCAAGAAGCATGCCGTCCTTGTCGTCGCCGAAGGCGCGGGACAGAATCTCTTCAAGGGACTTCCCCAGCGGAAAGACGCTTCGGGGAACATTCTCAAGTATGACATCGGCGACTATCTGGTCGAAAAGATCGACGAGCATTTCAAGAAAATCGGGATGGAAATCAACATCAAGTATTTTGACCCGAGCTACATGGTGCGCAGCATTCCCGCCAAGGGAACCGATGCCATCTTCTGCTACCAGCTGGCGGAAAATGCCGTCCACGCGGCCATGGCGGGCAAGACGAACATGGTCGTCGGAAGCATGAACGAACGCTTTACCCACGTGCCGATAGACTTTGCCGTGAGCGAACGCCGCAAGATCAAGCCGGACAGTCCGCTATGGCACGCAGTTCTCGGTTCGACGCGCCAGCAGGACTATTTTTCGGGAAAGCTCGCAAAACGCAAAAAACAACAATTATGAACTTTTGACCCCTAGGGAAAATTTCTAGCTTATATCCGCTATGCTTACAAAAGAAGAAAAAGTCATCATTCGTACTGCGCTTATGGAATATCGCAACCTTCTTTTCAAGGCATTCCATGGAATAGAAGAAGAAAAGGCGCGAATCGCCGCCGTGAATCGACTTCTCCAGACGTGGAAAATCTGACCTGAAGAAAATGTTTCGCTTCGCGTTCCCCTTGCTGTTGTCGTTGGGCCTTGCCCTCGCGAACAGCGACCTGGATAGCGGCAACTACTGGTTCGAAAACCGGGCGCTCCATTCGAAAAACGATCGTGCGGATTCCGCTGTCGTCGAGAAGATGATTCTCGCCTACAAGCGTGCGCTCAAGGATTCCGCCGTCGAGGAAATCGCTGCGGAAAAATTGCTCTACGCCTATTATTTCAAGGGCTGTCACGCGGTGTTTGACCACAAGGCTCGGCTGAAGCTGTTTGCCGAATCCAAGAAGTTCGGCGAAGAGATGCATGCGAAGTTCCCGAACAATCCGAAGATCACGTCGCTGTATGCGCAGAACCTCTCGCTGTGGGCGAACGAATACGGAGCGTTCCAGGCGGTCAAGGAAGGGGCCGCCGCCAAGGTCCGGGATCTTTCGCTCGAAGCGAAAAACTACCAGTTCCTCGGTCGCGCGCACCAGCTCTTGCCCTATGTTCCCATCTTCTTGAACTGGCCCGACAAGAAGCTCGCCGAAAAGTACCTGCTGATGGCGCACGAAGAAAACCCGAAGGACATCAACACGATGCTCTTTCTCGCGGAGCTGCGCCTTGAACAGAAGCGCTACGACGAAGCGCTCGAATACGTGAACGCCGCACTGGATCGGGGAGCTCGCACGGATTTTCTCGTGGAAGACAAGCGGACCCGCTGGAAGCTGAAGGACCTGAAAAGGAAGATTCGGGAAAAGATGCGGTAGGCGGAGGCTTTCGCCACGCGCCATGCCCGGAAAACAAAAAAGTTCGCTGCGCTTGCAACGAACCTTTTTATACCCCCAACGGGATTCGAACCCATGTTCTGGGAATGAAAATCCCATGTCCTAGGCCTCTAGACGATAGGGGCATCGCTTAGATGTGCCAAATATAGGAAACTATTTGCGTTAGTCAAGGGGAAAAGTTGAAAATTCTATTTTTATTGACCATGAATCCGTCCGGTTGGCTGAAAAGGAATCTCCGCAAGGCTTTTTTTCGCCTGTTTCCGCTTGTCTTGCTCGCAAGTCTTGCCGATGCGGCGCTTTTGGGCGCGATTCGCCTCTTCATGGAAATTCTGGGAAAGAAGGTGGAGCTTCCTCTTGCCCTTTGGCTTGCCGGAACTTTCTTCCTGGTCGTCTTGAGATGGGGGCTTTCCTATCTGCGCGGCGTCTCGATCGAAAAAATGTGCAGGCATCTGGAATCGGGGCTGCTCCTGTGGTTTGCGCGTCGGTTGCGGACGCTTGCACCAAGGTTTTTCCATGAAGAAAAAAGTGGCGAACGCCTGATGGTCGCCTATGACGCGGTGCACGTCGTGAGCTTTAGCGCGGAATCCCTGATGCTCGCGCTGCAGGCGGTCTTGCAGCTTCTGGTGTTCTTGCCGGTGCTCTTTGTCATTTCGCCGGGACTCACGGCCGCGGTGCTGCTCGTCGTGCTTCCGATCGTTTCCTACGTGCAGAGAAAGCTGCACGGGCTGAAGCCTTCGGTGGAGGGGGAAATGGCGTTTCGCGGAAGGCTCCGGTCCGACGTGGAAGGGGCGAAGCGCTTTTACCGGCTGTGGAGCTCCGAGGAGGAGCTTTCGCGAGTCGAAAAGAACGTGCGCTCTTCGATTCGATCGGTGCTTGCGTCCGGAGTGAGCGTCGGACAACGGAAAGTGGCGCTTTCCCAGGGGATGGAGGCCTTTTCGCTGCTCGCGGTGGTGCTGGTCCTCGCTTTTTGCGGCTGGATGATCCTTTCGGGACGTCTGGATGCGGAAGGGCTTGTGCTGTATTGCTCGGCGCTCTTTCTCTGCTACAAGCCTGTCAAGGAATGCTCGCGGCTGCTTCCCCAGATTCGGCTTGCGAAAAGCGCGCAGAACGCGCTGCAGAACCTGGAACGGGAACCCCGAAAGCGAAAGAGGAATTTTACGAAGGAGAGCGCGCTCGTCTTTTCGGATGTTCGCTTTTCTTACGGGAACTCGGTGCAGGGCACGCCTGTTTTCGAAAACTTTCGCTTGCGGATTTTTCCCGACAGACCGATTCTTCTGCAAGGTCCGAACGGTTGCGGCAAGTCAACGTTTTTGCGGCTTGTCGCGGGGCTGGAAGAACCCGTTTCGGGAAAGGTCTTCTTGCCGGAGGCTCTTTCGCGGCGTGGAGTGTTTCTCGTTTCGCAGGATTTGATCTTGCCGGACAGGGAAATCTTGTCGTTGCGGCTTCGGGAAATGGATCGCGATGACGTCTTTTCGAATGCGATGGACGCGCTGTCTGCCCGGCGGCTTCTCGAAAAGCGCGGGCTTTCCGGTGGAGAACGGGCGAAGGTCGCGCTCCTGTGGGCGCTTTCGTCTCCGGCGCAAATGCTCTTGCTCGACGAGCCTTTCGCCTTTATCGCCGAACGGGAACGGGAACCTGTCTTGCGTTGCGTTCTGGAGTGTGCGGAATCCTATGGAAAGTGGATTCTCCTTGCGTCGCACGAGCCGATCGGAGGCGATTTGAAAAGTCGCTTCGAAACGCTGGATTTTTCTTCGATGGAGATCTTGCGATGAAATGGCTCTATCGATTTCGCGGAGAAATCCTGGGCGGCCTTGCGCTTGTCCTTTGGCTGCTTCCATGCTCGGCGGAAAGAATTTCCCTGTCGGCTATCTGCCTTGCGTTTCTCGGTGCGGTCTTGCGGATCGAGGCGCGGCGCGTGATCGGGGAGCATTCGCGCGGAAAGGAAAAGTCCGCTCCGGAACTCGTTTGCTCCGGAATCTACGCGAAGTTGCGCCATCCGCTGTATCTGTCGAATCTCTGCCTGTGCCTTGCGTTCATCCTGTTTCATCTTGGCGTGTGCAAGGCGTCGCTTGTTTTGGCCTTGGCGGTCGCCTTGCTTGTGTTCGCGCTCGCGAAATCCGAGGACGTCTTTCTGGCGAAGAGATTTGGCGATGCCTTCCTTGCCTGGAAACGGAAAACGCCGATGTTCCTTCCGAACGGAAAGGGCGGGGACTCGGAAGCTGCCGCCTTTGAAAAAAGGAATGTACTGGGCGCATTCTGGAGCGATCGCTGGACATGGTTCTGGATTTTGTTTTATACATTTCTGCTTGTGTCGCGTCGGCATCTGGATTTGCCGTTCGCTCTGAACTTTTAAGGTCCCTATGATCGGTCTGGAAATGTTTCGAAACCTTGTCGGCGCCGTGGCGCGCGTGGCGAGCAAGGTCGCTCCGCTGAACGAACGGTTTCGGATCGAAAATCGCCTGGATGGACCGTTTGCGAAAGGTCCGTGCTTGTGGATGCATGGAGCAAGCCTCGGAGAATGCAAGATGCTTCTCGGCCTTGCCAGGATCCTGAACGAAGATATTCCGAATCTGCCGCCGATTTTGATTACGACGCAGAAGGTCGAAGTGGAAGCTTTCCTGAAACCGCTAGCCGCTCCGCTTGGCGTTGCTGTTTCGATCGCTCCGCTGGATACTCCGAAGGGGATGAAGCGCTTTTTCGAATCGGCGAACCCGCTCTTGCTTGTCCTTGCGGAAAACGAGCTCTGGCCAGGATTCCTGTCGTCGATGCGTCGCCGATTCAAACTGCCCTCGGTAGCCCTGGTTTCCGGGCGTTTTTACCGATGCCTTTCCGTGGAATCTTTTGGATGCATTGGCTTTGTCTCGATGCAGACGGAGGCGGATCTTGCGCGCTTCATGGCGGCAAGCGACTATCTGGTTTCGGCGAAGGCGATTGTCGGTGGCGACTGGAAGCTTTTGCCGTGGGCGTGGTCCGGCGAAAGGCTCCCGAAACGAGAAGAACCTCTGGTCGATACGGCGTTTCTGTCGTTTCACCGCGAAGAACTCAAGGCTTTCGTGGAAATGGCCGAACTTGCCGTGTCCGCGGGGGAAGCCGTGGTGGTCGCTCCGCGGTTCGAGAAGGACGTTCCGGAGTTTCGCGTCGCGCTTTCCCGGCGAAACGTTCCTGCGCTGGAATGGCCTGTCGTGAAACGTGGCGCGGTTTCCGTGGTGTCGTCTTACGGCAAGACTTTTGACGTGCTGCAGGTGGCCCGGTCGGCGGTTGTCGGCGGTTCGTTTGCGCGGACTCTCGGCGTGCACGATTTCTGGGAGCCGTTGCGGATGAACGTTCCGACCTGTATCGGCCCGTATTTCCGAGGACAGCGGGAAGCGGTTCGTTCGCTGCTTCGCGAAAAGGCGCTTTCCCAGATCGGGAAACCGTCCGAATATCCGAATCGGAAAATTTCCTTGACAGAAGACGTCGAACGCGCACTCTTGCGGGAACGGGAAAGGGTTCTCGCGTCCTACGAAGCGTTCAGGCGCTTTGCCAAAACGGTTCTTGTGCGGAACGCTCCCGGCCTGTGCGTCTTTACAGAATCCAATCATGGGGAAACTTCAAGATGAAAAAACTTTACCTGGCGAGTCCAAGAGGCTTTTGCGCCGGAGTGGATCGCGCGCTGCACGTTGTCTCGAAAGCGCTTGAAAAGTTCGGCGCGCCGATTTACGTGCGCCATGAAATCGTTCACAACGCCTTTGTCGTGAGCCGTTTTCGGGAACAGGGCGCGGTCTTTGTCGAAGACCTGAAGGATGTTCCCGAAGGCGCGACCGTTGTCTTTTCGGCGCATGGGGTTCCCGAAAAAGTGTACAACGAGGCGCGGTTGCGAAACTTGCACATCCTCGATGCGACATGCCCGCTGGTGCAACGCGTCCACATGAGCGCAAAACGGCATCATGCCGAAGGAAAGCATGTAATCCTGATAGGCCATGCGGGGCACGCCGAAGTCGAAGGACACCTTGGGCAGCTGTCCGAAGGCTCCATGACGCTTATCCGGAATGCGGAAGACGTGAAAAGGCTCCGCTTTCCGACAGGGACAAGGCTCGCCTACATCACCCAGACGACGCTTTCCGCCTCGGAGACAAAAGGCGTGATCGAAGCGCTGCACCGTGCGTTTCCGGATATCGAAGGCCCGGTTCGCGGTGACATCTGCTATGCGACGGGAAATCGCCAGGGAACAGTCGCTTCGCTTTGCGACAAGGTGCAGTTCCTGATTGTCGTGGGGTCTCAGAATTCGTCGAATTCGAGCCGCCTTGCGGAACTTGGCGTGGAACACGGAATCCCTTCGCGGCTAATCGACTGCGTGGACGATATCGACCCGACCTGGTTCTTGGGCGTGGATACGGTGGGACTTTCGAGCGGAGCGAGCGCTCCGGACGACCTGGTGCAGGACGTTGTCGCCTGGATGCGTCGAAAATACCCGGAAATCGAGGTCGAAGACTGGGTCACGATGCAGGAAAAGGTAAAGTTTCCGTTGCCGACGGAATTGGTGTCTTGACGAAACTCGCCAAATTAACTAATGTTGTGCCCATAAAAAACACGGAGTTTATACAATGAGCCGTATTTGTCAAGTTTCTGGAAAAGGTGCCCTCGTCGGCAACATGGTTTCTCACTCCAACCGCAAGAAGTTGGTGAAGCAGTATCCGAATCTCCAAACGAAGCGTTTCTACGTTCCGGAAGAAGATCGCTGGGTGACCCTCCGCGTCAGCGCCGCCGGTCTTCGTACGATCCAGAAGCGCGGCATCTTCGCCGTCGTTCAGGAACTCGGAATCTAACTTTCTGGAGTTTGCTTGAAAACCGCTTTGCGTGCAAGGCGGCTTTTCGTGTTTTAAACGTTTTGTAGGCGAGAGAACTCAGTTGGGTTTGGAGTTTGGAGTTTCGCGGACGTCTAGGCTCTAAAGCAGAACTTAGAACTGAGAACTTAGAGCTGAGTTCTGCGGACATCTAGGTTCTAACGTAAAGCGGACCATTTTGATTCCTAAACTCTAATCTCTGAAAAAAAAGCGTGGCCGAGGGGGTGGATGCAAGGAAGGGGGAGTCAGAACTTAGAGCTGAGAACTTAGTTGAGAGTGGAGTGTGAAGAGTTGAGTGTGGAGTTCTGCGAACATCTAGGTTCTAGCGTGAAAAGTTCGCTG
>CAVJTH010000035.1:0-24368 GCA_963652365.1 Senegalimassilia sp.
GGTCGTCCACCACGAACGAATACTTCTCGATCCAGTCGTCCACCGTAATCGCGGGAACCTCGTAGCGCTCCACGTGCCGGACGGGGACGGAGTTCGGGGCAAGATTCCCTTCGGGCGAGAGACCGTCCACGCGCTCCCACCGGTCCACCTTCACCCCCATCTTGGACCAGTCGGAGGCGGAATGGAATCGGAACGGGGACAAAGCAGAAACCGTTTGAGTTTTTTGATAGGAATTCAAATCTGTTGTCGATTTAAAAAGACCTATAGCACAATTCGCCGCATCACGCGAGCCGATGTAAAAGCAGTTGCGGTTCAGAGTGGATACGTCACGTGCGGAATCGCTCATACCCTGAAGTTTGTTCAAAGTCGCCGTATCGTTCAACGCAAGGTTCACGAAAGGGCGCTCGTAGAGGAAGTCCTCCAGCAGGTAGGGGACGACGGTCGTATCCCCGCCGGATAGGCGGGTATAGGAGTTTGCCTTTCCGAGCCACTTTTCCAGATTCTTTCTGTAAAGAGGCATCATATGCGATTCGGCGAGGTCATCGAACCCGGTCGCCACGACACCACCAAGGACAGAAAAGCCCATGGCAGACGAAAACGCCACGATGATTCCCGTCTTGGCAGCCTTGGCGGCTACCGGATTGACAAGCCCCAGAGTAAAATCGAGGGCGAGTACCGCCCCCGAAACGATTCCCATGGACGCGGCAAAGTCTCCGTCGCCCCCTTCCGCCCGGACCGCCGCGTTGAACTGTGTTGATTCGCCGTCAAAATTCAAAGTACGCCTTCTAACGAACGTTAAAACGCCCGCAGCGAAACTCACACGGCGATCGGCGCCTTGATGGCCGGCCACGGATCGTAGTTTTTCAGTTCAAAATCCTCGAAGCGGAACGCGAAAATGTCCTTGACCGCGGGATTTATCTCCATCGTCGGGAGCGCGCGCGGCGCGCGGGAAAGCTGTTCCCGCGCCTGGTCAAAATGATTTTTGTACAAATGAAGGTCCCCGAAAGTGTGTACAAATTCACCGGGTTCGAAATCGCAGACCTGGGCGACCATCATCGTGAGCAGCGCATACGACGCGATGTTGAACGGAACGCCCAGAAAAGAATCCGCGCTGCGCTGGTACAGCTGGCAGCTGAGCTTTCGCTTGCCGCTCGCGCCAACGCCTCCCACGTAGAACTGGAACAGGCAATGGCACGGAGGGAGTGCCATCCGATCGACGTCCGCGACGTTCCAGGCGCAGACGAGGTGCCGCCGCGAATCGGGATTTTTCCTTAGCCCGGCAATCAGGTTCTGGATCTGGTCGATGTGCCCGCCGTCCGGCGTGGGCCAGCTCCGCCACTGGTAGCCATAGACGGGTCCGAGATTTCCGTCCTTGTCCGCCCATTCGTCCCAGATGGTCACCTTGTTGTCATGCAGGTAGCGGATATTCGTATCGCCTTTCAAAAACCACAGAAGTTCATGGATGATGCTCCGCAGGTGGAGCTTCTTTGTCGTAAGGCACGGGAATCCCTTCGAGAGGTCGTAGCGGTTCTGCCTGCCGAAAACGGAACGCGTGCCGGTGCCCGTGCGGTCCGAGCGATCCACGCCGTTGTCCAAGATGTCCTGGAGTAAATCGAGATACTGCTGCATAGGACCAATTTAGTATTTTTAGGCGCATGGTTCGGAACTTGGCAAGGCAGAGGTTTTGAATGGGCAAGACGCACACACCGCCGCCGGTGCGACTCGTCATGGGATTTCTCTCGAAGAGCCCCGGACTCGTCGAGCGAATCCGTCCGAAGCTCCGCGCGCTTTACGGCGAAGAGGCGGAGAACCTTTCCGCGTTTCCGTTCCGCTTCACCAACTACTACCGGGAAGAAATCGGGGAAGCTCCCGTCCGGGCGTTCGTCACCTACAAGAAATTGATTCCTCGCGAAGAAATCGTTCAGATTAAATTGCAGACAAACGAACTGGAGCTTTCCTTCGCGAGAGAATTCGGCACGGAAAACCTTCGCCCCGTGAATCTCGACCCGGGCTACATGACCCTTGGGCAGTTTTTCCTCGCGACGACAAAGGACCAGAGGCAGCGCGTCTATATCCGAAGCGGCATCTACGTGGAACCGACGCTCTATTTCCAGGACGGGCATTTTCACGCCTTCGACTGGACATACCGCGATTACCAGAGCGAAGAGTACATCCGTTTTCTGGAAAAGGTCCGCAAGGGGTTGAAGCTCCAGCTGGACGCTTCAAAGCGCGAACCGTCTTCGCTTCGAGTCTAGAACTTCCCCGATTTCAAGACGGATTTCCGGAATTCCGGCGTAAGCGCCTTGCAGGCGGAATCCTTCGGCAGGCGAACGGAAGCCTTCAGTTCCTTGGTAAAGATTCCCGAAATTTCAAAGCCGACTCGCCACGAACTTTTCGCCGGGCAGTTTTCCCAGGCTTCGGAATTTTCCGCGACCCACAGGCCGCTCCCAGACGTTTTAAATACAAAGTAATCGGAACTTTCCGGTTCGTAGCCAATCTGCTTCCAGGAACCGAGCTTTTTCGTCTTCGCAAAGTACGCCTTTTCCAGCTGGTAGAACCGGGACGCTTCCCGTTCGAGCCGTGCGACCTTTGACGGCGTCTCTCGAGCAGGATCCGCCAGGCGCAACCCGAAGGCGACGACCGCGATTGCGCACAGGACTGTCAACATGCCGTAAAGGACTTTCCGGGGAATTTCTGGAAAGCTTTCCATCGTTTCGTCTTCCGAACATTCCTTGAAAAGACGCGCCTTGACAAGGAGCGCAGCCACGCGTACCGGAAAGAAAAACAGCGCGAGGCTCGCCAACACGGAAACCGCCCCCAGAACCGCCGAAACCGGAACGGCGACCGAAAGCGCGGGCAAGAGCGTCTCTTTCGCAAGGAGAATCTTTTGCATCAGGCGCCTGTCTTCTTCGAACGAGTTCAGCGCGATCTTTCCGGTAACGCTCTCGTAGCGGGCCGCCGCCATTCCGACCGTTTCTTCCGCAAATCCATCGACACGGGCGAGGACTGCGCACAGGACAATCCAGAAGATTCCAAGAGCGAGGAGGAGCGTTCCCAAAAAGCGGACAGTCCGCCTTCTGGAAAGTCCCCGGGAAAACGTCATTTCTTCGCGCACAGTTCTACCGCCATTCTCCTTGCCGTCGTAAAGTCCGCCTTGCCCGAACCGAGCTTCGGCACTTGCGGAACCCGGAACGCCGCGCCGGGAATCATTATCTGCGGAATCCCCGACTTGCGAAGTTCGCGCAAGACCTCGTCCGCGTCCTTTTCGCCCGAATACAAGAGCACGATGCGTTCGCCCTTGATTTCATCGGGAATCGCGACGATGATAAAGTCCAGCCCTTCCAGAATTTTCGACTCGTTGATCTTGCCCTCGACCGCTCCGAGCGAAATCATTTCGCCGCCGAGCTTCGCGAACCGGCTGTAGCGATCGACAATCATCACAAAGCCGTCTTCGTCGAGCTTTCCCTTGTCGCCCGTCTTGTACCAGCGATGTCCGCCGATTTCCAGAATGACGTTTTTCGTTCGCTCCGGATCCTTGAAGTAGCCCTTCATCACCTGGGGACCGCCGATGAGAATCATCCCTTCCTCGCCCTGGGAAAGTTCCCGGTTCGTTTCCGGATCGATAATCTTCACGCCGACGCCCGGAATCGGCATTCCGACGGACGAAAGGTTCGAGCAGGGCTCCATCGTCAGAAAATCGTCGAGCAGAACGTCTTCCGTGTTGAACGTCGCAATCGGAGCGGTTTCCGTGCAGCCGTAGCCCTCGTAGATTTCCTTCTTGAACTTGCGCGCGAACAGGTCCCGGATTTCGGGCCGGAGACGCTCCGCGCCGGAAAGCACCAGCCGTAGATGCTTGAGGCACATCGGATGCACCCAGCGGTTCAGGCCGACCGCACGCAAGAACGTCGGCGTCCCCACGAGAATCGTCACGCGGAATTCCGCGCAGACACGCGCAATCGTCTTCACGTCGGTAGGCTCCGCGCACGTCACCAGGGGAATCCCCTCGAAAAGCGGCAAGAGAACCGTCACGGTCAATCCGAACGAATGGAAGATGGGAAGCTCCGCAAGCATCACGTCGTTCCGTCGAAGCGTAAAGACGGCGTTCGACTGCTGCGTATTCGAAACGAGATTCCGGTGCGAGAGCATCACGCCCTTCGGAGTTCCTTCCGAACCGGAGCTAAAGAGAATGACCGCAACATCATCCGGCTTTGCGGACTTGGCAAGGAAGGCGTTCAGGATTCGCGCAGGCAAGAGAAACGCGGTGGCGAAAGCGAACGCCCGACAGAGAATCCCGACGCTCCTTTCCATGTCTTCCACGCAGACAAGCTTCGCAACTTTTCCCAGTACAAAGTAATCCTGCCCGCGCTTCTGCAACTTGTCGAGGAACGCGCGGCTGGTAAAGACCGTCTGGATTTCGGTCCGTTCCACGCACTTGAGAACGGATTCCACGCCCGACGTGTAGTTCAGGTTGACGCTTGTCTTCCCCGCGTTCCAGATGGAAAGCATCAGGGAGATTCCTTCGGGAGACGGCGGAAGCATGAACCCGACATTCCTTTCGCGCCGGGAAATTTTCCGAATCGCGCTCGAAAAGTTCAGGACCTGCCGCACAAGTCCATAGCCGGTCAGGTGGTTTCCGAGCGGGCTGTAGATTGCGACCCGATGCCGCACGCGCCTTTTCATCGCGGAGAAGAAGAACGGAACGATCGTCGGGTAGTAGGAAAGGGACTTTTCCCATGCGGACATGGAAAGTTCCCGCAAGATGTTCCGCAGACTTGCCGGAGCCGTATCCGCCGACAGTTCCCTGCCAAAGGCTATCGAAACGATTCGCGTCAGCCTTTCCCCAAAGTTCACGCTCTCGCTTGCGTAGCTTTCCTTGCCTCCCCAGACGCCCTGGATGTAGAACGGGACAAGCTTTGCGTCCGTGTCGCGGATAGCGCTCGAATAGTCGATGGAAAAGCGCCCGATGTGGCACGACTTGGAAAGTTCCCCTTCCGGAAAGACGACGACCGCTTCGCCGGCGAGAAGAGCCTTCCGGATTTCCGCCATGGCGGGTTCCGGATTTCGGCGGTTGATGCGAATCGCGCCGAGAAGCGAGAGAATCCAGCGCGAAAATCCATGCTCGGACTTGTCCTCGTTGACCGCCATGCGGAGCGACCGCGGCGACGCCATCTGCAAGAGAATCCAGTCGATCGCGCTCGTGTGGTTTCCGATAAGCAATACGGGACCTTCGATGGGAATGTTCTCGTTCCCGGTGATCTTCAGGTTGTAGCGGAACATGTAATAGGCGCGAAACACCGTGCGGAGAAGCGACTGCGGAAAGCGGATGAACGCCCAGACAAAGGCGGCAAAAAGGAAGAGCGAAAAGAGAAAGAGGAACGTTTCGCGGTCAAGGGATGTCGATTTGAGCAGGAGAACTTCCAGGCCCACGACAAAGACGAGAAAGAGCATCGTCACCATGTTGGAAACGGCGACGATCCGCCCCGAAGACGCCGGACGGGAATAGAGCAAAAGGAGCGAATTCAGGACCGTTCCGAGCGCACCGAAAAAGAGCCCGAGAAACGCATAGAGCATCCGAATCGAGACGGGGTTATCGACAAAGGGAATGAAGAACGCGCAGACGCCGCAGCCGAGAACCGACACCGGAATCAAGCCCACCTCGATAAACAGGTGCGAAGAACGCGACGCGAGATAGCCGCCCAGGATCATGCCCACCGCCGAGAAGACAAGCCCGTTCCGCACGATTTCGACGAACCCCTCGCCCGAAAGATTCCACGAAAGCATCACGAAAACCTGCGCAAGCCCCCAAAACACGGCAAGCCCGATGATGATAACCCGCGAAAGCCCGATGTACCACGTCGCGTGGAAAATTCTCCCCGGCGAGCGGAACTGCAGGGATTCGCGCTCGCGCCCCGTCCGCGGAATGAAAAACGCCGCCACCGAGGAAAGCACCGAAGCCCCCACGAGAATCCAGAGCAGGTAATCCACCCCGAAAAGCGTCGCCGACCTAGGATAGAGACCGATCAATCCCACCGAAGCGACAAGGGCACCGAGAATCATCATGCTGAACATGTGGGCGACACCCGTCGAAAGGCGCTCCGAGCCGAACATCTCCTTGACGATGCCATACTTGGCAGGGCTTCCCACGGCAAAGGCAGACGCGATGAACGGAACGATCCACACGGCGACATGGGGATAGCCAAGCGTCCAGAGAACGCCGACGGCGACCATCCCGACGGTCTGCCCCAGGGACGACCAGGCGACCACCTTGCCCTTTCCAAATCGATCCGCGAGAAATCCCGCAAACGGGAACCAGAGCAGATAGGGCACAAAGAACATCGCCTGCAAGACGGAAGTGCCGACGAGAAACCCGGCATCCTTCTCGGAATATTTGACCCACTGTTCAAAAAAAAGAAAAAGCCCCATCTGGATGAAAGACGAGGCAAAGACAGAAACCAGGTAAGGAAACAGGCCTTTATGCATGAATCTCCTTTGATTGGGGAAAATATTAGAAATACCGCGTCCCCGCGCGCCGAGGCGCGACGGATGCAGGCGACTATTTCTGGGCGAGTTCCAGGGCTATCTTCTTGGACGCCTTGAAGTCCGCCTTGCCGGTACCGAGCTTCGGAATCGCGGGAACCTTGAACGCCATGCCGGGAACCATCAACGGCGGAATCCCGGACTTGCGGAGCGCGCGGAGGATATCAGCCGGTTCCAATTCGAGACCCGTGTAGAGCAGCACGACGCATTCGCCCTTGGCGCTGTCCGGAATCGACGTCACCATGTAGTCCCCGCCTTCGAGAATCTTCGTATCGTTGATGCGGAGTTCCACCGCGCCGAGCGAAATCATCTCGCCGCCGAGCTTCGCGAAACGGCTGTAGCGATCGACAATCGTGAGGAACCCGTCCTCGTCGAGATGTCCCTTGTCGCCCGTCCGATACCAACGTCGCCCTTCGAGTTCCACAATCGCGTCCTTCGTATGCGAAGAATCCTTGAGGTAGCCCTTCATCACCTGGCAGCCTCCGATGAGAATCATGCCGTCCTCGCCGACGGGAAGCTCCTCGTTCGTATCGGGGTCCACAATCTTGTAGAGCGTTCCCGGGAGCGGCATTCCCACTGTGCCGAGCTTGTTGTTCACCTGCATCGTGAGAAAGTCGTCGAGAAGAATGTTGTCGTAGTTGACGGAGGCGACCGGAGCCGTTTCCGTGCAGCCGTAGCCTTCGAAGATTTCCTTGCCGAACTTGAGACGGAACGCGGTGCTGATTTCGGGCCGGAGCTTTTCCGCACCGGCGATGATCAGGCGCAGATACTTGAAGCACATCGGATGCACCCAGCGGTTCACCGTAAAGGCGCGGAGGAATGTCGGCGTCCCCACGAAGGCCGTGACGCGGAACTCCGCGCAAACCCGGGCCATCGTCTTCACGTCCGTCGGATCGGCGACGACCACAATCGGCGTCCCTTCGACAAGGCAGAGAAGAACGTTTACCGTAAGTCCGAACGAATGGAAGAGCGGAAGTTCCGCAAGCATCACGTCGGACTTGTTCGCATTGAAGATGCACGACAGCTGCTGGCAGTTTCCCATCATGTTGTAATGCGTCAGCTCGACGCCTTTCGGAATCCCTTCCGTCCCCGAACTGAAGAGAATCGCCGCGGTATCCGACAGCCGGATTTTCTTGAAGTAGAAGAACTTGACGAGGAACGCCGGGAGCACGACGCCCATGACCATATGGAAAAGCATCGAAAGTTTCGGGATGCTCTTCAGCACGTCTTCCGCATAGACAAGGTTGCACGCTTTCGAAAGGACCGTATAGTCCGTCCCTTTCTGCTTCAGCCGTTCCAGAAACACGCGACTGGTGATGACGGTCTTTATGTCCGCGCGTTCCATGCACTTTAGCACGATATCCGGCGACGACGTGTAGTTCAGGTTCACGTTGACCATTCCGCGGACCCAGCCCGCGAGATTCGCAATGACGCCGCCCCCGGACGGCGGAAGCATGATGCCGATGTTCTTCTGCCCCGCGAGCATTTTCCGATAGACGCAGCTAAACGCGAGAGTCGCGCAGAGAAGCTTGTAGCCCGAAAGATGCGCCCCGTCCGGACTGTAGATGGCGGGGCCCGCACCGACAACCTTCTTGCAGGCCTTGAGCCACGATTCCGCAATCGGCTTGTAGTGCTTGAGCGAATTGCTCCAGGCGTCGATGGAGATTTCCCGGACGATGTTCCGGATCCGGTTCGGCGGCGTCTCCTTGGGAACGGGCGCACCGAAAGCGACCGTGATCACGCGCATGACCTTCGGACCGAACAGCTGGGAATCGGAATAGGCGTAGCGGCTTCCCCAGAGTCCCTGGATGTAGAACGGAACGATGACCGCTTCCGTCCCCTCGATGGCCGCGGAATAGTCCAGGCGGAAAGGCCCGATAAAGGGCGTCTTCGCGATTTCCCCTTCCGGAAAGAGAACGACCGCTTCGCCGGCAAGAAGCGCCTCGTGGATGGACTTCATCGCCTCCGTCGGATTCTTGCGGTGTATGCGGATAATGCCCATGCGCTTGAGCACCCAGCGCAGATACCACTTTTCGAAATGGTCCTTGTTGCTCGCGATGCGGAGAGGACGCGGCGTCGCCATCTGCAAGACAGCCCAGTCGATAAAGCTGAAATGGTTCCCCATCAGGAGCACGGGACCCTCGTCGGGAACGTGCTGCAGCCCCAGGACCTTCAGCCGGTAGGAGCTGAAGAACGTGCGGAGCAGGGAGCGGAGAAGAGCCTGCGGCAAGTGCTTGAGCGAATAGGTGAACCCGATAAAGGAAATCAGCGCGAGCAGCAAGAAGAATATCGGAAAGGAAAGGTGCTGTTCGTTCGGAAAGAGCTTTTGCGTGTAGTGGATGATGAGCGTTTCGATTCCGAGAAAGATCGCCAGGATGACGATTTGAATCAGGTTCGAAACGGCGAGGATTCGCCCCGAATTCGTCGGCACCGTGTTGAACTGGAGAAGCGCGTTGAGCGTCACGAGGAACATCGATCCGAAGAACCCGAGCAACAGAAAGACGACGTCGATCGCCACCGAAGAGGAAAGGAACGGCACGAGCAAGAGGCAGATGGAAGATCCGAGAGCGCCCATCGGCACAAGTCCCGTTTCGATAAAGTCCTTCGAAGCCCGCGCCACGATGAACGAGCCGAGCATCAGCCCGATGACGGCGAAGAATATCCCGTTCTTGAAGAGCGCAAGCGTTGCGCTCCCCGTCGCGTCCTGCTGGAACGTCATCACGAAGATCTGGACGCCCGCCCAGAAGATGGAAATGCCGACAATGCATGCGCGGACAGTCGGAAGCTTCCACGTATGCACCACGTTCCGCATCACGGAAGAATGCCGCGCCGAAGCGTATTCGCGACCGACCTTCGGCACGAAGAACGCGAACACGGTCGAAAGCAGGCTCACCCCCATGAACACCCACGGCCACGCAACGGTCTTGCGCAAGAACTCCTTGACCGTCGGCGCCGAATCGAAGGAGGATTCCACGGCGTCTAGGCCGGGAACCATCAGCGCGGCAAGCACAAGCGCCGCGACCGAAAAGATCTGGAGAAATCCGTTCGCGTAGCCGAGGAGCTTCGTCCCGAACATCTCCTTGAGAATGCCATACTTGGCCGGGCTGTGCACGGCGAACGCCGAAGCGGTCAGCAGGGTAAAGAAAATGGCGAGGTTGTAGAACTTAAGCGTGTAGAACACGCCCGTCGCGATGAACGAGGCGGTCATCACCAAGGAACTCCAGGCGATGACGCGACTTTTCGAGAACCGGTTCGAAAAGAAGCTCGCGGGAACCACCAGGCAGAGAAACGGTAAGAGGAAGAACGATTGCAGGAGCGCACCCCAGAACAGGAGTTCCGACCCCGAATAGTGCGTCGCGATTACCTTCTGCGTAAAGACGAAATGTCCCATCAGGGCAAAGTTCGTAAAGAATATCGAAAGGAACAGCGGCCAGGCGCCTTTGATTTTCCACATGGTCAAACCTCGAAAAAGCGATTAGAACTTGAAGCGCAGAGCGCAACCCATCGTGAATCCGTCGTACAGGACCGCGGAATCGTTCGTGTATTCCCAGAGGGGAATCGAGAAATAGGGCTCCACGTCGAATTTTCCGAGAGCGACTGTCACTTTCGGTTCGATCGAAATGGTCATCGTGTAGCCGAATTCGTCTTCGTCCGCATAGCCCACCGCGCGAACGTTTCCCGGCGTGTTGGAAATCCAGGCCCCGTCGCTTCCGAACAGGAATTCAAACGGAAATCCCAGCCCAAGCCGAATCATCCCGAAATTGAATTCGGGACGCACCAGAAAATAGAGCTCGTCCGCGGAACGCTTGTTGAAGTCCCAGAAATACCAGGAGTGCAGCCGGACGCCGAACGACTCCCAGCTGCCGTAAAAGTTCGTGCCGCCGAAGACAAGCGCCGGAGAGGGGTTCTCCCCGTTGCCGAGAAGCTTCCTGTCGCCCGCGGGAAACACGAATTCGAGGAATCCCGCCGAAGAGGAACCGCCGTACTTGAGCCCGAGAACCGGTCCCCACGCGCCCGTCGAGTTCTTGAGACCGTCATCCCGAATCGGGTAGGAGAAGTTGAATTCGAGCCCCCGGACCGGACGGATATGGACCGTCGGCACCAGGTTCAGCTGAGACTCCTTGTCGGACAGGGAATGGTCGTCCCCGTCGTGGTAGGCCGAACGGTAAAACGCCCCGTAGGCATTCAGTTCCACTTCGAACGTCGAGGGAATGACGCCATACTCGTTCCACATGGAAAATGCGGAAGAACAGCCAAGCAGAAAGCCCAGCAAAATCCATTTTTTCATAAAAGACCTTGATGCAAGATTCATCGCGATTTGACAAAGATAGCTTTTTAGGCGAGAAGCGATTCCAGTTCGTCGATTTCTCGCGGAATATCCCGCGAAAGATCCTCGCAGCCGCTTTCGGTCACGAGCAGGTCGTTCTCGATGCGGATTCCGATGTCTTCCGCGTAGTGGACGTTTTCCAGGTCGATTTCGAAATGGCCGTAAAGTCCCGGTTCGTTCGAAATCATCATCCCCGGTTCGAGAGGTCGCTTCGCATACAGGCGGAACGGATCCCCCTCGTGAATCTGCTCGCCGATCAGATGGCTCACCCCGTGCGGACGCTTCGCGTAAAACCGCTCGCACTTGCCGCCAAGCGCAAGGAACCTTTCCGACAGGGCGGCTTCGATAAAGTCCCAGACAAGCGCATCCAGATAGGAAAGCTTCGCCCCGGGCCTTACGTTTTTCGCGTGGAACTTCTGCGCGTCGAGAACGATCGAGTAGAGAATCCTCTGCAGCGGGTTAAAACGTCCGTTCACCGGGACCGTCCGCGAGATGTCGCTGTGCTGCGTCCCTATCCGCACGCCGAAATCGAGCAACAGCAGCTTGCCCGGTTCGAGCGGTTCGTCCTTTTTCACGTAGTGCAGGCAGCAGGCGTTCTTTCCGTTCGCGACGATCGTCGGAAACGCGAGGTCGCCGTCGCTTTTCGCCTGCATCCGGTAATCGAGGAAGAGTCCCGCATCGCGTTCGCTCTTCATGCCCTTCAGGTTGCCGAGAAGCTCGACAAAGGCTTCCCGCGAGACGCTTTCCGCCCGACGGACGTCCGCTATCCGCAAGGGATCGAGCACCACCCGCAGGGCGAAATGCTTTTCGGCGAGGCTGCGGATTTTCGTTCGGGGTTCAAGACGGTGCCCGAGTTCCGCGGCGAACTTCGCGTTGTGATCGTCCCGAACCGCTTTCCGCGTCCCTTCGGACAGAAACTCCAGGAAAAAGGCTTCGATAAATTCCGGGCGGCGCGCATCGACCTTTTCGGTCAGGCAGTTCCAGAAGGCTTCCACGGGAAGTATCGTCTCGAATCCCGTCAGGCGGCGCATTTCGTCTAGCCCCTCGTCGGAATAGGCGAGTTTCGCTCCGGTCCAAAATTCCCTGTTCGCGTCTTTCGGCGGCAAGAACAGGATTTCGCGCTCCCGGGCGCTTTCCGCGAACGGATCGAGCAGAAGCTTGCACCCCGCCTGGTTTACGCCCGTCAAGAAGAGAAAGGCCGGATCCTGGACAAGGCGCGTCCACGTACTCGAAAAGACCTCTTCCGAACCCGGGTCCCGCTCGATTCCGGAAAAGACGCCGATGGATTCGAGCTTGCCTAGCAGGGAATGTCTCCGCAAGCGATAGATTTCCGCCGCCGAAGCGCCGGAGGGCGAAAAAAAGACCTGGGAATAGCGATTCATGCCGCAAAATCTAAAATTTTTGCCTTTTGCCAATCCAACTCGCCTTTTTTTCTATATATATTTCAAGAAACATCTTTTGCATGGAGCTACAATGTCTTTATCTCAAATCTGGAAACTCGCCCTTGCTTCCCTCTGCGCCCTTTCGCTTGCCGCTTGCGCCGGCTCTCGCCAGGGCGGAAGCGACACCGCCGACGGTGTCGAATACTCCGAAGAAGAAAGCGGCAACGCCGCCACCCAAAAGGTCGATGAAGACGAACTGAAGAAGACGCAGGAAGAAGCGTTCAAGGCGACCGAGGAAAACCACGAGCTCCGCCGTCAGATCTTCGAAGCCAAGACGAAGCTCGGCATCTCGACGCAGACCGAAGAAGCCGCTGACGCCGAATAGCTTTCGATGGAACAGGACGTCCGCTATTCCCTGTCCGACGACCTGAAACGAATCGTCGCAGGCGAAAACGAAACGGTTTTCCGTATGCTGGAAGACCGTTTTTCCATAAGGATTCTGTCCAGGCTTCCGGGGCTTTCCCTCCGAAAGACGGGCAAACGTTCCGACATCCAGGGCGCACTCGCCACGCTCGACCAGCTGAAGATCGCGGCAAGGAACGGAACGATTCCTTCGCGGGAATTTCTCGAGCGGCATCTCGACACGACAAGCCTCCCGGCTCGGGCAAAGGCTTCCACGGCGTTTATCCCCGAAGCGCCCCTTCTCCGAAACAGGCTGGGAATTCCCGTTTCGGCGCGCACGCCATCTCAGGAAAAGCTCGTCAAGGCCTGCGAATCGAACGACGTCATCTTTGCCGACGGCCCCGCCGGAACGGGCAAGACCTTTCTCGCGGTCGCCATCGCCGTCGCCAGTCTGGAAAACCACGAGACGGAGCGCATCTGCCTGGTGCGTCCCGCTGTCGAAGCCGGAGAATCCCTCGGGTATCTCCCCGGAGACCTCAAGGAGAAAATCGCTCCCTACCTGCGACCCATCCAGGACAGCCTTTCCGAACTTCTCTCGCCGGAAAAGCTGCGCAAGTACCAGGAAGGCGGCCAAATCGAAGTGGCGCCTCTCGCCTACATGCGCGGACGCACGCTCAAGCACGCCTTCATCATCCTCGACGAAGCCCAGAACACGACCATCCCGCAAATGCAGATGTTCCTGACGCGGCTCGGCGAACACTCCAAGGCGATCATCACGGGAGATTCCTCGCAAATCGATCTCGGGCCAAGACAGGTTTCGGGGTTCGCCCACGCTATCCGCCTGCTCGGAAAGATCCGCGGCATTTCGCATGTTTCCTTTCCCGCAACCGACGTTCTGCGACATCCGCTTGTCCGCGAAATCGTCAAGGCCTATGAAGCCGGAGGAAAAAAATGAACCGAAAGAAACTCAAGTGGCACCTTCTCGCCGGCTGGGCGATTGTCGTCGCCCTGGCCATCTTTCTCTTTCCCGACCGCGATCTCGCGCAGAAGTCGGAAATTCCCCATCTGGGGCAGATCAGTCCGCGGACGATTATCGCTCCGATTTCCTTCGAGGTTCCCAAGTCCGCGCAGGAAATCTCGACGGAAAAGGCCCGCGCGGCGGACAAGGTCTATGCGGTTTTCGAGTTCAACCACGACGAAACGGTCCGCATCGAAAACGACTTGAAGACCTATCTTTCGAATATCGAACGCTACCGTACGCTCCAGGCGGAAATTTCCGCGGCATCCGCCGAGGATTCTTCCGTCCATATCAAGGTCCAGCAGGCGGCGCAGCTTTTCCGCCAGCTCACGAACAGGCTTTCCAACACGGCGGTCCAGCAGCTCGCGTCGAGCAGACGCGCCACGGATTCCCTCGAAAGCGTCTTTGACAGGATGCTCGAAAACGGCGTTTCGAACACGCTGCTCGCTCCGAGCAACACGAGCGTCCAGCTTTTCCGCGACACGTACAATCTCCAGGACGTGAACTTCATTCCCTACACCAAGACCGAAGTCTCCCTGGTGCGAGATAGCGAAGAGCGCAAGCTCGACGCGAGCCGTATCCAGCCCCGGGAACGCGCCATCGACGAAGCCTTTGCCGACTTGCAGCAGAACTTCAAGAGCCAAGGTCTCCAGAGCGCCTTCTACGAAGCGCTCTACGTGTTCACGCTTCCAAACGTCTTCTATCTCGCCAAGGAAACCGACCACCGAAAGGAAATGGCGGAAGCCCAGGTGAACGCCTCCAAGGGCATGATTCCCCGCGGCATGGAGCTTGTCTCGCAAGGGTCCATCGTCACGAAAGACGTTCTCGAACGCCTCGAAGCCCTGCAGAACGCCCTGCAAAAGGAAGAAGGTTCCCGGCACGTCACAGCGCTCTACGGGCACATCCTCTTTCTCGCGATAATCATTTCGCTCTTCTTCCTCTACTTCTACTTTTTCCAGTTCGGACGCGTCCGGAACCGCAAGGAACTCTGGTCCATCATCGTGCTCGTCGTCTTGCAGCTGGGAGCCTTTGCCGCCATCCACTACTTTTCCGCCTACATCCAGAAGGCGACGCCGTCGCTACCGCAGGATTTCGACGTCATCTGGCTGTATCCCTTCATCCTTTCCCCGGTCATCGCGACCGTCCTTTACGACAGGCTTCTCGGGACGATTTTCGCCGCGTTTTCCTCCGCATTCCTGGGGATGCTCTCCGGCTACGACCTTTCCACGGCGATCCTCGCCTTTGGAATTTCCTGGGCCGGGCTTCACGGTCTAAACCGCATCCGCTACCGCTCGCAGTTCATCTGGAGCATTCTCGAAGCGCTCATCGCCTTCGCCTGCGCGCTCGTCATCCAGCTTCTGCTCCGCAACCGCTTCCAGATGGACATCTTCCTTCCGACGCTCATCGCCGGATTCATCAACATCGTCTTCTGCAGCGCGGTATCCTCGGTGCTGCTCATCCACCTCGCCGAACGCATTTTCGGCATCACGACCGACCTGACCCTGATGGAACTTTCGGACTTCAACCGCTCCGCGCTCAAGCGCATTTCGGACCTTGCGCCGGGAACGTTCCACCATTCGATCCAGGTGGCGAACCTCGCCGAAAAGGTCGCCGACGAAATCGGCGCGAACTCGCTCCTCGTCCGCACCATGGCGCTCTACCACGACATGGGAAAGACGATGCGCCCGGAATTTTTCACGGAGAACCAGAAGCAGGGACTCAATCCGCACAAGAGCCTTCCGCCTCTCGAATCCGCCCGGATCATCATCAACCACGTGTCGCAGGGCGTCGAACTCGCCAAGGAATACAACCTGCCGTCGGTCATCGTGGATGGCATCTTGCAGCACCACGGCACAGGCGTCGTCCAGTACTTCTATCTCGAAGCCCAGAAAAACGACCCGGCAAACACGCGCGTCGAAGACTTCACCTATCCGGGTCCCAAGCCGCAGAGCAAGGAGACGGCCATTCTCATGATTTCGGACGTCATCGAAGCATCGAGCCGCGCCATGCCGGAACCCACGCCCGAAAAGCTCAAGGAACTCATCAACACGACCATCAACGCGCGTCTCAACGAAGGGCAGCTCTCGGAAAGCGGCCTCAACCTGCGCGACCTGTCAAGGCTCTCCGAGGCGTTCCTCCAGAGCCTCGACGGAACCTACCACACCCGCGTCAAGTACCCGGCCGCCGCGCTCGCCGCCGGAAGATTCGGGCGACGGGTCTAGCGAAACCCTTGCAAACGAAAACTCCCCGACCTTGCCGGGGAGTTTTTCGCATCCTGTCGATTTCAGCGAATTTCGACGCGCTTTTCCGCGCCGTTGGATTTCAGCCGATACGTTCCCGGGAATCCGCGAAAGCGAATCGTTCCGTTCTTGTCCGCGACAACCTGGACATCCGTCGTCCAGACCTTGTGCCACAGATCGTAAATGCGCTTTGCCGTCGGCTTCTCCGTTCCGTCCGCTGCGATGATTCCCCCTGTCGGAAGCCAGTGCCGCGCATCCCAGAATCCCCAGAGCATGATTCCCTTTACCGCCGGATGGCTGAACGCGGAGCGGATGAACATTTCGTATCGCTTCGCGCGTTCTTCTTCGCTCATTCTGGAGGGCAATCCTCTCGCTCCATCCGCTTCTTCCACGTATTCTCCCATGTCGAATTCCGTTACCTTGATGGGGAGCCCGAATTCCGCCAGGCGGTCAAGCCGCTCGTGGATCAGCGCAGGAATGACCTCGGCTCCGCCAAAGTGACACTGCACGCCGATTCCCGAAACCGGAACCTTCCTGTCGAGCAGCCCCTTGATCAGCTCGTAGTAGCGTTCCGTTTCGCCCAAAGCGACCACGTTGAAGTCGTTGATGTAGAGAGTCGCCGAAGGATCTGCCCGGTGCGCCCAGACAAACGCGCTGTCGAGAAGCCCCCAGCCGCACTTGTCGAAGAGGAACGTTTCGTGAATCGGCTCGTTCCACACGTCGTATTCCGAAATCTTTCCCTTGTATTCCTTCAGGTCGCGATCGATGCGCATCTTGATGTTCTTCGCGATATCCTTGCAGCTGCCCTGGATGCTCCAGTGCTTGTCATAGTTGTATTTCTGGATTCCCCAGACAAGGACGTGCCCGCGAAGAGACCAACCGGATTCTTTCGCGAAGTCCAGGTATTCCCGCATTTCCTTCTTGCGAATCTTTCCCTTTTTCGGCTCGTATTCCGGCCACTTGAAGAGGTTCTCGGGAACGCCCGCCCAGAAATATCTGTTCGCCGTCTTCCGATACCACTGTTCCACGCTGTCCTTGGGATTCCCGTAAAAGGCGATAGCCGTTCCAAAGGGAAAGTCGTGCCGTTCGAGCGTCGCGCGCACCGTATCTCCCGGCTTGAAGCCTGTCGCGGAAAGTTCCCGCTTGCGAACGGAATCGATCCGGGCCTCGGCGCCTGCATACCATTTTTCGTCAAAGCCCTCGGCACTGGGCGTCACTTCCACGTCGTCGAAAAAGACGCTTCCCTTGGCAAAGCCCAGCTGGAACGTCACGTTGTTCAGGCCATAGCCCTTTTCGTCCGCAAGGAACTTCATCCGATAGGTTTTCCATTCGGGAGCAAGCGTAAAGGATGTCGAAGCCTTTTGACGATAGTCGGGCATTCCGCCCTGGATGATCGCGACGACGACACCACCCTTGTCCGAGCGAGCCTTGAAGGAAAGCTCGTAGTATCCCGTGTCCGCAAGAAACTTTGGCGGCTGGAGCTGAAGTCCCCACCATTCCTTGGGCGCCTTCCGGATCGTGACGACCGCGCCGTTCGAACCGTCGAATCCGATTTTCGGCTCCCCGATTCTTGACGTCACGTCGGCAGGACCGGACGGATTGTTCCACAGATACCATCCGCCATCGCCAAATTCCATGTCTCCGTTGGATATCAGGTTTTTCGCGCCGGCGCTTGCGACAAGCGCCACCGAAAGAGCGGCCAGCGTCTTCTTCAGCATAAGCTTCTCCTTGAAGAGGTTTACGGTGCTAATCTAGTTCAAGAATCATCGTTCCGAAAAAAAACGCGCGGTCATTTTGGTTACAGCCGTAAACATCTCGCCCGGCAAGCCCAAGCCCGGGAGCGGTCACGCCTTTTCGAAAAAAAAAATCGATTTTTTCACAAAACACCCTTGACACGTCAAAAAGAACTTTATATATTTGGGCTACCCTATTGGTGATAACACTAAACAAGGCTTGAAGTTATGAAAAAGAATGTTCTTTTAGTGGCTCTCGGAGCTTTGTTGATTGTGATCGGATTTGTCTGTCTCGCCCAAGGGCCTGCGGACAACCCTGTGTCACTGACGGTCGCACCGATTATTTTGGTCTTCGCTTACCTGGTAGTCATTCCTCTCGGAATCCTCTGGGGCGGCAAGAGCCAGAAGAAGTAAGGGCGATTAGCTCAGTTGGTTCAGAGCAGCTGCCTTACAAGCAGCGGGTCAGCGGTTCGAATCCGTTATCGCCCAGACTGGGGTGGTAGCTCAATTTTGGTTAGAGCACCGGCCTGTCACGCCGGAGGTTACGAGTTCAAGCCTCGTCCATCCCGCTAAAAAGTCTCTCTGCAAGGAGAGGCTTTTTTGTTATATCCTTTCACCGGATAACGCAAAACTTTTCCCTTTTCCGCCCCCTTTCAAAAAAAACAAGCGTTTACTCAGCGAGTAATCTTCGCCGTGTCGATTTTACACCACTCGCCGCGCTCCCGATGGATCTGGCAAAGTCCTTCAAAGCCCCGCGGAAAGCCTCCACGCACCACCTTTTCCCTGGATTCCGGGCACTTTCCCGCCACCCGAATCTTGAATACGACTTCCCGCTCGATTTTTCGGGAATTACAGGTCAGCTCGGCATCCCATTTTGCCAAAAAGGTCCTATTTTCCAGTTTTTCCTTATCGCCCAGGAATTTTTCCAGCGGCAGCGACTGCGGAATCGCAATTTTCACCACCGAATCGACAAGGACGCTCTTGCCCTTTTGCCGCTCCACATAAGGCCCCATCGTAAAAATCCCGAACTCTTCAAAATCGACCGTCAGACTCTTGACGCTTTCAAATCCGCCTTCGCAGGCTTCCATCTTCTTGTCGAAAAAAGAAACCGGCGTGATATAGTCCAGAACATTCGAGCGAAGAAGCTCCCCCTTGCTCGAAAGGCAATATTCCGCCACGGTAAAGGGAGGCTTGCATTCCCCCGCAATTTTTGCACGGAATTTCGCCGAAAGCCGGATATCCGCCGCAGACAATCTTGCGGTCCATTTCCCGTCAAAAATCTTTCCGTAAAACCCGGGCAAGGAATCCTTGGCGTGGATCATTCCAAATCGCATCGAGTAAAGAGGATCGTGCTCCATCCCCACGTAACGACTTAGCGGGGGCACTTTCCGCATGAACGTTTCGCAATGAACGCAGCTATAGACGCCAGCACCGCTACCACCCTTCAAGCGAAAGCACAGGCAGTTTTCTCCGTTCTCGCTACAGCAAGAGCAACGTTCTTCATAAATTTCCGGAGCATTCAAGGAATAGCTGTAGTCCCACCTTAAAACGCTCGCCATCAGGGAATCGGGAATCTTCCAGCTGGAGTCGTACGGAATTTCGACGTCCTTTGTCAGGTGCAGTTCGTATTCGTTTTCTCCGATGAAAACGGCGCAGTATTCCGCCACGGGTTCTCGAGAGTTCGCGAATGCGACAAGCAAAAGCAAGGCGACGAAAATTTTCATCTTGGATTTTCCTTCAAGCAAGGCCGTTCGTTCCACTTCGTTTTTTGAAGCGCTACCAACGAGTCGATATTGATTCTAGCATGACTGACATTGTTCTTGTCTTCCTTATCCCAGGCATTTTGCATTTTCAGCATTTTACGATATCTTCTTTCAAGTACAGGCCAAAAAGTTTTCTTGACGATGAGGCACGAATTTTTCTCCGTCAATCGGTTGCTATTTACTGAAATTCTTTCTTCCCACTCGTCATTCCCTTCCAGGAGATAAATTTCTTCGTGCCTGTTTTCGTGCGCGAGTAACCGTTCGTCATCCGAATCGACAACCTTATCGATAGAATCTTTGGGAGTTTTCATGTACAAGTTAGCCACGATAATCGTTTTTGTCTGCGATACACAGTCAAAATGTACATTTTTAAAACCGAGTTCGGTTTTTGCCTCCACAAATCCACTGACAGTCTTGAAAGATACGCTCCAATTTTCAAAGATCACGTTCAACACTTTACTTTCTTTCCGATTTACTTTTCTCGCATAGAGCGCCTTCCTTTTTCCAAAACCACTCCGGCTTTTTTGTTTTCTCCCAAGTGCATCGTACAAGACAATGACCGATTCGTCAAAAGTCTTTATCGAATCATCCAATTCATTCAAAGGCTCGTTTTGCTTAAAGAAAATACCATTTTCCGGACAAACAAATTCATCATCCGAATCAGGAGTCTCCGTTTCACAGGGGACTTCCACCCACCACCAAGGATCCTGCGCGTTGTTGTTTATCCAACCATATTGAATGCCCCGGTCGGGATTCAAGGCGTAACACTTGCCATGTTCCATATTATCCAATCCACCGGAAAAACATTCCTCGGGCAAATAGATAGCCTCGGAACCACGGCTGATTTCTCGACAACCGGCAGAAGTCGTTTCAACAAGCGGAACGCTTCCATCACAGGGGACTTCCACCCACCACCAGGAATCCTGCGCATTGTCGTTTATCCAACCCGATTGGATGCCGCGGTCGGGATTCAAGGAATAACACTTGCCGATTTCCATGTTTCGCAGACCATCGCTAAAAACTTGCTCCGGCGAATAAACTTGATTCTCTCCTGCAATAAACGCCTCCGATTCAAGAGTGTCTTTATTCGATGAGGATGACGCTTCCATTTCCGAGGATTCCGTGGAAGAGGACGAGGAGACGACCTGACAGACCGAGAAGGCGTCCCGAAGAGAGGAGAAGACCGTATCCACGGGATAGTCCCAAACACGTGTGGAAACGGACATGTTCAGGAGCTCTTCGACCGAGGGAGCGTTCGAGGGAAGGACGTAGCCGTCCGTGGAGCTTCCCGAAAGATCGATACGATACGAAAAACTGCCTGCAGAATATTCAAGGTAAACGGAAGTGAAGACGCTGTCGGCACGGCAACCCTTGCCCGAAACGGAAGTGTTCATCCTATGGCAGAAATACTGACGTGATTCTACGCAGTTCTCGAAATCCCACCCGTAATCGCAACCGTCATCCGAATAGGGACAGCACGACAGCGTCTGATACGCAACGACAGGGATATTCAGCTGAGCATAGGGACTGCCATCGTCCCCGCAATGAACGACAGCCATCAGGTCGCCAAAGTACCTGACGGCATGCGTTGACCTGAACTCGTCCCCCGTCGAGACGCAACACTTCAGGTTGAATCCGCCTCCGTCTCCCGTGCCCTCTCCGCAGTAGTCCCCCGTGCAGGTGCCCGTCCCGCTAGAGCTCGTGCCCGTTTCACCGCTTCCGCCCGAGGAGCTCGAGCCGTCAAAGCCGTACGAGCTCGAGGATCCCTCGCCTCCTGCCGAGGAGCTGAAACCGTCCCCGCCCGAATCCGAGGATCCCTCCGAGACCGAGGACGAGCTCTCATCCGTCCCGCAACCCGAAAGCGTGCTGTCGATCGCACCGCAGACCTTCGGCAAGGGGAACGAATGCCCCCACTCGCCATTGGTGTAGGAACACTGATAGTCCGTAGTCCTGCACTTCTTTTGACAGCTCTCCGTGAATTCCGAGACTTCCTTCTTTATGTCCGCAGAGGTACACGTATTGCAGGTATAAGTTACTTGAAACGCATTATCAGCAAACAATCCCGAAGATTCCTCGCACTTTACTTTATAAGCGACACTGCCATAAAACGAAGCCCCTCCTCCAAAGGATGTATCGCACAGCTGTTTAAATACGCTTAGAGCTCCGTTGGCGATTTCTTCAGTCTGATAACAGTTACTTAGGGCATACGTATTTTTTCCCATTAAAAGGAAAACCACGCAAGCCACGAACATTACCACAGACACACAACAAGAATTCCGTTTCCTTGGAACATCGCTCAATCGCTCGCTCAAATTGATACGAACCCGAATGTTTTCTAATACTATCAGGCAACAACTCCAAAAGTTCTTCAGCACTACGGACAAAGCTTTCACCTTGAGCCCCCTTCGCTTCCGAAGCCGTCTCCTTGGGAGTATCCGTGGCCGTACAGGCAACGACCACCGAAAGGACGAGTGCCAAAAGCACGAACCAAACTGTTTCCGTTTTCATTGTAACTCCTCGCTTGTTTGCGTTTCTTCAATCTACTTAATTCTTCGTCCATGCGTTCCGAAACACGGAAAAAAGCCGAGCTCATTTCATAGCTCGAGAACTTTCGACCTTCCGTCCGAAGCCAAAGGCGGAGGTCTTGCCAAAGCTTGCGATACATCAGAAACCCCGATAGAGAAGCTCGATCAGCGCACGAAGAACGATCAGACCCGAAAGGGTCGCAACGGAGCCCGCTAGGGCGTACTTGAGCTTGAAAATCCGAGGAGCCCTCCGAGACCGAGGACGAGCTCTCCTCCGTCCCGCAACCCGAAAGCGTGCTGTCCGTCTTTCCGCAGATCTTGGGCAAAGGGAAAGAATGTCCCCATTCGCCATTGGTGTAGGAACACTGATAGTCCGTAGTCCTGCACTTCTTTTGACCGCTCTCCGTGAATTCCGAGACTTCCTTCTTTATGTCCGCAGAGGTACACGTATTGCAGGTATAAGTTACTTGAAACGCATTATCAGCAAACAATCCCGAAGATTCCTCGCACTTTACTTTATAAGCGACACTGCCATAAAACGAAGCCCCTCCTCCAAAGGATGTATCGCACAACTGTTTAAATACGCTTAGAGCTCCGTTGGCGATTTCTATAGTCTGATAACAGTTACTTAGGGCATACGTATTTTTTCCCATTAAAAGGAAAAACAAGCAAACCACGAACATTACCACAGACACACAACACGAATTCCTTTTCTTCGGAACACCGCTCAATCGCTCGCTCAACTTTATACGAATACGAATGTTTTCTAATACTATCAGGCAATAAAGACGAAGGATCGAACTTGACAGGCACAACGCTTTCACCTTTCACCTCCACGGTTTCCGTTTCCACGGTTTCCGTTTCCACGGTTTCCGTTTCCACGGCAGACGTTCTCGGCTCGGACGAATCCTTTCCCGAGCAGGCCACGCAGAGCGACAGCGCAAAGGCTGCCGATAAAACCAGTTTCACATTCATGAGAACTCCTTATTTTTTCCAATGGAACCATCCCGTCCCAAAGCAACAAAGAAGCGCATCGGCGGGCAAAATAATCAGGCGAAGGTAGAGGATTTTGCACAAATCGTCTATCGCGGGCAAACAAAAATCTAACGGGAAAATTTTCCATACCATAACCTCAACAAGAAAAAGATAACACTCCATAAATCAAATCGCAAGTAAATTTATCGAAACGGAATTTTAACCAAAGCGCACAACATTTTTTCCATCAAGGAAAAGGACCTGCAGATTTCCCATTACTTTGTATTTAAACATAAAGTCGCCGAAAAATTTCGGCGACTTGAATTATGCCGGATACGGAAAATGAACTTCAATCTGAACAATCCGACAAAATCTCTCAGTTTTTCCGCCCATGGGCTCTTGGAATTTTATCTATTTTTCTCGAAATCCTTTACCCTGCAGATATTGCAGGAATTTTCTCCCACCTTTCTTACAAGCGCTATAATGCTATTTTACAAAATTTTAATTTTATGGAATGTCTCACAAAAAAAACTATATTTTGATTGGATATTGTATTATTACAGGAAAAATCAAATGAAAACAAGAATAATCTTCGGTTTTATTCTCGCTTTGGCGAACTTAACGAATGCCTCTGTTGTTTATGCTTTAGATTGTGCCTTATGAAGACGCATCGATTTTTTCTAATGTTTTGGATGCTTATGTTGGCTTCTTGTCTAGAAACCGAGGATCCTGATGGATGTAATTACATTGATACAAATCAGATTACAGTAATCAGTATCATTTCAACAACGCAAGTAAAGGTTGTTAAAGCGTATGCGGGAGACAGTATTCTTTGTGAAAGCGTTAGTGAATTGTTGTTTAGAAAAAACAAAGACGAGCAGTTTTATCATTATTCTTGCAATGAGAAAAAAATTGATTCTGAACATGAGGATTGGTTTCTTAAACTAGGATGTTATATAGAGCATCATGCTTCCATAGAGGACAAACACGTCGTTTTTCAAATTTGGAAAGATGATGTACTGAAAGAACTTGATATCGACAGTCTGTTGATAGGGAAAAGGCACATCTTTGCTGTCGCTGAGCAAGACACGGCATGGTTGTTCGGTTATGGAAGTAGTTTGTTGGCAGACGGAAACCAAGACTATAATTTTTCTATTTCATCTCGAATGGGTTGCCACGATGGCTACTGTTTTGTTTCTTTGCCAATTCTCGAAAAGGCGCTTTGCGGAAAACAATAAATGAAAAAGAACATATTCTTGCTTATGTTGTTGGGCCTTTTTATCGGTTGTGTAATCCGTGACAAAGACTTCAAATGTTACGAATCAGAGTTATTTGCCAGTGTTAATTATCTAACGATGACGCAAAGCGATAGCGTTGTTTTTAAAATAGAAAATCGCGAAATGATAAAGGAGGGCATGCGGACAAAAAGTTGGACACAAAGGAGGTCCATAAATGCCCCATTATTC
>CAVJTH010000036.1:0-23994 GCA_963652365.1 Senegalimassilia sp.
CTAAGTTCTCAGTTCTAAGCTCTGCGTTAAAGCCTAGACGTCCGCGGAACTCCACCCTCCACACTTCGCACTTCATACGGAAGTTAAATTTATATATTGTATGCCATGGCTATTACCCGTTATATTTTACAGATTCACTGCCCCGACCAAAAGGGACTGATCGCCGGCACCACGCAAGTTCTCGCCAATGCCGGCGCGAACATCATCGACATGACGCAGCATACCGCCAAGGATATCGAGACGTTCTTTCTCCGCGCGGTTTTCGAATGCGAACCTTCCGCGGCGACCGAAGTCCGCGAACACCTGGAAGCTATCACCCCGCAGCTTTCGCTCGAATGGAACCTCTACGACACGACAAAGGTTCAACGTCTCGCCATCTTCGTTTCCAAGACGGACCATTGCCTTTACGACCTGCTCCTCAAGCATCGCGACGGAGACCTTCCCTGCGAATTCAGCTGCATCGTGAGCAACCACACGGAGCTAGGCCCGGTCGGCGGGACATTCGGCGTTCCCTTCTACTACGTCCCGAGCACCGGCGACAAGACCGTTTCGGAAAACCGCTTCCGCGAAATCATCCAGGAAACGAAAACCGACGGAATCATTCTCGCCCGCTACATGCAAATCCTTTCGGCGGCGTTTACCGAAGAGTTCCGCTACAAGGTCGTGAACATCCACCACGGGTTTCTCCCTGCGTTCAAGGGCGCAAAGCCCTATCACCAGGCATGGCGCAAGGGCGTAAAGATTATCGGCGCGACGGCGCACTTCGCCACCGAAGACCTTGACCAGGGACCGATCATCTGCCAGGATGTCCAGCGCGTTCCCGAAACCGCGTCCATCGACGAACTGGTCGAGCTCGGCAAGGACATCGAAAAGCGCACGCTCTCCTCGGCGGTCAAGCTCTGGCTCGAACACCGCATCTTTGTCTATGAAGGACGAACCTTTATCCTGTAAGGACTCTTATGACAGACGAAAACGAATCCAAGATCCAGGACGCCGAAATCGTTTCGGTCAAAAGCACGGAAGAAGAATCCCAGGCTCCTGCGGAAAATCCGGAGCCTAGGCAAGACCCCAAGGCGGAACCCGTCGAATCCGCAAGCAAGCCTGCCGAAAAGCCCCAGGTCATCATCCAGCACGAACGCGGAGTTTCCTACTATGTCGGCTTTGCGCTTCTCACCGTGCTTGCGATATGCTTTTTCTTCATCCCGGGGATTTCGCTCGTCTATCTCGTGAGCTGCATCGCGGCGATTTCGGCACCGGTCGCCTGGATCTTTGCCGCGCTCCTCTCCGTCATCGTCTGGTTCATCTTCAAGCTGAAAATCAAGGGATTCAAGAAGTCGTTTTTCTGGTATATCGGACTGTGCGTTCTCGTTTCCATCATCCTGGTTTCGCTCACCGTCCTGACCAGCTATCAAATTCTGAGCGGGATTTTCTCCCTGCTCGTCGGAGGTTCCAACTGATGACCCGGAAAGATTCCTTTGTACACTTTCTCGTCGAAACCGGCGCGCTCAAGTTCGGAGCGTTTGTCACCAAGAGCGGGCGCCACACGCCGTATTTCATCAACACCGGAGAATTTCGCACGGGAAAGGCTCTCTCCCGCCTGGCCGAGTTCTACGCCGAAGCCTTTGTCGAGCACTTCAAGGACAAGGCGACAAACCTTTTTGGCCCCGCCTACAAGGGAATCCCCCTGTGCGCGGCGACGGCGATTTCGCTCTGCGAACGCCACGGTCTCGACCTGAGCTTCACATACAACCGAAAGGAAGCGAAGGATCACGGCGAAGGCGGAAACCTCGTCGGTGACACCTACAAGGAAGCGAAAGATGTCGTCATCATCGAGGACGTGATTACCGCGGGAACCTCCGTGAACGAAACGATGCAGACGATGAAGAACTTCCCGAACGCGAAGATCCGGGGGCTTCTCGTCTCCGTCGATCGCAAGGAGCGCCTCGAAAGCGGAAAGTCCGCCCTTTCGACCGTCGAAGAAACCTACGGAATCGAAGCCCATTCGATTATCGACATCGACGACATCATCGCGTTCCTCGAAAATCCGGAAAACCGCCAACAAATCGGCGCGCCCGGCGACATTCTCGAAAAGGTCCGCGCCTACCGCAAGGAATGGGGTGTGTAAGATGCGAGCGGCGTTTCTGCTGTTTACGATTATCCTCGTCGCCTGTTCGGGCAAGCAGTGGAACGCAAGCCACCCCCATTACCGGGAATCTCCGAGCACAAGCGAAGAAATCGCGCTGGTCGGGCTTCACCGGGCACTTGTCGTCACGCGCGACAAGTGGTTTTCCAAGAATCTGGAAATTCCGCGGGATTCCGTCTATGCCATTCTGAGCGAACAAGCGGAAAAAGCCTTCGAAAACGAGATCAAGGGGATGCGTTATCCGAATCTTGTCCTCTGGCCGGATTCTCTCTACGAAACCTTTCCCGAAGACACGCAGAAGCTCGATGCCCGAATCTTCGTCAAGGGACGCTTTCCCGCCCAGGGAAAAAGCGTTTCCCTGCCCGGAGAGCCCGCTCCAAGGTATCTGATTCTCGTCCACGAGTTTACGCTCGGGCTGGATCTTTCCAAGGACAACCTTTACGATTATGCGCTGACCGGTCGGGAAGCCGCCGAAAAGCGGACGTCGAATTTCTTGACGGTCATTCTCGCCTACACGCTTTGGGACAACGAAAGGCAGCGCGCGCTCTATTCGGCGGTCTCCGAAATTCCGCTGGACATCCGAAGCGGAATTTTCCCGGAAGCGGTCGCCAAGGTTTCGACGTTGGCAGCCGACAGCCTCGTGCGCGGAATCGACGGAGGCATCCGGTGAAACCGTTTCCCTTTCTGCTTGCCGTTCTGCTCCTTTCCGCGGAACTTTTCGCCGGCGACCTTTTCTTCAAGACGCCTTTTACCCTCTGGAGCGATCCGGACATTCTCGTCTGGAGTCCGGACAGCGCGAACATTCTCGACCCGAAGGAGTTTACCCTGTCGCTCAAGCGAAACAACAGCGGAATCGGAAACCCATCGGTACGAATCGCCGGAGAATGGGAGAGAGATTCTTGCGCGACCCTCTACGCAAACTGGCTTCGAAACAATCTGGAGCCCAAAGTCCCCGCCGAAAACCTCAAGGCCCGCGACCCAAAAGTCCAGGAGAAACTCGCATCCATCGAAGACCGTCTTTTGCTCTTTGCGACGCGCCGCGGGAACATTCTCGTCATCGCGCTCTTTGACGAAACCAGCTATGCGCCCAAAATCGCGGGATCGCTCCCCTACAGGGAAGACAAAGTCCAGCTGGGAGACGATATTGCCGCATTCTTCTTTGACGGGAGCGCAAAGCGCCGCCTTTCCGCCGAAGAAAGAAAGAGAAAGGCTGTCGAACCGGACGAATACTTTTCGGAAATTCCCAAATTCCACGGCTGGGTCGGAATCGCCGGCGGCTACACGCAGGCGCAGATTCCCCTGACGCCCGACAGCTGGTATCGGAGCCATCTCGAAAGCCGCATCAAGAATTATCGCAACACCAAGGATTCGCTTTCCACCTGGAACTTCCTGGACGATTCCTCGCCGGTCCTGAACGTTTACGCCGGAGGGCTCTGGTATGACTTCATCGGAGCGGAAATCTTTTTCCGGTTTTCTTCTCACGACGCAAAGACAGACGACCGCGACACGGTTTACCGGGAACTGGACCACTGGACGTTCTACCGCTACGAAGTCGGCCTCAGCCTTTTGTTTTCCCACCGCTTTCACGTACAAAAGAACATCGACGTCTTGCCGCACGCGTCTCTCGGATTTCTCTACAGCTTTCTCTCGGAATCCATCGACACGAAAAGCGGCAGAGAGCCTTCGAACTCCTACAGGACCCGTATCGAATTCAAGGACTTTTACAAGGGCGCGATTCTATCGGCTGGCATCCGCGGACTTTTCTTTGACCATTACGGAATCGACTTGCGAGCGGGAATCGCCGGACGCGGAAGACTTCTCGACAGGGAACCCTCCGTCGATGCGGTCGCCGAACCGACAGAAATCGGAGGTTCCACCATCGATTGCTTTATCCAGCTGGGATTCGAATACCACTGGTCGCTGTGATCGGAGCCGAAATCCTGGTTGAGAGAGGTATCAGGACTCAGGAATCAGTTGAGAGTTGAGTGTGAAGAGTGGAGTGTGGAGTTCTGCGAACATCTAGGTTCTAGCGTGAAAAGTTCGCTGGGATTTCTAAGTTCTAAGCACTCTCTACTAAGCTCTGAACAAGCCCCTCGCCGGGCAGGCGCCTACCCCTCGCCGCCAGGCGAAACGGGTCGCTTGGTGACAAAAGCCTAGACGTGCAACGTCACAGCCTTTCGACAGAAAAAAGCGGTTCGTTCCGCAAAGCTAAGCACTAATCACTATCCACTAAACACTGAACAGTTCGCTTTGCGTCTCTAAGCTCTCAGTTCTCCCCACTAAGCTCTGAACTAGGCTCTGATCACCTTTCCTCGTCGATGATTTCCGCGCCGAGCGCCTGCGTCGCCGTCACCAGATGTTCCTTGATTTTGCGGTAGGCGCCGAGCAGATCGGTGAACGTCGTCATGAGCAGCGGATCGTCATTGACTTCCGCAACGTGCCCCCAGTGCTTTGCACGGTATTCGCGGACCTGTTCCGTGATTTCATGTCCCTCTCTCCGCACATCGGCGAGCTTCTGGACATCGCGGGAATTTTCGAGGACAACCGTCACGTCGTTTGCCAGCCTTTCGACGCTGTCGTGAAGCAGCAACAGATCTTCCTGGTGCGCCTTGTCAAAGGCGACGTTGTGATCGCGCAAGCGGAGAAGGAGCTTTAGGACCTGCGTCACGTAGTCCGAAGCGGTTTCCAGATCGTCGCTCATGCGAAGCTGGCGTTCCGCATCGTTCGCGATGCTTTTCGAAACGCTCGTCGAAAGAAGTCCCGTCAGGAATTCGATGACTTCGGTCTGGGCCGTATCCAGTTTCGCTTCGGCTTCAAAGATGCCTTCGACCGTTCCCTTGTCAACCTTTCCATTGATTACGAGACGCAGATCGGCCAGCATCTTGCAAACGGTCTGGTTCATCATGCCCATTTCGCAGGCGGATTGCGTAATCGCGGCGAACGGGGACTTGAGAAGCGCCGGTTCGAGTTTCGTCACCACGGCGTGCTTGGGCTTGGCCTTGTTCGGGAAGAGCTTGTCGAGAAGCGCCGGGATCTTTCCCGTAAACGGCAACACGACGAGAGTGTTCACCACGTTGAATGTCGTATGGTAAAGCGCAATGGCGAGCATCACGTTCTTCGGATCGTCCGGATTGGCAATGCCAAAGATCGTGTTCAAAAGCCAGCGCACGCCGCTCATCGTCGGCGTAAAGAGGATCGTCACCCAGAGAACGCCAAAGACATTGAACAGCAGATGGAAAATCGCGGCTCGGCGCGCATGGCGCGACGTGTTCGCAGCGATCATCAACGCGGAAATCGTACAGCCGATGTTCTGCCCGAGCACAAGAGCCGCCGCCGTATTGAACCCGATCAGCCCCTGCGACGCAAGGACAATCGTCACGCCCAGGGACGCGGAACTCGACTGCATGATCGTCGCCATGAGAAATCCCACGAAGATGCACGCGCAAATGCTCGGAAGGCTTTCGGCGTTAAAGACCGACAGCGCATTCAGAAAGTCCTGGTTATTCGAAACGGGCGCAAGCGCCCCCTTCATCACGTAAAGTCCTACAAAGACAAAACCCACGCCTAACAGGGCGAGGGCTGAATACTTGACGGTTTCCTTTTTGGAAAAACAATAGACCAGGGCGCAAGCCCCGGCGAGAGGCATCCCATACTGGTCCATGTTCAGCACGAGCACCCACCCCGTAATCGTCGTTCCGATGTTTGCGCCCATGATCACGCCGAGCGTCTGCCCGAGCTGCATGATTCCCGCATTCACGAATCCGATGACCATCGCCATCGTCACCGCGCTCGACTGCACAAGGCACGTCACCACGAGTCCGACCAACACCCCGAGAATCCGATGGTTCGTCACCCTGCTTATCAGCTTTTGGAGAGTCGGACCGGCAATCGTCTGGAGTCCCATCGAAAGGAACCGGAGCCCGAGAAAGAAGATTCCCACGCCGCCGACCAGAAGCGTTACAATCTGAGCGATTTGCGAAAACAGCATCGTGTACTTATCCTTGTGGTGAACGCCTAATGCATTCGTTTTTACCTGTTCTTGACCAAACCTTTACAAATTTAGAATTTCGAAGTCAAAAGTTCGTCGATTCGATTTTTCAGAGCCTCCATCGAACCCGAATTGTCGATATGCTCGTAATGCTCGTTCGGGGGCATCGGGTCCAAGGCCTGGATCCGCATTCGCCGTTCGGCATCTTCCCGTACCAGTCCCCTTTTCAAGAGGCGCTCCAGACGGACCGCGTCCGGAGCTTCGACAATCCAGATTTCGGAAAGCGCTTTCGAGAACTCGGGCCACTTGAAAAGAAGCGCGCCTTCGACCGCCGCAAGCCCCGGAGAACCCTTGGACCGGGAAGCGTCCGAAAGCTTGGCTCGCACCGCGGATTCGAGCAGCGGATAGACAATCTTTTCCAAATCCAGGAGCGACTGCGGTTCCCGAAAGACACGCCCAGCCAAGGCGGCCCGGTCAACCGCTCCGTTCCGAACGCATTCCGCGCCAAAGCGTTCCGCGATTCTCCCCCGAAGCGTTTCCGATTCCGCATACAGCAAGTGCATTTCGTGGTCGAGGTCCAGCACGAACGTTCCCCGTTCAGCGAGAAGCACGCCGACCGCGCTTTTGCCGGAACCGATCCGGCCACAGATTCCAATTGTCTTCATGCTCGGAATTTAACTATTTTTAGTGCACTATGAGCCTAAAATTTGAAACTCCGATTACCGATGTTCCGCTGTTCCACCAAGGCAAGGTACGCGACATGTACGACCTGGGCGACAGCTTCCTCATGGTCGCCAGCGACCGCCTTTCCGCCTTCGACGTGGTCCTTCCCACCCCGATTACCGGCAAGGGAAAAATTCTCAACCAGCTTTCGCTCTTCTGGTTCCAGCACCTCGGAATGCCGAACCACCTGATCACGGCAAACGTCGATGAATACCCCGCCGTCCTCCAGAAATACAAGGACTATCTGCGCGGACGCTCGATGATCGTCAAGAAGGCGAAGCGCCACAGCGTCGAATGCATCGTCCGCGGCTACATCGTCGGCTCCGGCTGGAAGGATTACCAGAAGACCGGAAAGATTTGCGGACATGTTCTCCCGCATGGTCTCGAACTTTGCGAAAAGCTCGAAAAGCCGCTCTACACGCCGAGCACCAAGCCGGATGTCGGCCACGACGAAAACATCTCCTTCGAGCAGACATTCGACATCGTGGGCGAAAAAGTCGCCACGGAACTCCGCGACCTTTCGATCGATGTCTATACCAAGGCGCGCGACTACGCGGCGACCAAGGGAATCATCCTCGCGGACACCAAGTTCGAGTTTGGCGAAATCGACGGCAAGACGGTCCTAATCGACGAAGTCCTGACGCCGGATTCGAGCCGCTACTGGCCTGCGGACAAGTACCAGGTCGGCAAGAACCAGGAAAGCTTCGACAAGCAGTACATCCGCGACTGGCTCGAAACGCTCGACTGGGGAAAAACCTATCCGGGCCCGGAAATTCCCGCGGAAGTCGTCAAGAATACATTCGACAAATACGTGGAAATCTTCGTGCGCCTGACAGGACACGAGCCGGAACTCTGATTTACCGACTTCAAAAAAAAACGGGTCCGAGAAATCGGGCCCTTTTTATTCCGCCTGTAAATTTTCGAGAAGCACCTGCAGCCCGGGCCGTTCGCGTTCAAGCGTCCGGAACACGACGCTCAGCCTTTCAAGATTTTTCAAGGTCTTTCGATCGGAGCGCAAGTTCACGATGGCGTCAATGAGAATTTTCGGGCTGATGTTTTCGACGGGAACCGTATTTTCGATGCCGTATTTCCGCAACCGCAAGGCGTTGTCGATCTGGTCCTTGCCCAGGGGAAGAATCAGGAACTTCTTGTTGTTATAGACGCATTCCTTGATGGTCGCCAGTCCACCGTGAACCAGGGCGAATTCCAGGTTCGGCGCCGAAAGGATCGCCCGCTGCGGAACCCAGCTCGCAAAGGTGATGTTTGGCTGATCCTTAAATTCCGTCCATTCGTAATCATGGATAAGCTTGGAACCGACGCCCAGGACAAGATGATAGTCGGAAAGTTCCGCAGAACGCATCGCTTCGCACAGACAGTGGAAAAGATGCCGCGCCTTGCCCTCGTAATCCAGAACCTGCGAACCCGCCGTCACAAAGATGAGCTTTTTACAGACGGCATCGGCTGCCGGATTTTCCGGCTGGAGAAGCGAATCGTCAAAATCTTCGCTTGAAGACGAAGCCAAATCCCTTTCCAGAATGCAAGGCTCGACATAATGGACTTTTGCGCCGGGATTGTAATGGGCGTATTCGTATTCGCGCGGGCAGGGAATCAACTCGTCAAAGGCTTCCAAATCCTTCACGAAATCTTCGATTTCCACCTCGGGATCCTGCAACAGATCAACCGGATTCTCTCCGGCAGCGCCTTTCAATTCCGCATACCGGCACAAATTCACCAGCTTGAAGTATTCCGTCGGGGAAAACGCCATCAGATTCTGCACCGCCCGCATCGCCGGATCTTCGCTCGGGTGCCTCAGGTAAGTCGTCGAAACGACAACATTCACGCCGTAGATTTTATGGATCAGGAGGCTTTCCAGCGAAGTGAAGTAACCGGAAACAAGCAGGTCGGGTTTCAGGTCCGTCATCGTCCTGTAAAAATTCTGCGCATCGGCAAACAGTTCCCGATTCAGCTTTTCCTTGTAGCGCGACAAGTCCTCGCCGAGGGCGCTATAGGCAATCGCCCAGATATGGTCCGGTCGCCAGCGTTCGTTCGGACTCGTATGGCTTTCGGTCGTGTAGCCCAGAGGATAGATGTTCCCGAAAATCGGGGAATAGGGGATGGGGACCAGCGTATCGCCTTGATTCTTTATCGGATAGGCCTTTACTATCCCTTCGCAATCGGGAATTCCCATATATTTCACGGAATGTCCAAGCCGGGCAAGGTCCTCCGCCCATTTCAATGTCGGCAACCAGTGCCCCTGCTCCTTGTAAACATCGGGCCAGAAGAGAATCGTTTTGGGCATAGAAAAACTCCTTAACTAATTTTCCATGAACCTGTCGTACTGTTCTTCCAGTTTGATGGGACGTTCCGCCGCGGCGTTTTCCTGTTCCGTCTCGACGGATTCGAGCTCAAGCGAATACATAAATATAGCTTTATGGGCAAATTTAACAGAATCTTGGAATACGATAACAAAATTCCATTTCGATTGGAGTCTTTTATCTTTTTCAAGGACTGATTTAAAAATCATATCTATTCAACCGATTTATTTTTTTATGCACCGAATAGGTAAATAGTAACCCTCACCAAATCCCGCAAATTCGACAGAATTTTGAGTATCATAAATTCGAATAGCATTACTTTCAGTTGAATTGAAACTATGAACTGTAAATACAGCCATCAATTCATTATGTTTTGGATTGTATCCCAACAGCCTGTGAAAAAAACCAGATGGAATTGCGGAAAAGCCAAACGGGTCTGTAAGATCTTTATCTGACCAATATGAGTTTTCGCTCGATTTCAGCATTTTTCCAGCATCCCCCCCCCAATAAATGTAACCAACGTTTTCCATTGTTTTAACGTGGGAATCCTCCAACCGTCAGGACAGATATCTTGATTAAATTTATCATAACCATCTATCGCCACGTCGTATAATCTTCCAAAAATAGAACAGTCTCCCTCTTTGAAAGACATGTATTCTCCTCCAGCACATATGGAGCGCCCAGCAAATATAGTGCCCACTGTATCTTGCGGCAAATAATTTAGATTTTCCGCCATCCATACTTGAGTACCAATAGTTACAGTCTTATATACCTGATTATCCCGTAAATCAAACAGCTTGCTGTTTTGGGCATCATAAACGCTGTTCACAGACGACGAACTTTCTTCCGAAGAAGAGGAAACACTAGAAGAACTCATACCAATACTGCTACTAGATTCAATTCCAGAACTTGACGATTCCTCGCTATCCGAAGAACTTTCAGGCGAGCCTGATTCGCTAGATGAAGATTCAACCTTGCAATTTGCCAAGTCTAAAACATACGTAATCCCATCATCACAGAGATACAGCTTGGTATCATCAATGGAACTGCTAGATTCCTCGGCGTAGTCACTACTTGATGATTGCGAGCCTTCGTGACTATCGCTGCTTTGCCCAAAGGAACTACTCGAAGATTCTTCGCTTGAACTTAGGGCATTGATACTAGATGAGCTAGATTGCTTCGTTTCGCTACCAATGAAGCTGCTAGATGAGGATAGTTTCTCTTTAGCATCGCTGCTCACCATGAGAGTACTAGAAGAACTACTCTCGATAACAACCCAAGAGCCGTCTTTGCAAATGCGCTCCATTTCACCGTCGGCAGGTTTGACAATCATCCCCTCGTTGCCAATATCGCAAACAATTTCCGAACCGCGAGAAGCAGAACTGTTTTCATTTGCAGGGCCGCTGGAACTTTCGTCTGCGCAAGACAGCAATAAAAACATCGCAAAGAAAAGAATAAAGAATCGGGTTTGCATTAGTCCGTACCTCCTTGTGACCGGATTTTTCCCATACGGGCGGTATAACTGATATGAACAATCACATCTTCAATATCTCCAGGACTCAAAATTTGGCCTGTTTTATTTTCACCAGCTCCAGTAATTTTATAGCCATTAATCGTCAAAGACCACTTAGAATCCACTGCTCCAGCACCTTCAAAAGGTAGGAATTTGTCAGAACCAAAGCGAAAATCAAATTTCCCAGCTTCTTTATGTGCTGTACTTGTAGCCATCGTTTGTGTTCCTATTCGGTTTCTAATTTTAGGTTCGTCTCCCTTCAAGTCTAGCCAGTTTTCTGTCAAAGATAATTGCGCATTTAAATAGTGACCGTTGTAATTTGAAGCAACAACTTCAATTCGAACATCACGAATTCGCCTGAAGTATTGATCAGGAAAATCAGACGAGAATAGTCCTTCGGGGATAATAAATTCACAATACCCGTTACTGTTTAGGTTTTTTAATGATTCCTGACTTTGCGCACCGACAAATACTCTATTCTCCAATTCCCATAAGCTAATTGGTCTCGTTATTTCAATTTCATTTTTATCGTTTTCCAGATAGGCGACTTCCATCACGTGCAAGTCGGCGAGCAGCTTTTCTCCTGCAAGCAGTCCACTGTGCAAGCCGTCCCAGTACGAGCCGCTGCCCTTGATGAACGTCCTTGACGACTTGGCGTCGATGTCGGTATCGCCTATCTCGAAGTGGTAGCACTTCTCCGCCTTGCGAGCGACCTTCACCGCCAGCTGGAAAAGGCTCTTATACACGCCGCCGGCCTCCTTCTTCAGCCAGCCGTAGAGTTCCTTGTTCGTGTACTTTTCCGACAGGAGGTCGTACATTTCGTCCTTGAGTTCGGCTTCGCGCTCCGCCTTTTCAACCTGCTTTTTGGCGTAGTCGATCCTTATCTCGGCGACGGTCTTCCTCTTCTCGAGCGTCTTGGCCCTGTTCGCCTTTTCGGTCTTCGCCATCGTCCAGTCCTGCAGCCTGCGTTCCGCTTCGGCCTGCAGCTTCATTTTGGCGGCGGAGACCTGCCGCTGTACAAAACGGGAGGCATAGCTCTCGGCCTCGTTCACCAGGTTCTCGGCTATCTTCGTCCCGCCGGCGGAGAGAGCGCTGAACGACGGGCCGCCCAGGCCGTTCGCGATGGCGCCGATGTCCAGGTCGGGGATCTTGTAGGCGACGGAAGCCGCCTTCTTGACGTTTTCCACCGTTTCCTGGACTTTCCTGGCCTTCTCCATGAACCTGTCGTACTGTTCTTCCAGCTTGATGGGACGGTAGTATTCCTCCTGCTCCTCCTGTTCCGCCGCGGCGTTTTCCTGTTCCGTCTCGACGGATTCGAGTTCCTTTTCGAGTTCCGCCACGTCCATGTCCGTGACCGTCTTCTGCAGCGCGAGCATCGTCCTTTCGTGCGACGCCCGGAGCACGGCCAGGGATTCGGCATCGTACTTTTCGAGGATGTCCAGCAGGTCGCGGCCCATTCGCATCACGTCACGAACAATCTCTATCGCCTTGGCGACCATCACTTTAAAACGGTAGTATGGCAGCGCAGACGAAGCGTCGGCAAGCGCCTCGCTGATGGAAATCCCGTTCGCTTTCGCCTTCACGAGCAGGGCGGGGTCGATAGGCGGGGCGAACAACGCAAGGGTTCTCTTTACGCCTTCGATATTGAGGCTGTTGCGTATCTTGTAAAGTCTGTCGGCTACGGTGTCCCAGTAACCCGCCAGGGTCTCGTTGCGGGGCACGTTGAAATAGAACATCATCCCCGTCGTATGCGCAAGCTGCATGGTTTTGCCCGGAAGCAGCCGCTGCGGCGTCTCCTTTTCGCGGCTCTTGCCCGTGAGCATCGTGTCCTCGTAAGTGACAAAAGCGTTGTTCATCACTCCCATACTCTTCGCCATCAGATCCCGCACGCTGAACGCCGTGGCGTTCTTCGGATCAGGAACCTCGGCGCTCTTCGGTCCGAGAATCTCCGCCGCAAGGATGTACATCTGCACGGCAAGATTTACCGACTCCGTCGTGTCCTGCGAGAATAGCTGATCTCCCCAGCCGATCAGGGCATCAAGATACTTCATCACCACATATTTCTGGTAGGCGACAGGGCGGTAGCGCGCGATCATCTGCGGATTGAACGGGTCGTTTTTCCAGCGGTCTATCAGCAGCTGGATAGCCTTTCTGTCGGGCAAGGCATCGTGAGGCGTCGGGAACGACAGTTCCGAAAGAATCGACCGGTCGGCATCCGGATTCGCAAAGAACGGCAGGAACTTCCAATACCTGGCACCCTTCGAAAGTTCCCGGACAAAGCGCTTTGTCCGCTCGTAGGGAGTGAGGTCTATCCGCGGGTCGAACACTAGCTGAAGCCAGTTCAGCGCCGCTTCGTAATTCTGCTCGGCGAGCATCCTGTCCGCCAAAAGCATCGGGACAAAGAAGAACAGTTCCCAGTTGTAGATGGAAGTCGCCGAACCCCAGCAGAAATCGACCGTCGAAGACGGGTAGGGTTCCGCAACGACGCTGCCCGGCAAGTAACCGTGTTCAAACAGCGTCTGCGACAAATCCCAAGCCTGCCAGTCGCCCGCCGTATAATAGCCGAGATAGACGCTGAAATAGTAGTTGTAGTAGGAGTAGGAATAGTAATAGCTGTCCGAAACAGGCAAGGCCTCTGTCTCGCGGCTGTAAAGCCATTTAGGTCCGCCCCCCTTCTGGAACATCTGGGAAGAAAATACAAGCGAAAAAGAGCCGTCTTCACCGATGCCGCATTCCGCCATCCAGTCCAAGGTCCCGTCGGCAAGCCTGTGATAGGCTTCGATTTTTCCCTCGCAAAAAGGAACGCCGTTATCCGATAGAATACCGGAAACAGTCCAGGATTCGGGAACGGGATAGGACAACGGCAACTCCTTTTAAGCGATTTTGAAACAATCTCTACAAAAGAAATATAATCACTTTTCACAGCAAGCGCAAGCTTTTCAAAAAAAAATCGCCGAAGCCGTGTAAGGTTTTACAGCGACTCGGTTGAATCTTACCCCACCCAAAAAAGGCTTCCCCATGAAAACTGGATTTTTAGCCCTCAAACCAGAGATTTTCCAATCCTTCGTAAGTGAAAAAATCAAGACCGCGGAAAGGCGAAAAACCCGCCGTATTTTTATAACCGATGGAAGCATCGAACAAAGCTTGGAGCGAAGACAGAAGCGTTTCCCAATTCTGGAAAGCGTCTGATCCGGAACCCTTGACCTTTAAAGCGACGCTTACGCCTGCATCCTTGGTCGCATTGTAGAAGCTCGCCTGGGCATACCGCTGAAGCTGGGTATCTTTTGTGTAGTAATCCATCAGAATTACCCAGTCGCAGGATTTCAGGAAATGTCCCGAACTTCCGTTGGTAAACTTGCCTTCGTTGTAGTATTTGTCATAGGGCATCGCAATCGCCTCGGAAAGCTTCAAGTTCGGATCTACGCTCTCGATCTTTTTTCCCGCATATTCCAGCGCGCTTTGCGCCATCCGAAGGAGCGTATCGGAACTTGCGGCCTTGTCCCACACATAGTCATAACCCGACTTGATCGTATGGACTTCGATGTCGGCGGAGATACCCGAGAACCTTTCCGCAGAAGCGACCTGGTTGTTGTATCCCGAGACGAGAGCGATTTCGGCATCAATTGCGCTTTCGCTTGCCAAAAGCTCCAGGCCACTGCTTCCTGTAACAGACAAGCGCTGCGCATGGACCTTGACGCCGTAACCCGAAAGCGTTCGGATAAATGTCCGAATCCAATCGTTCGGATTTGTGTAAAGCGACTTTCCCGGACTCAGATAGACATCGTCAAAGCCAAGAACCTTGATGCGGGCGGCGAGTTTCTCCGGTGCGGAAGAGAAATCTCCAACCGTCTGCGTATAGACATAGATGGCGTTGCGGGTTCTCCCGGCGGAATCGACAGCGACGTGACGAAATTCCTCGGCACGTTGAATCTGGGATGCGGTCAAGTCCGCCTGCAAAACGATTTCATCCCACGAAGCAAGGGTTGCGCTAGAACTAGAAATCGCCGAAACATCGCTTGAAGAAATCTCCGCTTCCGACGACACAGCGACTGCGCTAGAACCGGGATCAAATTCCGAGCTTGACGACTCCCACGCGCTGGATTCTTCACCGGCGCTCGGAGGAAGCTCTCCGGCTTCCGAAGAATATGCCGCCACGGAGCTAGAAATTTCAGCACTTGACGAAGATTCCGCCAAAACGGAAACCGAACTCGAAGAAGGTTCTTCTAGCGGAGCGTCGGATGCGTTATCGGAACAAGCCAAAAAGCAAAGGGACAGGGCGAAAAGCAGAGGGAAAAGTTTCATTCTTTTAAAATATGGTTTTTCAAAAAAAAAAGGTCTTTCCCGTAAGAAAAAATCAGAGCGATTTTCTAATTTCATACAAAAAGCCCGAATGGGCAGAACCCGATTGAGCTAGGGATGAAAACTCGGCAGCCTGATATACCCTCACATTATATATCGCTATTATACAGCCTTTTTCCTATGAAAACAATTTCTTGGATTTTTCATTTCACCGACGGGTAAGATTTCTCGTCTGAAATGACAACGTCCAAATCCCTTAGGGGAAATTTCAAAAGAGCCGTCGTGTTCGCCACATACAGGGTATCCTCTACAGCAACCATACCATAAGACGAACCATGGGCTAGGCAAATGTACCTGGGGCAAAAATTACCATAGATTTTTCGCCAGCCCTTTTCTTCATTTCCATAGGGGTCGCCATAGTCACCCATGTAAACAAAAGGCCAAGGAGGCCGACTTCCCGCCACGAAGAGATGTTTTCCATCCGATGCCAGGGAAAAACGATTGGACGGCACATTCTGAAAAGTCCTATGCCCACGATACGGGTCGGCAAAAGGATCTGTCGTATCAATCGTCTCGTCATAAGTCTCAATAACACTGTCTATGGGGTTCCAACTGTCAAGAGCCTCGTCATATTCCAGCACATCGGATGAAGATTTTTCACCGATCACGTATATTTTCCCTTTATGAACCACAATGTCCAATGCGATGTCGCTTGTATCATAAGCGGGAACCCAAGTCGCCCAACTTGGAGTTGGAATCTTTGCCATTCTTTTCCAGCTGCCGTCATAGCGCCACATTCCCCGAGCGCCGCTAATCGTGTATAGTTTGCCATTTAGTTCGACACCCTTGTGGAACTGCATCGGGTATTCCCTGGAAGAATCGTAGTCGTAGGTAATATCCACCCATCCGGTATCCGTTTGCATTTTCATGGCAAGCTTGATAGTTTCGCTGCGCCTGTCCGTGCTGTCCTCGTATCCGGCAAAACATACAACTGGTCGTCCGTTGTAAACAGCGATTCCATAAACATTGTAGAAACCGTTCGAGTCAAACGGCAACGCGTATATTTCATCCCATCCGCCGCGATCGAAATCATATTTCAGGACCTTGCCGCTAAGCTGGGTTCCGGCATAAAGGCCAGTAGAGTCACCATACACGTAACGAATCCATTCGGAGCTCGCAAGAGTGTTCCAACGGGTCGATCCAATTTTCGAGGCAAACACCCTTGGGGTGTAGGTAACGGAACCCGGAGAAGTGTACCGGTTGCTAGACCAGTAGTTGTCAACCAGAACAATCCGGTCTCCGACATGATAGATGGACTCCAAGCCTCCAAACGTCTTGGAGTCATCCAGTACCGGGACAAAGTCATCCTAAATCCGGATCTTCTTTATATGTTTCTGAAGGCCGTACCACAGAAGACTCGTCGAAGCAAGCAAACAGGACCAAAACAAGAAAGAGGAGACCCATTTTTTTCATATCAGATTCTCCATACATACTGAACGGCGGATTTAAGTCGTCAAGTAAATCTGCCTAACACGCCTTGAAATATACTCTAGCGGGGTCAAGAATCCAAGTCTTTTTCTCGGACGGTTGTTCAGTTTCCACTCGATCCGCTTCACCTTCTCCCTGGTCAGGTCCTCGAAGGACGTCCCCTTCGGCAGATACTGGCAAATGAGCCCGTTCATGTTCTCGTTCGCGCCCCGTTGATCCGGTCTATCTCGAAGTCCCCGAAGCGTTCCTTCCTGTCCACGACCGCGAGCCTCTCGTCTATCCATCGCTGGTCACTGATCGAGCCGCGCCTGTCCTTGGCCGGGCCCCGCTTGCGGTACGGCTTGCCCCGGTGCCTCAGGTGCGGCCTGAGCTCCGTCCTGCCCTGGATCCTTCGGTAGATCGCGGGGACGCTGGGCGTTTCCTTTCCCTCCAGCCTCCTGCGTCCGGCGACCTGCTCCGGAGACAGGTCCTCCCGGATGGCGTCCTCGACCTCTTCCCAGACGTCCTCGCTGTACCTGCAGTGGACGTGCGCCTCGCGCTGGAGCTTCTCCGCCCTCCTGTCCGCCTTTTCCGGGTCGTACCCGTCCCTGCCTCCGTTGTTGTTCAGCTCCTTCGAGAGGGCTCCGGAGGATATCCCGATCTGTTTCGCGATGTCCTTTTGAAGGAGCCGGGCTTTCAGCAGGGCGTCGATTTGGTATCTTAGTGCACGGCCTGAGTCTCATGGCCTGTCCTTTTCGTGGTGGAAAGGCGACAAGCTGGAAACCTAGCCATCCCCGGGATTCGTTTTCCGGGGATTTTTCTTGCTTTTCAACCTAGATTCGATTTACTTGGCGATGAGAATTCACGAAGTAAATCTTGCCCAAAAAGTATCTCGCTATACCTTAAAGAAATAGAGGGTATATCAAGCTGGTGGGTTTGTCGAACTGCCGAATATGTTGAATCGATTCGCCCCGACAATCGTTCCGGGGCGTTTTAGTATTTACTTCAGCCGGTCAAATTTTTTCATCTCCTTATCGAGCAGGGTATCGACGTATTTCGCATAAATTAACGTCGTCTCGATGCTGCGGTGCCCCAGAAGCTTGCTTGTGACGGAAAGCGGAATCCCGATGGAGATGCAGGTCGTTGCAAACGTATGCCGCGCCATGTGACAGTGCAGATATCGGTGGCATCCCAGCTTTTTGGCGCCGCTGCGGAGACGCTTGTTGAAGTAGGCGTTGTCCGCCACATGAAAAACGGGACCTTTCGCGATATCGGGAAGCAAGAGTCTCGCCTGGACGGGAATGGGAATGTACACCGCCTCGCCGGTCTTGTGCGTTCGCTTGTGGATTTTCCAATCGACGATTTCCGTTGCGTCCAGTGTTTTCAAGTCGCCAAAGCGAAGCCCGGTAAAGCATGAAAACAGAAAGACGCGTAGCGAGTCCCGCTCGTTTTTTAGAAGGCTGCTCGAATGTTCCAGAAAATTCAGGTAAAGGCTTTTCAGCTCCCGAATACTTAGAAATCCGCGCCTGGATGCAACGCGATGAATCTTGATGCGGTCGAAGGGATTTTTCGAAATCAGGTCGTCGAGAATTAGTTTGTTCGTAAAGTTCCGGAAGACGGAAAGCGCCTTGCTGATGGTGGATTCCCTGTTCCCGATTTCTTTCAGGTGCGACCGATAGCGTTTGACAAAATCTGTCGTAATCTCTTCGATGGAGAGGTCCGGGGCGAAGTCGTGAATCTTGTTCAGGTCCCAGCGATAGGTCCGGACGGTGAGTTCCGCCAGGTTCTCGGAATCCTCGGCGAGATATTTTTTCGCAATGTCGTTAAAAAGCATAGATGCCTCCAGTGAAAAGGTTGGAGGCAAGATAGGATGCTGGATTTCAGTTTGTGCGAATCGTCATGCGCCGCACAGATCCTCGTGAATTCTTTCCGCGATTTCCCGCCCGGTGCGAAGGGCGAGAACGACCGTCTTGGGACCGTAGAGCGCGTCTCCGCCGACATAGACTTTCTTCCTTGCCTCTTCGCCTTCGACGGAATCGAGAATCTCCGAAGATACGCGATTTCCGACGGCGAAAATCACCGTGTCACAGTCGATTGTTTCGGATGCGCCTTCGACCTTGACCGGTGCAGGGCGACCGTTTGCATCGGGTTCGCCAAGCGTGAAGACATCGAGCCTTGCCTGCTTGACGTTGCCGTTTTCGTCAGCGATAAATTCGGCGGGACTCCGGAGCTCGAGAACCTGTACGCCTTCCGCCGTCGCTTCGTGGATTTCCGTCCAGCAGGCGGGCATTTCGTTTACCGTTCTGCGATAGACGAGCCGCACCGTTTCCGCGCCTTCGCGGAATGCCATTCGAGCGGCATCCATGGCGACGTTTCCGCCTCCGATGACGACGACATTCTTTTTGGAATCCAGAGGTTCGCCGCGATTCGCCTTGCGCAGATAGTCCTTCGCCGTGAAGATTCCTCCGAGACCTTTCCCGGGAATGTCGGGAACGACCGGCTCGTTTGCCCCGTTGCCGATGAAGACGGCGTCGAATCCCTGGGCGAGCAGGTCGTTGACGGAAAATTCCTTTCCGATGTGAACCTTGGAATGGGTTTCGATTCCCATGTCGGGCAAGATGGAAAGTTCGTAATCCAGAATCTTTTTCGGAAGGCGGAATTCGGGAATGCCGTAGCGGAGAACGCCTCCCAGCTGGTCGTATTCGTCAAAGATGACCACCTTGTGCCCGCGCGTGCGCAAGTCGATGGCCGCTCCGAGACCCGCCGGTCCCGCTCCGATGACGGCGATTTTCTTTCCGGTATCCGGCGCGACGGGCAGAGCCTTTTTACCGCCCAGGTTTTCTCGCTCGTAATCCGCGCAGAACCGTTCCATGTTTCCCATGTGGATTCCCTTGTCCGGATCCTTGAGCAGTTTGCCGAGCGCGCAGTTGGACTGGCACTGCCGTTCGTGCGGGCAGACCCGGCTGCAAATGGAGGGGATGAGCGACGTCTCTCGAATCAGGTCGATCGCCGACTGGAAATTTCCTTTGACGACGTATTCGAGATATTCCGGAATCGGCATTCCGATCGGGCAGGCCGCCGTGCAGGCGGGCTTCTTGCACTTCATACAGCGGCTCGCTTCGACGCGGGCTTGCGCCTCGGTGAATCCCAGGTTCGCTTCTTCCATGGTGGAGCGCCTTGAAAACGGGTCCAGTTCGGCGGCGTATTGCGGAGGAATAAGCCTTTTTTCCTTTAAAGAAATTTCGGGGAGCTCGGCGATACGGGCGAGTTCTTTCTTTGCGGCGAAATCGAGAGCTTCGACATTTTGCATAAAGTTTTTACCTTGCGCTGCACAAATTTGTCGTTTGGACAATGGAACACTGCCCTTCTTGAGATGGTAATATAGTTTTTTGAACAATCCTGTTGCAAAGAATCCTTAGGTTTATTTTTTATCGGACGCACTATGGGAAATAGCGGGGATAGTCGGCAATACGGAAACTTGTTGAACGAAACTTTAGCTATGCGGTAGCGAAATGTCAAAAAGCCGCTCGAACTTTCGGGCGGCTGGAAATGGAAAGCCTAAAAAGCTTATTCTATCGTGTGTGCGCAGAATTCTTGCGTGTCGATAGCCGAGATGGCGGAACCGTCGGATGCGGAAATCTTTTGAATCTTGGGAAGGCCGTAGAAGGCGACCCAGAGATTTCCATTGTCCGCGGGGACGACGTCATAGGGATTGGCGCCCGTTTCGAACGATTGCTGCCACGCCGGTTTTCCAGTATCGAGATTGATTTGAGCGATGGTGGCGGTTGTGCTGCGTTCCACGAGATAGAGCTTTCCGTTGGCGGCGGCGAGCTTTGAATCCTGATAATAGGCGACCCCGGCTTTTTCGTCGTCGGCATAATCGATGTAAAGTTTACCCGAAGAGTAATCCGAGACAAATACGTATGGCTTGCCGCTTACAACCTGGATGCTGTAAGGCGGACGCGTTTCGTATTCATCGGTCAGGGAAAAGACTTGACGACCGTCATAGGAGAAGACGCCGATGTTCATGTCGTATGTAGCGTAATCCATGAAGTATTCGCCGATGTAGAGAAGGCCGCTTTCGTCGTCGTATGCCAGGGAACCGCTTGCGTTCTTGATTCCGTCAACCGTCTTGACCGAACCTGTCGAGAGGTCGATTTTGACGACGGACACGCTTCCGTAGCTTTGATAGACCGCTGCATAGCCCAGTGTTCCGTTTGCGTTGATGACAAAGTCGCCGATGCCGCTGATCCCGCCGCCGAGCGTTGTTCCGCTCACGAACAGGGTCGAACTTTTCTTTTGCAGGTCGATCTTTTCGATGCCGCGGTTTGCGTCGGCTGGCAGGCTCCAGGTCGCTTCGTCGTATTCGCCGGCGGTCGCCACATAGACGTTTCCGCCACGGACCTTGACCGCGGAGGGGTTCTTGGTGACAAGGCGAACGGTGTCCAGAAGAGCTCCGCTATTTGCGTCGTAGAGGGCGAGCAGGCCGACTTCGGGAATCGTGTAGTCGGCGCTTTGACGCTGGAAGATGGCAAACAGGGTGTCGCCGGAAACTTCGAGGTCGGCGAGGTTCGGCGTCGTGCTCAGATAGGTGATCCTTGCGCTGGACGAAGATACGGGCGCTTCGCTCGAAGACGATTCGGCCTTTTCGCTGGAACTGGATTCTTCCTTTGCGGAGGAACTGGAGCCCGCAAGGCTGGAACTGGACTTTTCGTCTTCCACGCTGCTGGAGCTTTCCTTTTGGTTCGAACTGGAAGACTTGTCCTCGGCCTTTTCGCTGCTGGAGGAATTTTCCTCTTCGGAAACGCTCGACGAGCTTTCTTCGAAGCAGTCGCCTTCTTCGCAGGTAATGCCCGAAACGCTGTCTCCGTCGCTTCCGCATGCGCTAAACAGCAGCGCGAAGCCGGTGGCAAAAACGAGGGGAAGTATCTTTTTACTCATGTCTTTTCCTTGGTTTGAGGTGACATCCCGGTTAGAACGGGAATTCTTGTGGGTTAGAATTTCTGGATAAGGGTCATCCTGTATTCCCTGCCGGGAACGGGGTCTGGCGAATAGAAGTTTGTGTAGGTCTCGTCCGAGATATTCGCGAGGCTGAAAACCAGACGGGTGCTTTCCCATGGGGAATATCCGAGGCTCGCGTCGTAGCGGGCCGTTGCCGGCTGGCGCGTCTGGTTCGAACGGTCGCTGAAGATTCGTGTGCGGTAGCTTGCATCGAACGTCAAGTCCAGACGAAAAGGCAAGAACAGCTTGCCTTCGACAAAGTAACTGTGGACAGGTTCTCCCGGCAGGAGCTTTCCGCGATACATCTTGACGAATCCCTTGTCTCGCGGATCCTGGATCGTGCCGCGCAACGTGGTCTCGAAAAACGAAACCGGGGCGCTTTTCGCTTCCAGTTCGATTCCGCGGATGCGCGCCTTGCTCGCGTTGAACGCCTTGATCGCGTTGTTTCCGGCTATCCAGTAGATTCCGTTTTCGACGAACGAGCTGAAATACGTGGCGCGCAAGGTCGTCTTTCGGGAGGGCGTCTGGACGAATCCTCCGATTTCGAACCGGAGCGCCGTTTCGTTCTTGAGCTTAGGGTTGGAGAGAACGCCGCGGTAAACGCCGTAAAGTTCCATCAGTTGCGGCTGTCGATAGTATCTGCCAAAGGAAGCGTTCGCGCCGACGAGAGAGCTTTCTTGTCCGAGCTTGACTTGTGCCATTCCCGAAAGGTTCAAGTCTCTTTTTTCGGTATCTTCGATTGTCGCGGTCCCCGTGGGCATCAGGAACTTGCCGCCGTCGATGTCGTCGAATGTCTTGAGCAGGTTGCCTTCGAGAAGAAGCGCAAGCCAGCGCGTCGCGGCGAGTTCTGCGCTGGCAGATGCGGCTGCGCTGTAGCGCGAAAGTCCGAATTCGCGGATGGTTCCGCGGGCTTCCCATTTTTCGGCGCTTCCCGCCGCGCGAACCGTTCCTTCGAAGCGATCCAGCACGACCGTTCCGATGACTTCCGGATAGAGGCGGTATCCCGCAAGTCCGTATTGGATGTAGTCCGGGTAGCTGTATCCGACAAGGTCTAGCGGATAGTAGGAGGCGGAAACGTTCTTTTCGAATTTTCCGGAGAGGCCCGCTTCGAGCAGGACCGAGTTCTGCAGAGTGGGAAATTCCAGACGGTAGCCAAGCTGCGTACTTTGTCCCGTGAAGTTTGCCACCTGGGTCTGGGAGCTTTCCTGCCCGGGGTTTCCGGATTTCGTATAGGACAAGTTCGCGGAGAACGTGGAAAAGAAATTTTCCGGGTGCAGAATGCGATAGGCGAAGTTTCCGGAGTATTCGGAAAATTCCGCGTTTCTTCGCTTGTCGGTAAAGTCGTCATCGGGATTGTAGGCGGTGCCGTTTCGGTTCGTAAATTCGTAGTCGTTGTCGCTGTGCCTTGCCGAAACGCTCGCCGCGAAGTTCATGCTGTCCTTGGGCGAAACGCTCACCTGGGCGGAACCTTCGAGCGTGTTGTGGCTGCCGTAGCTTGCGAGAAATCTTCCGTTCGTCTTTGCCGTCGCCTTTTTCGTGACGAAGTTTATCGCTCCGCCCAGTCCCTGTCCGCCGAATCTTGCGGGAACGCGGTCCTTGTAGATTTCGATTCTTTCGACGTTGTTCAGGTCGATTGTCCCGAGGTCTGCCGCTCCGCCGCTCGCGTCGTTCAAGGGAATTCCGTCGATGCAAATCAAGATGCCTTTCGAGGCGATTCCCCGGATGCTGACCGTCTGGAAGCTTCCCATGCCGCCTTGCCGATAGCTCTGGATTCCGGGCAGGGAAGAAAGGACCTCGGTAACGGAAAGGCCGCGCCCTTCCCAGGCGTCCGGCAAGATTTCTTCGTAGCTGGGAGCGATATCCGCTGGGGTCGGTGGCGGAAGCGCGATCTCCGAAACGCCCAGATCCTGCACATCGGCGGCAAAGGCGTTCACGCCAAGAGCGAACAGCAGGGCAGAGCTTGCCATGCCGGCTTTAGAACACAATGTCTTTCGCATCGTTCCTCTTGTCCTGCCGTAGCGGGACCTAAAGTTCTTGCAGTTCTTCTGGCTTGGGGATCGCTCTACTTCCGGTTCCTTCGCATGGAATTTCCACACTGGTTTCGAATTTCTCCGGTTTCGTACTCCCATACAGCGGCGGGACCGTCCCGGATTCTCACCGGGTTCTCTCTCGTGCCGACGAATCCATTTCGAATTCGCGCGGCAAGAGGCTTTTCAGGGCACAAAAACTGTGTTGCTCCAAATATACGAAAAGAATCGCTCCCTGTCACGGTTGAAAGCCAGAGCTTAGAGATTAGTTGAGAGTGGATAGTAAAGAGGAATCAGGAATCAGTCGAGTGTGAAGTGTTGAGAGTGGAGTGTGGAGTTCCGCGGACGTCTAGGCTCTAAAGCAGAACTTAGATCTTAGAACTTAGATCTGAGTTTTGCGGACATTTAGGTTCTAACGTAAAGCGGACCATTTTGATTCCTAAACTCTAATCTCTGAAAAAAAAAGCGTGGCCGTGGGGGTGGATGCAAGGAAGGGGGAGTCAGAACTTAGAGCTGAG
>CAVJTH010000037.1:0-21632 GCA_963652365.1 Senegalimassilia sp.
CGTCCGCGAAACTCCACACTCCACTCTTCACACTTCACACTCAACTGACTCCTGACTCCTGATACCTCTCTACTATCCATTATCAACTAATCTCTAAGTTCCGCTTCACGTTAGAATCTAGACGTCCGCGGAACTCCACACTCCACTCTCCACTCTCAACTCTCAACTGATTCCTGTTTCCTGATTTCTATCTTGTGGATATGTCTCGATTCTTTTTTCTTGCGCTCTTCCTTGCTCTCATTCTTGCCGGCGAAACACTGGCGAGTCCCGTCGAAATCATTTCGCTCGACAGGTTTTCTTCCGATGCCATCTTTTCGAAGCTCGATTCGGTGGGCAAGGGCGGAACCTGGATGGAATGGGACATGGAGGCGGTTCTCGATCCGGAAATTTCGAAGATCGTTCTGGACCGTGATGGAAAGTTTTTCCCGGACCTGGAACACGGATGGCTTTTGAAGAATCCGGACGGATCGGCTCGCTTTGCCGTTCTCCGGCGAAAAGGTTCGGGCGAATCGCTCGCATTCTACGAGATTCCGCGCTTCACCGTGAAAAAGGTTCCACTCGAAATCCGCGAACCTCTCGACCCGCGGAAGGTCTTTCGCGATTACCGCGAAACGCTTTCCGGGCACTTTGTACACCTGGACGACACGAATCTGCAGGTCGTTGTCCGTGAAGGAGAAATCCAGTTCTCGTACCTGAATCCCGACCGCGAAGCGCTCGCTCCGATTTCTTTCCTTGACCGCTTGCCCGAATCGCGGAAACGGATGGAAATCCAGACGCGGCGAGACTTTTACGCCTACGAATACGCCTTGATGGTCCAGTCCTTCGTGGCGAGCACGCGTGGACTTTTCAATTGGCAGATCTGGCACTGGCTTTCGCGCGAACTGACGTCGGACTCGATGATCCGTGACGAGGAAATCGCCGCGGTCCTCGCTTCGCCGGAACAGGGAAAGTTCGTCCGGATTTTTTTCAGGAACCTCTCCCGCGGATATTCCGTTGAAATGCTTTCGAATGCGCACGGTGCCTTTATCCTGGACATTCGAAGAAAGTAGGAGCGGGGCATGCCAAAGCGGACCGGCGTTGCGGACTTGCCCTTGCATTCGGGAACGGTTCCCCGATGGCTCGCCGACCGGATGCGCGATCTGGGGCGCCTTGTCGTCGAAGCGATTGTCGAAAACTACGGAAAAAGGGAATTTCTCGTCCGTCTGAGCGACCCGCTGTGGTTCCAGTCCTTTGGCGCGGTCCTGGGAATGGATTGGCATTCTTCGGGAATCACGACGAGCGTCATGTTCGCGTTGAAGCGTGGCCTCTCTCCGCTTTCGCGGGAACTCGGAATCTATGTCTGCGGGGGGCGCGGAAAGTTTTCCCGGGAGACGCCGAACGAGCTTTTGCTCGTAGCGGACAGGACGGGGCTGGACGGAAATTTCCTCTTGCGGGCGAGCAGGCTTTGCGCGAAGGTCGATAATACCGCCATCCAGGACGGTTTCCAGCTGTACCAGCACAACTTCGTCTTGACGGATGAAGGGGACTGGACGGTCGTTCAGCAGGGGATGAATCCGGGAGTCCGCGCGTCGCGTCGCTATCACTGGAGCTCGCTAGGTCTTCGCTCTTTCGTGGAAGAGCCGCATACGGCAATCGTCGGAGAAAACCAGGGAAGCATCTTGAATCTCACGGATCGGGCAGCGGGAAAGACCCGCGAATCGGTCCTTGCGCTTTCCCGCGAAGAGCCTTCTCGCGTTTTGCGGGAAATTGCGTCCATGACGAAGCCGAAGACGTCGATTGTCGTACCGGAGCAGACCGACCTGTTCGAACGCTCGCCAGAACCGATTCCTGTCTGTTCGGGCCGCGATTGCAAGATGCCCGCGCATCACGAAGTCTTGGCGGAAGACGTCGATCTGAAGCGCCTTGGAGGCGTTCTCGCGACCGCATACGAGTCCGCGCCTTCGGATTTCGAAAGCCTGCTGCTCACGCAAGGTCTCGGTCCGCGAACGCTGCAGTCGCTTGCGCTTGTCAGCGAGGTCATCAACGGGACTCCGTCGCGCTTTACGGACCCTGCGCGCTTTTCCTTTGCGCACGGCGGAAAGGACGGTCACCCGTTTCCCGTTCCGTGCAGAATCTATGACGAATCGATCCGGGTTCTCGACGAGGCTCTCAAACGGTCGAAGCTCGGGCTTTCGGACAAGATGCGCTGCCTTTCCCGCCTGCACCAGGTACAGCTAGAAGTCGAGCGAAACTGTTCGCCGCTTGCGGATTTCGAAAGGACGATCGAACACGAAAGGCGTCATTCCGCGGAATGGGGCGGTCGCACGGTTCGGTAAAAGGAGAGAGCCTCTCCGTTTTCGAAGAGGCTCTCGATGGGGGACGCCTGTAAGCCGGGTTCTGTGCCGACGAAAATCGGCGATGACCATCTATCTGTGCGCGCCATTGCTGGCGGCATCGAGCGACCTACCCGAACTCCTGCCGGACAGGCGACCCGGGCACTTTCGAGAAGTGCGGAGTTCTGCTTGGTCTTGCACCGGATGGGGCTTGCCGTGCCGATTCTGTCGCCAGAACCGCGGTGAGCTCTTGCCTCGCCATTTCACCCTTACCCGCCTTGCGGCGGGCGGTATCTTTCTGCTGCGCTATCCGTCGCATCGCTGCGCCTGGACGTTATCCAGCATCCTGCCTTGCGGTGCCCGGACTTTCCTCCCGCGTTTTCGCGCAGGCGGTCATCCGGCGTCCCCGTAGAAAAGTTAGCAAGAATTTGGTATATTCGTAAAGACCTCGCTAGACTTTTGCAGATTTTTTTGGCCGCATCAACGAAGGAGTTTCTCATGAAAAATCGCATCCTGTTCGTGCTCGCGAACGGCTTTGAAGAAACGGAATGCGTCGTTCCGTTCGACATTCTTTCTCGTGGCGACGTGCAGGTCACGCTTGCGAGCGTTCACGACGACGTGTACGTGGAAGGTGCGCACGGCTTGACGCTGAAGGCGGACATTCTCCTTTCCGAAGCGGAGCTTTCCGAGTTTGACGGGGTGTTTCTCCCGGGCGGTAGCCGTGGCGTGGAAAATCTCATGGTTTCCGAGCGCGTCCTTGAACTGGTCAGGAATTTTTACGGCGCGGACAAGTGGGTGCTTTCGATTTGCGCGGGCCCGCTCGTCCTTGCGCAAGCGGGAATCCTCGACGGCAAAAGCGTCACGAGCTACCCTTCGACAAAGGCGGAACTGCTTTCTCGCTGCGGGAGCTACCGGGAAGACCGTGTCGTCGTCCATGGAAGGCTCGTGACGAGTCGCGGGCCGGGAACCGCGGAAGAATTCGGGTTTGCCGTTCTGGAATCTCTCGAAGGAAAGGAAAAAACGGAGCGCGTTCGGGAAGGAATGCTCGCCCGTCTTCCTTGAAGCTTCGGCAACTTTATTAAATTTTGCGTACTATGCCCGATGTCTTTCTTTACGATACGACTTTGCGCGACGGAAACCAGGATCGCAAGATATCGCTTTCCCTGGCGGACAAGCTGCAAATCGCGAAACTTCTGGATTCCTTTGGCTTTGACTACATCGAAGGCGGCTGGCCGAACCCTTCGAATCCGACGGACGTGGAGTTCTTTCGTCGAATCGCCGAAATGCGGCTTTCCCATGCGAAGGTTTGCGCCTTTGGCAGCACGCGCCGCCCGAAGATTCTCGCGGAAAACGATCCGCTGCTAAAGGCTCTGGTCGAGAGCAAGGCTCCCGTCAAGACGATTTTCGGAAAAAGCTGGGACTTGCACGTGACGGACGTTATCCGGACGACGCTCGAAGAAAACCTGGACATGATCGAATCGTCCGTCCGCTTTCTCAAGGAATCCTCCGAAGAGGTCATTTACGACGCGGAGCATTTCTTTGACGGCTACAAGGCGAATCCGGGCTATGCGATCGAGACGCTCAAGTCGGCTGCCCTGGGCGGTGCGGACTTTATCGTCCTCTGCGACACGAACGGCGGAACGATGCCGTGGGAACTCGAAGGGATTCTTCGGGAGGTCCTCGCGAAGATCCAGGTTCCGCTGGGAATCCATGCCCACAACGACAGCGGCGTCGCCGTGGCGAATTCGCTTGTCGCGGTCCGTTCGGGATTTTCGATGATCCAGGGCGTCCTGAACGGCTACGGGGAACGGTGCGGCAACGCGGACCTGACGACGATCGTCGCGGATCTGGTGTTCAAGATGCAGAAAAGAATTTCTTGCGCGGAAAACATCAAGGACTTGCGCAAGGTGAGCCTTTCCCTGGACCAGATTGTCAACATTCCGAGCGACATCAAGGCTCCCTACGTCGGGGATGCCGCCTTTGCCCACAAGGGCGGCGCGCACATCGACGGCGTGATGAAGGTCTCCCGCAGTTTCGAGCACATCGATCCCCACGCGGTGGGAAACAATCGGGTCTTTGTCGCGAGCGACCAGGCGGGAGGCTCTCTTGTCGTGGAAAAGATTCGGGAACTTCTCCATGTCGATGTCGATAAGAAGGATCCGAAGGTGCAGGAGCTCTTGCACCGGATCAAGGAATGCGAAAACGTGGGCTGGCACTTCGACAGCGCCGAAGCGAGCTTCGAAATGCTCGTCTATCGTTCGCTGGGAGCCTTTACGCTGCCGTTCCGGGTGGAAAACTATCGGGTCATCGAGGATCGTACGGAACAGGGGGCGAGCGTTTCGCAGGCATCCGTCAAGCTGCGCGTCGGAGACGAAATCAGTCACCAGGTTGCCGAAGGCGACGGACCGGTCAACGCTCTCGACGCGGCTCTTCGCAAGGCGCTGGTGCCCTACTATCCCTACATGAAGAATGTCCGGCTGGACGATTTCAAGGTCCGCGTGCTCGGGTCGAATGTCGGGTCGGACGCCCATGTCCGCGTCTGGACCACGTTTGGCGACGAGCGGGATTCCTGGCATGTCGCCGGCGTTTCCACAAACATCATCGAAGCGTCGTGGCTTGCGCTTGTCGATGGACTTTCGTACAAAATTTACAAGGAATCCTTGAAGCAAGGAGAAATGTAGTCGCATGAAGATTCTCAAGGTCAATCAGAGTTCAAAGGAAGTCGATCGCATTTGTGCGCGCGGTGTCGCTCCGACGGAAGAAATTTACGCCAAGGTCCGGAACATCATGGAAAACGTTCGCAAGGGCGGGCTTTCCAAGGCGGTGGAATACGCGCAAAAGTTCGACGGACTAAAGGGAAGCGATCTGCGAATCGACGAAAGGACGCTGAAAAAGCGGGCCAAGATGGTGAGCCCGACTTTGACGAAGGCGTTGCGCGCCGCGATTCGGAACGCGATTCGCTTTCACCGTCACGAACTGCATTCCATCGGCAGCTTCGCCTTCAAGGGAAAGGATGGCGAAATCATGGGACAGCGCGTGCGTCCGATGCGACGTGTCGGTCTTTACGTTCCGGGTGGAGCGGCTGTCTATCCGAGTACGGTCATCATGAATGCGGTGCCGGCCATCGTGGCGGGAGTCGAGCAGATCGTGGTGACGACTCCGGCAAAGGACGGGATCGATCCGTCGGTCGCCTTTGTCCTTCTGGAACTGGGCATCAGGGAAGTCTATCACATCGGCGGTGCACAGGCGATAGCTCTCCTCGCCTACGGATCGAAGGAAATCGAACCGGTCGATAAGATCGTGGGACCGGGAAATGTCTATGCGGCGATCGCCAAGCGCGAAGTCTTTGGAAAGGTCGATATCGACATGATTGCCGGACCTTCGGAAATCCTCGTGCTCGCGGATGAATCTTCGAGTCCGCGGTATGTGGCGGTCGATCTCCTGAGCCAGGCGGAACACGGCTCCGGCTACGAAGCTTCCATCTGCATTACCGACAGCATGGACATGGCGAAGCAGGTTTCGAAGACCGTGGACGAACTGGTCAAGGCGTCCCCGAAGCGCGAACTGCTCGAAAAGGTGCTGGAAAACTTCGGGCGGATTCTGGTCGTCGAAAACTGGGACATCGGAGTCGCGGTCGCGAACCGGATCGCTCCGGAACATCTGGAAGTCATGACCTCCGATGCGAACGAGCTTTCGCTCCGAATCGTCAATGCCGGCGCAATCTTCATCGGACCCTGGTCGAGCGAACCGGTCGGCGACTATTTTGCCGGACCGGACCATGTGCTGCCGACAAACGGGACGGCGCGCTTTTCGAGCCCGCTCGGCGTCTATGACTTTGCGAAACGGACAAGCATCATCAATTACACGGAAAAGGCTATTTCCAAGCAGGCTAGGCTTATCGCGGAAATCGCGGAGACGGAAGGCTTCTATCACCATGCCCAGGCGGTTCTTGCGCGCTTAGACGAAGAATAGCCTTTTGCTTGCGTCGCGCTTCGAGACTCCGGACGATTTCGGAGTCTTTTTCGCAAGGTGTCAAGGCGTGGGAATGTCTAGTCGGAAAGAGGTTTCCGGTAACCGGTGCGGATGGCGTAGGCGAGGACGGCGAACGCTCCGGCGACGTTCATGCTCGCCTTGCGACCGGCCATGGGAATCTCGACCTTGAGCGTGCAGGCCTTTAAAAGTTCCGGGGCGATTCCCAGTTCTTCGTTGCCGAGTACGATCAGGGCCTTTTCCGGCCATTCGACCCGAGTTATCGGGGTGGAACCTTCGCCCGTTTCCAGTGCGATGATCGCGTAGCCTTTTTGCCGGTGCGCCTCGATGCAGTCGAACGGGCTTTCCCATCGCTTGCTCGAAATCCACTTCTCGGTTCCGCGGGCCGCGCTTTTCAGCATGGCATGGTCGGTGTCCGGCGTGTAGCCCGAAAGATGTACCGCTTCGAGGCCAAAGCAGTCCGTTGCGCGAAAGAGGGAACCGACGTTGAACGCGCTCCGCAGGTTGTGGGCGAGAACTGCGTAGGGAAGGGGCTTTTCGACGGCTTCGCGCCTGTCGCCCGGTTCGCTTTCCAGATAGACGTCCCGTTCAAAGCCTAGCCCCGCCTCGGTGCGAAAGTCCCGATAGAGTTCGATAAGCTCCGACTGGTTCTTTCCGGCGAGGCGCTTGCTTTCGGGAAAATGCGACCATTCCGCATAACGTTCGTATTCGCTTCGGATTTGCGCGGTGTCGTGCCCGAGCTGCAGGACGAGAATCCGCAGAAGTTCGGCAAACCGCTTCGCTCTTGTCTGCGGAGCGAGCGAAAGAAACTTGCGTTCGGAATACATCGGAAGAATTCTAGTGGATCCTTGCGCCGTCCCTAACGTCGCAGGTGACCGCCCTGTCGGAAACTTCGAGTGCGTGTTCTCCGCAGAAAACCGCCTTCCCCCGGGCTTCGAGCGCAATCTTTTCGAAATCCTTGAGCTTGAGAATGCGACCGTCCGTCGATGGCGCGATTCCGTGGAACGTGGCGCGATCCCCGGGCTTTGCGCCTTCCGGCGGCGCGAGAAGCTTGCACACGTGTTCTTCTTCGGTGTCGCCGGCAAAGAGCATTCCGTTGCTCATGATGCCGCGGAGCGGTGCCGGCTTCAGGTTCGCAAAGAGAAGGATCTGGCGGCCTTGCAGTTCGCTTGGCGCGTAGCTGCTCTTGAGACCGGAACAGATTGTCCGCGGTTCGGGTTCGCCGGCATCGACTTTCAGAACGTAGAGCGACGTCGCGTCGGGATGGTCGCTCACTTCGAGAATCCTTGCCACGCGGATGTCCATTTCGGCGGGGACGGCTTCTGCCGCAAGAGGCTTGTTCTGCGCCTTGGGGGCGGCTTCCGGCTTCTTGGTCTCTTCGACGATTCGTGGAAAGAGCGCGGAGCCTTCGCCGAACCTTTCTCCGCCCTGGAACTTTCCCCAGGCGAGGTCGCGGACCCCTTCGAGAGACGTTCCGAGCATCGCGAGGCCTTCGCGGCTTTTCGTCGGAATGACCGGCGAGAGGAAGCTGAGCGCGATACGGACCGCTTCCGCGGAAACGAAGAGGACCGTGGCGAGTTCCTCCTTTTTCGAAGCGTCCTTGGCGAGCTTCCACGGGGCCTTCTGCTCCAGGTAGCGGTTTACCGCGCGGACGAGAGAGAGAATTTCTTCGACGGCCTGCGAAAGCTTGACGTTTTCGAGAAGCTCGGGAACCGTTTGCGAAAGACGATTCGCGATTTCGAGGACGCAGTTCTCTTCGTCGGCGAACGTTCCGGGCTTCGGGAGCGTGCCTTCGAAGTTCGAAAGGACCAGGCGGTGCACGCGGTTCACGACATTGCCGAGATCGTTCGCGAGGTCGCTGTTGATTCGGCGTACAAAGCCTTCGTGGGTAAAGCTCGCGTCCTGCCCGACCACCATGTCGCGGGCGAGGTAGTAGCGGAACGCATCGACCCCGTATTTTTCCATGTATTCCATCGGGTTCACGACGTTTCCCGTCGTCTTGCTCATCTTGTCGTTCCCGACGAGCCACCAGCCGTGGGCGAGAATGTGCTTCGGAAGCGGAAATCCCAGGGCGAAGAGCATGGTCGGCCAATAGACGCTGTGAGTCGTGATGATGTCCTTTCCGACCAGGTGGTATGTCGCGGGCCAGATCGTTTCGCCATCCGGGAAGCTTCTCTTCGGAACGAGGTTTCCCCTTTCGTCGATTTTCATCACCGCGCTCACGTAGTTGAGCAGCGCGTCGAACCAGACGTAGGTCACGTAGTCTTCGTCAAAGGGCAGGGAAATTCCCCAGCTGAGGCGCGCCTTGGGACGGCTGATGCACAGGTCGTTCAGCGGCTGCTTCAGGAATCCGCGGATTTCGTTCCATCGGTAGTCCGGGACAATCCAGTCCCTGTGGGTTTCCAGGTAGTCGATGAGGCGTTCCTGGTATTTTCCCATCTTGAAGAAGTAGTTCTTTTCCTTGATCCAGTCGACCGGGCGATGGCTGATGGGATCGCATCCGTTTTCGTCGAGTTCGTCCTGGGTGAAGAAGCGCTCTTCGCCGACGGAATACCAGCCTTCGTATTCCTTGGAATAGATTTCGCCCTTGTCCCAGAGCATCTGCAGACAGTCGCGCACGAATTTCTTGTGGTCGGCATCGGTCGTGCGGATAAAGTAATCGTAGCCGATGTCCATCTTCTTCCAGAGATTCTTGAATCGCAGGTTGTATTCGTCCACGTGTTCCTGCGGGGAGACTCCGCGCTTTTCGGCGGCGCGCTGGACCTTTTGACCGTGTTCGTCGGTGCCGGTGAGGAAGAATGTCTGGTAGCCGAGCAGCTTGTGGAATCGCGTGAGGATGTCGGCGAGAACGGTCGTATAGGAATGCCCGATATGCGGGGCGTCATTGACATAGTAGATCGGGGTGGTAACGTAAAAATTCTTCATGCCCTAAAAATAGAAAATGGGGGAGAGTTTACAAGTCGGAGCTTGGCTTTGCCGCGCGAGCCGCTGCTTTCTGCCAAAAGGCTTTTGGCGTTGCATGTCTAGGCTTTTGTCGCCAAGCGACCCGTTTCCGCCTGCCGGCGGGGATAGGCGCCTTCCCAGCGTTCAGAGCTTAGTGGATAGAGCTTAGTGCTTAGAACTCAAAGCGGTCCGCTTTACGTTAGAACCTAAATGTTTGCGAAACTCCACACTCCACTCTTCACACTCCACTCTCAACTAAGTTCTCAGCTCTAAGTTCTGACTCCCCCTTCCTTGCATCCACCCCCACGGCCACGCTTTTTTTTCAGAGATTAGAGTTTAGGAATCAAAACGGTCCGCTTTACGTTAGAACCTAAATGTCCGCAGAACTCAGCTCTAAGTTCTCAGTTCTAAGCTCTGCGTTAAAGCCTAGACGTCCAGGAAACTCCACTCTCGACTCTCCACACTTCACACTCAACTGATTCCTCTCGACTAAGCTCTAAGACCTAGGTTCTGACAACACTCGACTAGGCCCTGCCTTTCACTCGTGGTAGAGCTTCGCCGTCTGGTATTTGGGCGCGGTCGTGAGATTTACCCGCAGGCGGCGGAACACATCGACATCGACCTGGGCGAGAATGACGCTCGCGTGGACTTCGGCGTGCTTCAGCTCCGGGAGCTTTTCGAGGGCTCGCTTCGCGTTTTCGTCGGAGAGGGCGCAGACGGAAAGAGCGACGAGAACTTCGTCCGTGTGAAGTCTCGGATTCTTGTGCCCGAGCTGCCTTGTCTTGAGATTCTGGATCGGTTCGATGACGGTGGGCGAGAGCAGCTGCATTTCGTCCGGGAGCCTTGCCAGGTGCTTTAGCGCGTTGAGAAGCATCGACGAGCACGCTCCGAGGAGAGATGTCGTCTTGCCGGTGACAATCGCCCCGTCGGAAAGCTCGATGGCGACAGCGGGACCGCCCGTTTCGAGCGCCTTTCTTTCGGCGACGACTGCGACCTTTCTGTCTTCGGGCTTGATGTGCGCCTGTTCCATGACGAGTTTCAGCTTATAGACCTGGTCCTTTTCGGCGTGTCCCTTTCGAACCTGGCAGAGCGCGTTGTAGTAGCGTCGGATGATTTCCGCATTGGCTGCTTCCTTGACCGCATCGTCGTCGATGATGCAGTTTCCCGCCATGTTTACGCCCATGTCCGTCGGGGACTTGTAGGGGGATTTTCCCATGATGCGGTGGAAAATCGCATTCAGGACGGGGAAGATTTCCACGTCGCGGTTGTAGTTCACGGTCGTCTGCCCGTAGGCTTCCAGGTGGAACGGGTCGATCATGTTCACGTCGTTCAGGTCTGCGGTGGCGGCTTCGTAGGCGAGGTTCACCGGATGCTTGAGCGGAATGTTCCAGATGGGGAAGGTCTCGAACTTGGCGTAGCCCGCCTTGACGCCGTGCTTGTTTTCGTGGTAGAGCTGCGAAAGGCAGACCGCCATCTTTCCGCTGCCGGGACCGGGCGCCGTCACCACGACCAGCTCGCGGGATGTTTGCACGAATTCGTTCTTGCCGTAGCCGTCGTCGCTCACGATGAGCGGAATGTCCGAGGGATATCCGGCAATGGGGTAGTGCCTGTAAACCTTCAGTCCCAGGTCTTCGAGCTTCTTCTGGTAGGCGATCGCGCTCGCCTGGTTCTCGAAGCGGGTCAGCACGACGCTGCTCACGTAAAGCCCGTAGTCGCGGAACGCGTCGATGAGCCGCAGAACGTCCATGTCGTAGGTGATGCCGAGGTCGCCGCGGACCTTGTTCTTTTCGATGTCTCCCGCATGGATCGCGATGATGATTTCCGCCTTGTCCTTCAGTTTTTCGAGCATCCGGATCTTGCTGTCGGGAGCGAACCCCGGGAGAACGCGGGATGCGTGGAAGTCGTCGAAGAGCTTCCCGCCGAATTCCATGTAGAGCTTGCCGCCGAACTTGGCGATTCGTTCCGCAATCCTTTCGGACTGCATCTTGAGATAGGCGTCGTTGTCAAAACCGATTCTGTACATAGGCGAAAATCCTTGATTTGGGCACAAATATAGTTTTTGACGGAAAAGTTCTGCCTGTTTTGGGGAAACGCTTTGTTTTTGATTCGGAGCTTTTCGGCAAAAAAAGTATCTGGCTGGCGGATAAGAATATGAGGAGTTTTATTTCGCACCTCGTTCCCGGTACGTTACAAAGTTATTCCCCAGTATAGTCCCATGTCATTCCCGTGCCACGGCATGAGGATCCGCATTTGAAGGGCTGGAAATTGTCGTTTTGATATTGCCTTTGGATATGGAGATTAGGGCTTCGCTAATGGATAGATGCCGGAAGAAGTCTTTTATATAATCCACATCAAGCTCTCCGTTTAATGAAGCATAGCCCCAGATTGAACAATCCAATGAATAATCCTAGCGTCTTTTTTTTCAATTAAAGCAATGCTTAATGTATCGCCGAATAGGTGGCCTCCCATTGATAATCCAGAGACAATCGATTTTCATCATAATCAAGGGACGTATTGTAATGATACGTAAATTCCAAGGATTCTTCAGATTCTTTTGAACAGGCGACAAATAAACTTTCCGAGAAATAAGATTTCCTTTTCGAGCTTGATCTCGTGGATTTCGAAAATTTTTTGTTTGGCGATTTCCGACAGATCGTAGATTTGCTGTTCGATTGTTTTATCGATGCGTAGTGGACGCAAACTCAACATCAAAAAAATGTCGCCTGGCAAGCGACCGTATTTCGTTGCCTAGCAGTTATTATTTTATCGGTTATTCTAGCTAAAGCGTTTTTTTATGGCATTAGTGAATTTCAGACAAATCAAAGGAAAAAAAATGGACTATTTTATCAAGTCGATTGTAACGGAACTATCGGAATCGTCCGACAAAAAATGTCGTCTCCGAATAAGGGGAACAGATGGTTTTCTTGCGAGAAAGGATGCGTTCCTGGCTGGCAATGCTACAGAATACAATCTGTTTCTGAATGGAAACGAAAATTCGCTTGTACGGAAAGCGTTGCAGGTGCGGACGGATGCGATGATAGAGCTTTCGGAATGTTCCGATTTTGAAAAAAAACTTCTGCTCACGGCACTTGTAGAACATAAAAGGATTTTGTTTGAAATCAACGGGTGCAAAGGGGACATTTTTAATTTGACACATGATTCCGAAAACGAAAGGGTTCTGTGTTTGGGAGCGAAGGCTTATTCCATATCAATTCTTTTGGGGGAAAGATGAAAAATTTTGGAAAATATTTTTTAGTGATTGGAATTTCTCTTGTTTCCTTTTTAGGGAGTTATTTACAAAAGGGGGCAAAAAGAAATTTGAATCATATAGGGCATTCGGTTCAGAACCATGACTTCCGTGACTTCGCAGGGAGCGCTCGTGCTTGGCGAAATAATTATTTTAATTATAAAAATAGTGAAGAAAAGGAAAAAGAACTTGGCAAGAATAACAATGAAGTTTACAGGGAAGTAAGCTCCCGTAAAGAAATGGAAAAAGAAGCAGGTGAAAATAATAATGAAGTTAACCATGAAGTAAAAACAGAAAAGCCGAAAACATCTGAGCAAATTTGCAAAGAAAAGTGTTTAGTATGGTTAGATCCGCAGGAGAGGAAAGATTGTTTGGGGCTTTGTATGGAAAAAATAGAAGAACCATTACCATTTAAATCAATTTGCCAAAAAAACTGCCTTGCTGAACCGGATCCTAGGGCAAAAGTATCCTGTTTGAATGATTGTAAAGAAATCTGGGGAGAATAAAAATTCATACAGACGAATCAAGACAATTTGCATTCTGAAAAAATCCAAGAGGTGACAATGCCAGACGAAGGAAATGAAAAACATACCGCATTTTCTGCCGATGAAGCTGCAATGAGCAAAAAACTAAAACCCGGTTTTCACGGATTTTTGCTCTGGGTGGCGATTTATACCATTCTGCAGCCATTTTGCTATCTTTTTGCTTTTTTAAGTTTTTAAAGAAAATGTTTTTGGATGGCTGTGATTATGGTGATCGTTAGATTTTTTGGGGAGTGATGTGTTTTCCCTTGTTCTTTTTTTTCATTGCTTCTCGTAAAATTGTTTTTTGAAAAAAAGAAAAGAGACCGTCAATATTTATTTGGAATTTATTTCATTTGGCATAATCGTACATCTTATCTGTGGAATGCCAACTATATTTTTTTTTGTCCTTGGAATTTATTTGTTTCCAATCGTGTAAAAATCACGTTTGTAAACTAACTTCACTCCAGGAACAGTTGCAGCACACGGTTCGGGAAAAGCTTCTTCAGTTCCGCATCGAGACGCTTTTTCGTTTCGCGGTAGCGGGAAACGTCAAAGGAGGAATCTTCTTTCGGCGCGATGGTCACGTCGATTTCGTAGCTAGAGCCCACGTGGAAGAGCAGCACACGGATAAGTTTAAAAGACGGGTCGAGGTTCGCCTGCACGACCTTTTCCGTGCGGATTCTGAGCGGCGCGTTCTGCGTCGTGCGACCGATCAGCGAAAAGAAGGAATGCGAAACGACTCGAATCGGCGACGGCAAGAGGAAAAGCGAAATGACGATGACAATCATCGAATCGCCGATGTAGTTGAGGAACGAAAGCTTCGAATCCTGGGGAACTGTCGCCATGAGAATCAGCGCGATTCCAGTTCCGATGGTCACGAACGTGTCCATGTAGGCGGCGACGGTTTCGGACTTGAGGATGGGACTTTCGCCGTCCGTCTTTTTGAGCTGGGCGCGGTAGTAGAGCCAGACGCCTCCGCAGGCAAAGACCATGCCGACCGTGTAGATGAAAAGCGGAACGATCTTCAGGGGTTCCGCGGTTCCGCTTCCCTTGCGGATAAATTCCGCGATGTTTCCCGCGCCTTCAAAAATCGCATAGACGGTAATCGCGATGAGAAGAATCCCTTGCAGCATCGCATAGACGTTTTCCACGCTGTAGATGCCGAACGGATATTCGTCGCTTATCGTGTCCCGCTTTCGGGTAATTCGGAGCGCGACGATAAAGCTCACCGCGGAAATCGCGCAAAGGCTTCCGTCGAGGGCGAGCGCGTAGGAGCTTGCAAAGTAGTAGCCGACCCAGCCGCAAATTCCCATCAGGATGTTGATCCAGATGCCGACCCGAAGCGTCTGCATTTCGATTTTCTTGTAATCGGAGCCCTGCGCCTTTTGCAGCACGAGCCTCGGAAAACGCCTTCCTGCCTTGTTTTGCGCCATGCGGGGAATATAGGAATTTAGTTGAGTGTGAAGTGTGAAGAGTTGAGAGTGGAGTTCCGCGGACATCTAGGTTCTAGCGTGAAAAGTTCGCTGGGATTTCTAAGCTCTAAGTTCTCTCGACTAAGCTCTGAACAAGCCCCTCGCCGGGCAGGCGCTCCCTCCGCCGCCAGGCGGAAACGGGTCGCTTCGCGAAAAAGCCTTTCGACAGAAAAAAGCGGTTCGTTCCGCAAAGCTAAGCACTATTCACTAAGGTTCTGAACCGGCTTTCGCCTTCTTTTCCCGATGGAGGCTTGCGAGATTTTCGAAATACTGGATGAAGCTCAGCGCGCCGACGGCGAGAAATCCAATCGCGTAAAGAGCGAGAAACGGGCCGATGATGAACTTCTGCGCGCCGATGTAGGCGAGAAGCCCGACGACGCAGTAGATGCCGACTCCGACTTCGACAAAGGCGAGGAAAGGAAATTTCTGGGCAAAGTGGGAATGCTTCTTGCCGCCGGTCTTGGGCGTGCGGACAAAGGAACCCTGCTTGCCGAAAACCGCCGAGAACCAGGCGCGCGTATTGCTGACCGCGATGCCGACGCCCATCGCCATGAGAACGGGAAGCGAGAGCATCCGCGTCTTCCAGCCGGTATATCCGGAACACCGCTGCGCGACAAAGTAGAGAGTCGAAGGAGCGATCGCGGCGAGGAAGATAAAGCAGAAGGCGACGGTAAAGAGCCATGTCGGGAGCTTCGTCACCGGCTCGTACCAGGCGAGCAGCGGGTAGGCGCAAAGCGCCGTAAAGAGCATGCAGGGATGAATCGAGTAGTGGGTCGTGTGAAGGAACGCGCCGAGCTTGACGCGGAACGGAACTTTCGCCTTGAACACGAGCGGCAGATCCTTCATGGCGGTCTGGATGGAGCCTTTCGCCCAGCGGAACTGCTGCGCCTTGAACGCGTTGATGTCGTCCGGGAGCTCCGCGGGAACGATGACGTCGAACACGAATTTCATCTTCCAGCCGGCGAGCTGGCTCCGGTAGGAAAGGTCCATGTCTTCGGTGAGCGTGTCGCCTTCCCAGCCGCCCGCGTCGAGAATCGCCTGCTTGCGCCATACGCCGGCGGTTCCGTTGAAGTTCATGAAGAGGTTTCCCCAGCTCCGGGCGGACTGTTCCACGACGAAATGCCCGTCGATGCCGATGGACTGGGCGAGCGTCAGACCCGATTCCGCGCGGTTCAGGTGACCCCAGCGACCCTGCACGAGACCGATCTTCGAATCCATTACCATATACGGGACCGTCTTGAGCAGAAAGTCCTTCTTGGGAACGAAATCCGCGTCGAAGATGGCGAGGAATTCGCCCTTGGCGACTTCCATGCCCGCCTTGAGCGCGCCAGCCTTGAAATCCGCGCGGTTTGTCCGGTGGATCAGCGTGATGTCGTAGCCTTCCGCCTGCTTTTCCGCGACTTTGCGCTTGGTGACTTCGTAGCAGTCGTCCGTCGAATCGTCGAGGACCTGGATCTCGTGACGTTCTTTCGGATAGTCGATGGCGCATACCGCGTCGATCAGGCGCTCCACGCAGTTCGCTTCGTTGAAGACGGGGAGCTGTGTCGTGACCATGGGAAGCTCGTCCATCTTGTGGTCGCGGTAAAATTGCAGCAGGTTCTTTCTATCGGCAAGGCGCACGCGGCGGCTGTTCTTCAGAAAAAGATAGATGCTCCAGTAACAGTTGAATCCATAGACGACAAGACCGATTCCGGCGATGACGTAAACGACAAAAAGAATATCTAGAAGATATTGAGCCATTGGTAAACCTTTGCATTTTAAATGCTTGGCGGCAAATATAGAAATGCTACGGGGATATTGCTATATTCCGCTTGAATTTGTGGTGATTTATGGCTGAGAAAAATTCGACTCCGACCCCCTTGGAACGCTGGTATGCGGCAAACAGGAACGATCCGGACATCGACGAGTCGCTTCGGCTTCTGCTCGGACACGCTCTTGTCGGCATTTTTCGCCGCTTTTTTCCCGATTTCTCCGTATTTTCGCCGGAAAAGGCGATTTCTCTTGCCGAAAGGCTTCCGCGCCATGCGTTTCCCGAGAAAATGGGGGACTGGATTTCCACGCCCGGAAGCCACGCCTCCGAAATTCTTGCGTTTTGCGAAGCGTCTCCGCGGTATGCCCTGCCCCCGGACATCGGGAAGGGCGAACTTTCGCCGGGCGCTGTCGATTTGCGCGGTGTGCGCTGTCCTCTCGGGTCGGTCCGGGCACGACTGGCGATGCTCGGGCTCGAAGACGGCGAGGAAGTCTCTCTCCTTGTCGATGACGGCGAGCCGATCGAAAACGTGCCGCGTGCCTTGGTGGAAGCGGGGGACCAGGTGCTCTTTCGCAAAAAAAAGTCGGATTGTTGGGAAATTCGGGTACGCAAACGCGGAACAACAAAGTAGTTTATCGGTATGACTCACAGGATTCAGGTCATCGGAGACGAACTGATGGGTGTCGGCGGCGAAGCGGCGACGCTGTTTTCCGAGCTTCTTCTCTGTGAAAATCCGTCACGACCGTTGCAGTTCGCCATTTCGGCATCGATTCGCTATCCCCTTTCGGCGGTTATTTCCCGCGCGCCGTCCGATATCTTTGGAAAGCTCGCCGAGCGGATCGTGATAGGTCTCGGACTTCACGAGCTGAAGGCGCACCCCGTTCCCGACGACGTATTCCGCACCTACAGGGAGCTTGTCGAGGAAATTCTCTCCAAGACGGCTTCCGTCCTCTACCTGCTGACCGTTCCGCGCGAGGCTTTCAGGGACTGCGCTGTCGAAGTGGAAGCGTTCAACCAAAGGCTCAGGACGCTGGGCGGCGACCGTGTCCTTGTCCTCGACTTTGCGCGTCACGTGGAAAGCTTCGAACGGGACCAGGTCTTGCGGGGGAAGTTCGCCCGGAGCCTGTATGATTCGAACGGAATGCCGACATCGCTCTGCCATGCGCTGCTCGGACTTTTTATCGCGCGGAGAATTTTCAATATTCAAAAGGAGCCCGAAAATGGACATCTCTGACAAGTTCTATGCGAAAAATGCGGCTTCGGCTCGTGCCTGGGCGGAAACGGAAAAAAAGAGCAAGACGGAACGCCCCAAGCCCCAGGAACCCAAGACGGGAATTTGCGACAAGTGCAAGAAGGAAGCCCTGGTCCGTCCGCATCGGTCCCGCGAAACGGACGTCAAGGACGGCGCGGCGAGTTACGGAATCGTGGTGCACTACTACTGCGAGGACTGCTATCCGAAGAGCCGGCGGGATACGCCGACCGAACCGCCCATGTCGGCCCGGCAGGTGAAGAACCTGCTCCGCTTTGCGAAGAAAAACTTGCGGTAGTTACCGGAACATCGCGTCGAGGACCGCGAACAGGCGGTTCCTTGCCGGATAGAACGGGTGCTCCGCGATAACTTCCTTGGCGAACGCGCGGACGAGAAGCTCTTCGGCGCGTTTTCTTTCGATGCCGCGGCTTTCCAGGTAGAAGATCGATTCGCGGTCCAGGGCACCGACCGTGTTGCCGTGGGAGCAGGCGACGTCGTCGTGGTAGATCTTGAGCGTCGGCTTGACAAGAATCTTCGCACCGTCCGAGAGGAGAAGCGTATTCACGAGTTCCGAGGAGTCGGTTCCCGGGCAGTCCTTGCCAGCGACGACTCCGCCATCGTAGGAGACGCTCGCGGAGTCCGAGATCAGGTTGCGGACGAACTGGCGGCTCTTGCAATTCGGCGCGTTGTGCCACACCCGGACAAAGTCGTGCTCGCCAGACGACTTGCCGACGACGTTCAGGCTGCGGAAGCCGAACTCGGCGCTTTCCCCGTCGAGACTTGCGGAAAGATCGACGCGTCGCAGGGAATCCGTATGGTTCAGGTCGAGAACGTGAACCTTGGAATTTTTCTTTTGGTGGATGCGGATCGAGCGGAACTTGGTTTCGGACGCGTGTCCGCTTTCCGTGGAGAAAAGTTCGAGTTCGGCGTCTTCGCCGACGAAAAAGTCCAGGCGTTCCGCGGAAACTTCGCGCTCGATCCTGTTCTCGAGAATTTCGAGCGAGACCTTCGCCCCGTCGCCAATGCGAAAGACCGTGTGCGAAAATTCGTCGCGAGCCTTGAGAATCCCGTTTTCCGTTTTCCTGGGCGCGACATTCTGCATGAATGGTCTTGCGCCGAGCGCGATGGGCAGGAGCGCGGAAAGGCTTGTCTCAAAAGCGATGCCGAAACTTTCCGGGGAAAGTCCCGCTTCGAAGACCGCGCGGAAACCGGCGGAGTCTTCCGTGTCGAAAGGAGATTCCTTTCGGATGGGGTCCAATGGCTTCAGGTCGGCGAGTCGCGCGACGGGATATCCCTGCCAGTCTTCCGACTTGCGCGTGGGAAGTCCGAGTTCCCGGATTCTCTGGATGGCTTCTTCTTGCATCAGGCGCCCTCGATCCAGTCGTAGCCGTCCTTTTCGAGCTTTCGGGCGAGATCCGCGTCGCCCGAAAGGAGAATCTTTCCGTGCATCAGGACATGGACGTAATCCGGCTTGACGTATTCGAGAAGTCGCTCGTAGTGCGTCACCAGGATGACGGCGTGGCTTTCGTCGTGGATGTGGTTGATGCCGTTCGATACGATTCGCAGAGCGTCGATGTCGAGGCCTGAATCCGTTTCGTCGAGGAACGAGTATTTCGGAGCGAGCATCGCCATCTGCAGAATCTCGTTTCGCTTCTTCTCTCCACCGGAAAAGCCGTCGTTCAGCCCGCGGGTCCGGTAGCGTTCGTCCATTTCGAGCAGTTCCATGTTCCTTTTCAGGAGCTCTTCGAATTCTTCGTCGGAAATCGGTCCGAGCTTTTGGTAGGCGCGCTTCGAATCGAGCGCCATGCGCAAGAATTCGACGTTCGGTACGCCCGGAATTTCGATCGGGTATTGCGTGCTCGTGAAGAATCCTTCGTTTGCCCGTTCGCTCGGGTCGAGCGCGAGCAGGTCCTTGCCGTCGAGTTCGATGGTCCCTTCGGTGACCGTGTATTCCGGATGCCCGCTGATGACTTTTCCGAGCGTGCTTTTTCCGGAGCCGTTTACGCCCATGATCGCGTGGATTTCACCGGGCTTGACTTCGAGGTCGATTCCCTTGAGAATGGGAGTTCCGTCGGAAAGGCTTGCCTTGAGATTCTTGATTGAGAGCATAGTGACTCCAATTTAGATTTTTTCGCTGTATTCGACTAGCTTCGCGCGGTAGCCGAGCAGGTCTCTGAAAAACGCGGGATCCTTGGCGGCTTCGTCGTCCGAGCGGAGGCGCGGAAGAATCTGCCGGGAAATGAATTCGTGGATTTCGAGTCGGAGGGCGAGCGTCTCGTCGGAAAGCGGGCGGCTCTTTAGCCTGTCGCGGAAGCGCTCGGCGGTGCGGATTTCGAGCTGCGCCAGCGTTTCGAGAAATTCCTTGTTCGCGCATTCCGTGTCCCAGTGCTCTTCGGGGAGCGATTCGAGAACCTGCGCAGGCAGGCTAGGCAGCGAATCGTGGAGGGTCATCAGGTTGATCGTTTCGGTTTCCGCGTATTGCGCCAGGGCTTCTCCCAGGATCTCGTCGAGAATCTCGGACGCGAAGAGGCTTACCCCGGAACTTGCGAAATCGAGATCGAAAAAGACGCTTGCCGCTTGCCAGAGGCTTGGAGAGGAAAGAACCAGGTTCACGAAGCGCAGTTCCATCTGCGGGAGCGCGTTCCACGGGACCTGTTCCTCGACCGGTGCCGGAGTGGCTTCGGTTTCCGGCCTGGACCTGAATCGAGGTTCCTTTGCCGGGCGGATGCCGATGAAGTTCGCTTCCGTTTCGAACCTGTCCGCGACGAGGTGCAGATACTGGTTCTGGAGTTCCTTGTCCGCGATGGAAAGGACGATTGTCTTGAGACGCGTGACGAACGCCGCGCGGTCCTCGATGGTGTCGGTCGGGGACGTTCGCGCGAGATAGTCTATCCAGCTTTCCGCCTTGGCGAGTTCCTTTCGGAAGTCTTCGGCGGCGTCTTTCCCGTGTTCGTTCACGAAGTTGTCCGGGTCGATCTTTTCGCCGCTTGGGCGGGCGAGCGAGACGATCCTTGGTACGATTCCGCGGGGAAGCACGATTTCGAGCGTTCGGTGGGCAGCCTTTCTGCCCGCTTCGTCTCCGTCGAAGACCAGGTAGGCGGTTTTCGCGTAGCGCGAGAGAATTTCCGCATGCCTGTCGGTGAGGGCTGTTCCCGAGACGGCGACGACGTTGCGGATGCCCGCCTGGTAGAGGCTGACGAGGTCGAAATAGCCCTCGACCAGGATGACCGCGTTTTCCTTGGCGATTTCGGTCTTGGCGCGTGAAAGCCCGTAAAGGATTTCGCCTTTCCTGTAGAGGGCGGTTTCCGGGCTGTTCAGGTATTTGGGAGCCTTCCTGTCCTTGTCGAGGATGCGCCCGCCGAACGCGACGACTTTTCCCGAGAGATTCTCGATGGCGAACATCAGGCGGTCGCGGAACTTGTCGGCGATTCCTCCGTTTTCCCTTTCGACGGCGAGGCCCGCTTCGACGAGTTTTTTGGGCGAAAAGCCTTTTTTCGCGGCGTAGCTCAGGAAGCCTTCTCGACCTTCGGGCGCATAGCCTATCTTGAAGAACTTGCGGGTCTCTTCGGAAATGTTTCGCGATTCGATGTATCGGAGAGCCTTTTCGCTTTTGGGAAGCTCGGCGACGAACCAGTCGGCGGCGAGTTCGTTGAGTTCGCGGGTGAGTGTCCGCGCTTCGGTGACTTCGGGCGATGTCTGTTCCTTCGGTTCCGGCAACGGGAATCCCGTCGCGTTCGCGACCCATTCGACGGCGTCCTTGAAGTCCATCTTCTCGTGTTCCATCACGAACTTGAATACGTCGCCGCCCGCTCCGCAGGCAAAGCACTTGTAGATGCCCATCTGCGGGTTTACGTTCATCGAGGGGGAATGGTCGTTGTGGAACGGGCATCTTCCGACAAAGCGTCCTGCGCCGGAACGCTTTAGCGGCAAAAATTGCTGGATGATGTCCGCAATGTTTGCCTGCGCCTTGAGATCGCGGATGATTTCGTCGGAATAAAAAGCCATCGGGCACAAACATAAAAAATGATGGAACCTTTGGGAGCCTTCCGGTGGTTCAGAGCTTTGTCGGAACTTGGTCCAGAGAGCTTGGAGCTTGTTCAGAGCTTAGTAGAGAGTGCTTAGAACTTAGAAATCCCAGCGAACTT
>CAVJTH010000038.1:0-20721 GCA_963652365.1 Senegalimassilia sp.
TAAGTTCTAAGCTCTCTCTACTAAGCTCTGAACAAGCCCCACGCCGGGAAGGCGCACCCTCCGCCGACAGACGGAAACGGGTCGCTTCGCGAAAAAGCCTAGACGTGCAACGCCAAAAGCCTTTCGAAAAAAGCATCAAGCAAAAAACAGTTCGGGAAATTCCCTCTTTAGGCTCGCATAGCCCCGAAAAGACACGATCAGATGATCGAGAACGGGAATTTCAAGGATTCGGCCAGCATCGCAAAGCGAACGTGTCACCATCTTGTCCTCTTCGCTCGCAATCAAGGAGCCAGAAGGATGGTTGTGCGCAACGATTACGCAACAGGCCCTGTCCCGAATCGCTTCGGAAAAGACTTCCCGCGCATGGACTTGCGTACGGTCGGCAAGTCCCGAAGTCACCAGATGGACGCCCAGGATTCCGTTGCTGCTGCTTAGCGAAACCGACACAAAGCATTCCTGGCTGCGAAACTTGAGAAACGCCAGGTGCGGCAAGAGCACCCCCGGAGACGTCACGCTTGTCATCCGCGACCCCAGAAAGAAACGGCTCGAAAGTTCCAGGCAAGCCAGGACCTGCGAAGCCTTGGCGCGACCCAGTCCTCCGATTTGGCAAAGTTCCTCCAGCGTCGGACGGCGGGCCGCTTTCGAAAGAAACTCGGCGAGTTCGTCCGAAAGCGCGAAAACATTCTTTTCCGCAGTTCCCCGCCCCAGAATCAAGGCAAGGAGATCCGAAGTCGAAAGGGATTCCGGACCGTTTTCCTCCAGGCGTTCGCGCGGAAGGGATTTTTTGTCATGGACAAGCATTCTGTCTCTCCTTGAAAAGCGTTCCTTTCCATAACGCTCCAGGATTCATTTCGTTGACATTTTATTCCAAAACAGCAAAAATCAGCTTTATCACCCAAAGCCTTAAATTTCAAGACTCACTTCAAGAAATTCGTTCAAAATTTCGATTCAAATTTCATTTTTTCAACTTCGCAATCTTCATTTTTCAAAAATTTTCAATCAAAAAGACGACATTTTACACCACAAAAATCTCAAGACACCCATTTTCTTTCTCAATTCAGCATTTTTTCAAGAAAGTCATTCTTCAAAAATTCAAAAATTCAAAAAAATTTCACATTTTCAGCAAAATAGATTGACAAGACCGTTCTCCATGACTATATTTTGAGCATTCAAACATCAAAATTTGATCGAGTACTGCCATGACAAATCAAGCATTAAGCGGCGCACAAGTTATCCTCGATTGCCTAAAACGCGAAGGCGTCGATACGATCTTCGGATATCCCGGAGGCTCCGCCATTCCCCTTTTCGATGCCATTCTCGATTCGGGCATTCAGATGATCCTTTCGCGCCACGAACAGGGCGCAACGCACATGGCCGACGGCTACGCACGCGCCACGGGAAAGGTCGGAGTCGTCCTGGTTACCAGCGGCCCGGGAGCGACAAACACGTTCACGGGCATCTACACCGCATTGATGGATTCTTCCCCGATCGTCGTTCTCGCCGCCCAGACGACCACGCCGAACCTCGGAAAGGACGCTTTCCAGGAATGCGACACGAGCGGCATGACTTTCGCGGCCGTCAAGCATTCCTTCCTGATCAAGGAACCAAACGATCTCCCGCGCGCAGTCAAGGAAGCCTTCCATATCGCAAGGACCGGACGTCCTGGGCCCGTGCTTATCGACCTGCCCAAGGACGTCCTGGCCAACGCCTGCACCGCGAAGTACACCGACGAACTCGACCTGCCGGGCTACAAGGTCCCGACTTACGCCGATTCCGCGGCAATCGAAAAGGCGGCAAGCCTTCTCAAGAAATCCAGAAAGCCAATCCTTCTCGTCGGACACGGAGCGATCATCTCGAACGCGTCCCGGCAAGTGCGGGAACTCGCCGAAAAGCTGAACGCCCCTGTCGTCGAGACGCTGCTCGGCCTGGGAGCGTTCCCCGAAACGCACCCGCTTTCCCTGGGAATGCTCGGCATGCACGGTACCGCCTATGCGAACAAGGCGCTTCTCGACTGCGATCTCATCATGAGCATCGGCTCGCGCTGGGATGACCGCATCACGGGCAAGCTTGACGAATTCTGCAAGAACGCGACAATCATCCACATCGATATCGACCCGGCGGAAGAAGGAAAGATCTTGCAGCCGGACGCCTTCCTTTGCGGAGACGCAAGGCTCGTTCTCGAACAGCTGTTGCCGCTCGTTTCCAGGCTCGATACGGAAGACTGGGTAAAGACCGTCCAGACATACAGGAAGCGTTTCCCGCTCGGCTACCCCAAGCAGGGCGGTCTGCGGATGCAGCACGTCATCGCCAAGGTCTATGAACTGACAAAGGGCAAGGCCATCGTCACGACCGACGTGGGCCAGCATCAGATGTGGGTCGCCCAGTTCTACAAGGCGGACTATCCGCGGCAGTTCATCACGAGCGGTGGCGCAGGCACGATGGGATTTGGGTTCCCCGCAGCAATCGGAGCGGCAATCGGTCTCGCTTCGGAGCAAAACTGGCCGGTGTGCTGCTTTGCCGGAGACGGCGGCTTCCAGATGACCGAGGCCGAACTGGCGACCGCCTTCATCCACAAGCTTCCCATCAAGATTTTCGTGATGGACAACAAGTATCTGGGGATGGTCCGCCAGTGGCAGGACATGTTCTACGACAAGCGCTATTCCTCCGTCAGCATGGTCGGAAATCCGGACTTCGTAAAGCTCGCCGAAGCCTACGGGATTCCCGGTCTCCGCATCAAGCGGGCGGCAGACGCCGAACGCGTCATCCAGAAAGCCCTTGACCACAAGGAAGGCCCCATTCTCATCCACTGCGAGTGCGAAGAAAAAGACAACGTGTTCCCGATGATTCCGGCAGGCGCGCCGCTTACCGCAATGATGACGGAACAGCCCAAAGGTCCGCTCGAAAAGCCGACAGGGAGCACCTAACATGCAATCAATCGATAAGAAACTTTCGGCTCACAGCCTGAGCCTGCTCGTCGCAAACCGTCCCGGCGTTCTCGTGCGCATCGCGCTCGTGTTCTCTCGCCGAGGCTACAACCTGGATTCCCTCGTCGTCTCTCCGACACTCAATCCGGACTTCAGCCGGATGAACATCGTCGCCCACGGCAACCCGGAAATTCTCGTTCAAATCATCAAGCAGCTCGAAAAGCTCGTCGATGTCATCCAGGCGAAGGACCATACGGGATCGAGCACGGTCGAAAAGGAACTCGCGCTGATCAAGGTCAAGTGCAAGTCTTCCGAACGGACCGAAATTCTCCAGCTGTGCGATCATTTCAAGGCGACAACGGTCGATATGACGGACACGTCGATGATCATCCAGATCACCGGCAACACGGACAAGATCGACGCGATGAAGCACCTGCTCGACAAGTTCGAAGTCGTGGAATATATCCGCACGGGCAAGGTCATCATGGTCCGAGGCGAAGAACTCACCTAGAAGTTCGACAAACCTTTACCCTTCTCCAGAAGGTGCCCCGCTTCGGCGGGGCTTTTTTTACATTTGACGCATGAAGATCTTTGTAACCGGAGTGGCTGGGCAGCTGGGCCACGATGTGATGAACGAGCTTGCCAAAAGAGGATACGACGGAATCGCTAGCGACCTCGCGCCGGCATACAGCGGCATCCAGGATGGAAGTTCCGTCACCCGGGCACCCTACCGCGCACTGGACATTACGGACAGGATCGCCGTCAAGAAGCTCCTCGAAGAAATCCGCCCGAACGTCGTCATCCACTGTGCGGCATGGACCGCCGTCGATCTCGCGGAAGACGCGGACAAGCAGGAAAAGGTCCGGGCAATCAACGCGGGCGGCACCCAAAACATCGCCGAAGCCTGCCGAGAAATCGACGCGAAGATGGTCTATATCAGCACGGACTACGTTTTCGACGGACAGGGAACCGTTCCGTGGGAACCGGACTGCAAGGACTACAAGCCTCTCAATGTCTATGGACAGACAAAGCTCGAAGGCGAACTCGCCGTCAGCCGGATTCTCCAGAAATACTTCATCGTCCGCATCGCCTGGGTCTTCGGGCTTAACGGAAAGAATTTTATCCGAACGATGCTGAACGTGGCGAAGACGCACGACTCGGTGCGCGTCGTAAACGACCAGATCGGGACGCCGACATACACCTTCGACCTTTCGAGGCTTCTCGTCGATATGATCGAAACGGAAAAGTACGGCTATTACCATGCGACAAACGAAGGCGGGTTCATCAGCTGGTACGACTTTACCCGGGAAATCTACCGCCAGGCGGGACTTTCGACCGAAGTCATCCCGGTATCGACCGCGGAATACGGCATTTCCAAGGCGGCGCGACCGTTCAACAGCCGCCTTTCCAAGGAAAAGCTTCTCCAGTCAGGCTTTAATCCGCTTCCGACGTGGCAAGACGCCCTGTCGAGATTCCTGAAAGAAATGAAGCAAACCTAAAGCCACCGATTTATTTCCAATAATTTTAAGTTTTCTCCACTAAACATCTTGCTTTTTAGAAAGCAATGATATATCTTTTGAAAAAAGTTTGTGTATTTTCTTTTTTACCGTTTCATCAAAAACTTGGCTTTGGGAACCAAGATTCTTTTCGACGAAGCGAGACACAGGCAAGATTCCCAGTAACTTGTTCCATGTCCTAAAAAGGAGATATTTATGGCCAACACCAACGAAAAATGTTTTCCCAAAGCATATCATATTCAATTAATTCCAAAAGCAGATTCCACAACACGATTATTGGATTCCTGTACCTTGGCAAATTTACCAAAACCGATTCCTTTCATTGGAAGAAGTACAAGCCAAGAATTCAATACTCCCGAAGAAGCCGCCCTAAACTGGTCTCTGATTTTTAATGATAGTTCTAAAGCCCGAAACCGTGAAGTATCGACTTATATCGTTGTAAATCCACAAGGAAAGTACCACACTTTAAAAAATCCCACATGGGCAAGCCTTGATGAATTTACCATTGACGAATTAAACAAATCCTATCAACAAGAAAACTGTACGGAAAGAATTGTAGGAATCGCCCACACACATGGTGGTCACGATTCGCGATATAATAGCGAATACTTTTCAGATGAATATGACGAAGAAACAGATAGACCTAGCGGAGATCTGCCCCTTGCCGATGAGCAAGGAATTTCTATCTACCTAAGCACCCCAAACGACACCTTTAGAAAAACTCATCCAGGCTACGGAGAAGATAAATTCTACATGGGAGGCATGAAATGAGGAAAAGCGCTACCATGGCGACATTCGCCTCTCTCGTTTTGGCATTTTTTGTCTGCGGATGTGAAAAGGAAAAAAGCGATACCGAAAACTACGACAAGAGCATTGCAACAAAGGTCGCCTTCAAAGATTCCGAACTTTCCGAAAAAAAAACAGTCACGTCCATAGACCTTTTCCAAAGCGCATCCGATTTTCTCGCGCTAATCGATTCCTCCGACGAAATCCAGGCTCTCCAAAATCCCAGATACAAAAAAGAAAAAGAAATTCAAATCACGCTGGACAAGTCGCAAACGGAAAAACTCTCCGAACGCTTTTCCACAATCGAAAGAAATGAATACCGAATCAAAACTTCCATCAAGGGAAGAGCGCCGTCCTACATCTGTGAATTTATCTTCAAGAAAGACCAGCGCATCCTCGCCAGGATGAAATACTATCCTTTCGGGCGGTTTGTCCTAACCGGCGACGACACCTGGAGCACAGACAAAAGCCTTTACACCGACGAATTTATCCAATCGATGGGTTTCTACATTCCGTTTGACAGGAAATGGAGATGCCGGAAAGAGATAAAGCCCATCCCCTACAGGTGAGAATTTCCGGGTCTGCGGTTCCCGCTAGCCTTCGAGATACGTGTAGCCGTAAAGTCCCGAACGGTAGATGTTCAGGAATTCCTTGCCCTCCTGGAGCGTGATCTTTCCTTCCTTCACGGAACTCGAAACCCAGTTTTCCATCGTCCGGACAAGCGCCTTGTCGCTAAAGTTCACGTAATCCAGCACGTCTTCCACGGACTCTCCGTCGATCATCTGGTCGATGCGGTAGGAATCCCCGTCGCAAACGACATGCACGGCGTTCGTGTCGCCAAAAAGATTGTGCAGGTCGCCGAGAATTTCCTGGTAGGCTCCAACGAGATAGACCGCGAGATAATACGGTTCGCCTTCCTTCAGCGGATGAACGGGAAGCGTACGGGAAATGCCGTCTCCCGAAACGAACATGTCCATCTTTCCGTCGGAATCGCACGTAATGTCCTGAAGCGTCGCATCGACCGTCGGCGATTCGTTTAATCGCTGGATCGGCATGATGGGGAAAATCTGGTCGATGGCCCAGCTGTCCGGCAGGCTCTGGAAGAGCGAAAAATTGCAGAAGTACTTCTTGGCCAGAAGTCGCGGAAGTTCCGAAAGTTCCATCGGGGAATGCCGCAGTTCGCTCGAAAGCTCGTTCACGCGGCGCGCAATGCTCCAGAAAAGCCGCTCGGCGAGCGCGCGCGTCTGCAAATCGACCGTTCCCATTCGGAATCCGGAAAGGACGTCGTCGTTGATCTGCATCGCATCGTGCCAGTTTTCCAGCAGGTTCCGGATGTTCAGCCCTTTCAGAATCGCATGCAGGTCCTTGATGGAATCCGCGGCCCGCTCCGGAATTTCCTGCTTTTCGTCTTCGAAGAATGCGGGACCAGCCGCTTCGAGAACATTGAACACCAGGATCGAATGGTGCGCGGAAAGCGCGCGACCCGTCTCGGCGATGACGTTCGGATGCGGCAAGGAGAACTTTTCGCACGTTTCGTAAATGGAATAGACGATGTCGTTTGCGTATTCCTGGATCGAATAGTTCACGGATCCGGTTCCCGCGCTGCGGCTGCCATCGTAATCGACGCCCAGTCCCCCGCCGACATCGACAAATTCCACATTCATCCCGGCCTGCTTGAGCTGCGCGTAGAACTCGGAAATTTCGCGCAAGCCGGACTTCACCTTTCGAATGTTCGTGATCTGGCTTCCCAGGTGGCAGTGGATAAGCCTCACGCAATCGCACATCCTTTCTTCGCGAATGAGGTCTAGCGCATGGAGCAAGTCCGAGCTGCTCAAACCGAACTTGCTGTGGTAACCGCCGGATTCCTCCCACTTGCCCTGCCCGGAAGAGGCGAGCTTTATCCGCAGCCCGATATTCGGCTTCACCCCGATACGCCTCGAAATCTCGATGATCATCGGAAGCTCGTTCATCTTTTCCACGACGACGAAGATGTTCTTTCCCATCTTCTGCGCAAGGAGCGCAAGCTCGATGAAGTCCTCGTCCTTGTAGCCGTTGCAGATGATGAGCGACGCCGGATTGTCCATGTTCGCGAGCACCGCGTGAAGCTCCGGCTTTGAACCGGCTTCCAGTCCGATGTTGAACTTTTTCCCGTGGCGAACGACTTCCTCGAGAACCGCGCGCTGCTGGTTCACCTTGATGGGAAACACGTCGTAGAAGGAGCCCTTGAATCCGTATTCCCGAATGGACTTGTTGAAGCACTCGTTGATCTTTTCGATTCGCGTATCGAGAATGTCCGGGAACCGGAGAAGGAGCGGTGCGGGCATGTCCCGCAGATCGAGTTCCTGGACTAGCTTGTAAAGATCGATTTCCGGGCCCTTGTCACGAAGCGGACTGACTGTCGCATGTCCTTCTTCGTTGATGTCGAAGTAGCTAATGCCCCATCCGCGGACATTGTAAAGGTCTCGGGAATCGTCGATACGCCAATTTTTCATTTCGCGAGTGTACCTCTTTTGGTTGTGAAAATCGGAGAAAAACGATAGAAAAAAACAGCTCCGTTTTTAAGACTTCCGGCGCATTTTCTATTTTCAGGCGCAAAGTTTTACATTCGAGAGGCACTATGTCCCAAATCGCCAACTTTTTCTCGGAATACTGGGTCGTCATCCTGATCCTGGTCATTCTCGTTGTCGTCCTTGCCGCGATCCGCGCCGTGCGAAAGGTCATGAAGGAAGGCGGCGGAGCCTTTAACATGGAAACCATCCGCAAGAACTCCGAACCGAATCGAGAAGTCATCCGTTACAAGGGAAGGGCGATGCTCAAGGACGCCGACGTCGTGTGCGAAGTCAAGGGAAACCGCGTCGTTCCGAAGCGCGAAGACCTCTCCCTCTTCCGCGCCGCGTTCAAGAGCAAGTTCAAGGCGGCAGTCTTCTTCGTCGAAAAGGAAAACAAGGTCGCCTACTTCTTCTGCAAGACGGAAGCGGGCCTCCAGCGCCGCATCACGAACCTCATGCTCGACAAGCAGGAAAAGAACGGCCACTGGCCTTACACGGACAAGGCGACCGGCGAACATCTCCGTTTTCCGCGCGTCTAGGCTCGCAAAAAAATCCGGCATGAACGGTTCGGCCTTCGAATCCCTCCCGCTCGGCGAATCCCGCGAAGCGATTCAAGAGACAATCGACCGGCAGAAGAACCTGATTCTCTCCGCTCCGACGGGCTCCGGAAAATCGACGTTTGTCCCGTGGCTTCTCGCCGCGCAACGGGATGGTCTCGGGAAAGTCGCCGTTCTCGAACCGCGGAGACTCGCCGCGACAAGCCTCGCAAGCTATCTTTCAAGGCTTTCCGGCACAAGGCTCGGCACAACAGTCGGCTACAGGATTCGCTTCGAAAGCGCCGTTTCCGACAGCACGAAAATTCTCTTCACCACCTACGGCAATTTTCTCCAGATCCTGCTTCGCGAAAGCGAATCGTTCGACTGGATAGTCTTTGACGAATTTCACGAGCGCCGCGTCGAAATGGATCTGCTTCTCGCCTATTTCCTCGCCAGGCAGTCGAAGCCGAACGCTCCGAGAATCGCCATACTCTCCGCAAAGCTGGATCGCGAAGAACTCGAAGAAAAGCTCGGCATCGAATGTCTCCAGGTCGGACGTCCCGGATTTCCGGTCCAGATCCTGAACCAGGAATCGACACCCGGAAGTTCGCTCGCCCAAAACGTGGAAAAGGCGCTCCGTACCCTGGAACGCAACCGGATTTGGGGAACGACCCTGGTCTTTCTCCCGGGAAAAGGCGAAATATCTAGCGTCCATCGCCATCTCGAAGAATCCTTCGGCTACGGAAAGCTCCAGATTCTCGATCTCTACGGCGGGCAAGACCGCGCGTCCGGACAGGAAATCTTTTCGCGCTCAGATTTCCCCCGCGTCATCCTTTCGACGAACATCGCCGAGACAAGCCTCACCATTCCAGACGTAACGGGCGTCATCGATTCCGGCCTGGAACGCGTCACGGAATTCAGCGTGGCGCAGGAAAGAAGCATTCTGAAGCTCGGACGCATCAGCATGCAGAACGCCGTCCAGCGCGCCGGGCGCGCGGGCCGCACCCGGGAAGGCGTCTGTATCCGGCTATGGAGCAAGCGAGAGGAAAGCCGATTCGCGCAAGGCATCGTTCCCGAAATCCGGAAAACCGACCTGCGGCCCGTTCTTCTCGAAAGAGCCGCCCTCGCCCAAAGGCTTGGCGTCTTGCCAAGCGCGCTGGCGTTCCTGACGGAACCTGACCCCGTTGCTATCGAAAAGGCAAGCGGGGAACTTTCCCGTTACGGATTCCTGTCGATGGACGGCGGCATTTCGCCGACCGGTCTCCGGGCGCTGGAAATTCCTCTCGGCAGCCTGCAACTGGCCAAGGCGTATCTCGAAGCGGAAACTCTTTCGCCCCTGACGCTTGCCGTATTTTCCATTCTCGATTCCGACGAACCGGTGCGCGGAAGCGGAGTTCCGCGAAACGCCCTGGAATGCGCCCAGGACATTCTTCGGGACAAGCGCGGCGCATCGCGCGAAATTCAGCTTTCGTATCGACGGCTTCTCGACTTTGCGCGAAAAGGAAATTCCGGCAATTTCCGCGATGGCGATATCCGGGAAACGCTCCGCCTCTTCTGGAAGGCCTTTCCCGACGCAGTCGCCATCAAAAGCGGAAACGCATACCGCACAGGAAACGACACGTTTCCGATCCTTCCGAAATCCGTACAGGACGCAGACGCCATCCTGGTTTTCCACCTGTTGCGTACAAGTTCATCGCAAAAGTCCGAGATGCGCGCCGGATTCTATTTGCCGATTCCCGGCGACTTTCTAAAGGGCGACGACCGGGAAGTTCGCTACGAGCTTCTATGGCGCTCCGGGCAGGAACGCTACATCGGACTGGAAATTTCATCGTCGGGCGGGGTCGAAGTTTCCCGAAAGGAAATCCAGCCCCAGGAAGCCTCCGCCTACATCCTGGAACGCCTAAAGGCGCTGACGGGAAAGACCTGGATGGAACGCCACAGACGGGAAGATCTTTCGCGCCTCTGGATGGACGAAGCGAACCGGATTCTCCTGTGCAAGATGAAGCTCGCCGCCGAAAACTTTCCCGAATATTCCCTGCCGGTATGGAACGAGGAAGACATCGAGCTTGTCACCGAAGACTTCCTGGACGGACACTTTCTGCTCCGCGATCTCGAACCGGAACTTTTCCGAAGCAAGATGAAGGAATATTTTGGCGAGAACATGCTGCCATGGCTCGCGCGGATGTTTCCCGATACACTCGCCCTTCCCAACGGAAAGAAGGCGCGATACCGTTACGCGGAGAACTCCCCCGTCGAGCTTTCCGCCCGCATCGAGGATTTCATGACACTCCGCGGGGAACATCGCATCGCCGAGGGAAAGGTCAAGGTCCGCTACGACATTCTCGCGCCGAACTTTCGAACCGCGCAAAAGACGTGGGATCTGACGGGATTCTGGAAAAACACCTACCCGCAGATAAGAAAAGAGCTTCGGGGAAGATACCCGAAGCATCCCTGGCCGGAATCGGTCATTTGATCGACACGGAACTATTCCTCTTCGATCGCCGTCCAGGCTTTCGGAGCGGCATACTCGTCCGCGGTTTCGGAATTTTCGAATTCGAACGAATCTTCCGAGACATTGGCAAGCGTTCCGTATTCCACAGCCGGGCATTCCAGCTTTTTGGCTGCCGCACACCTTTCGACAGAGAGTACCAGATAATCTCCGAAAACGGCCCACGCGCCTTCGCGCTGGATCTTGGTCGTATTTTCGCTCAGACCGGTCTTTCCCTTGATCGCGTAGCTTTCCCCGTCGAACGAAAGAGTCCAGCGAAGCGTATCGTTGCTTTCGGAACTCCAGTCGGATTTCGATAGCAGGCTCCTGTCCGGATAGTCCACGGTCATCGAAGAGACGCTGTAATTCCGCTTCGAAAGATCGTTGTCCAGTTCGTACGAACCGCTGTTTTCCTTGGCTGTGTAAGAATCGAGAATCGAGACGTAGCCGGAAAAATAGACCGGCAAGACGAGAAGATGCTGGCGATGGACATCGTAATAACCCGCTTCGAAGGACGCCGACTTGCCGGAGACTTCGCGGACGTATTCCCCGTTTCGATAGAAGCGATAGATTGAGCTGGAATCGCCGTCGCTCCATTCCAGGATCTTTCCGACAAGGCTGTCGCTCTTTGCCAGGTAGCCGGATTCGACCTGCCGCGTCGCCTTTTTCACTGCGACCGGGTCCGCATCGTCGATTTTCACCATCAGCGTCGAATCTTCCATCGAAAATTCCAGGCGGATTCCCGACCGGATCCAGGCGAGAACCGAATCGCCCTTGGCGTGACTCGAAGCGAAGACATAGCCCGATGTCGTATCGAACGCAAGGACGCCATGGGAAAGATCCGCATGGGAAACAACCGTCCCGTAAGACGCTCCCGCATTTGCCGTATCGACGAACCAAAGCGAATAGAGACCGTTCTTCCCGGCGGAGAGCCACAGGTTCGTGCCGAATTTCGAACCGAGATCCATGTTCGGCAAGAGATTTTCCGTGTCAAAACCCGAATCCGGAATTTCCGAAGACGACGAAGACGAAAGATTCTTTTCCGAAGACGATGAATCCGATTCGCGGCTCGCGTTGTTTCCCGAATCGCTGCAGGCGACAAGAGCGAGCGAACTGCCGAGAATCATCAAGAACTTGTTCCATTTCTTCATAGAGGCCTCTTTTTTTTTATAAATCTACTCCATTCCGCATCGAAATGCAAAGGATTTTATTCTAGAACGGCGAACCGGGCCGATAGCCCAGATCCTTTTCGGCATCGGCAATTTCCGGAGCCGCATCGTAGCGAAATCCCGCAAGCGCCTGTTTCGCCGAAACGCTTCCCGGAAGCAACAGCTGCTTGATCAAGGCGAGGAGATGACAAAGCCAAAGCGGAACGCCATGGATCTTTTTACGGACTTTCGCCCGTTCCATCGAAATTTTCGCCATGTCGAAAAGGGAAAGGACGCGCGATCCCGCCAGGGCATACGTTTTTCCTACAGCCTCCGGAGAGGTCGCGGCAAGCGCGATTCCATTCACCAGGTCCTCCGTCTTCACGGGACGCTTTAGACACTTTCCCTTTCCGGGCAAAAAGACAAGCGGGGCTCCCTTCAGATATTTCACAAAGAGCATGTATTCCGCACCGCCCGTTTCCTCGACCACCAGGGTCGGTCGCACGATCGTAAAGGGAATGCCCATTTTCCGGACCAGGGTCTCCGCCACGAGCTTGCTGTGTCCGTAATCGGTCAGATCCGGGTAGGTAACCGAAATGCTCGAAACCAGGAGAAATCTCTGGACGCCGGCGGATTTTGCCGCCAACAGAACGTTCCGCGTTCCTTCCACGTTTACCTTTTCAAAGGCTTCTCTCTTTCGAGCGAGAATGACCGCCGCCAAGTGGCAAACCGTATCCACGTCTCGAAACGCTTCCCGGAGAGTTTCCGGCTTCTGGACATCGCCGTAAAAGATTTCGACATTCCCGGGAAGACGCCCGGATTCGCCTTGCCCGGGAAGCGTCAGGACGCGAACGGAATGTCCCATCGCGAGAAGTCTCGTCGAAAGCCGAGCGCCGACAACGCCCGCTCCACCCGTGATCAGAATGCTAGCCATAACGCCCCAGAAAACGCAAGAGAATGATTCGCAAGACGCGCATTCCATACGGAATCACGGACAGATTCGATCTCTCGCCCGCATAGCGGGTTTCTATCGGGATTTCGGAGAGCCTGAATCCCTTCGCATCCGCGATCGCCAGGATTTCCAGGTCGATGTCAAAGGATCCGCCGAGACGAACCACGTCCAAGGAGGAAAGAAAATCCGCGCGGTACGCGATAAGGCCGCTATGCCTGTCCGTTAATTTATTCGTAAAAGCGATGTTCTCGATTCTCGTGAGAATCTTTCCGCCGAGAAACTTGTAAAGCGGCATCTTCCCTGCCCGAGCGCCGCCTCTCTGGGCAAGACGCGACCCCTGCACCGCCACGACTTCCGGCGTTTCCAGCTCCGGAATCATCCGCAGAATGGCCCCGGCCGGATACTGTCCATCGCCGTGCAGGCATACCGCGAACCGGACTCCGCCTTTCGAGAGAACTCTTGCCCGGGAAATTCCCCACTTGACGACCGCGCCATAGCCTTGGTTGCGAAAGAACGATTCGACGCGAACCCGCGTACGGATTTCGCCTTGCAAAAAGCGTTCCGCCACCTTTCGCGTGCCGTCCGAGCTGCCGTCGTCGATAAGCAGGAGCTCCTCCGTGCGGAGCAAAACTTCGCCAGGGATCGAACGAAGCAGCTCGGGAAGTTCCCTTTCCACGTTATACGCCGGAACAAAGATAAACAGGTCGCGTTTCATGTCTGCGCAGCGGAATAGTGGCAGCGAAACCAGCGCAGGGAATTTTCCAGAGCCTGCGCAATGGGAATTTTCGCTTCGAATCCCAGCAGACGCCGAGCCTTTTCCACCGAGGGAACGCGACGCATGGAATCCTCGTATCCCTTGCCGTAGTATTCTTCGCCCGACAGGACCCGGCATTCGGGAATCGCGCTTTCCGAAACGGAACCGATACGCGCAAAGATCTTTCGCATCTGGCAGGCAAGTTCGAATATCGAGATTTCGTTCTGGGCGTTTCCCACGTTGAACGCCTGACGGGAAGCCCGCTCCGCATTGCGAAACAGGCAGAACATGAACTCGACCGCGTCCTCGATCGCCGTAAACGTTCGACGCGCGACGCCTCCGTTGACAAGGACCATCGGCTTTCCCTGTACGAGAGCGCTCGAAAAATTGGCAAGGACCCGCGGGATTCCTTCCCCATCGACGCCCGGCATAAAATCCATCCACGGCCCGACAAAGTTAAACGGACGCACGACGCTGTATCGCAAGTTCGGAATAGACGCAATGAACCGTTCGGCAAGCTGCTTGGCGCAGGCATACGACCATCGCGAAGCCCCTATCGGTCCCTGGACAAGATCCGACGAATCTTCGTCGAGCGTTCCGGACCTTTCGCCGGTTTTCCCATAGACTTCCGATGTCGAAAAATACACGAGCCACGAACCGGAACGCGCGCACTTCCTGGCGAGATTTGCCGGATGCGTAAAATTGCTCTCGATGACCGCTTCCGCTTCTTCCATGTAGCGGCTCGGCGTGCATATCGCGGCGAGATTCACCACGATCCGGCTTTTCGAAACGCGCTCCGCGATTCGCTCGTCGGCGATATCGGCCTGCAGGAATTCCACCCGCGGATTCCTTTGCAAAAGCAAGTCCCGCACCCGGTGAAAATCCACGTCAACGACAAGAACGTTCCAGCGCGTCCGCGCAAGAAGCGCCCGCAACAGATGCGTTCCGACAAATCCCCCGCCACCGACAAGGGCTATCGTCAGGGACGCATCGTCAAGGCAAAAATCCGAATCGCGCAACTTATTCCTTGACGGTGAACGTTTCGGAATTTCCGCGGATCTTTCCCGCGTTGTAGGCTTCGACCTGGATAAACGCCTTGTCGGAAGCCTCGACGCTTTCCGGATCCAGGTAGGCGGAAACCGTCGTGCAGTGCGTTCCGTCCGGAGCCTCTTCCCCGATGGAATTCGCGAACAGGTTCACGCCCTTGTCGTCTTCGCTCGCCTTGTAATACGCCTTGAAGCCGCCCGCGTTCCTGTACTTCGCGACAAAGATCACCTCGACAGAATCGCCGAGCCTAAAGACTTCTCCGCCCGCCGGCGAAAAGACCTTGACACCGTCTTCGGAAAGATTGCAGTCAAACCGTTCCCCGTCCGAACCCGAACTGGAACTTCCGCAGCCCACGAAAAGGGCCGAGGCAATGCACGAAGCGACTAGAAAAGCGTTCTTCATTCTGAACTCCTGTGAAATCAAAGAAAGCTGGCCTTGATGCCGATCGCGAGCGTCCATTCTTCAAGAAACGCTCCCCAATCGGGCAAGTTCCATTTTCGCATCGGGCTTTCGTCGTACTCGTCGTTCGGATTCGCCGCGTTGGACTTGTCGTGCAGCGGAAGCGAGAACGCGAGAAATATCGGATAGTCCGAACGCGAGAATTCAAGTCCATAGACAAAGGCCATCGACCAGGCCAAGTGATCCGGATCCGGCCGCGGATCGTAAGTGCCCACCTTTTCCGAAGGGATCCAGGCGACGCCAAGCGGCGCGGAGAACGTGACGCCAAAGGAATGGACAAAGTTTTCCTGCCCACGATACGCATAGGCGACGCTTGCCGAAACGCTCGACGGAGTAAACCCTCCCAAATCGTTTTCGCCATACCACTTGAAATGGTATTCAAAGCGATCGTCTCCCGAAGTCTCGTAATCCTTGAAATAGGAATCGTTGAACTCGTTCTCGCCGCCAAAGCGAATGTTGAACGGATGCGTGTAGGTGAGCGAATAGAGCCACATGCCGTTTTCCGTGTCACGCGAATAGTTCCAGCCGAACGCGGCCGAATAGACGCCGGAGCCTTTCTGGAATCCCGTCGGGAGAAACTCCTGCGAAGCGTCCGTTCCCCGCTTGATGTCGTACTGTCCGGTCGGAATCGTGAGCGCAAGCGAAAGGTTTGCCGCACCGCCGCTCCCGACTATCTGCGAAACGTCGATCGTGAGGTCTCCGACGCCTCCGGTCGTCCTGTCGAGAGGCGCCTGGTTCGTTCGATACTGGACTTCGCCCCGATGCGTCATGAAGGGAACCGAAATTCCGACCGAAGTCGTCCACAGCGGCTTAAAGGAAAACCGCGGCGTGAAGGTAAACGCGGAATAGTTCTCGCCCACGTTCATCTTGGTAAAGACTTCCGCTTCGACAAGGCCGCCATTTACCCCTTGCCCAATCCACTTGATTCCATCCGAAGTTCCGCCGCCGCCACCGCCCGCGCCGCAGCCGCCGATCGATTGCCAGGGAGTCCGGGGAGCGTCGGGAACCAGCATGGAAAGCGAAAGTCCAAGAACCGATGCCAAAGCGATAGATAGAAGTTTTTTCACCGGTCATCTCCTCAGGGAATATAGAGCAAGTAGCCGTTGTTCGTACCGGTCGAAACGAAATGTCCCCCGGGAGAGCGTCCACCGATCAGCGGGACCGGCGCAATTTCCCGGACGTCCCCGATCCATTCGACAGCGATATCGCTTGGCGCGGATGCGTTCACGGAAACTTCGCGCATCGCCGTTCTGCCGACCGAGCCGTTCCAGGTGGATTCCTTGAGCAGATCGCTCTTGTTCAGATAGGAATTTCCGGAAGCGAATTCCGCCCAGACGACAAACTGCCGACCGTCAAGATTCCACCAGTGCGGAAAGACGGGATTCGAAAGCATCGCGTCGGTCTTTTCGATTTCGACAGGTTTCGACGTGGGCGAAAGTTCCTGCACGTACGAATTCCACGCATAGGACGACTCCAGACGGTGATAGACGATGAAGTTTCCATCGGAGGAAAAGAGCGGGTTTCCGAGTTCGTCGCCGGAAGCGGATTCGGGCATCGAGAGCTTGACAGGCTTTTCGCCGGTCGCGTAATCCACATAGACAAGCCCCGAGCCGTTCGAATAGACGAGCTTCACGTCGTCCGTCCCAAAGAACGCCTGCAGGGAATCCGTCGAATCGGTCTCCGCCTTGGAAGGCCCCACCCACAAGTGAGGATCCGCGTATTCCCCGACAGAACGCTCGACCAGGAAGAATGTCGCGTTGTCCGAAAGCCGCACGGCGAAAATTCCGTATTCGATTTCATCGCATCCCTTGGAGCCTTTCGCGTTAAAGCCTCCCAGGGCGACGACAAAGCGTCCGTCGGCGCTCCATTCGGGATCCTGGAATTCGCAATCGACACCGGGAACGGAATCGGTCATCAGAAACCAGAGGACCTTGCCCGCCGTATCGGAAATCGTCAAGCGGTCATGTTCCCCGACCCGGCTCGTCGAAAAGCCTTCGGGAGCCTCGTTGACGTTCAGCGTTCCCGAAAAGTTCAGCCAGAGCATCGACGCCGGGAAATTTTCCTCGTCCATCGTCACGGAAGGATTGCAGATCTGGTGTCCGCCGTTCACTTCGAAAAGGGTTCCGAAATCCGACCGGCTGCTATCGCCCTTCGAATTGCCGTCCGCTTCATAGCGTTCCGGACTGTAGCAGGCGACAAGGAGCGTCACGAAAAAGAGCAAAAGAATCTTCATCGGGAATTTCCTGTTGTATCGAGGTTCTCTTCGACCGGTTTTTCAAGCGTCCGCTCTTCGCGAACTTCCTTGACCGCGGAATCCTGGCGAGCGATCGCATCCCGGATGGAAACGAGCTTTTCCGGCTTGACCGCTTCCCTTTCGAGAGGCTTCGGGGAAGAACGCCACGGAACCGGTTCGCGGAACAGGCGACTTGAAGTTTCCAGGGTGTCGGCGAACAGAAGTTCCCAACGGGAGTTGAAGGCCGCGGCCCATTCGCGGAGCCAGTTCTTTCGGGATTCCCTTTCAAAGAGCCAGCTGTCTGCGTTGTAGCGCCAATTGTGCATGTCCGCCGTCACGAAGACGGGATGCCCGCCCGCAAGCTTGTTGAAGATAAAGGCCGCACGGCGAGTCGCCGGGGCGCCAGTGACAAGCAGGACCGTATCGCTTGCAGACGTACGACGCTTCAGCCAGGGAATCGTCGAGACGGCTTCTTCGAGCGTACTCGGATCGTCGTGCCGAAAGACAAAGATGCGACCGGCATCCACGCCGATGCGTTCCAGATCCTCCGCATAGAAATCCGCATTGTTCCTGTCGCGAAAAACGCGCCGGCCAAGCACAAGCAGGGAATCCGCCCGCCCGTCGCGCACCAGGTCTCTCGCAAAGTCCGACCGTTCCAGATCCCCGCTCTGTCCATCCAGGATAACGACCCACGCGACATGTCCAAACGAATCGTCCCGAACAAGCAAGCGACCGCTGTAAGCGACAAGCAGATAAAAGGCGACGACGGCCAAGGCGAGCAGGACTCCGACTTTCGCCCTCGTCAAGAAGCGCTTTCGGCTTTTTTCCTTTCGAACGTCCGCGACGGGTTTAAAGATTCGGCTCATAGATTCCAATATACATTATCGTTTTTCCGTCAGAGGGGGCGAGACATCAGAACGGCGTTCTCTCCGTCCGCATAATACCCGTTCCGCATTCCGCACTTGTCGAAACCCAGCTTGCGGTAAAAAGAAATCGCCCGGGCATTGTCTTCGCGCACTTCGAGATAGAACGTTCGCGCGCCGGCATCCGCGAGAGCCTCTTCGCCTTCGGCAAAAAGTTCCGTCGCGATTCCCTTGCGGTAAAATTCCCGCGAAGTCGAAATGGCGAGCAGTTCCGCTTCGTCCGCCGCCAGGGAGAACATGGCGTATCCGGCGATTTTCCAGCAGTTCGCTTCGTCCGGGGCCTCGGCGACATAGGCAAAGGTATAGGGCTTGCGCAAAAGGTCGCGGAGCGTTTTCTCCTTCCAGTTTTCAAAGCGCGTCATTTCCTGGATTTCCAGAACGCGCGCGATGTCGTTTTCATCCATTTCTCGGACAGTCATCGCGAAGTCGGACATCAGCGAACAACTCCCATCGCCCCGCGGCGTTCATAGTAAGACGGCTGGATGTAATTCGCCTTCTGGACCAGGCTCGGTTCCAGGTCGTCAAGCAGGCGGACAAACGAGGCGATTTCGCTCCCTTCCGAAACGCGGACCGCAAGGTTCCCGTCAGAGGCAAACCGCTCCCACTCGGATGTTTCCAGAACGCGCCGATCGATGACGAACGAAGCGGTTTTCTCTTCGCGAAACTTTTGGAAAGCCTCTTCCATCGGAACAAAGAATTCGCCGGTTTCGGTTCCCACGTAAAAATAGCCGGTGCGCGCATAGAGGACGACCGCGCAGCGTTCATCCGGAGAAAGCGTTCGCAACGCGCGAAGCGTCGAAACGCCGAACAGGGAACGCGCACCCGAAAAGCACAGCCCTTCGCAAAAGGCGATTCCCGTGCGAAGTCCCGTGAAGGAACCCGGCCCGAGCGTGACCAGGACGCGTCGAATGTCCGCAAGCGAAACGCCGGCACGTTCCAAGGCGCGGTCCAAGGCGCCCCCGAGATTTTCACCGCGTGTTTCCGGTTCGAAGAACTCGTCCAGGGGAACTCCCGAACGATAGATGCCGAGAGCGATTCCCTTCCGGGACGTATCCAAGACCAAATCCAGAGATTCTTCCATACTAGCGCTTGATCCGAAGGCTCGTTTCGATGATCTTGTCGATCAGGTGGGAATAATCGATGCCGATGGCCATGGCCTCTGCCGGAAGAATCGACGAAGGAGTCATTCCCGGGAGCGTATTCGTTTCGAGAGCCCAGAGCTTTCCTTCCGAATCGATCCGAACGTCCGTGCGACTGTATCCCGCGCCGCCAATCGCGAGATGCGCCCTTTTCGCAAGGTCCTGAATCTGCCGGGTCAACGCTTCGGGAAATTCCGCCGGCGTAACTTCCCGGCATTCGCCATTGTACTTGGCATCGTAATCGAAATATTCCCGAGTCGTCATGCGCATCTCTGTCGGAGGAAGCGGTCTTTCGAGACCTTCCATGTAACCGCAGCTCGCTTCCTCGCCACGGATAAACTTTTCCAGAAGAAGCCGCGCGGAATTCCGAAACAGATCGTTTACGATCCGACCCGCCTCATCCAGGTCCTTCGCGATTCCCATGCCGATGCTCGATCCGCCGACAGGGTCCTTGATGACCAGCGGAAAGCCCAGAGCGTCCGCCGCTTCGACCAGCTTGTCGCCCGAGAAGTCGCCACGAAAAATCACCCGATACGGTGGCGTGGAAATCTCCGCCGCGGAATAGGCCGCCTTGCAAAGCACCTTGTCCATCGCGAGCGCGCTCGCGAGCAGCCCGCAACCGGTGTAGGGAATGTTCCAGTTCTCGAGAAGGGCCTGGACATGGCCGTCTTCACCCCACTTGCCGTGCAACGCGAGGAACGCGATATCGGCACTGGGCAGTTCCGCGAGGGACGGGTTCCTTTCCTTCCGCGCGCTAGGACCTTCGAGAGAATAGAAATAGTTTTCCGAAAAGTTGTTCTTCTGGTAGGGAGAAAGTTCGCGAGACGACCAGATCCATGTTCCATCCTTTTGAATCAGGACCGGATGGATGTTGTACCTGGATTCGTCCATCGCCCGAATGACGCCTGTTCCGCTCGAAACCGAGACATCGTGTTCCGTGGAATAGCCGCCCATGAGGACCAAAACGCGTAAGCGCGACATAGCACCTTCTTGTCAAAGATTTTCCGCAAAGCTAGAAAATTTAAGAGCGAGAGTCAGGGCTTGGAGCGAATGCCTAGACGATAGAGAGGAATCAGGAGTCAGGAAACAGGAATCAGTTGAGTGTGGAGTTCCGCGGACGTCTAGGCTCTAAAGCAGAACTTAGATCTTGGAACTTAGAGCCGAGATTCGCAGACATCTAGGTTCTAACGCAAAGCGGACCGTTTTGCATCCCTAAGTTCTAAGCACTCTCTACTAAGCTCTGAACAAGCCCCTCGCCGGGAAGGC
>CAVJTH010000039.1:0-20068 GCA_963652365.1 Senegalimassilia sp.
TAAGTTCTAAGCACTCTCTACTAAGCTCTGAACAAGCCCCTCGCCGGGAAGGCGCCTATCCCCGCCGACAGGCGGAAAAAAGTTCGCTTCGCGAAAAAGCCTAGACGTGCAACGTCAAAAGCCTTTCGGCAGAAAAAAGCGGCCTAGAACTGAAAATACAGAAACGGATTGTAGCTCTGCGTGAAAAGCGCAAGGACGGCAAAGGCAAACAGAAGAAACGCGGTCACAAGACGCGGAACGCTTATCTTCTGGCACCAGTCGTAGGCGCGAACCGGCGAAACCGCGTAAACGAAGGCAATCAGCATGAACACGATCGAGGTCGGCGTGAAAATTTCCGCGGAAAGGATCGGGTTTGCGGGATTCACGGGCGAAAATCCGAGCATCGCGCCCCACATCTTTCCCGCCGAAGACAGATCGGGCGAACGAAAAAGAACCCACCCGAAAAGGACGATGACTTGCGTCAAGACAATCTGTGCGGGCCTTGGCAATTTCGCATACAGAGCCCGCTTGCCATTTACGCGTTCGACGATCATGAAGAACGCATGGTAAAGCCCCCAGCAGATAAAAGTCATCGCCGCGCCATGCCAAATTCCCGAAGCGAACATCACCAGGAACAGGTTTAGATAGGTCCGTCGCCGCGAGACCCGGTTTCCGCCCAGCGGAATGTAGAGATAGTCCTTCAGCCACGTCGTGAGAGAAATATGCCACCGACTCCAGAATTCGGAGATGCTCCCCGATCGATACGGACCGTTAAAGTTTCGTGGAAAGTGAAATCCGAGCATCAGACCGAGCCCTACGGCCATGTCCGAATAAGCGGAAAAGTCGAAATAGATTTGCATCATGTAGGCGGCGGCGCCCCACCAGGCATTCAGGACTCCGGGACTTTCCGCGCCGAAGACGCGGTCCGCGACAATTCCGACCTGGTTCGCAATCAGGATTTTCTTCGCAAAGCCCAGGCAAAAGTACGTCATGCCGCGCATCCAGTTTTCCCAAGTATGCGACCGGCATTCCAGTTCCTCGGCGACCGTGTTGTAACGGACGATCGGACCCGCGACCAGCTGCGGGAAGAGCGAAACATAGCAGGCGAAAGTGGCGAAGTTCTTGACCGGAGGCGCATCGCCCCGATACACGTCGATCGTATAGCTCATCGCCTGGAACGTATAGAACGAGATCCCCACCGGCAAGAGTACGCGCAAGACGGAAAACGGTTCGAGCCCGAACATCTGCACGAGCATGTTCACGCCGCCCATCGCGAACATGTAATACTTGAAAAAACCGAGGGTTCCCAGGTTGACGATTACCGACAGGACAAGCGAAGCCTTTCTCCGGAAATTCGAAGCGCCCGATGCGGAAATCTGCTTGCCGGCAACATAGTTCACCCATGTCGAGCCGAACATCAGGAGAACCAGCCACGGTTCCATCCAGCCATAAAAGATGTAGCTGAAGACCGTGATGAAAAAATTCAGCGTGGAATGTTTCGCATGCCGCCACAGCAGCAGATAGTATCCGGCAAAAAATACCGGCAGGAAATAGAAGAGGAATATCTGCGAAGAAAAGACCATCGACTATTTCGCGTCCAGGACTTCGACAGCGAGAAAGCGTTCCGAATCGTCGTCGAAATATTCGTCTTCCACCGCACCGTCGTAATTTCCTTCTAGCGGAACGAGCTTCAGCACATGCCTGTCACCCGCGCGAAACGCTCGGACATTTCCTTTCGCCTTCGAAGACATCTTGTCCGTCACCTGCCCGCGAGGAGTCAATGGATTATAGACGCCTACCAGGATTTCCTTGCCGTCGAACTTTCCCGCGACAACCTTCGTTACCTTGTACTTGAACACATACACGTAGCTGTAAAGATCGTTGGGCGGCATCTTCCCGGGTATTTCCGAAAGCTTTCCTTCCACGGTCAGATTTTCCGCAAAGGCGAACAGCGCAGAAAGCAGCAGGGCGACAATCGTTTTTTTCATACAAACCTCGAGTGAAAAAGTAGAAAATTGACGCATCGTCGAGTGTGGAGTGTCGAGAGGAATCAGGAGTCAGGAATCAGTTGAGTGTGAAGTGTGAAGAGTGGAGTGTGGAGTTCCGCAAACGTCTAGGCTTTAACGCAGAACTTAGATCTTAGAACTTAGAGCTGAGATTCGTGGACATTTAGGTTCTAACATAAGCGGACCGCTGTGAATTCTATGCACTAAACACTCTGAACTAGACACTGACCGGCTCGCTTTGCGACTCTAATCACTATCCACTATCCACTAAGCACTGAACGCACCGCCAAGCGCAAACACATTCCTATATTGGTTCCATGGATCTTTCTTCGCTGCCGGGACTCGGTCCCAAAAGGCTCAAGGCTCTCTCCGATTCCGGACTGCATTCCGTCTCCGACTTGCTCTACAACATCCCGCGCGCGTGGCTAGACCGGACGCGCCTGAACCGGATTTCCGAAAGCCGCGTCAGAGAGAACGTCATCTTCACGGGAAGGATTCTCCGCGCAGGGCTTGTCCGAGGGAGAACGTCCCGCTTTATCGCCGTCCTCGGCGACGGATCGGGAGAAGTCAGCCTGGTCTTTTTCCGTGCGGCAAGGCACTGGTCCAGCGCAATCACGGTCGGATCTCGCTGGTGCGTCATCGGAAAGCTGGGCGACTTTCGCGGACTCCAGCTCGTGCATCCCGAAATGCAAAGACTCGGCGAGGACGAAGAATTTTCCGGTGGCATCGAACCGGTTTACACGATCACGGAAGCGGAGCACGCGGCAAAGATCGAACAGCGTTTCTTTCGAAACCTCTACGCGAAGATCCTTGCGCTTCCGAACCTGTCCGTTCCAAACTCTCCGCCGCCAGAGCTTATCGCCTACATGGGACTTTCGCCCGTCCTCGAAAACCTGAAGCGCCTGCACCAGCCGCGAACATTCGCCGAAGCGATGCAGGCCCGGATGCAGCTGAAAAAGCTGGAACTTCTGCCTTTCTGCCTGCGGATGAACGTGCGCCGCCGAAGCCTCGTCACAAGAGGAAAATCCAGGCAAATCGACTTGCAAACAATCGAAGACGCCAAGCGCGCTCTGCCGTTTTCCCTGACGCGCGGGCAGGAAAGCGCCATTTCCCAGATTTGCGAAGGCCTCCGCGGCAAGAAGCAGTTCCACGCGTTGCTGCAGGGAGACGTCGGCAGCGGAAAGACGGTCATCGCCATGCTCGCCATGCTCGCCGTCGCAAAGAGCGGAGAGCAGTGCGCCCTCATGGCCCCGACAGACATTCTCGCGCGGCAGCACTACAAGAACATCAAGCCGTTTTTCGATGCGGCGGGAATTCGGACGGCGCTTCTCCTCGGAGCGTGCAGCGGAACGGAAAGAAAAACGATTTCCGGGGAACTGCAGATGGGAATGACCCAGGTGGTCATCGGAACCCATGCGCTATTTTCCAAGGACGTACTCTTTCGGGACCTGACCTTTGTCGTCATCGACGAACAGCACCGCTTTGGCGTCAACCAGCGCGAAGCGCTTCTCGCCAAGGGACATTTTCCCGACCTGCTCGTGATGAGCGCGACTCCCATACCGCGCAGCCTGGCCATGACGCTCTACGGCGATCTCGTACCGATCGTCCTGAAAGAAAAGCCCGCCGGACGCAAGCCCGTCAAGACGCGACTGGTTTCGCCCGAAAGGCGCGAAGACATGAAGCGATTCCTGCTCCGTGAAGTACAGAACGGAAACCGCTGCTACTGGGTCGTGAGCCGCGTGGAACTCGACGGAGAAGGAGCGGCAAGAAGCGCCGACGAAGTCGCCGAAGAACTTTCGACCTATTCAAGCGCATGGAAAGTCGGAACGATTCACGGCCAGATGGACGAAACGGAACGCGACCGGATTCTCGGCGAATTCGCCCAGGGAAAGATCCAGGTGCTAGTCGCGACGACCGTCATCGAAGTCGGCGTGAACGTCCCCGAAGCGAACCTGATGGTCATCGAAAATCCGGACCGGTTCGGGCTTGCCCAGCTGCACCAGCTTCGCGGACGCGTCGGACGCGGCAACCAGGAAGCGTGGTGCTTTCTGAACGTTTCGGAAAGGAATCCCGCCCACGAACGGCTGTCGCGCTTCGCTTCGACCGAAGACGGATTCGAAATTGCGGAAATGGACATGCAGGAACGCGGAGCGGGAAACCTGGAAGGTTCCGAGCAGAGCGGAGCCTGGGTATTCCGCTGGTTCGACTGGATCCACGACAAGGACTTGATTCAAAGGATGCTCGATGTCGCCGAGGAAATTCTCGACAACAAGCCGAACTTTTCACGGGAAGTCCAGGACAAGATTCAAGAATGGTATGCGACGCTCCCGCAGGGAAACGCCGACGGCGTGCACTAGATGGTCCGCATCGCGATGCCTAGAACGACAAGGCCAAGCGCAAGCGCGGAAAGAAGCAGTTCGACAAACGCGATCTTTCGAAGTCTCGAAGAAAAGGCAAAGACCTTTTCGCCATTCGGCAAGCGCTTTCGACGATAGGTCCAGTTCAGTCCGGCGATAAAGGAAAGGCAGGCACAGAATCCGGAAGCAAGGAGCGCATACAGATAGTCCTTGCAGTCCAGAAAAAGGAAATTTCCCAAATCGAGAGCAAGCGACAGAACGACCCCGAAAAAGGCGAGTACGACGCTTGAAGCCCCGACAGCGGCCGGCTTGCGGAGAACTTCCACGCGATCGTCGAAAAAGCGCTTCAAGTCCTCTTCCGTATAGACCTTGCCGTGCGACTCGAGAATTCTCTGCGCGAGAATGACGTTTTCCGGATTCCACTCGTCCTGTTTCCGCAAGATTTCGAGCAGCTCCTCGTCGGAGAAGTTTCCGAGCATTTCCATGCTGATTTCGTCCGCGTTCGACACTTCGGCGCGAACTCCCGCTTCGAGGATTCGCCGCGCCCGTTCGATGTCCTTCGCATGAACCTTCACGATGCACGAATCCGCCCCGCGGTTCTGAAAATCCAGCCCGAGCGGATCCCCGCCCATGTTCGCATCGTTTACCAAGTTCGCTTCGATCGCGTTTTCCCCGAGCAGGGCGACCAGAGCCTTCGCCTCGTCCAGGGAGCCAAACGTTTCAAGCGTCATCCATTCGAGCATTTCGACCTGTTCAGACATACTTCATCTCCCTGCGTATCCGTTCCCAACCGCTTTCGGGAATCTGGGCACCGACAAACTGGACGACCTCGTTCGCGACAAGGGTCCCGAGCGATCCGGCGCGATCCGCCGAATAGCCCGACAAGAGCCCGTAGAGAAATCCCGACGCCCACAGGTCACCGGCACCCGTCGTATCGACCGCTTTCGCATCACCCGCATTCACCCAGGACCATCCGTCTTCCGACGAATCGATAAGCGCGCCGCGCGCACCGAGCTTCACCACGGCCACCTCGCAAGTTTCGGAAAGCCTTTCGAGTGCGTCTTCTTCCGAAACTCCGGTAAAGGCCTTCGCCTCGTCCTCGTTCGCAAGGAGAATATCGATTTCCCCTGCGGAAAGAAGCCGCTCGAAAAGGGCGCGGCAATCGTTCACCACGTTAAACGAGCCAAAATCGAGAGCGGTCTTCACCCCGAGCCGACGCGCCGTCTGCACGGCCTTCACGAAGCATTCCTCGCTATAGGCCCTGTAGCCTTCCAGGTAAAGGATTCCGACATCGTCAAAAAGTTCCGGCGAGATTTCCGAAGCGAAGAACTCGTTCGAAGCGCCCAGGAACGTAAACATGGTCCGCTCCGCATCCGGGGTAATCGCGGAAAGGACCGTTCCCGTCGCCACGGAAGATTTCGCCATCCGATTTTCCACGCCGCACTTTTCGAGATGCCGCGCGAACAGTTCGCCGAGTTCGTCGTTTCCGACTTTCGAAAGAAAGGAAGCCCTTCCGCCGAGCTTCGCCACTCCGACAACCGTGTTGCAGGCGGAACCGCCCGGTACGATTTGCGGATTTTCGACCCGGGCGAGCAGTTTCCGTATCGTCGCGTCATCGACAGGGTTCATTCCGCCCTTCAAAACGCCCGCCTGGCTAATCCAGGCGTCATCGACGCTTACAAGCTGATCGACCAGAGCCGCACCAAAACCTAGAACCTTTTTCATGGAATACCGTTAAAAGCGCCGACCGTTACGACGTGCGCTTTCCCTGATTAAAAATGCCTTTTCCGATTCCGAAAGCGAAGAGATTCCCTTTTCGCTCACCTTCTCGAGAATCGCGTTCAATTCCTTTTCGCTGTCCAGATAGCGCACTTCCCCTTCGAGCGGTTCCGCAGCTCCTTTCGACTTTTCCCGACGATTCGAAAGATTTCCGCGCAATCTGTCCCAGACGCGGTTTTCGAAAAGATACATGCAGAGAAAGCCGGAAAGAATGCCGCCCAGATGGGTAAAATGGGCAATCGTATCGTTTGAATTCGCAAAAAAGACGTCGAGCGCGATAAAGACCCAGATAGCGTGCTTGATCCGCATCGGCACGACAAAGAAGAGAAGGATCATCCGATTCGGGAAAAGTTTCGCGTAGGCGACAAAGACGCCCATCAGCGCACCGGACGCTCCGATGATGAATGTCATCGGGGTCATCGCGCCGAACAGGTAGAACGGAATGCTGAACACGCCGGCAAACACGGCGCAGAAAAGGTACAGAATCCAGAAGCGGCGAAATCCGATTTCCAGGGCGACGTCATCGCCGAACATCCAGAGGGCGAGCATGTTGAACAGAAAATGCCAGGCATTCACGTGCAGGAAGGCATAGGTCAAAAAGCGCCAGACATCCGCATAGGCGACAGGAACCAGCGCTCCGTAGCCCAGAAGCAGCTGTTCGATCCTGTCCAACCCGAAAAGATTCGATAAAAAGCATATCGCAAAGACAATCGCGTTGATCGAAAGCAAGACGCGGATTGGCGACGAAAGTTCTCTAAAGGGTTTCAGACCGAACATCGGAAAGATCTCCGTTGCGTAAATCGTTGAGGATGGAAGCGGGGAGCATTTTCGACACGTCTCCGCCAAAGGAAAGGATCTCGCGCACTGCCGAACTGGAAATCGACGCATGTTCCGGCGCGACCGGAAGAAAAACCGTTTCGACCCGCGGATTCAGCAGATGGTTGTTCCACGCAAGATGTTGCTCCGCGGCGAATTCGGCAGCGGACCTGATTCCACGGACAAGGAAGCTTCCGCCGATTCTTTCCAGGTAATCGACCGTCAGGCCTTCGAAGGCATCCACGGAAACGTTCGGCATCGCTTTGCAGGCCCTTTCGATCTGGCGGACGCGCCTTTCGAGAGAGAGGAGCGGACGCTTGCGCCGGTTCACGCCCACCAGCACGGTTACCGAATCAAAAAGCGCCGAAGCCTTTTGCAGGATATCGAGATGCGCCAGCGTGAATGGGTCAAACGTACCGGCAAAAACGGCTTTACGATTCATATTTCAAATCTACAAAGTTGCGTGAAAAAAGACGAGAGAGCTTTCGCCGTAAGAGCGGATTCGCCCGAGCTTCGCCCATTCCGGAACGTTGCGGGAAGGGACTTCGAAAACGGCGATTCCCGACGGGAGCAGCAATTCGAGAAACGGGCGCAAGTCGGGATAGGCTTCGGTAAAGGGAGGATCCGCGTAGATAAAGTCAAAGCGTTCGCTTGCGGCGCGCGCCTTCGCCAGGAAATTCGACACGTCGGTCGTATGCAGGCGAAGAGATTCCGAAATTCCCAGCGACCTGTACGAAGCTTCGAGGGAACGCGCCTGGGAAAGATTCCTCTCGACGGCGACCACCGACTTCGCCCCGCGACTGAGAAACTCGATGCCGACGATTCCCGACCCCGCAAAGAGATCGAGCACGCGAAAATCCGAAACGTCCTGCAAGATGTTGAAGAGGGCTTCCCGCGCCATCGCCCCGGTCGGCCTGGTCTTCGATGTCAGCGGCGACGAGACGAGACGTCCGCGAAAGCTTCCACCGGTAATTCGGATAGGCATCAGTTCGACGAATAGATGACGAGAGTCATCGCGGTCAAGATTCCGTTCTTGCCGGAAGCGGTCATCTTGATGCGTTCCACGCCCACGCGGACGGTACTCGTCGAAAGGGATTCGACAAAGCGCCGAACCGTCTGGAAATCCGCAGTCGTCGTTACTTTGTATGTATGGCTCTTGAAAACGCCAAAGTCCTCGACCTTTGGATTCTTGAGACCCGAAAGGCGCAACTTTCCGTTCGCGTCGAGACCGCGCAGCGCGTCAAGTTCCCCGGAAATCTCGCTTTCCTTGACAAAGGGGACCGGACCGGGCTTCTGGGTTCCCGGAGCTTCGGCCTTCGCCGAAAGGACGCCGTAAGCGGTCAGCGATGTCGCCGGCGCGTTTTCGGGGAGTTCCGGAGTCTTGAAGTCCGCGCTGCCCATCTTGAGGCGTTCCAGATAGTTCCGCTGGACATTCGGGGATTCCGCAACGCCGCGGATGTAGTAGAAATTCGGAGCGGCGTACGTCAACTCGGCAAAGCTGACGCCATCTGGCGTGACCGCATTGACAAAGGCGAGGATCTGCGCCGCCATCGACTTTTCGTAAGCGACCTTTTCCATCGGCAAGAAGGACGCGAAATCCGAACGATTTTCCTTTCCGAACATCGACGGTTGCACGTCCTTGACCACGCGTTCCGCGGAATTCGCCAAGGCTTCGCGGACGGCGGCTTCCTCCGCTGCCGCGCGACGGCTCTCGATAGAACCTCCGGCGGTGGTCGTCTGCCCAGACTGTCTGGAATTCAGCTCCGGTCCCACACGGCTCGGGTCGTCGATTCCCAAGACTTCGAGAACGGGAATCGGAAAGACGCCTTCGAGCGCATGCGGAAGCCCGGCGATTTTCAAGAAGCCAGCCCCGGCGACAAGCAGGACGACAAGCGCGAGAACGACAAGGACAACCTTTCTAGACCCGCTTTTCCGCTCGTCCGACGACGCGACAACGACGGGAGACGCCTGGACGGAAGCCGGGCGCGAAACCGCTTCGATTAAGTTCAGCTCGATCATGGGTTCGCACTCCTCAAGGCTACTCCGATGGCTCCGGCGCAGGAAAGCACGTGCCTAGCGCTTTCTTCATCGATCGGGAGACGGATATTGGCGAAGGAATCCATCGGAAAGACCGGTGAATCGCCGAGGACCTTTTTCAAATGCTCGACAAAAAGAATGTCCGAGGCGAGCTCTCCGCAGAGCAGGTATTGCGGGACCGAAATACCGCAAAGATCGGCAACGCCCTGGATCTGTTCCTGGATATTCCGGGCGAGTTCCGCATAGGCGTCTTCCCGAGCCTTTCCCGCGAGATCGTATGTCGATACGCAGCGCAAGGCGCGCAAATCGTCCTTGGCGGCCCACAGAAGCATCACTCCCGTCACGTCCGCCTTGATGACGCACTTCACCTGGGAATCGAGTCCGGAGCCCACTTCCAGGAGGTTCATGATGGACAGCGCATCGACTTCGAGAATCTTCGGCGCTATCCGCTGGTTGCGAAATCCCTTGCGGATGGCGTTCACCCAGGTCTTGCGGAGCGCGATCATGAGAACCGTCCGTCCCAGTTCCGCCGACCCGTGGAGTTCCGCGAAATCCAGCACATACTCGTTCACGTTCGTATTGACGAGCGTTCCCAGATACCATTCCACGTATTCCCGGACATCTTTCGCTTCGGGTGGCACGAACAGTTCGCGGACTACCGCGCGAAACGACGAGACGGCAAGGCCGACGGAGCCCACCTGAACGTTTTCGTTCGCGGCAAGCCACGTCTGGAGCGCCGCCTCGAAAGAAGAGACGTCGTCTAGCGGGTTCGCTTCCGTATCGAGTATCGCCGCCTTGACGACCTTCTTTTCCCGAGGGTCGTAGAGGGCGACCTTGAGCAGGACTTCGCCCGCTTCAATGCCTAGATGCAATTTGGTATCGGCCATAGTGTATCGTTCTTTTTCTTTTAAAACTAGTCAAAAACGACAAAGGCGAGAATCGTTTCCGCTTTTTTTTTACCGATTCCCGAGACTTTTTTCAAGTCCCCCGGACCGGCAAAGCGTCCATGGAGCGCCCGATAGGCGACGATTTTTTCGGCGAGCTTGGGTCCTACGCCCTTGATCGCGCAAAGTTCCCCGGTGGTCGCCCGGTTGATGGCTATCGGAAAACGTACCGCGGGTTTCGCCTTTCGGGAGCGTTTCGCCTTCGGCTTCGCAGGCTGTTCCGCTTTCGGGAAAGCCTTGTCCGGCTGCAGATGGCCGGTCGCTTCGCGGGATTCTTCCGCATAGGAGAATTCCTCGATCTGCGGCACCGGATCCCATGGCGAAAACCGGACCGCAAGCCCAAGAGCGAAAAGACAGACTGCCAATATAAAGACCTTCTTCTCAGGCCCGTTCATCTGCCGCCTTCAGCAGGCCGAGAAACAGCGGTGCCGGCTTGAGAAGCGAACTCTTGAGTTCCGGGTGGAACTGGCAGGCCATGAAATACGGATGGTCCGGAAGTTCCATGATCTGCATGATGTCTTCGCCCTTCGCCTTTCCCGAAAAGACAAGGCCGCCTTTTTCGAGCCTTTCGACATACTTCGGATTGACCTCGTAGCGGTGGCGGAAGCGTTCCCGGATTTCGGCGGAACCGTAGATTCGTTCGGCAAGCGTTCCCTTGCGGATGAGAACGTCATGCCCGCCAAGGCGCATCGTCGCGCCCATTTCCTTGATCCTGTCCTGACCGGGCAGATAGGCGATGACGGGTTCCTTCACGTGGTGCGTCGGGGTTTCGGTCTCCATCGTTCCCGCGTCCTTCATGCCGCAGACGTGCCGCGCGAATTCCACGACGGCGAGCTGCATCCCGTAGCAGATGCCGAGGAACGGAATCCTGTGTTCGCGGACATAGCGGATGAGGACGATCTTCCCCTCGATTCCGCGAATGCCAAAGCCTCCGGGGACGATTACCGCATCGACGCCCTGCATGTCGGCTTCGACTTCCTCGGGGTGCGTTTCGAGCTTTTCCGTGTCGATCCAGCGGATGAGCACATGGACGTCCAGGTGGGCAGAGACATGGTTCAACGCCTCGACGATGCTCGCGTAGGAATCTTCGAGCCGCGTATATTTTCCGCCGATGGCGACCGTCAGGACCTTGCGCGGCTTCACCTCGTTCCGGTTCAGCGTATCGACCAGCCGGCTCCAGTCGTCGAGCTTGGGGGGCGCATAGATTCGGAGCTTCTTCAGGAGGATTTCGGGAACGCCTTCCTTGTCATAGACGAGCGGGCATTCATAGACATGCTTGACATCGACGCCGGAAATCACGTGAGACGCGGGCAGATTGCAGAAGAGGCCTATCTTTTCCTTGATGTGCGGCTTCAGGAATTCTTCGCAACGCGCGATGATGATGTCCGGATAGATTCCGCGCTCGTTCAGGTCGCGGACGGACATCTGCGTGGGCTTGGACTTCTGCTCCTTGACGCCGGACGGAATCGGGACGTAGGTCAGATGCACGAACATGCAGTTTTCGTTTCCGACTTCGTGCGAGAGCTGGCGGGCCGCTTCGATAAAGAACTGGTTTTCGAGGTCGCCGACCGTTCCGCCGATTTCGATCAGGACGACGTCCGCGTTTTCGCCGTTCGCCACTTCGTAGAAATGTTCCTTGATGGCGTTCGTCACATGCGGAATGAACTGGACCGTATGGCCCAGGTAGTCTCCGCGGCGTTCCTTTTCGAGGATGAGCTTGAAGACCTTTCCCATGGTGAGGCTCCACTCGGAGCGCGCGACAACGTTCAGGAAGCGCTCGTAGTGGCCGAAGTCCATATCGACTTCCCCGCCGTCGTCGAGAACATAGACCTCGCCGTGTTCCGTCGGGTTCATCGTGCCGGGATCCGTATTCAGGTAGCCGTCGCACTTGACGGGGACGACCTTCATCCGCCCGGAAAGAAGCGCTCCGATGCTCGCCGCGGCAACGCCCTTGCCGAGACCGGAAATCACGCCGCCCGTGACGATGATGAACTTCGTTTTTCCGTTATAGGTATTTTCCGATTGATTCATGTGTATCCATTCTTTTCAGGAGAGATTCGACCTTTTGCACGTCGGACGGTAAGTCGACCGACGCCGAAAGGGATGTACAAAAGACAACGCGGATGGGACGCTTGCCCAAAATGCGGAGCTGCTCCAGGGAATTTTCCCTTTCCGACTTCGATTGCGGAAGATTCGAGAATTCCTCCCGAGCCTCCGCCGAATACGCATAGACGCCGACATGGCGGAACCACGTGCGCGAGTCGTCCGGAATCCCGCGGGTAAACCCGGTCGCATAGTTCGAAGAGTCCACGGCGACCTTCACCACGGAAGAGACTTCCCTGTCCGCTTCGGCAAGAGGCGCAGCCACCGTCACCCAGGATGCGGGCTCTCCGGAAAGCGTCTTCGCGACATCCTTGAGCATCTGCAAGTCCGCCAAGGGTTCGTCACCCTGGAGGTTCACGACAAGATCGAGCCCGAGCATTTTCGCGGCTTCGCTCACGCGGTCGGAACCGGTCACGGCCTTTCCCGTGAGAACCGCCTCGAACCCGGCGCTCTCGACCGTTTTTAAAATGCGAAGGTCGTCCGTAGCACAGACGACACTCTTAAAACACCCGGCGGCAGAAGCTCTTTCCAATGTCCGAAGGATCATCGGTCGTCCACAGATGGGAACCAGGGGCTTTCCCGGAAACCGGGAAGACGCAAACCGCGCGGGGACGATGCAGTGGACATCGGGCATCTTCTTATCCGATTACCTTGGGAATGACGAAATGGTCGTTCTCGACATCGGGCGCATTCGCAAAGGCCTGTTCATGCGAAAGGGAGTCTTGCGGAATGTCTTCCCGAAGAACCGTCGGAGCGTCTTCGACTCCCGTCATCGGGGAAACGTTCGAAAGATCCAGAGACTTCAAATCTTCCATGTAGCGCAGGAGTTCGTCCAGGCGTCCGGAAAAGGACTCGATGTCCGCGTCCGAAAGCTTGATACGGGAAAGCTTCGCGATTTTCAGGATTTCTTCTTTACTCAGCATGTCAGACCTTTCTTCAAGAGATTCACTTTACGAAGATAAAAAAATTCATCGGTTTTCGCTAGTCCAAAATTTTCAGTCCCGCATATTTCAGGATGAGCTTTCTGACAATTCCGTCATGAAAGCGGACTTCCACGCGAGCGTTGTCGCCGGAACCCGACACATTTGTCACGACGCCGCGACCGAACTTCACGTGTTCCACGCGTACCCCGCCGCGAAGCGGATTGTCGCAATCTTCGTCATAGACGACGCGCGGACCTTTTTCCACCTTTTCCACGACCGGCGGATTCCGATAGACGATGCGTTCCGTCCTGTGAAAGTCCGAACGGGAACGCGGCGACGCGGAAGAACCGAAAGACGGACGCGAAAAGGGCTTTCGTGCGCCGAAAGAAGACCGCTCCGCGCCATAGCCGCGAAACCCTCTGTTCCAGGCATCTCCCGAAAACTCGTCGAGCGCCTCTTCGCTGCGCCCTTCGACAGAAACCGTCACGGGATCGATTTCTTCCAAGAACCTCGACGGCGGAAACGGCCGAAGCGACCCTTGCCAGAAGCGCCTTCCGGCATGATACAGGTAGAGCCTGAACCGGGCGCGCGTGCAGCCCACGTAAAACAGGCGGCGTTCCTCTTCGACCTGCTTCTTGCGCTCCTCGGGGGTATCGAGCAGGTTCGATTCGCGGACAAGCGGAAAGACTCCCTCGTCGCATCCGGCGATGTGCACCGTATCGAATTCGAGCCCCTTCGCCATGTGAATCGTCATCAGCGTCACGCGGGTCTCCGCCTGCTCCACCTTCTTGTCCGCATCCGTCAGGAGCGAAATTTCCTGCAAGAACTCATCCAGTCCCTTGTCGGGATTTTCCTCTTCGAACTCGCGGAACGCGTTCACCATTTCGTCCAGGTTCCGTCCGCGTTCGTCCGCCGTCGTGTCGTCTTCCTTCTTGAGGTATTCCCTGTAGAACGTGTTTCCGATGACACGCTCCGCGACAATCGGGAGAGCCTCGCCCGCGCCGAGTAGCGAAAGAAAGGACGAGACGAGACCTCGAAAGCCTTCGAGACCTTTCGCCGTGCGACCGCCTTTCGCGATTTCTTCGGGCAACGCCTCCCAGAGGGAAATCCCCTTTTCCGAAGCGGCACCGCGAAGCGCGTCGAGCGTTCCGTTTCCGATACCGCGGGGAGGCGTGTTGATGATTCGAAGAAACGCGGCATCGTCCTTCGGGTTCGACAGAAGCCGCATGTAGGCGAGAATGTCGCGCACTTCCTTTCTGTCCCAGAAGCGCGTTCCGCCATAGATGACACAGGGAATCCGACGATCGTTCAGCGCCTTTTCGATTGCGCGGGACTGGGCGTTCGTGCGGTAAAAGATGGCCGTTTCCGCATACGATTCCTTTCCGGCGTCGAGAATCCGCCGAGCGATCTGTTCCGCCTCAAACGTATCCGCGAGCACGTTCACCACGTGAATCGGTTCGCCGGGAGGCTCCTTGGAATAGACGTTCTTCGTCATCTCCTGCGGACGGTCGTTGTGCGCAATCACGGATCCCGCACCCTTCACGATGTTTGCCGAAGACCGGTAATTGCGTTCGAGCTTGAAGAACGTGACGCCATCGAAATCGCGCGAGAAGTTCCGGATGATCTCGATGTTCGCACCGCGCCAGCCGTAAATGCTCTGGTCGTCATCGCCGACGACGGTTACGTTCTGGCGCGTCCGATCGATGAGCAGCTTCAGAAGCTCGTACTGGACATCGTTCGTGTCCTGGTATTCATCGACGACGACATACTGGAAACGGTTCGCGAACTGCAGCGCGACCTGCGGAAGCCGCTGGAAAAGATCCACGGTATTCAGCAGAAGATCGTCAAAGTCCATCGCGTTCGCCTCGGCGAGCTTCGCCTGGTAGTCGAAATAGATCCCCGCCATCTGCTTCTGGTCCGGAAAGGCGGCCTTTTCCATCGCGACCGTCGGCGTCTGCAAGACCATCCGATACGTTCCGTCGGGCCTCGGCTCCCTATAGACGCTGTTCTTGTAGCGCGAAATGGCGGACCGCACCTGCTTGAGCTTTTGCGCGTCCATGTCTTCCGCGAAAATGGGCTTCAGGATTTCCTTCAGGATTCTCTTCTGGTCGTCGTCGTCGTAAATCGAAAAGTTCCGGTTCACCTTCCAGCCCAGCGTCTGGAGAATCCTTTCGTTCGAGAGACAGAGGCGCAAGACGCGGACGCAGATCGAATGGAAAGTCCCCATCCATTCGAGATTGACCTTTCCGGAGAGTATCTGCTGGATGCGGCTTTTCATTTCCCGGGCGGCCTTGTTGGTAAAGGTCACCGCGAGAATCCGGCGCGGATCGACGTTTCTGTCCGAAATCAGGTACGCAATCTTGTATGTAATCGTCCGGGTCTTTCCCGAGCCGGCTCCGGCAAGGATCAGCGCGGGTCCTTCCGTCTTTCTTGCCGCCGCGACCTGTTCCGCATTCAGTTCCCTTTTCAGACGTTCTAGATCGACCGCCCCCATCAGTCTTCATCCTTCGAGGACGCCGCAAGAACCTGTTCGATCGTCGTCAGACCGTCGAGAGCTTTCTGCATTCCGTCCATGCGAAGCGTGATCATGCCGCATTCCTTCATCGCAATCTGCTTGATGACTTCGCCGGAAGCCCGCTTCACGACCGCGTTCCGAACCGCCTCGTTCGGGACCAGGAACTCGTAGATGCCGCAGCGACCCTTGTAGCCCGTGCCGTCGCAGTGCTCGCAGCCTCTGCCGTGGTAGAACTGCATGTCGGGCGTAAGGTGAAGTTCCTCGCGGAGTTCCGGAGAGACATCGACCGGTTCCTTGCAATGCTTGCAGATGCGGCGCACAAGCCGCTGCGCGAGAATTCCCTTGATGACGGTCGCGACGAGGAACGGTTCGAGTCCCATTTCGAGCAGACGCGGATAGGAACCCGCCGAATCGTTCGTGTGGAGCGTACTGAAGACAAGGTGTCCCGTCAGAGCGGCTTCGATGGCCATCGAGGAAGTTTCCTTGTCGCGCATTTCGCCTATCATGATGACATCCGGGTCCTGGCGCAAGAGCGCCCGAATTCCCGCGGCGAACGTAAATCCGGCGGCAGGATTGATCTGCCCCTGGTTGACGCCTTCGATGTTCAATTCCACCGGGTCTTCCATCGTCGAGATGTTGATCGTCGGATCGAGAATCTCGCGGATCGAAGCGTAGAGGGTCGTCGATTTACCGGAACCGGTCGGACCGGTCACCAGCACGATTCCGTTCGGCGAGTTGATCGCGTCCTGGAACTGCTTGAACATCACCGGGGCAAAGCCCATGTCCTTGAGCGGGAACTGTCCCGAATTCGGGTCGAGAATACGCATGACTATCTTTTCGCAGACGCCGCGCTTTCTGAGGGAGACCGGGAACGAGCTCACACGGAGGTCCACCTCGCTGCCACGGTAGCGAACGGTGAAACGTCCATCGAGCGGCTTTCTCTTTTCGGCAATGTCCATCTTCGAGAGCAGCTTGATGCGCGAAATGATCTGCGACATGAGGCGCGCGGGGATAGGCGCCTGGACCTGCAAGTCGCCATCGATGCGGTAGCGGAGCTTGAGGTAGGTCTCTTGCGGTTCGAGGTGAATATCGGAAGCCTTGCGGGCGATTGCCTCCTGGATGAGCGACGTCACGATCTTTACGACCTGCTGGCCTTCTTCGTCGGTGAGATCCGACTCCTGGACCTGTTCCGCTTCCCGATCGACCGTTTCGAGTTCGTCGCCGCCCTCCTCCTTCGCCTTGTTCAGAAGGGCTTCGAGCGAATCGCCCTGGACAGACGACGTGTAGGTCCGGTCAATCGCCGCCATCACGTCCTTTTCACTCGCCATCACGATATCCACGTCCATCTGGGACTTGAACTTTACGATATCGATGACGCGCATGTTCGTCGGATCCGTCATCGCGATCGTCAGCGTCTTGTCCGTCACGAACAGCGGAACGAGCTTGTAGATGCGGCAGACATCTTCCGAAATGTAGTTGTGCACGTCCGGGTCGATGTTGAAGTTCGAAAGTTTCACGTAGGGGACTTCGAACTGGGCGGAAAGGATTTCCACCAGGCGTTCTTCCGGCATGAACCCGAGCGTCACCAGGATGCGCCCGAGCCGCTGCCCCGTCTTTTTCTGCTCTTCGAGCGCGCGGTTCAGCTGGGCTTCCGTGATGTAGCCGTGCTTGAGGAGAAGTTCGCCGATGCGCATCCGGGTCGAATTGCGCATCTGGACACCCAGGACATTGGTGAGGACTTCCTCGCTCACCATTCCGAGACGTACGAGAATCTTGGACAGGGCGATGCCCGTGCGCTCGTGCTCGCTTTGCGCATGTTTCAATTGGTCTTCGTCGATAACGCCCTGTCGCAGCAGGAGTTCACCGATTTTCGATTTTCCTTGACTCATAGATGGGACCAGCAGTTCGCTTGAATGATTTCCGTTTTTCCGGAGAGATTCCGCATTTTCACGCCCGAACCTTCGAGCACTTCGCCTACGGGATAGACCGGCAAGTCGTTTTCGGAGAATATAACTTTTGAAAGATTCGACGTGAAGAGCAGTCGGTAATCTTCACCGCCTTTGAGCCAGAATTCCCGAGGATTCACGCCGTATTTCCGTGCGAGCAGGGACGCGCCGGGATGCACGGGGATCTTCGCCTCGTCAATCCAAATCTGCACGCCCGAGGAAAGCGCGAGGTGGTTCAGTTCCGAGCTCAGACCGTCCGAAAGGTCGATGCACCCTCCGGAAACGCCTGCCCGCAAGAGCTTCGCCCCGAACCGCTCGTCGATTTTCGGAGAAAGATGTTCCGCGACGACTTCCGAAAGCTCCGGGTCAAGAGCCTTTCCGTGCAAGAATGCCCAGAGGCCGGCGCCGCTCGCGCCGAGCGCCCCCGAAAGATAGACCGTATCCCCAGGACGCGCTCCCGAACGGCGAAGGGGCTTTCCGTCCGCGCGGCCGAGCAGCGTAATCGAAAAAAGTCCTTCGTCCGCCGAAACGATGTCGCCGCCGACAAGGGAAATTCCCCGCTTTCGAAATCCGTCGGCAAAGGCTTTCGCCACGCGTTCCCGCACCGAGCAGCTCCAGTTCCTGTTCACGCAAATGCCGAGAAGGGCGATTTTGGGAACGCCCCCCATCGACGAAATGTCCGAGACGTTCGAAACGATGCACTTTTCGACAGCCTCTTCCGGCGACGACCAGTCCAGGCGGAAATGCGAATTTTCGGCGGACATGTCCTTTGTCGCGAGCCAGCCGTCAAACGCGGCGCAGTCGTCCCCCGCTCCGAACCAGAACCGTTCCCGCGGCGAAATCCCGTCCATCGGGACATCGCAGTCGAGTACCTTCCGGATAAAGTCGAATTCCCCGAGAGGGGGAAAATGCAGAGAAGAGTTTTCCATTCGGGAAGAAATCTAATTTTTTTAGTTATCTTTATAGCGTGGGTCATATCTTTTTCATAGCGGACTCTGCCGCGACCGACCTTTCGGAACTATCCAACTGGACTCTCGATTGGATGCTTTCCCACGATATGCCCGCGGATACGGCCATCTACGGCTGCCAGGGAATCCGACAGGGTGAAAAGGCTCTCGAAACGCCACTCGCCCAAGGAGAATCCCCCGCGCTGATCGTTCTAGACCATGGAGCGTCCCCGACCGAAGAATCCATCGCTTTCGGAAAAAGGCTCCGCGACGCGATTCCCGAATCCTGGGTAGTCGAACTGGTGGAAAAGGACTACCCGCTCCCCGAACGGAACGACGAAGCGTTCTTGATGCCGAAGCCCATCCGGAAAAGCGACTGGGAAGACGTGCTCGAACACGTCTTCGTGGAAGCCTGCTCACCGCAATGGTCCAACGTCACCCCTTACAATCCCTGACAAGATGAAGAAAGGAATCGCCTATTTCGGCGTACGGAATCCCGAACGCGCCATCGAAGACCTCGAAGAAATCCAGAGCGCGGGCTTTACCCATGTATTGCACACCTGGTCCGAAGAAGATCTCCAGTACTATCCGGGGACGATGAAGCGAATCGTCGCCGATTCCGTGAAACTGGGGCTGAAAGTCTATGTGAACCCCTGGGGAGTCGGACGCGTCTTCGGCGGAGAAGCCTACTCGGAAATCACCGCGAGAGATCATTCCCTGTGCCAGATTTCCCTCGACGGAAAGCCTTCGGTCGCCGCCTGCCCGAACAATCCGGGTTTCCGCGCCTACATGCACCGCTGGATAGAAGCCGTCTGCGAAAGCCAGGCCGAAACGGTCTTCTGGGACGAGCCGCATTTTTACTTCGAAAAGGGAAAGCTCGAAAACTGGGCGTGCCTCTGCCCGGAATGCAAGAAAAAGTTTCGTTCCGCATTCGGCTACGAGATGCCCGGTTCGCTCACCCCGGACGTGAAGAACTTTCGCGAAAATTCCCTGGTCGAGTTTCTCGCCGAAATGACAGCCGATGTCCATGACCGCGGAAAAAGGAACTGCGTTTGCCTGCTGCCGCCATGGTTTCCGGCAGGACTCGACTGCTGGGATCGCGTCGCGAGCCTCCCCAATGTCGATGAAATCGCCTGCGACCCTTACTGGGAGTGCGGAGCATCCGAAGAATCCATCCGCAAGACATACGCCGAAGTCTCCGAAAGGATCTTCCGGCTGGCGAAGAGATTCGGCAAGGAACCGCAGATGTGGATCAAGAATTACCGGATCGCCGGCGGAAGGGAAAACGACATCCGCATCGCGACGGGCGAAGCGAGAGCCGCCGGAATCGAAAACGTCTTCGCCTGGTCGTTCAAGGGAAACGCCTATCTTTCCTGGCTTGCGTCTGACGATCCGGAAGCCGTCTGGAAAGCGCAAATCGAAGCGTTGCGGTGATTCGGAGAGCTTAGTCAGGAGAGCTTGGAGCTTAGCTTTGCGGAGCGAGCCGCTTTTTTCTGCCGAAAGGCTTTTGGCGTTGCACGTCTAGGCTTTAGGGAGCTGGTTAGCGAGCTTGTCGAGCTAAGCGACCCGTTTCCGCCTGTCGGCAGAGGGAGCGCCTTCCCGGCGTTCAGTGATTAGTGGATAGTGTTTAGTGCATAGAATTCACAGCGTTCCGCCTATGCTAGAACCTAAATGTCCGAGAAACTCCACTATCCTCTCTCAACACTTCACACTCAA
>CAVJTH010000040.1:0-18309 GCA_963652365.1 Senegalimassilia sp.
TGGCCGAGGGGGTGGATGCAAGGAAGGGGGAGTCAGAACTTAGAGCTGAGAACTTTGTTGAGAGTTGAGTGTGAAGAGTGGAGTGTGGAGTTCTGCGAACGTTTAGGTTCTAGCGTGAAAAGTTCGCTGGGATTTCTAAGTTCTAAGCACTCTCTACTAAGCTCTGAACAAGCCCCTCGCCGGGAAGGCGCTCCCTCCGCCGCCAGGCGGAAACAGGCCGCTTGGCGACAAAAAAACTAGACGTGCAACGCCAAAAGCCTTTCGGCAGAAAGTAACGGATCGCTCCGCGTCTCTAATCACTATCCACGAATCACTGAGCGGCTCGCTTTGCGCCTCTAAGCTCTAAGTTCTCCCCGCTAAGCTCTGAACAAGCTTTCTCAACCAAGCTCAGAAGACTCCGCCTGGGATGCGCTCAGCAGATAGGCGTTGATAAACGGCTTGATCTTGCCGTCGAGAACGCCCGTCGTGTCCGACGTCTCTTCGTTTGTACGCAAATCCTTGACCAGCTGGTAAGGCTGCAAGACGTAGCTACGAATCTGCGAGCCCCATTCCACCTTCTTCTTTTCGGCCAATCGGGCGTCGCGCTTCGCTTCTTCTTCTTGCCGGTAGTGCTCCGCAACCATCGTCGTGAGCATCTTGAGGGCCGTCGCGCGGTTCTGGATCTGCGAGCGTTCCGTTTGGCAACTGGCGACGATTCCCGTCGGAATGTGCGTCATGCGGACAGCGGAATCCGTCTTGTTGATATACTGTCCACCCGCACCCGAAGAGCGATAGACATCTACGCGAATATCCGCCGGATTGATTTCGAACTCGACGTCTTCGTGTTCCGGGTAGAGGAACACCGCGCAAAAGCTCGTATGTCGCCGAGCGTTCGCGTCAAATGGACTTATCCGGACCAGGCGATGCACGCCGATTTCCGAACGAAGAAGCCCGTAGGCGTATTCGTCCTTGATTTCGATGGTCGCGCTGTTGATTCCGGCTTCTTCGCCTTCCTGTACGTCGATAATCTTGAAATCCATGCCTTCGCGTTCGAGAAAGCGCTTATACATGCGAAAGAGCATTTCCGCCCAGTCGTGCGCCTCCGTTCCGCCCGCCCCCGGATGAATGGAAAGCAGCGCGGGGCATGCGTCGTCCGGACCGGAAAGCATCCGACGGAATTCCATTTCATCGACCCGCTTGACCAGTTCGCCGTATTCCTTCTCGACGCCGTCGAAGAGTTCCTGCGAATCCGGTTCGGACTTCGCCATTTCGTAAAGCTCGGAAAGATCGTCGCACGAAGAAGACGCCTCGTTCCATTCGGTGATGACCTTCTTCAGCGACGTGATTTTCTTGAGAAGCGCTTGCGCCTTCTCCTGGTCATTCCAGAGCTCCGGATCGCCGGACTGTTTTTCTAAAACGGAAAGTTCAACCTCTTTAGACCCGAGGTCAAAGATACCCCCGGAGCCTGTCGATCCTCGTGCGGAGTTCGGCAAGCCCTGTGTGCGAAGTCGCGGCCATTACTTGGCACCTCCGATCGCGTTTTCCGGCGTGTATTCCTTGTTCAGGTACTTGACCGTATATTTCTTCGCGAGTTCGTCGAGATAGGCCTTGACCTTCATCTGACGATTCTGTTCCGCCTGGACGCGCAGAATGTATTCGATCTTGACCTTGTAGTTTTCGAACTTGCCGTCGTTCTTTTCGGTGAGCATGAAGATCTGGAGACCTTCGCTCGTGGAGAACGGTTCCGAAATGTCGCCCACGGAAAGCTTGTCGATCGCCTTCGCGAAATCGGCGCCCTTGGACTTCGCGACAAACCGGTTCATGACGCCACCGGTTTTCTTGGCATCGTCATCGTCGCTGTATTGGGCCGCGAGAACGGCAAAGCTCGCCTTGCCCAGTCGCACCTGCGCCGCAAGCCCCTTCAGAAGCTCCTTCTTGTCCGAAATCGCCTGCTTGGATTCGCCTTTCTTGCCTTTCAGGAGAATGCGCGCGCCGCTGATCGTGTCGTTGACGTTCGCGAGAGCCTCCGCCTTGTTCAGCTCCCAGTAGGCAGCCACCTGCTTTTCGGTCGGATCCGCCGGATAGGGAACCTTCGATTCGAGAAGCATGTCGCTCTGGAGCTGCTGCTCGATGCGTTCGTTGAACTGCTTTTCCGTGATGCCGTTCTTCTTCAGCTCCTTGTTGAAGACTTCCAGGCTCGGATACTGTTTCTTGAAAAGCTGCGCGAGGCTGTCAACGCGATTTTTCGGCACCTTGATGCCGAGAGCCTTCGCTTCGAGCTTCACCAGTTCCTGACCGACCAGGTTGTCGATGACGGCCCAGCGAATCTGTTTCTTGACATCGGGCGGGACAGAGACAGCCCGTCCGCGGGTCTGGGTCTTTTCAAGAGCATCCGCGAGACTATCGACATGGGCCTGCGAGATTCCCGTCTTGCCGACGCGGATCACGTCAAAGTTTTTTCCGTTCGCAAGCTGCGCGGAAGCCATCGCCGAGCAGAGCATCACGGGAAGTACAGTTTTTTTCAAGAGATTCACAAAGCGCATAGGCACCCTAGGTTAAATTGAACACGGTGGAATATAGAAAAATCGAGACGCGAAAGCGCCTAGTCGTCCGCGGCGGATTTTCCCTTGAACGCGGCAAGGACATCGGGAACGAGATCCGCGACTTTCGACACGATGGAATTGTCCTTCGAAATCGGCATCACCCGGACATCGTCTCCCGAAATGACGACAAACGCGACCGGGTTGATCGAGACGCCGCCACCGGAAGCCGTCGCATCGTCCTTCTTTCCGCCCAGTCCAAAGCCCATGGAAACCCGGCTCACGGGAATCACCGTGGTGGTCCCGGCCTGGATGGGCTTTCCGATAACCGTCTCCGCCTGGGAAACGGTGCGTAGCTTTTCGAGAATAGTTTCTGCAAGAATATCGATTTGTGCCATGGCGTAAATCTAGTTATTCCGGAGAATCATAGACGCTGTTGGCGACGCTTTCGAAGCGTTTTTGGAGCGCTTCCGCGGACAGATATCCCCAGACGCACACGACGCGACCACCGGAAAGCCGAAGCGCCATCCCGAAAGTTCCCCCACCGGCGTCAAAGCGAACCGTGTCCGCGGCAAACGAGACATCCGGACTTTTCCGCTGGAGGCCGAGCACCCAGGCTCTCCAGGAATCCGACGCGACATACTTCCAGCTGCGGGCGGCATTCCAGGAAACGTCGTCGCCGCGATAGCCCTGTACGAGCATCGGAAAGTCGGCGGGAACTCCCAGAAAATTCCGGACCTGGATGGAAGTCTCCCCGGAAACGCGCTGGGACAGGGGAAGGCTCAGGAACTCCTGCGGAAGCCCCGAGCGATACCCCGGAAAGGCCTGTACATAACGTTCCAGCTCGGCGCGACCGTAATTTCGCAAGATCCCGTATCGAAAGACAAAGAGTCTCCGGCCCGAACGCATCGCGATTTCCCGAAAGTTTCCGACGACGACCGGCTGGGTTTCCTGCACAAGGCCGCTGTTCAGGTAGAACGCGAGCGCGGAGACATCGTCGGCAAATTCCAGGATCCGGACGCGCAGCGTATCGCCGGGCACCGACGCGAAATCGACTTCCGCCATGTCCCGGACAGAATACCCGCCAAGACGCCACGCGGCGGGAAGCCTGCCCCACACGGAACTCGAATCGTAGAGGTTCACCGACACGGGAGACTTTCCGCGAAATCCCTGCCGATCCAGGTTCAGGTCAAGGAGAGTTTCCCTGTCCGACCGGCAGCCGGCAAGAAGGCACGCGGCAAGGGCAAGAAGGATTCCGAAACGATTCATCGCAAAGTCCCCGGTTGGCATTTTCCGCCGTCTTGCAGGCTCCGCGGGCAAAAGGAAGAAAGCGGACAGCGCTGGCAGGAATCGGTGCGCAAGGAACAGATCATTCCGTTCGGCGAAGGTTCGCAAAAGAACTGGAGCGCATGGGCCGCCTTCCAGGGATCCTCGGGCGAAAGCGCCCTGGCGAGCGTCACGCCGAGATGTCGCTTTTTCGTCTCGTCCATTTCGCGGTAGCGGATTTCCTGTCCCGGACCGACAAAGCCTATCCAGCGGCGCGCGCCGAGCGCAAACGGGACGGGATGGACATCTCCCGGAAAGTCTGTACGCAAGACGCCGAGGCCGCGCGGCGGAGGGGAAAACATCCGCGAAACGGCAAGAATCGCCTTGGGACGGTAGGCGCCCTTTCCCATGAAGAATATTTCGCCCAAGTCCCGCAAGATGCCGCGAATGGACGTGGAAGAGGCCCAGCCGGCAAGCGGAGAGCGGCGACGGACAAAGTTCCCCGCGCTCCAGAAAATTCCGGGAACGCTTTCTTCGAGCGACCAGGCGAAAGTCTTCTTCGCGCGCCGGACCGCTTTGCGGATTTCCGCTTCCGTCGCAAGCGGAAAGCTCCAGAGGCGCTCGCCCGGAAACCTTTCGAAGAGCGAATCGAGCGTCTTCTGCAACAGGCAGGGCGAAATCTCCTGCGCGAGCGCGGAACCGAAAAGCGTCCACGCGATTCTCGCTTCGAGCGTTTCCGCCTTGCCGCTTACGGCAACGACCGGGTCTGGCTCGTTTTCGAAAAGGCGCACAAAGTCCGCCGTCGCCTTCATGACTTCCGGATGTTCCCGTTCCCAGCGCATCGCATGCGTCCCTGTCTAGACGAGGCTCTGCCCCATCCGAACGGACTTTCCGAGCGTCGAGACGAAGAGCGCCGGATTGCGCTCCGCAAGGACCCTGTCCGCGACGAGAATCACCGTGCTGCCCATCTCGAACCGGCCGATCTCCTCGCCCTTTTCGAAGCGGACCTCTTCCTTGGGCGAAAAGTCGAGCCTCGGAGACATCCGCGGGAGCTTTCCCACGTTCGTGATCCAGTTCGGCGCGTAGTTCACGACAATCCGCCCGACATTCGTCGCGCCGACTTTCACGAGCAAGAGTTCCCCGCCGCCATCGACCGCTATCCGCGTCATCAGCCGTTCGTTGATGCAGAAAAGCCCCTCGACGCGTTCCACGCTCCACGGATTCACCGGCCAGAGCGTTCCCGGGCAATAGCTCGCCGCAAGGAGCCGTCCCCTTACCGGGGAATGGATGCGATGGTAGTTGAAGGGCGCAAGATAGATGGTCGCGAAACGACCGCCCGAAAAGCGCGCAGCGAGATCCGGATCGCGCAAGAGCGAGGAGAGCGAATAGATCTTTCCCTTTGCCTGGATCATCGCGGCGTCGGGACCTTCGAGAGTTCCCGTCTGCGATTCCCTGCCATCGACCGGGCTCACCACTTCGGATTCCGCGACAGGGCGCTTCCCCGGCAGAAGTTCCCGGACAAAAAGCTCGCCGATATTGGCGTAGCCGTCGAGCGGACGCGAGGCTTCCGACATGTCGAGAGCGTAGGCCTTCGCGAAAAGGTTGCGCGCGAGCTTCGAAAGAAGGGGGATCTTCAGGTTGACCAGGTTTCCGAAGAGTCTCGATTCGAGGTTCTTCGGCAAAAGTTTCATCAAGACGTAGCGTGGAGAATTCATTGCGACAAAGGTAGCAAATCGCCCCAAACAATCTTCCATAATTTTTCTAGATTTTGCGCCAAATAAAAGAGTACACGAAGTACCCAAAACAGGAAATCCAAGATGGATCAGAACAAAATCAGAAACATTGCGATCATCGCGCATGTTGACCATGGCAAGACGACACTTGTCGACCAGATTCTCAAGCAATGCGGCACGTTCCACGAAGGCGAAGAGGTAAACGAGCGCATCATGGACTCCGGCGCCATCGAACGGGAACGCGGCATCACGATTCTTTCGAAGAACGCCAGCGTCAACTACAAGGGCTACCACATCAACATCGTCGATACGCCGGGGCATGCGGACTTTGGCGGCCAGGTGGAACGCGTTCTCGGCACCGTTGACGGAGTGCTCCTGATCGTCGATGCGTTCGAAGGCCCGATGGCCCAGACCCGCTTTGTGACGCAGAAGGCGCTCTCGCTCGGACTGACCCCGATTGTCGTCATCAACAAGATAGACCGCGACGGCTGCAATCCGCACAATGCGCTGAACAAGGTCTTCGACCTTTTCTGCGAACTCGACGCCAACGAGCAGCAGCTCGACTTCTCGTGCGTCTATGCGAGCGGACGCAAGGGCATCTGCCGCAAGGAAGTTTCCGATCCGGACGGCGATCTCCGCATCCTGATGGATCTGGTCATCGACAAGATTCCCGCTCCGAAAGGCGACCCGAACGCCGCGCCGCTTCTCCAGATAAGCACGCTCGAGTATTCGAGCTTCCTTGGACGCATGGCCGTCGGGCGCGTCCAGCAGGGGACGTTCAAGACCGGCATGACGGTCGCCCAGAGCTTCATGACGGACGACGATTCGGCGACCCCGAAAGTCAAGAACATCCGCATCCAGAAGATTCTCCACTACGAAGGCATCCAGTCCGTTCCCGTCGAAGAAGCCGGTCCGGGCGAAATCATCCAGATCGCGGGCCTCGAAATGTTCGACATCGGCGACACGCTCTCTTCGGTCGATAGCCCGGTCCACCTGCCGCGCATCCACATCGATCCGCCGACGATTTCCATGCTCTTTACCGTGAACACTTCCCCGCTCGCCGGCAAGGGCGGCGGAAAGTTCCTCACCGGAAACAACCTCGCCGAGCGTCTCGAACGCGCCCACATGGCGGACCCCGCGCTTCTCGTCGAAAAAGCCGACGGCGCTTCGACGTTCAAGGTTTCCGGCCGCGGCATCCTGCACCTCACGATTCTCATCGAAAGCATGCGCCGCGAACTCTACGAATTCACCATCGGCTCTCCGCAAGTCATTTTCCAGAAAGACGAAAACGGCAAGCTGCTCGAACCGATCGAAAAGTTCAAGGTCGAGGTTCCTTCGGAGTACAGCGGTCCCGTGATCGAGGAACTCGGACGTCGCAAGGGCGAAATGATCGACATGAACACGGACGAGAACAACCGGGTAACGCTCGAATACCGGGTCCCGAGCCGCGGTCTTCTGGGCGTTCGCTCCAAGCTGCTCTCGCTGTCGAAGGGATACGCCGTTTCGCAGTCGCTATTCCTTGACTTCGAACCCTACAAGGGAGACATTCCGGCCCGCACGAACGGTGTCCTGATCGCGAAGGAACCCGGTCCCGCGGCAAGCTACGCGCTTTCGAAGCTCGAAGACCGCGGAGCGCTCTTCATCCCGCCGGCGACGGAAGTCTATCCGGGCATGATCATCGGCGAGCACAACCGCTCGACAGACATCATCGTCAACGCGACCAAGGGAAAGCATCTCACGAACATGCGTTCCAAGGCTTCGGACGACAACATCCAGCTGACGCCCTACCGCCGCATGACGCTCGAAGAATGCGTCACGTTCATCAACGACGACGAATGCGTGGAAGTGACGCCACAGGCTCTCCGCCTGCGAAAGATCACGCTCGACCCGCACAAGCGCAAGCAGGAATCCAAGTCCCCGGTCGAAGAGGAAGACGACTAGTCTCGACGGACTCCAACGCTCGGACCGAGCAAAAAGTTCCCGTGAAACCGCGGGGACTTTTCTTGTTTTCGGTTCAACGCGAATCGCGCTTTCGGCTTCGCCAAGGCTCTATTCGTAGATTTCCGCGTAGGCGACGTCGGCGCGGGCGCCCAGCCGGACCATCTTGAACCGATGCGCGCTCGGGTAAAACGACCAGACCATCCACTCGTTCGCCATGTCCGTACGCTTCGTCTTGAGCATGACAGGCTTTTCGCCGCGGTAAAAGTCCGACTTGTGCGGAATCATGCGTTCCATCGGACGATATCTGTGCACCATTTCCCCGCAACGGCGTTCGATGAGCCCCTGCGAATCCTTGCTCCAGACGATTTCGACCGTGCAGTCGCCCTCGTCGCGAATCTTTTCGCAGGAAGCGGGACCTTCCGGGCACCAGGTGAACTTCTTGAACGAAGCTCGGACTTCCCTGTCGCGAAAGACTTCCGCCCGATGGCGGTATTCCGCATAGCGTTCGTAATTTCCGGAAAGCGAAGCCCGGCTCGAACCGTATTCCTCGCAACCCTTCTGCGCCACCCGGACCTTGCGCTCGAAAAGATCGATTTCCAGGCTGCAGCCCGGTTCCGAATAGGAAAGCCGCACATGCCCGGCAACGTTTCGAGCCGGAACGTTTCCCATTTCGATTTCCGCGCGGTCGCCTTCCGGCCCGTTCTGGATCCGGATGTTGAACCGTTCCGGGGAATTCGGGGATTTCGAGAGAATGACGCTCCCCGTCGCCGACGAATAGATGCCGCTCAGGTCCTTGGCGCGTTCCTTGAAGCGCGAGAACTCCGATCGGCGGACATAGCCCTTTTTCGCGAACCGGGTCTTTACCGGAATGAACTCCGGGGGTTCCTTCGGCTCGACATTCACATATTTTACGACACGCTTCTTCTTTTTGGAATTTTTCTGCTTGACATATTCCACGACCTTTCGCTTCTGGGGCGGAATCGGCAGCTCGACGACCTTGTCCGAAGCGCCTAGATAGCCCAGGATGCGGGACTTGTCACTTCCCTTCTGGTACACGGGCAAGGTTTCTTCGGCAAAGAGGAACGCGACAGACAGAAAGAGGACTGAAAGAATTTTCGGCATAAGGATGAACTAGATTTTTTTGGGGACGAAAAGTGTAAAAATTTGTTTTGGTGGGCTTGGGTGGGGCGAACGCTCGGACCGATTAATCGTCCGTACTCGCTGCGTTCAGGCGAATGTCCGGCAGATCCTTGACATAGACGGCAAAGCTCCAGCCCGCGGCAGGCCCCGTCGGAGTCCAGGTGAAATCGATTTTCCAGCAGTGAAGAGTTCGGTCGAACGTAAACTCGTGCGACGCGAAGCGGCCCTCGGTATAGCTGTAGCGGGTCGTGTAGGTCATGGACCAGTTCTCGGTAGGGTGCAGCGAAGCGGAAATTCCCGTCGAATGGGAAACGTTGTCCCGAAAGACCTTGCGCCCGACGCGCGTACTCGAAAAGGAATAGCGGTAGTCGAGGCTCGCCGACCAGGACTCCTTCTGGTACTTTCCCATCTGCGAAGGAAGCCCGGAATTGAAGCTCCCCGACCAGCTGAACTTTTTCGACAGGTCGTAGCCCCAGTAGGTAAGTTCCGGGATCCGGACCTTGTTCGGGGCCTCTTCGAACTTGTGGTAGAAACTGTGCCGCGTCCGAATGGTGAAGAGATAGTTCGGCAAGAGCTGGAAACCGAACGACGAAGAAATGTCCGACCATTGCAGCGAATCGGCCGCAAAGTTGTAGGACGTCGAATGGGAAGTCGTCACCAGGCGGCGCGTTCCGTAGGTATCTTCCGACGTCGTCGAATCCGTGCCGTCTTCGGCCTTTCGCGTCCGGCCGACAGTCTTCAGATACTTGATGTCGAAATCGTTCGAGAGCGAGAGCCCGATTGCCTTCTGCTCCGTCTGGTAGGGCGTCTGGCCTAGAAGCGGATGCTTTACGAAGTAGCGGTTCGTGTCCATCTTTGGCGCGTAGGTGTAGGAAACGCTCGGCGAAAGCACGTGGCGAATTCCCGTGAAGCGCCCGATTTCCGGCATCCAGATTCCGTAGAGCTTCGTGTCCGCGGTCAGGCTGTAATTGTGGTTGTAGAAGAATTCGCCGTATTCGTCCCTTTCCGGGTTGAACCCGCTGCGCTGCCTGCGATACTTGGCGGAATCCTCGGGATTTATCCAGTGGTTTCCGCTCCACATTCCGGTAAAGGTCGCCCGTGGCGTCAGGTTGATGACATTAAGGAGCGATCCCGAGTAATCGACGGAATAGGTTCCGAGATATCCCGTGTACCAGGCCGCGGTGTCGATGTCCCGCACGGTGTCCGGGGCGACCTTTTCGTACAGGTTGAACCGGTTCGTGAAGGAATAGTTGAACTTGTCGAGAAAGGAAGCCTCGCGCACCTCGTCCTCGTCGCGCTCGAAATCGAAAAGCTGTCCGCTCATGCGAAACTGGATATCGGGAATCTGGCGTTCCTTGTTGCCCGTCACCAGGTTATACTGCTGCGAAGTCTTCACGGTCAGGCTCTTGTTCGTGCCGAACTTTCCCGAATAGGTCATCTGGGCGTTCGCCTGCTGGTTCAGGATCGTTTCCGACGTAAGGCCGTTGTCCTGCCGGACTTTCTGGCTGGAGACAAAGGAACCCGATCCGGAAAGCGTGTGCTTGCCGTCAGGCGTCAGGTTCTGGTTGTGGTTGAACGAAACGTCGTAGCCGCTGTTTGCAAAATCGAACTGTTCCAGGTAGCTCGTGTAGGTGACGTTTCCGTCGAGCCGATAGCGCCACTTGTAGCGGACCGTTTCCGAAAGCGTCGTCTTTTCGAAGTTGGCCGAAGAGCCCTCGATCACGTCCGCGGAAGTCGTCGCGTCCCAGTAATCGTTCGGTGCATAGTAGAATCCGACGTTCTTGATATAGAATCCCTGCACCTGGTCGCCGCCGAATTTCGGCGTCAAGAGCCCCGAACGGCGACCGCTCTTGAGCGGCGCGACAATCATCGGCAGCACGGCAACCGGAACGTCCGCAATGTTCAAGACGACAGGCCTCGCCGTCACGCTTTCCTTCGGCTTGACGACCATGCGTCTCCCGTAGAAATAGTAATGCTGGTGCGTCGTATCGTCGCACGTGCTGAAATCGCCCCGGGCGATCAGGAGCCTCGTATCGGGAAGCCTCCGCACTTCCATCCCGTTCAGCTGGTTGTTGTCCTGGAAGGTCGTCGCGTAATAGACCTCGCCCACCCGGGATTTCATGTTGTACTTCATCCGGTATCCGGCAAGGGACGAGTTCCGCGTTTCGCGCAAGACAGGATCGCCGCTCGCCTGCAAGACCTGATCCTTCTGGTTGAAGAGAATCGTGTCCGCATCGAGCGTGACCGTCCGGTATTTAAGCTGCGCCTTGTCGTTCAGGTTGAACGTCGAAGCGTTCACGTCGTATTGCAAGTCCACGGCATGGTATTCGACCGTATCCGCAAGGGTCGAATCTCTTGATCCGCCGAACCAGTCCGAAACGGAATCCGCCGCCGACGTGTCGGGAATTTCGGGACGTTCCGGCAATTCTATCCGCGAAAGCTCCTGCGAAAAAGCGGGCAAAGCCAAAAAGAGCGCCCAGACAAACAGGCACCCGAAAAATCTGGACTTTTTCCAAAGGAACATCACTCGCCAATAATAGAAAAGGAAAGGCTCCTGTCACGACAGAAGCCTTTCGCAAAGCAAACGGAAAAGCCGCTAGCGAAGTTCGACCGATACGGCGGAAGAGGCATCGTTCTGGTCGATGTGAACGATATAGCGACCCGAAGCGGCGCCCTTGCCGTTCCAGTCGAAAGTCTGCGAACCGGCCTTCGCGTCTTTCTTGAAAAGGCGCTCGATCACTTCGCCGTTCGCGCTCACGATGCGAACCGCGGTAGAGCCTTCCGCGCGAAGATTCACCGAGACCTGCTCGCGGTCCATGTATTCCAGGGATCCGGCAGCACGAACCGTCCGGGACTTCACGACCGGCTTGTTTTCCACGTTCGGATTTTCCACGGACACGGAAGAAAGCTCCGTCGCGGAAACGTTTATCGAGTCGGGAACGACGCGACCGTCCTTCATCACGGAAAGCAGCGTGTAGTCGCCGGCAAGCGACTGGCGGGCGACTTCCGCGATTTCATCCGGCGAATAGACATCCTGCTTTTCGCCATACCAATCCTTCACATCGCCTTCGGCGATTTCGCTTACGAGAATCCTTGCCCGGCGAAGCGTCACGGAAAGCGTGTCCTTTTCGCGAAGGACAGAAAGTTCCAGCGGCTTTCCGACCGTTCCGCGGAGAATGTCCTTGGAAGCGTCCAGGGAGTTCCCCGCAAGCGACACGCCATCGACCGCGAGAATCCTGTCGTCGGATTCGATCCCGGCAAGCGCCGCCGGAGATCCCGGAATGACATCGACGACGCGAACGCCGCTTGGCGTTGCGTAGATGGTGACCCCGATGCCGCCAAAGTTTTCGCCGGCAAAAGCCGACGAGGCAAGAAGCGCCAAGGCCGATACGTTCAAGGCAAAGTTTTTCATTGTTTCTCCTTATCCAAAAAAAGGCTTTTTAAATATACTTTTCTTTTGAAAAAAGCGGTTGAAACCTAGGCGCGTTGAACCGTAAAGCTTGACGTTCGGACAAGGCCGGGTTCACTTGACGGAGAGAACGCGCGAATTCCTTCCAAATCAAAATGCCTCCTGGAACTTGTCCAAAAGGCATCAAGACGCAAGATCTTGCGGTTTCTATTCCCACTCGATCGTTCCGGGAGGCTTGTGCGTCGTATCGTACCAGAGCGAACCCGCCCCGTTCTCCTCGAAACGTCGCCAGAGATTCTGGAGCAAGTCCTTGTCGATTTCCGCAAAGTTCGCCGTCATCGCTTCGGAGCTGTTGACGGGGCGCATCACGATACAGGGCCTTCCCTGGATTTTCAGGGGGAGCATCACGACGGGCATCTGCCAGATTTTTTCGTACAGGTTGTTTTCGCGGAGGAATTCCGTCGCGATGCTGTCGAAAACGCGCAGCGTGTCGAAGTTTTCCCTTGTCGCGAACTGCTCGACGGGTTCCGGATTCCCCGGGAGCGCGCCGACTTGCCAGACGACACGGTTCACCGTCTTGAACCGGTTGACGATTTCCGTCGCGAACCGTTCGCAATCCTTCCACGAGAATTCCGGATTCCGGATGAGATACGGATGGGCGTATGTCCGGCCGTCGCCCTGGACGCCGACGCTCTTTACCGGAAGGATCTGCCCGAGGACGCCGCTTGCCGCGGCAAATTCCGCGACTTCCCTTTCTGCCGACGGTTCTACGCGAACGTCTTCATGCCCGTTCGACAGCAAAAGACGCACGCCGAGTCCCGGTCCCGGGAAGGGATGCCGCCAGACAAGCGCGTGAGGAATCTTGAGCTCCTCGCCGAGCATCCGGACTTCGTCCTTGTAGAGGTCCGCAAGAGGCTCGACCAGCTTGCCTTCCTCGAGAAGATCGAGGATTTCGCTTACGCGGTTGTGGTGCGTCTTGATCTTGTCGGCGTTCTTCGTTCCGCCGCTTTCGATCGTGTCCGGGTAGATGGTTCCCTGGGCGAGCATCCATTCGTCGGGATTCAGCTGGAGAACCCGCATTTCGCGGTCCTTCACGTCGAGGAACGTCTTGCCGATGATCGCGCGCTTTTCTTCCGGGAGCGTCACGCCTTCGAGCGCTTCGAGAAAATCCCTGGAGGCATCGACAATCCGGAGATTCTTCATTCCCTCCCTTTCGAGGAATTCCATGACCTTCGCGGATTCGCCGAGCCGCATCATGCCGTTGTCGATGTGAAGCCCGAGCACGTTTTCGGCTCCGAGGACGCGGTTCAAGAGGACGAACGCCACGGTGGAATCGACTCCGCCGGAGACAAGCAGAAAGACCTTCCGGTCCTTGACCTGCTCCCGGATTCGTTCGGTGACAAGCGGCAGGTAGCTCTTCATGTCCCAGGACTTCTTGCAGCCGCAGTAGCGCACGAAGTTTTCGAGGACCTTCATGCCGTATCGGCTGTGGGTGACTTCCGGGTGGAACTGGAATCCGTAGATTTTACGCTCCGGGCAGGAAACCGCGGCGACCTTGCAGTCGGAAGTGCTCGCGATGATGCGGTAGCCTTCGGGAAGTTCCGATACGCTGTCGCCGTGGCTCATCCACATCGGGGATTCCGCGGGGACGCCTGCGAAGATCGGGTCGGAAGGGTCCGAAACCTTCAGGTCCGCGATGCCGTATTCCTTGACCTTTCCCGGGAGAACCTTTCCGCCGAGTTCCGAGGCGAGAAGCTGGTGCCCGTAGCAGATGCCGAGCTTCGGAACGGGAATGTCCAGGATTTCGGGATTGTACGCCGGGGCGTCGTTCGCATAGACGCTCGAAGGGCCGCCGCTGTAGATGATTCCCTTGACGCCTTCGAGTTCCGTGACGCTCGCCGTGGGAGCGTGGATTTCGGTAAAGACCCCGAGACGGCGGACACGGTTGGCGATCAGGTGCGCATATTGACCGCCGAAGTCGAGAACGGCGATGGTATCGATTGCTTTCACTCTTCTTCTCCGAGTTTGCGGGCGAGTTCCGCGAGAGTCTGTACACCGGTTCCCGTCGCCCCGTAGGCGGTGTATTTCCAGGGCCGCGTCGTGTAGGCGGTGCCCGCGATGTCCCAGTGGGACCACTTGACCTCTTCCGGAACGAATTCGCGGAGGAAGAGCGCGGCGAGAATCGCGCCCGCGCTCTTTCCCACGTTGGACAGATCCGCATAGTGGTCCTTGAGCTCGTCGGCGTATTCCTCGTCGAGAGGCATCGGCCAGAACTTTTCGCAAGAAGCGCGTCCCGCTTCCATGACCGCCTTCGCGAAAGCGTCATCGTTCGCAAAGAATCCGGTGATGGAGTTTCCGAGCGCGCGGACCATCGCTCCGGTAAGCGTCGCCACATCCACGATATGCGTCGCGCCGTTTCCGACCGCGGCGCAGATGCCGTCCGAAAGGACAAGGCGCCCTTCCGCGTCCGTGTTATCGACCATGACCGTCTTGCCGTTCTTCGCCTTGAAGATGTCGCCCGGGAGAACCGCCCCGGAACCGATCCGGTTTTCGGCGAGGCACAGGTAGGCGGACATCTTGAGCGGGACCTTGAGCTCCGCGGCAGCGCAGATGGCGGCAAGAGCGGTCGCCGCGCCGGCCATGTCGCTCTGCATTTCCTTCATCCCCTTGGCGGGCTTGAGCGAAATTCCGCCCGTGTCGAACGTGATGCCCTTTCCGACCAGCGCGAGATGCCTGTCCTTGGCGGCGTCGCCCGGGTTGTAGGAGAGCTTTACCATGCACGGTTCGAAGCGGCTTCCGGCACCGACGGTCAGAAGCCCGTTGAAGCCTTCCCGCGCGAGGATCTTCGAATTGAGGATGGTGATCGAAAGTCCGGGAACCTGATGCGCGACGCGAATGGCCGAATGCGCGAATTCGTCCGGATAGAGCTTCGAACCCGGCGTGTTGACAAGGTCCTTGCAGAGATTCGTGTATTTCTGCTCGACTTCGACGATTTCCGCAATCCGTTCGAAATCCTTGGCGCGCTCCCCCGCTTCGATTTCGAACGTGACTTCGAACTCCTTCTTCGGGTCGCTCTTGTACTTGTCAAAGCGGTATGCGCTGTAGTGAAGCCCGTGGAGAATCGCCCGGAACTGCTCGTCCGCGGCGTCCGCGAGAAGAATCTTGACCGTCTTGAACTGTTTCTGCTCGGCCCGCTTGCCAAGCCGGTAGCCCGCCATGCGGAGACGGTCGAGGTCGGAAAGCCCGCGTTCCTTGGCGGCATCGACAAAAACGGTCTTGCGCCCGTCGATTTCGACGATTTCCTGGTCGGTGCAGACGCCTTTTTCCATGTCGGCGAGAGTCTTCGCCGCCTGGACTTCGCCCTCTTCCGTGAGGACGGACGAGAAGAGAATCGATTTCTTGACAAAGAAAAGGACGTGCGCGGAGACATTGTCCGTGACATGTTTTGCAATTTTGAGTTTGATCATGCGCTAAAAATAGAAATTTTCTAGATTATGTCTGTCAAATTCATTTCTATAGGAACACCGATGGAAACAGCTTCTCAACTTTGGAAAAAGATCCAGTCCCAAGAATTCAACCCGGCTGCCGACATGGGCCTTGTCGAAGACGTGAAGAAAATCGCGCTTTCGAGCGTGGAACCCTGCAAGGTGAGCTTCGGCACGTCCGGATTCCGCGGCGAGATCGGTACGGAGTTTACGCTCCGCACGGTCGAAGTCATCGCGTCCGCGATAATCCGCATGTATCGGGAAGCCGACGCGGCGCTCCTCGAAGCCCTTGGCGTTTCGAATTTTGACGAGCTCAAGGAACGGGGCGCGGTTCTCGGACACGACAACCGTCTTCTCGGCGACGAGTTCTGCATGGCCGTGGCGCAGGTCTTCGCGAAAGCCGGCATCAAGATATATTATGGCGGCGAAATGGCGACGCCCGAATTCTCCGCGGCGATTGAGATGCTCGGCGCGGCGTGCTCCATCAACATGACCCCGAGCCACAACCCGTCGAACTACGCAGGAATCAAGTTCAACCCTGCGGACGGCGGACCTGCCGGTCCGGAAATCACGAGCGTCATCACGCGCCTTTCTAACGAGATGATGGCGGATTTTGCGCGCGAGGAGCTCTCCCCGGTCGAGTTCAAGAAAATCGATTCCGTCGAAATCTACAAGGAATTTCTGCACAGGCAGGGAACGATCAAGTTCGCCCGCATCCAGAAGCTTCTCGACGAAGGCCGCCTGACCCTCGTGTGCGACCATGTACACGGCGCGACCCGCGGACGCCCGAACGCGATTCTCGAAAACCCGCAGTGCATGCTCTGCCTCCGCACCGAAGACGACCCGCTTTTCGGCGGCATCGCCCCGGAACCCAGCTCCAAGAACCTCGAAGGGGTTCGTCGCATTCTCGACCAGAGCAAAAGCTGGTATCGCCTGGGCTGCATTTTCGACCCGGACGGCGACCGCGTGCGCTTCTACGACGGAACACGCGAAATCGACATGAACCGTTTCGGCGCCATCGCTTTCCACTACATGGTGACCTGGCGCAAGGAAGTCGGTGTCGTGGCGAAGTCCGTCGCGACGTCGAACTTTGTCAACGTCATCGCGAACAAGCTCGGAATCCCCGTAATGGAAACTCCGGTGGGATTCAAGAATTTCCGCCCGTGGCTTTCCCGCAAGGCGAACCCGAAGGCGCTCATCGCGTTCGAAGAATCCGACGGCATTTCCGGCCTGAACAACACGCTCGAAAAGGACGCCCAGTTCGGTCTTCTGCTCGCGCTCGAAATCATGGCGACGACGGGCAAGAACCTCGGCGAATACCTCGACGACCTCTACAAGGAATTCGGAAAGTTCTACCCGAGCCGCGCAGGCTTCGAAGTCGACAAGTCCCTTGTCGGCGCACCGCTTGTCGCCCAGGTGATGGCCGTGGCGGACAAGGCGAAGGTCGGATCGAAGGTCAAGGTCGGCGACAGGGAAAAGTCCGTTCGCGAAGTTCTCACGCTTGACGGCGTGAAGATCATCTTCGAAGACGATTCCTGGATGCTCATCCGTCCGTCGGGAACGGAACCGAAGGTCCGCATCTACACGGAATGCCGCGAGGAATCCGAAAAGGATGCCATGTTCGAGGCTGCCAAGGCGCTGTTCTTTGACAAGTAATTTTGTATCTTGATCCGAGGAGTTGCAATATGCTGAAAAAACTGGCGATTTCTTTTCTTCTTTTTTGCGCAGCGGTTTCCTTTGCGCAGATCAAGCCTTCGTTCCAGGCGTTCGACGCGGACTATCTGCAGCTGGGCGAAGCTTCGAAGGGCTTCCATCACTTTAACATTCGGGTCGATCATGCGCCATGGGCGTTTGTCGCCGAAGGCGACGTGAAGGCTCCCCAGGGAGATGTCGATCTGCTTTTTAACAGCATGGACAACGACCAATTATATATAGTTGTCGCCTACGCGCCGTCACCGATCGAGGGTTCGGACGGTTTCGAATACCAGGCGGGAATCTACGACCTGATGATCTACTATACGGACGAGGCGGATGACTTCTCGACCCGGATCCAGAACCTAAAGATTACGCTCTTGCCGCCGATCGCGAGCGATTCGTGGGCGACGGGTTCCTTGGCGGACGCGCAGGGAAAGCGCGGAAAGCCGGGTGACGTGTTCAAGAATCCGGAAAATTCGAGCGCGATTTTCCAGGCTTCGGCACAGCCTCTCTCCAAGGCCCAGGCGAAAGCCGCGAAGATCGAAGCCGCGAACCAGAAGAAGAACGCCCTCAAGGCGCGTCGCGATTCGATCGCCGCCGCGGAACAGGCGGAGCGCGACGCAAAGGTCGCGGCAGCAAACCGCAAGGCGGAAGCCCAGCGAGCAGAAAAGGCACGCCAGGATTCCATCGCCGCGGCAGCGAAGGCGAATTCCCGCAGCAAGGTCCAGACGGCCACTCCGGTTGCCACCCAGCAAGACCAGAACCTTTCCCCGCGCCAGCGGAAGCTCCAGGCGATGCAGGAAGCGGAAAAGCGGAAAGCCGCCCAGACGGCCCCCGCGACGGTCGCTCCGGCGGCCTCTTCGGATCCGTGCGAAGACCCCAGTCTTACGCCGCTCCAGAAAAAGCGCTGCCGGATGAACCGCAAGTAAAATTTAAATTTTATCGTTTTCAGGTCGCTCGGCACGGGCGGCCTTTTTTCTCACCGAAAGGCTTTTGGCGTTTGCCCGTCTAGGCTTTATCGCCAAGCGAACTTTCCGCCTGGCGGCGGGGATAGGCGCCTTCCCGGTGAGGGGCTTGTTCAGAGCTTAGTAGAGAGTGCTTAGAACTTAGAAATCCCAGCG
>CAVJTH010000041.1:0-18137 GCA_963652365.1 Senegalimassilia sp.
GACAGGATAAAGATGAATCTTGGAGGGATGAGCCCGGACAACTACAGGAAAAGTCTAAATTTGCTCTAGGTCAAACCGTCCAAAAAATTGTCCGCACACCCAGATTATCTTGTTTTTTCCAACATTTACGATAAACAGCGTATCATTCCAAAATTATACCGTATAGAGGGAGGCGCTTTATATGCAGAACAGGGCAGTCGCTTAAAGAATTCGGAATGCGCTATCCAAGATTGGATTGAAACTTTGGATGAAAGTGATGTCTGTGATGATAAAGCTTGGGGAAAAGTCGTTCAGTTACTGGAAGTCGCGGAAAAACATAACTTGCCGTTCAAATCGTTCAATGCCGTATCGGCTTCGGTTTCATCGCCAATGTTGGTCACAAAATTGCTTCTCAGAGTGTTTTGCGAAGGTAAAATAGAAGAATTGTCTTCGGCAATTTTTAAAATGGAGGAAGAATATGCAATGGCGATTCATTGGACTAGACCAAAAATTTTTGGGAATGAAATTTTCGCTGTGGGAAAAAATTATCCTGAATATGCTTGGACGTCATTTGTTTCAAAGTTCTTTGAAGCCGTTTCGGAGCTTTTGACATCTTCTTTGGATTCTAAAATAGGAGAACTGATGCTAAAATTTCTTAATGGGAATTTGCAAAACGTGAATCCGGATCAATTGTCAAACGCGGAAATAAATAGTTATCGAGCTAAAGCTGTGGGAATGAATGCAAATGGAAATAATTCGGATTTGCCAAAAACGGTCTTAAATCTAAAGAAATGTTATTACGCAAGGCAACAGGGAATGTTGCCATATCAAAAAACGATGATAGATTCTCCATTGTATGTGTATGAATACACACAGGGAATCAATGAAACGCTGTGGAATGCAGACCCCGATTCGATGAAACGCCGCAGGATTATCTGCTTTTATCAACGATACTTCAAATTTGTCTATTATGAAATTTTAACAAAAATGCTCCAGTAAAGGAATTTTTCGATGAACTACCTTGAATTTTATAAAGAGGCGAAACGCCGTTTGACGGATGGCTTGGTTTCTGTGTGGGCGTCAGGCCGTGCAACGGAGCAAGAAAGTTTGCGTGAATTGCTGGACGAAAAAGAGCCTCTCGTTGCAGAACCGATTTTTCAGACGATTTTTCCCTGGAAGGCGTCCGAGAAAACGTTTGAAGAACATATCGGTAAAACTTTTGGCCTTGATAAGGATTTTGTGGAGGCCCTTTCCAATATCCAAGGAGAGTTCTGTTTTCCAAAGGATCGAAAGCCTTATCGGCATCAGTCCGAAAGCTGGAAAAAAATGCTTGTCGATAAAAAGACGATTGTTGTCACATCGGGAACGGGTTCCGGAAAGACGGAATGCTTTATCATTCCTGTTCTCCAGGATTTGTATCGGGAACGTTGTAAGAAAGATTTTAGTGAAGGCGTCCTGGCGATATTTCTTTATCCATTAAATGCGTTGATGAAAAACCAGAGAGAACGCATTCACCAGTGGAGCAAGGCGCTTCCCAAGCCAGTCCGCTATGCTATCTATAACGGGGAAATGTTGAAAAAGGGGAAAGTCCGCGGAGAAGAACCTCAGGTTATCACGCGCGATGAAATGCGGAAAAATCCGCCCCAGATTCTGTTTACGAATCCGACGATGCTGAATTACATGTTGGTTCGTTCTAGCGATCAACCCATTCTCGAAAAGTCCCAGGGAAGATTGCGATGGATTTTACTCGATGAAGCGCATACCTATAGCGGCTCCTCGGCTGCCGAACTGGCTCTTCAGATTCGCCGGGTAATCGATGCGTTCGGTGTCTCTCTTGAACAAGTAAATTTTGCTGTAACTTCGGCGACGATAGGGGGTAAAGAAGCCGAAGAAAAGCTAAAGCGGGTTGTTTCGCAATTAACAGGAAAAGAACTTTCTGATATTGCGGTAATTAATGGAGAAAGAATCATCCCGAAACTTGATGAAGTTTCGCTGAATGGACGCCTTGCAGAAATTAACCGGAAACACCAATGCCGTTTGACCGTTTCGTCTGTGGAAAAGTTGCGTAAAAAACTGAATGAAAGTTCTGCGATGTCTGCAACGGAAATTGGAAAAATAGCCGGGCTAAATTCAAATTCTTTAGAAAATCAGTTGGCTCTTATTGATGAACTTGGAAACAAAATTCCGTCGGAAAAGGATTTGGCTATTTTACCGACTCGCGCACATTTCTTCATCCGGGCGATTAATGGAATCTATTCTTGCGTGAATCCAAAATGCAGACCTCAAGGCGACAGACTGGGACTCGGAACTTTTACGACATATCAAAGCGCAAAGTGTCCTCATTGTGGCGGCAACATGGTCGAAATTGCCGGTTGTTCTAATTGCGGGGAACTCTTAATTGTCGGGGAAAATCACACGACGGAAGGCTATCGTTTGCGAATGAATGAAATTGTTCTTGAAGAAAACCCGTTTGAAATGGATCTCGAAGATTTAAAAAACGAAGGGAATGAAGAGCTTTCTGTGCGGAGTAAAGGGTGGAGCCTGTTTGTTTGTGGAAATCCCGAGAGAAAAAATCCGATAGGCTTGACGCCTTCTTTTTACGAGTTTGAATCTTCCGAGAGAATTAAAAAAAAACAGAATCTTTCGGATTTATGTTTCCAGGAAGTTCTTGATGCAAAAGGACGAAACGTATGCCCGTGTTGTGGAGAGGCGGTAGCAGATAAGCTAAAGTATTTACGGGCAAGTGCCGGTTTGCTGGGCAGATTTTTGGCGACTACCGTTTTGGACAATGCCGCTCCGATGGATAAGGAAAGTCGGTCGAAAGATAAGGATATTCTCTATGAGGGAAGAAAGTTCATTACGTTTACAGATAGTCGGCAGGGAACGGCAAAATCGGCTTTGGGAATCAATCAGGACGTGGAAAGAAACTGGATTCGTTCCGCGATTTACCATGACTTGGCAATTCGGCGGCAGGAAAAAGCGATTCCGCAAGGATTGACAACTGGCGAACAGGCGGAATACAATTTTTACAAATCGCAAACAACTTTACTCCCTTTTCAAAAACAGAGATTTGATGAGCTATCGGCAAAATTAAAGGGAAATCCGAATCCCCCGGCTGAATCTGTGTCGTGGAATAAAATTAGACAGTCGTTGGAAAACGATGAAGATTTGGGACGTTTATATCGGCATATCCAACAGGCGCGGTCTAATAATTCGAATACTGACGGAAACACAAATCCTTATTTGACTGCATTGTTTCTTGACCAGTTCGGCTGGATTCCTCGGCGGGGGAATACTTTAGAGTCATTGGGATTGGTCCATTTTGTTTATCCGGTACTTTCAAAGGAAACGATTCCCGCTGGGATTGCGGCAGCCTTAAAATATGTAAATGTACAACCTACTTTTACAGATGACGATTGGCGTGATTTTTTAAAGATTTGTCTGGATTATCAAATTCGCGGGAATAAGCATTATGTGATTCCAAAGGAATCCGAAGCGTTTCTTGTTCAAAACCTTTACACCAAAAACATTTATGATGATAGTTCGCCTTTAAATGATCCTAAGTATAAAAAATGGCCTCGGATTCGCATCGATAAAAACGGAACGGCTTTTCAACATCAATCAAAATTGGTCTTGCTGTTGATTGCCGGTTTAAATTTGAACACAAATTTGACTGGTGGTGAATCAAATCTCGTCAATACGATTCTTCAAAAAGCCTGGGAAACCATTCGTGATAAGCTTCTCAAATCGACGGATTCTACAAACAAGGGGTATCGCCTTGATTTGTTGGATAAGGAACGGGTTAAGTTGCAGATCGTGGAAAAAGGATGGAAATGCCCTGTTGACAATGTTGTTGTCGATACGTTGTTTCGTGGCTATAGCCCACGAATGCGCGGCGTAATTTCAAAAGAAAATTTTGCCAGGTTTAAATCGGATGCGGAGCCGATGACTTTTCCCTATTTTCCCTATGCGGGAGGGTATGAGGTTTTAAGCGGCGGAACTAAAAATCTTATTTCTTATGAAACGGTTAGAGAATGGGTCGATGCGCATTGGAACGCACAAAAGAAAAAAGGTGTTTTTGACAGTTTGCATTATCGGATTTTGTATCGTCGACCGATATTTATGGCCGCGGAGCACTCGGCGCAACAGCAATCCAATGTCTTGGAACGATACGAAAAGGATTTCAATCAAGGACATCTGAATATCTTGTCGTGTTCCACAACGATGGAAATGGGAGTGGATTTAAAAGGCATTTCTGCTGTTGTGATGAATTCGGTTCCGCCAAAGCCTGCGAACTATCAACAGCGGGTTGGGCGCGCAGGACGCCGTGGAGAAACCAAGGCTTTGGCTTTGACGTATTGTACGCCTAATCCGGTTGGTCTAAACGCTTTTCGAAATCCGAAATGGCCATTGGAACATAAAACCGAAGTCCCCGATGTAAAGTTAAGTAGTCCTCAAATTGTTCAGCGACATGTCAATGCCTATTTCTTGGAAAAATTTGTTCGGAATCGTGGCGGCATGGGTGTCAAGGATTCTATCGATGAGTTCTTTACGTTTCAGTTTGAAAGTTTTAAGCGTTATCTGCAAGAACCATCGCAAAAAACAGAACTGGATGGTCCTTATCGAAAACTAGTGTGCAAATCTTGTCTGGAAACGCAAGGATTGGAAGAATCAATCAAAAAATGCCTTGGAATGCTAGATGAAATTAGGCAAGGTTATGCAGAGCGCTGTGAAGCCTTGGACGCTTCAAGAATTGATGCGCAAAATGTAGGAAACCGCTCTGCAATCAGGGCGATTGAAAATCGCATTAAAACTTTCAAAAATAATTTTGAGCTTGGATATTTGGCGGAAAATAATTTTTTACCGTCTGCAGGCATTCCAACAGGGCTTGTCGAGTTTAACAATGTGAATAAGGAAAACGGCAAGGATGTGGCGTATAGAAAATTGCCAACGCAACATCTCAGTAGGGCGATTACAATGTATGCGCCTGGAAAGCAGGTTGTGATAAATGAATGGTGTTATCAATCAAGCGGCGTTGCATTGAAATCGAAATTTGATGAGGCAAAACGGGATATTATTCAGAATTGCGTTCAATGTGGTTATTCGCAGCTTGTGCTAGGTTCTCCTTTTGAAAAATGTCCAAAATGTGACGGGCGTATGGTTGGGTTAAAAGGGATGGGAAAGTCTTTTACTGAAGCTGTTGAGCCAGCCGGATTTTCAGTTGATTGGCTTGGCGGAAAAAAGCCGACGCGCGTTGTGAGAAACGATAATACCATGTGCTTGACACAGCCTCTTTTAATGCAGATGGATCCTTGGCCGGAAAAGGAAAGAGAAACTAAAATTTCCATGAGGACTTCTACGAAAAGTTCTGAAATCCTGTTTTATAATAGCGGTTCTAGTCAAACGGGATTCATGCTGTGTCCCTATTGCGGTCGCATGGAATCCGAATCGGAAGATGGCAGTGTCAGCGAGAAGTTTATCAATCACAAACATCTTCAAACAGGTGGACCATGTGAAGGGGCGGGAGACAATGGCGCAAGGATTCGGCGTCATGTGGCGCTTGTAGGGCGTTATCAAACGGATTTTGTGGAAGTCAAGTTTTATGATGAAAATGACCAGGAAGTTGAAGAACCAACAATCCTATACTCGCTCGGGGTTATTTTGAGTCGAAAGTTGACCGAGTTCTTGGGTGTTAATGAAGGAGAAATTGATTTCGGCTACAATGGCTTGTACCATTCTGTCTTTATTTATGATACGGCGTTGGGAGGAGCTGGATATTCGCCGCTTTTGTGCGAATATAAGGATGTCGTGCTGGATTTGGCACGAGAGGCTTTGCATGAAAAATGCTGCAACAAGGCTTGTTCCCGTTGCTTGGTGGATCGGTCGTCCCAGTGGTATATCAATAATCTTGATCGTCAAAAGACGTTCGAATGGCTTGAAATGGAACATGAATCAAGGAGGGGGTAGTGCTCAACTGTCAATAAATATCCTGTACTGCACAAAAAACAGGCTTTTTTATGCAGTACAATAAAATTATTGAATAAAAAGAGCTATATTGAGGATGACAGAGAAAATAGTACCATGAAAAATGCCATTTTGAACCAGCGAAAGGAACGGGACGACCTTCTTGCCCGGTCATATGTACCCCGTCAAACCACTTATGATTTCGAAGAACTTCTCAAGAATCCGACAATCAAGCTGTTGACTGGACCGAGGCGCGTGGGGAAATCGACCCAGGCGTTGTTGATGTTGCGCGGCATGAATTTTGCCTACCTGAATTTCGATGATAACGAGTTGCAAAAAAACTGGAACGAAGGCCTTGCGGAAGAGCTCTTGGGGGAAGTCTATCCGAATTACGAATATCTTTTGCTCGATGAGGTGCAAAATATCAAGGGTTGGGATGTCTGGGTGGGCAAGCTGTATCGCCGCGGAGTGAATCTGGTGATTACCGGTAGCAATGCGAACATGCTTTCGAGTGAAATGGCGACGGTGTTGACTGGGCGTTATCTTGAAATTCGCATGTTGCCGTTTAGCCTTGCCGAAATATTTACGTTCAATAAGATTGATTTAACGGAAAAGGACCCGTTGAAAATAGAATCCGTGCAGAGCGACTTTCTGAAAAATGGCGGCTACCCGGAAACGATTTCTCAGCGAACGATAGCCTCGGCCTATTTGCAGACGCTTTTTGATTCCATTGTTTACAAGGATGTGGTCAGAAGGCATAAGGTTCGAAAAGCGATGGACTTGAATAACGTGGCGATGTTCCTCCTCTCGAATTTTACGGGAACTTTCAGCTATAACAATGTGGCGGAAGATCTAGGGTTTTCAAGCGTCGGCTCGACGAAGAAGTTTATGGGCTATCTGCACGAACCGTTCCTTTTTTACTATCTAGACAGATACGACAACAAGTTGAAGCTCATGAAAAAGGCGCCGCGCAAAGTATATGTCGTGGATAATGGGTTTGTTACGGCAAGAGCGTTCAACCTCAGCGATAACCTTGGACGGCTACTGGAAAACCAGGTTTTTATCGAACTTTTGCATCGCGGATACAGTACCGAGAAAACTTTGTTCTATTACCGTTCCCGAAATGACAAGGAGACCGACTTTGTGCTTCGTGAAGGAAATCGCGTCAAGCGGCTTGTGCAGGTCTGCTACGATCTGTCGAAGAGCAAAACGGGAAAGCGGGAAGTCGATAGCCTTGTCGAATGCGCCGGGGAACTCGGCTGCAATGACCTCACCATCGTAACCTGGAACGAGGAACGCGTCATCGAAAAAGACGGCTATACGGTCAAGGTTGTGCCTGTGCGATTTTTTTGAATCCCGTTTCAAAAAGAATCTTGTCGTTCACACCCAAACGGCTTTTTTCCAGAGTAAAAAATTTTCGACAATGAAGAATTATCTGAAGAATAAAAACCCGTCTGGGAAAAATAGGGTAAAATATACTTCAACGGCCTTGAACGATCTTTTTACCTGTTGGGGATTGTAGAATGAATCCATGTTGTCTGATTCTTTGTCTTTTGTGCTTGATGGGATGCTTCCATACGGAGGTTCACCAAGAGTGCTATGAACCTTTCTATTTGAATGAAACAAGCGTTGAAGTGTCTTTATTTTATGGGTCAATTGGAGAATATTCCGAAAATCTCGAATCGATGACGATTCAATCCGGAGATACCCTTTATAGCGTTCCGGGCAAGGATTTTCCCTTTCTGCATGAAGGAGGATTGCTGTATGATGTTCGATTGGTATTTGATACAAATCCAAGAAAGTGCCTGACTTATACCGGAGACGATTATCGTCAACATGATATTCGGGATTTTTCGTCATATGAAAATCTTGGTCCTTGCCAAGACTGTTTCATGAGAGGGCAGTCGATTCCTAAGGGGATGCTTTATCGGATTACTGACGACTTGCTGGAGCAGGCAATTCCATGTCGCTAGTTCTCGCCGTCAAGTAAATCCAGCCTTTGCGGAAAACCGGGATTTTGGCAACCTTGGCGAATGATTCCTGGGCAAGGCTTGGATTTGACCGATTGGTCTTTTTATCGTTCATAGTCGATAAAATTTGCTCCTTTTGCGGTGAAAAGGAGTGACGATGAACAAGGACGCGATTAAAGAGCTGATTGGCGAATACCAAGGCTACGCAAGGAACGTTCGGCTGGTGGAGCGAAACTTGAGTCTCGAGGCCAACGGCAATTACGTCTTTGTGGGGCTTCGGCATGCGGGGAAGTCCTATAGGATGTTCCAGGTCTTGCAACGTCTGATTGCACAAGGTCACAAGCTGGAAGAAATGCTCTACTTTAACCTTGAGAATGACCGTCTTGACAACGTTCAATTGGGCGACCTGGACCTCATCAAGACCTGTTTCGAGGAACTTTACGATGATAGGCCTATTTCTTTTTGGATGAGATTCAGATTGTGAGCGGGTGGGAAAAGTTCGCGCGGAGACTTGCCGACCAAAAATACAGGGTTTTTATCGCCGGAAGCAACGCAAAGATGCTTAGTGCGGAAATCGCGACGACTCTCGGCGGACGCTACCTGATTCAAAATGTCAATCCTTATTCATTTCCGGAATTCTTGAAGGCTTCGGGTCTGAATCTTTCGGAAAAAAATTTCAATGTCAAGAATCGCAAGAAAATCGATAGGCTGTTCGAGGAATACTTTATGTTTGGCGGCTTGCCGGAACTTTCCGAAATTTTGGACAAGCGGAGCTGGCTTTCCGGACTGTTCAACAAGATTTTCTTTGGTGACCTCGTGACTCGTCACCAGATTCGCAATGATTTTTCGCTGAGAATCCTCGTCAAGAAGCTTGCCGAAAGCGTCAAACAGCCTGTTTCCTACAATCGCATGTCAAACGTTGTCTCCGCGGTCGGAAAAAGGCTGAGCGTGGCTTCCTGCATCGATTATGTCCGGTATATGCAAGATTCCTGGCTTTTGCTGCCGTTCGAAAATTATCAGGCAAGGATCCAGGACAGTGAGGGCAATCGAAAGTATTACTTTGTGGATAACGGCATTCTTTCCCTGTTCTTGCTCGACCCGCAAACTTCGCTTCTCGAAAACATCGTCGTCATGAATATGCGCAAACGCTATGGCTACAACTGCTATTTTTACAATGCCAAAGGCTACGAGGTGGATTTTGTCGTTCCCGAAGAACTCGCTATTCAGGTGTGTTATTCCTTGGAAAATATCGAAACATTCGAGCGTGAAATCGAATCCCTGGTGAAGTTCGCCAAGGTCCATCCTGTCAAGAGATTGGAGGTCGTTACGCGCGTTGAATCAAGAACCATCCACAAGGATGGCTTTGAAATCGAATGTGCTCCCATATCTTCCTGGCTTTCGTCTACCGAATAAATGCGAGCCCCAGAATGCCCGCAGCCCACAGGTAGTAGGCGAAGTAGTGGAACTTTCCCTTCTGGACGAAGTTCATGAGCCATTTGAGCGCGAAGATTCCCGAGACAAAGGCGACCACCATCCCGACGAGAAGTTCCGGGGTGAACGAGCCGCTCTCTGCGCACTTCTCGAGCATTTCCGGGTTTTCGAGCGGGTTGAACGTTTGGCACTTGACCCATTTGACGAGGTCGAGCAGTGCCGCGCCGCCGACCGCCGGGATGCTCATGAGAAAGGAGAATTCGCCGGCGTACTTGCGGTTCGTGCCCATGAAGAGCATCGCGGAAATCGTGGAACCGCTGCGGCTGATGCCCGGGATGCAGGCGACGCCCTGAACCGTTCCCGTGAGGAGCGCGCGCCACCAGTTCATCGCCTTGCCGGGTTCTTCCGGATGGTTCGCTCCGGTCTTTGCCCATTTCGAAGCGAAGAGGAGCGTTCCCGTGAAGAGAAGCGCGCCGCAGACGAACCGGGGGTTTTCGAAGAGCGATTCGATCTGGTCCTTGAATCCTAGACCGATGATGGCCGTCGGAATCGACGCGAGAACGATGTATCCCGCTTCCTTGAGCTGCGCCTTGTCGCGGAGCGCGCAGCCCTTGACGATGTTCCAGATTTTTTTCCGGAAGATGACGAAGATGGAAAGCAGCGTTCCCGCGTGGAGCATGATGTCGAAGAACATGCCTGCGTCCTTTAGACCGAGCAGGGATTTTCCGACGACGAGGTGACCGGAGCTTGAAACGGGGAGAAATTCAGCGAGGCCCTGGAGAAGGCCCAAAAGGATGGATTCGAACATGATTTTCAAAGTTACAAAAATGGACAGGGATTGGCTTTGAATCTATATTTCTGCCCGAGTTGTTCTCTTGCAAGGAGTCGCCATGCCGCAGAAGGTTCAAGATGCTCGTTCCCCGTTTGTCCGGATTCTCGACAAGTATCGCGAGGAATCGCTTTCGGAACGCGACAAGGGAAACAAGTTCGAACTTCTGATGCTCCGCTACCTGAAGACCGATCCGGTCTATGCTTCGACGCTTGCGAACGTGTGGCCGTGGAACGACTTCTTCGCGAAGGATGAATTTGGCGGAAAGGACGTGGGGATAGACATCGTCGCGGAGACTTTCGGGGGAACCTTCTGGGCTATCCAGTGCAAGTGCTACCGGGCGGACGCGAAAATCGACAAGCCCGCGGTCGATACGTTCCTTTCCACTTCGGGCAAGACGTTCCACGACAGGGAAGGGAACAAGGTCCGCTTTGCCTACCGCCTGTGGCTCGATACGACGGAGGGCGGCTTCAACCGCGAAGCGTTGCATTCCCTCGAAAACCAGGACCCGGAATTCCACCGCGTCGGGCTTCTTGAACTCGAAAGCGCGAGCGTCGATTGGGAAAAGCTCGACAACGGTTCTAGCGGAGAAAACGCGAAGCCGAAAAGAAAGTCTCCGCGCGACCACCAGAAAGAAGCGATCGAAAAGGTCCACGCGTATTTTTCGGACGCGTCCCATGCCCGCGGAAAGCTCATCATGGCCTGCGGAACGGGCAAGACCTACACGTCGCTCTGCATCGCGGAAAACGAGACGGAAACCAAGGGAACGGTTCTTTTCCTTGTGCCGTCCATCGCGCTTTTGGGCCAGACGCTCCGGGAATGGACCGCGGACGCCTGCAAGCCGATAAGGCCCATCTGCATCTGTTCGGATTCCGGCGTTTCGAAGTCCGCACGGAAGGGCGACGATGACGGCGACGGCTACAGCGTCACGGAACTTGCCCTGCCCGCTTCGACGGACGTTCAAGCGGTCGTGAAGCAGATAGAGCTTGCGCGTTCCCGGAAGGACGGGGGAATGACGGTCGTCTTTTGCACCTACCAGTCCATCGACGTGGTTTCCCGTGCGCAGAAAAAGCTCGAAAACTTTGTCTTTGACCTAATAGTCTGCGACGAGGCGCACCGCACGACGGGCGCGACGCTTGCGGGAAAGGACGAGTCGAATTTCGTGAAGGTTCACGACGACGATTTTATCCGGGCGAAAAAGCGGCTCTACATGACGGCGACGCCGCGTCTTTACAGCGAAGCGAGCAAGAAGAAGGCGGAAGAGAACAGCGTCGAAATCTGCTCCATGGACGACGTCTCCAAATACGGCGAGGAAATGTACCGCATCGGCTTTGCGGCAAGTCCGCCATCGAATGGCTCATGGAACGCTACGCCGTCTCGACCGACAAGGCGAGCGGCATCGTGAACGACCCGAACGACTGGGCTGCGGAACACGGCGACCCCGCCTATATCTTCAACCTGGTCCTGCGCCTTGTCACCGTGAGCCTCGAAACCGTGAAGATCGTGAAGTCGCTCCCCAGGCTGGAATTTTAAAGGCTTGACACGGCTATTGCCGCTTTTCTATATTAACCGTGCCTATTCGGAAGATTCCCTGAATTTTTCGAAAGCCCTGCCCGATGTTGGTAGCATCGGGCAGTTTTTATCCCAAATAGTCATCTACCCACTTTACGTCTTGCTCGATTTCGGGAAGCGTCTTTCCGTCAAACATTTAGCCTAGCTCCGTATCGACCCATTCTGTTTCTTGTTCGATTTCAGGGAGTGTTTTTCCATCAAACAAGGGCAACTGCAAAAGCTTTTTGGCGCATTCCGGCATGGACGATTCCTCCGTGTAAAACAGCCTGGTCAGCGGATCGGTTGCGAGCGTATGGCATTCCATCACCCATGGGAGCGGTTTCTTTTTGTCATACCATCCTTGGATAAAGTAAACAACGCCCTTGTATTTAATCCAAAGCTCGTCGCCGTGGTAGAGGTGGTCTAGGAATTCCGAATAATTACCATTGATCATGTTTGGAAACTCCTTTCTATCGTCGGGGTAGCCAGATAGCTCCGCGTCACGTTGTTCCGCTCCGTCCCTTCGGGACCGCCCGCGTTGCGTTCGGCGCAAAAGTCGCTTTCCGTTCGCATTGCTCACCGCGCCTTTGTGTCGAACTTCGTTCTCGTCTGGCTAAGAAAGGCTCGAAAAAGAACAGGCTCCTTTCGGAGCCTTATCGGGGTAGCCAGATTCGAACTGACGACATTCTGCTCCCAAAGCAGACGCTCTACCAGGCTGAGCTACACCCCGTAGCGATTCAAATATAGAAAAAGATTGCGGGGTTTGCCTGTCCTTCGGGGGAGTTTAATTTATTTTTGATTCGATTCTTGAAAGAAGAGGTCTCCATGAACGAGGAACGGCGAAAGCTTCGCGACGAAGTCTATACGCAGATGATGATGGCGCAGGCGCGCCTTTCGAAGGATGCGAACACGCAGATGGGCGCGGTTCTCGTGTCGGGCGACGGGCGGGTGCTCAGCACGGGCTACAACGGCGCACCGGCGAGCTTTGACGACGCGACGATTCCCTACACGCGGGAACCCCGGCGGCTCGCCTACGACCTGCTCGAAGCGGATTCGGGAAGGCTTGTTTCGCACCACGAGTTCGAGGTGAACAAGTATCCGTTCATGGTCCATGCGGAAATCAACGCGCTCCACTATGCGCGCGGCAAGGTCCCTCCCGGTTCGAAGCTCTATGTCATCGGGTTTCCCTGCGAACGCTGCGCACTGGAAATCGCGCTTTCGGGAGTCGCCGAGGTCTTTGTGACGAAGGACGACTACGACGCGAACTCGATGCTCAACGACAGCCGAGACACGGCGTTCTACATGTTCGCCCAGGCGGGAATCCTCGTCACGCTCTGCGGAAAGCGCTTGAAGCCCGTCATTTCGGCGGTGAAAAACGCCTAGGGATTTTTCTTTTCACAAAAAAAGGCTTCGCGAACGCGAAGCCTTTCCTGTCCAAGGATTTTGATTATTCGAACGGGACCAGTTCGACGCGACGGTTCGCTTCGCGACCGGAACGGCTCTTGTTGTCGGCGATGGGCTGGCTCGAACCGTAACCGACCGCTCGGACGCGGGATTTGTCGATGCCTTTCTTGATAAAGTAGGCGGTGACGGTCTTGGCGCGCTTTTCGGAAAGCTGCTGGTTGTAGTCGGACGTGCCGACTTCGTCCGTGTGGCCCTGGACTTCGAGCTTTGCCTGCGGGTGCTTCTTCATGAGCTGGATAATGTCGTCGAGCGTTCCGTAACTGCTCTTTACGAGCGTCGCGGAATTGCGCTTGAAGCGGATTCCCTTGCGGAGTTCGCTCAGGTCTTCCTTCTTGTTCACGGGGCAGCCGACCGAGTCGATGCGGACGCCGGGGAGCGTGTTCGGGCACTGGTCGATCGAGTCCGGCACGCCGTCCTTGTCGGAATCGAGAACGCATCCGGTGCTATCGACGGCGGTATTGGCAGGAGTGTTCGGGCACTTGTCCTGGGAATCGGGTACGCCGTCCTTGTCCGAGTCGATGGGGCATCCTGTGCTATCGACCGAAATGCCGCTCGGCGTGTTGGGGCATTTGTCGAGACCGTTATAGACGCCGTCCTTGTCGGAATCTTCCGGGCATCCCGTGCTATCGACGACCGCTCCCGTTGGCGTGTTCGGGCACTTGTCCATGGCGTCCTTGACGCCGTCTTCGTCCGAATCGAGGACCGCTGCGCAGACCTGCGCCGTGTCGATTTTCAGCGTGTCGTGCTGGATGACCGTGACCGTGTCGGGCTTGAACGGGCATCCCGTGCTATCGACCGGGGTTCCCTTGGGCGTTCCGGGGCACTTGTCGAGGTAGTCGGGAATCTTGTCGTTGTCTTCGTCTGTCGGGCAGCCGTTCGCATAGACGGTCACGTTTTTCGGCGTATGCGGGCAACGGTCCTTGTCGTCTTCGACTCCGTCGCCGTCCTCGTCGTTTTTCGTGAACGGGTTTCCGCGCCAGGTGAGAAGCGCGGAGATTCCGTAGTCGGCGGCTCCCGTCGTGTAGGTGACGACGTTGCCGTTCTGCTTCTTGTGGACCGTCATGAACTTTCTCGTCAGGTCGTCTTCGTCGATGAATGCGGTGATGCCGATGTCCGCGCCGACGGCGAGATCGACTCCGTGTCCGAGGTGAAAGCGGACGCCCGGGGTGAGGCGCATCGGGTCGATGAGCGGGTCGCGCCAGTTGAGGGTCTTTTCTACGCGGGTCTCGCCGGAAAATTCGAGGAAGATGTCCATCGCTTCGAGGGCGGTGAGGTTAAGGCCCGTTCCCCAGACGAGCGTGTTGGCGCCTTCGTGCATCACGCCGACAAATCCCATGTTGTTGTTCCAGCGGAGCGGGATGCCTATCTTGTTGAAGTCGAACGTGAGGAGGAGGGACGCTTCGAGCGCCCAGTCGTCGGCGGTGTAGGCGTGCGAATAGCCGTAGGAATTGACATACCAGACATGGCGCGGACGCATGCCGGTGCCGCGGTCTCCGGTGGGGAAGTAGATCTGCCCGAGGACGGCGACGCTTGTGACGTTGGTCGTGTCGAAGGGAAGTCGGAACTTTAACCAGGTCTGCAGGTCGCCGATGCCGAAGCCTTGCAGGTCGGCGTCTCCGATGTCCGGGTTGATGTCGTCAAAGTGGAGCGGGAGTACGACGCCCAGGTCGAGAAAGTCGAGAAGACCGATCGCGGCGTGGAAGTTTCCGGCAATCGAAGGCATGAGGCTGTTCACGACGACCGCGTCGCCACCGTTTACCCGGTAAATGTACTGGTAGGCGGAGGGTTGCGCGTCGGCGATGCCTTCCGCTCCGATGCCGATGGAAAGTCCCCACTGGCCGAGAGTCCTGGCGCTTTGCTGGTGGAGACCGTCCGCTCCGCCTTCAAGCCCGGTTTCCGCAAAGGCCATCCCGAGGGAAAGCCCCATGACGAAAGTAAGCAGTTGCTTTTTGTTCATTGTTTCCTCAAGTATGAAAAATGCAATTTCAAAAGGAAAAGTAATTATAATTAATGCGGATGTCTATGACCAATCTCACGCAAACAGAAAAAAAATACTTGCGTAAGAGCTTCTGCCGAAAGGCTTTTGTCGCCAAGCGAACTATTTTCCGCCTGTCGGCGGGAATAGGCGCCTTCCCGGCGAGGGGCTTGTTCAGAGCTTAGTAGAGAGTGCTTAGAACTTAGAAATCCCAGCGAACTTTTCACGCTAGAACCTAGATGTTCGCAGAACTCCACACTCAACTCTCCACACTCAACTCTCCACACTCAACTCTCCACACTCAACTCTCAACTAAGTTCTCAGCTCTAAGTTCTGACTCCCCCTTCCTTGCATCCACCCCCACGGCCACGCTTTTTTTTCAGAGATTAGAGTTTAGGAATCAAAATGGTCCGCTTTACGTTAGAATTTAAACGTCCGCGGAACTCCACTCTCGACTCTCCACACTCCAAACTCAAGTTTGACTAGTCCTTGACGCAACGGACTGAAAACGCTAAGTACTTGGAGCCGTTTTTGGCATCCGTGTACAGGGTTGTCAAGCTGTATTTCAGCTCCCGGGTGTAAACTATGTCAGCATTCACCTCCGTAGCGGTCCAGAAGAACGCTAAATCACTAGCGTTGAAGGATGCGCCGCGATCGCGATTGCCCGCCGGGAGAGCTCCGAATCCGAAAGCGTCCGAGCCGTTGCTTTCATAGCTCCATCCGCTTTTCGCTTTCAGCGCGTAGCCGACGGAATCCGTCTTGCCGTTAAACAGGGAATTTGCAACATAGGTTTCGAGCGTCGTCCATTCATCGTAGCTCGGCAGATGCCAGTCTTCGGGGCACACGCCCCGGACCTTTCCGCTCGCGGAGCATGTTGCTCCGTCGCCGCAGTTCTTGCCGGTTTCGGCGAACTTGCCTACGGAGTCCATCGCCGCGGACCACAGGTAAAGGCGACCGTACTTGGCACAGTAATCCGCTATGTTGTTGTAGCAGTAGCTTTGGGCAGTCCCTTCGTTGTATGCAAAGTTCAGGTTCTCCGCCATCCAGGTCTGTTCGCCGATTGTCACCATCCGATATTCCTGACTATCGCGCGCATCGACAAAAAAGGCGAAGAGCTCGTTTTCGTGACACTTGTAGGATGCCGGGTCATAAGGTTTTTCGCCGCAGGAATAAACGGTATTTTCGATGCAGTAGGCCTTTGCCGGATCGTACGCCGTTTCGCCGCAGAGCGCCTTGTAAAGGGTAATCGTGTTTTCTCCGCAGACTTGCGTCACGGTTCCGTCACCGTTGTCCTTGAGCGTGCAGCCGTTCCCATCGACGCCGTCCACGATAACGCCTACCGAATCTCCATCGCAGACAATCTTGTAACCATCTCCGCTGGAAAGAGCTTCCACCGTGCATGCCGTGCCGTTCTCGCCGGCATCGCCCTTTTCGCCCGTCTTGCCATCCGAGCCGTTTTTGCCGTTCTGTACGACGCCGACCGAGTCTCCTCCGCAGACGACTTTGTAGCCCGAGCTGTCGGCAAGCATTTCCACAAGGCAAGAAGTCCCGTCCTTTCCGTCGGACGCCTTCGAGGCGATTTGCGCCCAGCCCGAATCCGCGCACACGTAGGCGGCGCTTTCGTCCGAGGCATAGACTGTCTTGCCGACATTTGTCGAATCGCACTTGCCGAGCGAGTCCGCGGACGCCACGATCTCCATGCCGGAGACTTCGTTCGTCACGTTCGTGACTTTTGTTACGTCGTCGCCGCAGGCGGAAAGTAGAACGCATCCCGCAACTGCCGACAGGGAAATGATGGATTGCCTTTTCATGTGATACCTCGTGAAGAGAACGATTGTTTGTTTTTGTTTACAATGATAGCAAATCAGAGCTTAGTTGAGAGAGCTTAGCTGAGAGAACTTGGAGCTTGGAAACGCAAAGCGAGCCGTTCAGTGCTTAGCTTTGCGGAACGAACCGCTTTTTTCTGCCGAAAGCTTTTGGCGTTGCACGTCTAGGCTTTTTCGCGAAGCGACCCCCCTGTCGCCAAGCGACCTGTTTCCGCCTGTCGGCGGAGGGAGCGCCTTCCCGGCGAGAGGCAAGGTAGGGGGACCTTTCGGAGTTGCGAAGGCCAAGGTCCCCCTTCCTTGCATCCACCCCCTCGGCCACGCTTTTTTTTAGAGATTAGAGTTTAAGAACTCACAGCGGTCCGCTTATGTTAGAACCTAGATGTTCGCGAATATCAGCTCTAAGATCTCAGTTCTAAGTTCTGACTCACGTTAGAGCCTAGACGTCCGCGGAACTCCACTCTCGACTCTCCACGCTCCACACTCTGCTAAGTTCTGGCTCAGTCCTTGACGCAGCGGACCGAATACGCGGCGTCCTTGCGGCCGTAGCCTGCGCCCAGGCCCGTGTCGATGTCGTACAGGTAGCGGCGGTAGGCGCTGTTTGTGCCATCCTCCGTAGAGCTCCAGAAGTCCGAGAACTCGAGAACTTTGCCAAACGAACCGTCGCCGTAGCGGTAGCCCGCCGGGAGAGCCTCGAAGCCGAACGCGTCCGAACCGTTTCCATCGTTGTTCCAGCCGCTTGTCGATTTCAGCGCATAGCCGGCGGAATTCGTCTCGCCGTCAAACAGGGAATCCGCGACATAGGTTTCGAGTGTAGCCCATTCCTCGTCGCTCGGCAGGTGCCAGCCCTCGGGACACACGCCCTGGACGGTTTCGCTTGCGGAGCACGTTACTTCGTAGCCGCAGTCCTTGCCGTCTTCGCTGAACACGGCGGCGGAATCCATCGCCGCGGACCACAGGTAGAGGCGGCCGTACGTTTCGCAGTATGACGGGTCGTTGTCATAGCAGAAGCTCGAAGAATCCAGATCCGCCGTTGTCTGCGTATAGGCGTAGTTCAGGTTTTCCGCCATCCAGGCCTGCGTGCCGATTTTCACGGCCTTGTAGCTTTTTCCGTCACGGGAATCCGTAAACTGCATCACGATCTTTCCATT
>CAVJTH010000042.1:0-17921 GCA_963652365.1 Senegalimassilia sp.
TTTTTCTCCTGTTGAAAAGATGCGTTTTCCTGCAAAGAAAGATAAGAAAAAAAAACAGGTCTGTCAACGCTTAGTTCATAGATTCGTAGGGAAAACTTAGAACCTAGAGTTGCAGAGCGGGCTGTTCAGTGCTTAGCGGTTAGTGGATAGTGCTTAGAGTCGCGAAGCGAACCGTTTCCGCCTGGCGGCGGAGGGAGCGCCTTCCCGGCGAGGGGCTTGTTCAGAGCTTAGTAGAGAGTGCTTAGAACTTAGAAATCCCAGCGAACTTTTCACGCTAGAACCTAGATGTTCGCAGAACTCCACACTCAACTCTCCACACTCAACTCTCCACACTCAACTCTCCACACTCAACTCTCAACTAAGTTCTCAGCTCTAAGTTCTGACTCCCCCTTCCTTGCATCCACCCCCACGGCCACGCTTTTTTCAGAGATTAGAGTTTAAGAACTCAAAGCGGTCCGCTTGTGTTAGAACCTAGACGTTCGCGAATCTCAGCTCTAAGTTCTAAGCTCTGCGTTAAAGCCTAGACGTCCGCGGAACTCCACACTCAACTCTTCACACTTCACATTCAACTGATTCCTGTTTCCTGATTCCTCTTTACTATCCACTATCAACTAATATCTAATCTCTAAGCTCTGATTGACCGCCCGAGCTTGCCCGGCAAAGTCAAAAAGTTTAAATTAAGAAGGAACAAGACATTTTCGGGAATTTTCGAATGACCATCAAGAATTTCGTACAAGTTGTTTTCTGCGTGTTCTTTATCTGCCTCGGCGTTTCGTGGGGAAAGTCCGCCGCCTGGATAACCCTCGAAGGCGACGTCGATCCGGGAATGTATGAATATGCCGCCCGCGCCATCGGAGACGCCGTCCAGAAAAATCCCGACTACATCGTCTTCGACATCAACACGTTCGGCGGCAGGCTCGATGCGGCATTCGACATCGTCGATACGATCATGGGAATCAAGAATTCAAGAACCGTCGCCTTTGTCTCCAAGAAAGCGATCAGCGCAGGCGCACTCATCGCCCTTTCGAGCAAGGAACTCTACATGCTGCCCGGAACGACCATCGGCGACTGCGCACCGATCGTCCAGAACAGCGACGGGACACCGCAAATCGTCGGCGAAAAGATCCAGTCTCCGCTCCGGGCAAAATTCCGCAACCTCGCCCAAAAAAACGGCTACCCGGAACTCCTCTCCATGGCCATGGTCTCCCCGGACCTCGCCGTGTACGAGCTCACGCGAAAGGACTCCACCATCGCGGTCGAAGCCTCCAAGTACGCCAAATGGAGCAAGCAGGACAAGGCCTTCTGGGGAACGCCCAAGGTTCTGGTCGATTCCGGCGAACTCTTGACAATGACCGACGAAGAAGCCGTCGCCCTGCATTTTTCCAAGGGAACTCCCGAAAGCCGCGCCGAATTCGAAAAATCGCTCGGCATCGAAAGCAGCCACGAAATCGAAATCACCTGGAGCGAAAGCCTCGCTCGCTTCATCGCCGGTATTTCCGGAATTCTTCTCATCCTCGGATTCGGATCGCTCTACATCGAATTCAAGACGCCGGGCTTTGGAATTTTCGGCATCGCGGGAATCATCCTGATAGCGATTGTCTTTCTCGGGCAATATGTCAACCACCTGGACAGCTACCTGCCAATCGCCCTGCTCGTTCTCGGAGCGGGTCTCTTCGCCGTGGAAATTCTCGTCATCCCGGGAACTTTCGTCTGCGGCATTCTGGGAATTCTCTGCATGGGAGCGGCCGTCATCCTGGCGTTCGACTTTTCCTCGCTCCCCTCGTTCATTCCCGGAGCGGATTCCGGCGATCCGACCTCCCTGTTTCCCATCGTCCTCTACGTGACCGCCTGTGCGCTCGTCGCGATCCTCTTTCCCCTCTTCGCATCCAAGTACATCGTTCCTCTTCTCCCCGAAGGCTGGACTCCCATGCTCAAGACGGATCTCGAATCCGCCAAGTCCCCGACCGAAGATATCGTCGAAATCCATGTCGGCGAAAAGGGAATGGCCGAGACCCCGCTTCGCCCCGTAGGACATGCGCGATTCGGCAGCAAGTCTATCGATGTACAGACCAAGGGCGACATGATAAACGCAGGCGAAACCGTCTGCGTTACCGAAATCACCGATGGAAGAATCTGGGTCGAAAGATCAGAGGATTTTCCCGTAGCCTAGCACTTCGCGAACCTGTTCCAGATGGGCGCGCGCCACGGGCCGCGCCTTTTCCGCACCGGCGCGGAGAATTTCGTCAATCCGTTCCGGATGCGCCATCAGGTCGTTATACTTTTCACGGGCTTCCCCAAAAGTCCGTTCGAGAACTTTCTGCAGTTCGCCCTTTGCGTAGCCCCAACCCATGCCGCCGGCGCGATAGGTTTCCGCGAGCGCAGCCGTTTCTTCCGCAGTCGCAAAGAGCCTGTAAAGACGGAACACGTTGCATGTATCCGGATCCTTCGGCGCTTCGATCGGCAGGCTGTTCGTCACGATTTTTCCGAGCTTCTTCTTGAGGGCTTTCGGTTCGAGGAAAATCTCGATCGTGTTGTCGTAGGACTTGCTCATCTTGCGACCGTCTAATCCAGGAATCACGTCCGTCGTCTCCTGGATAAACGGTTCCGGAACCGTAAAGACATTCCTTCCCATCTGCTTGTTGAACCGGCTCGCGATGTCCCGCGCAAATTCCACATGCTGCTTCTGGTCCTTTCCGACAGGAACCACGTCCGCATTGAACATCAAGATGTCCGCATCCATCAGGCACGGATAGCAATAGAGCCCCATGTTGACGTTCGTGTCGAGATCCTCGCCCGCGGCGCGGTTCGCTTCGACCTTTGCCTTGTAGGCATGAGCCCGATTCATGAATCCCTTTGGCGTAAAGCAGCTGAGCGCCCAGCTGAGTTCAAAGATTTCGGGAATGTCGCTCTGGCGATAGAAAAGCCCCTTTTCCGGGTCAAGTCCGCAAGCGAGCCACGTTGCGGCGACCTTTCGAATGTTCTCGCGCATTTCGTCCCCGTCATGGACGGTCGTCAGGGCGTGATAATCCGCGATAAAGTAGATCGTCTCGTAGTCCTTCGCCAGTTCGAGCGCCGGGCGAATCGCGCCTAGATAGTTTCCCAGATGGGGAGTTCCTGTGGGCTTGATGCCCGTAAGCGAAATCTTTTTCATGTGGGGAAATATAAAAATTTACAATTTTCCGGGAGACAAATCTTCCCGAAAAGCGTTGTACAATACGGAAAGGGAATAAACCGTTTCCACAAGATACACGAGGTACAAAATGGTTCTTGAAAACAGGGAAGAAACCTTCGAAGAGTATCAAGGCGCGGGCGTCTATGCCGACCTTCTCCTCGACAGGACATTCAAGAAAGCCTTCAATCCCGACACCCGGAACAAAATCTGTCTGATAGCGCTCTTGAACGGCGTACTGGAAGGCGAAATCGACACTCCCATTACAGACGTGCAATCGCGCGACAAGGAATTCACCGACGGATCCAACGAGAATCGCGCTTCGATCTTTGACCTGTATTGCATCGATTCGGAAAAGAGGCGATTCATCATCGAAGTCCAAATCGCCAAGCAGGAAAACATCGTAAACCGCGCCATCTATTACGCCGCGCAGACAATTATCGCCCAGGGAGAACGCAGCAAGACATACGCATACGGCCTGGATTCCGTCATCACGATTGTGTTTATGGAGTTTGAACTTTTCAAGAGCCCGCAATACATCCATCGGGCAAAGCTCCGGGAAGAAAACGGAGAGAGCATCAGCGAGACACTGAACTTCGTCTTCGTGGAACTTCCCAAGTTCAAGAAAAAAATAGGCAATTTGAAAACGCTTCTCGACAAAGGGCTTTTTGCGCTCAAGAACATCAAGAAGCTGCAAAGGATGCCAAGTTTCTATGCGGGGACCGCTTTCGAGCTGTTGTTTTCCACTGCGGAATTAGCTAAATTAAGCAAAGAGGAACAGCGTATGATCGATCTGGAACAAATGCGAAAATGGGACGCCTATGCCATCCGGAAATATGCGATTGAAACCGGGCACAAGGAAGGCTTTGACGCTGGTCATCGGGAAGGTTGGCAAGATGGAATCCGAGAAGGACGGAAGGAAGGCATCCGAGAAGGACGAAAAGAGGGCATCAGAGAGGGACGAAAGGAAGGCATCTCGATTGGCAAAAGGGAACTTGCGAAAGGACTTCGCGATGACGGCGTTTCCATCGAGATAATTTCAAAGCGCTGCGGTCTTTCTCCCGAAGAAATCCAAAAGCTGTAAAATCCAACAATCCCCCGGCATGGCAAGAATGTCGGGGGATTGCAGTATCATTATTTACTTTGCCCAGCCCCAATAGCAACTAGTACCTGTAACTTCAATATAATAACCTACATTAGAATCTTCTAATTCAGAAGAAGCCTTGTACCCAGAAATAAGTTGTCCATTCAACTTCACAGTACACCCAGAATTAATCCAAGCAGGTTTTGTCTCGGAATAAATGCAATGTCTTTGTTCACTAGCCCACCCATCATACGCATCCGTTTCAATGTTGTCACACCCAACTATGGCGCAATATTCACTACATGAAGATCCATTTTCTTCATACTCCACATCAAAGCTGCATTCCGCGGAGCCTTTGGAATTGGAAACTTCAAGTGTATAGGTTTTTGTTCCTTCGGAACTCTCGCCGGCAAACGAGAAGCTTTCGCCGTTCTTGATTTTTCCGCTAGCAACTTGGGAATTGACATCTTTTAATGCATAATCGCAACCAACGGCAGAAGCGCATCCAGTCAAAGACTTTGGAGCCACGGAAACCGTACTGCCGACCGACTTGGTCTGCGCATCGGGGCATTCCACTGTCGGAGCGACTTCGGAAACGGAAACCGAAGTCGTACAGGCAGCAATCCCCACCGACCCTTCTATTTGATACACGTAAGTCAAAGTTCCCATTTCGGTCGGCGTTATCGTATAATAGGAACTCCCGCAATTTTCACTGGGCACGGGCACACCGTTTTCGGAAAGCGACGATTTATAGCAATTTCCCGAATAGGCCGTTGTCAGCGTAAAGCTATCGCCAAATCCGATTTCCGCCTTATCGACGGAACAGGATAGGGGAGAAACGATTTGAATGGAAGAGGTGCAAATTTCCTGACCGTTGTAGCGAACAGAATAGGAATGGGAACCTTTCGACAGTTTTCCCAAACCGAGCGACATCCAGTTCGACCAGTTATTCACGGTACCAGAACCGAACCGCTCCGATCCCTTGTAAATTTCAATCGGATACGTACTTTCTTCCGAAACATTGTTTTTCACGAGAAGGTAGAAGTCGTAGCCTTCATAAGGTTCACCTGTGTAAATTTCATAATTATGCGATGTAATCCCGCACGTAACGCTGAGTGAACTTTCCCCGCTAGAACTGCTCGCGGCCACCGCCGAGCTGCTGCTCGATTTCGCGATGTTCGAAGAACTCGACTTCGCTTCGGTCACGGAAAATTCCCTGCTGCATCCTTCAAACGGATAATCCGAACTCGTCGATTCCACTTTCAGGATGTAAGTTCCCGGTTCCCAAGGACTCGCCGACGTATTTTCGCCCGTAAACGAACTGCTGTAGGAATTTTGCGAACCGGTCTCCGAAATTTTCCCGTCATCCGAATAGATTCTCCAGGCGCATCCTCCCGAGGGGCATCCGTTCAGCGAAACGGAGAATCGCGGAAGCCCTTCCCCGGCGCGCACCGAAGTCGCGCCGATTTCACACGACGCCGCGATCTTTCCGATTGTTTCCGGAGAAACCGAACAGTCCTTTTCGAACGTAGAGCTTCCACCGTTTCCGACAAGCGAAAGGTGGAACGCGTAGGATTTTCCCTGCTCGGACTGGTAGGGCGATCTGTCGTCCGCGAAATCGAGCTTTGCCGTTTCTCCGTCAAACAGGCACTTTCCCGATGTCCCGGCATTGCATTCGACCTTGACGGAATTGACGCTTCCATCGACCGTCCGCGTCATCGTGAACGATTCGATCTTGTCCGTATTCGAAACGTCCGCTTCGATTTCCCACGTGGAACCGCTCTTGTACGTGGCGCGGCACGCCGAAAGCGAAATGGCGTTGGCGCATTCCGTCGAAAGGGAACTCAGGCGCACGGCGATTCCGTTGTTCCGGTAGTAAACGCCCGTCACGTTTTCGGGGTCGAATCCCGCATCCGCATTCGCCACCATCTCGGACACGATATCGAAATCGGACGTTCCGTAGCGCAAGACGCGGACCGACTGGCTGTAATAAAGCTTTCCCCCGTCGTCCTTGCTTGCGAAATAGATTTCGAGATCGGGAGTCCCGTTCGAAACGGAATCCATTTTCACCTTCAGCTTCGCATTTCGCAAGTTCTTCGCGGAAGAGAAGACCTCGCCGTTCTCCGCGTTCGACGAAACTTCCAGAACGGATTCCAGCAAGACTTCGTGATTCGTGCATTCCGTAAACTTTCCGGTCCAGAACTTTCCGCAATTCGCCTCGTCGCTGTTCCACAGGCTTTCGGTCTCCGTTTCGCCATAGCACCGAAGCGACGCAAAGGCAGTCTTCACCCAATTCGTCCCGTCCATGTAGCCGTGGGCGCCGGCACCGCTCGCGCTGAACGTGTAGCTGTCTCCACAGGAAACCACGCCATTTTCATACCCTCCACAGGCATCCCTCCCGTTTTCGTAGAAATAAGCTTCGCTGCAGTTCTTCGAACTGTACCACGCCGAATGTCCCACCCAGGGCTTGACGCTCTTTTCCGTTGGCACAAAACCGTTTTCCGCTACCGCGCCGAAGGAGCACTTGAGAGTCGGATAGGTATCGTGGCATTCCGATGCGTAATCCTCGCTCTTCCACCCGATTCCGTAGAGCCGCACCTTTTCGCTCGCAAGCGAAAATCCGACGTATTCGTGATCCCGCGTCGAAAGGCGCAGGTAGGCGTCTCCGGAAAGCGCGAACGCCGCCGAATATCTGGCCGGTGAGCCATAATAGCTGTCCTTGTAGGCGGTCACGACCAGGGAATCGCTCGCTTCTCCCGCCCCCTGTTTCAGTTTCGCTTCGATCATCACCATCGCGTTCGACGCGACGGAAACCGTCGAATAGCTGTTCAGAAGTTCCTTCGATTCGCACCGATCCCCGATACAGGAAGTCGCTTCCAGGTTTCCGCTCTTGTTCGCATACACGTTCAGCATCAGATATTCCGAAGCGTTCTGCGTCGCGCGCAAGAGAAGTCCCGACTTCCGGATTCCGTTTTCGGACTTGTCGTGGCTCGACGTTTCGCGCGTCACCTGCATCAGGGCCTTCATCGTACCGTAAAGACCCGCGTTCACGGAGCTCATGATGACAATCGGGTTGTCCCTGGCGCTTTTCGGCACCGAGAGATAGCCGTTTTCGAGCGTCAGCGAAGTGATCGGCCCCGAGATAAAGAGCCATTTCGCCTTGGTGTTTCCGCTTCTGTAACCGGCGACGCAATATTCATCGTCCGCATAGGCGGAACCGCAGAGAATGTCCGAATGCGTCAGTTCGTCAAAGAAGCAGTGCTTGTCGGATTCCCCGAAATGCGCCATCAGCGTGTATTCGGATTCCTGGATGGTGAACGCCGGGAAGGTCGCATTCGAAAGGATGTCCGTCGGGCAGTTTCCGCTCGCGTTTTCGCACTTCCAGTAATTGAAATTGTCATGATCGTTCGAAGACGTATCGAGGGAAAGCGTCACGTAATCGCCGTAAAAGACATCAATCTTGCACGTGTGATCGCTTGAATTTCCGTAATCGCAATAGGAAGTCCTGGTTCCCGAGCTCCGTTCGATGCGAACGTCGATTTTCGGATTCTTGCCGCCGACATCCCCGGTAAAGCCGACGGTCATCGTCTGCTTTTTCGCAAAGATTCCTGCGCGCAGCTTGTGGGAGGACTCGTCGCTCGCTGTATCCAGCAGGAAGAAATTGTTTTCCTGCGGAATGATGACGAGGCAGCCCGACTTGTCGCTTCCCTTTTCGAGAGAGACGGTTCCCGTTCCGCCGCCAATGCAGTTCCACTGTTCGTTCTTCGTCACCGGGGAGCAGGCGACGCCCGAGGCGATCTTTACCCATTCCGCGCTGCCCGATTCGCAATTTCCCTTGGGCCAGTCATTCAAGTCTTCGTCCGGACACACCGAAGAATTTTCGTTGCAATAGGCTTGCAGTTCGTCAACGCTCACGTCGTCGCGCACAACGGTAATGCCGCTCTTGATGTGGATTTCCGACATGGAAGGCGCACCGATCCGGTAGCCCGAACCCGCATCGAGATAGACCACGAACGTCCCCCCCGAAGCCCCGGAAGTCGTCACCGTAAAGAGCGTCACGATGGACTCTTCCGCAGCCGAAAGCGTCATGCTGCACTTTCCGGAACTGAACGAACAGCCGCCGAGTGAATTGATGTTCCAGCCCGAAAGCGACGATTCCGAACCCGACCACGAATAGTTGATCGTGATATCGCTCGTGTGCGCGGGAACGACCACGTTGATGGAATCCACCGGAGCGGTCTGCGTCGCGGCGATTTCCTGGGAAGACTTGTCGAAATAGACCGTGGGAGCGTTTCCCGTTTCGCTTCCGATGACGACCCAGAAGGGAACGTCTTCGTAATCCGCGGCGCTCGTGTTGCATGTATAGACGCCCTGTTTCAGGGAACCGGTCGCCGCGCTGTAGAGCGACCCGCTCACGTTCAGCGAGGCATCCGAACTTGCGCACGAACTGACGCGGACATCCGACTTCTTGACGCTTGCCCCGTTCAGCCCCAGAACGTTGTAGTAGTCTTCCAGTTTTCCGGCAGGGTCCGCCGGCAGGTAGATCACGCGCGGCAGCACGATATAGGATCCCGCAAGACGCGTCGTATCGCCCGAAGTCGTCACCTTTTCCTTGTTCTCGTATTGCGTTTCGAGCGAAACGCCGAGCTGCGGAGCCATCGAAACGTAATGCGGATCCGTTCCGCCATAGTTGACGCTGCTCGAAGAAGACCCGGACGAGGAACCGCCGGAATTACCGCCCGATGAACAGGTACCCGTATTGTCGTTGTTGCAAAGAATAGCGGCACCGGCAAGCGCATCGGTCAAATCGGAGTTGTAAGTCGCGGAAATCGTATTGACGGATTTTATGTTATGGCAGTTGGACAGGAACATGGATCCCGTAATGGCAGGGGAATCGCTCGTGCTCGTCGCATTGTATTCCATGTCCCCTTCGCTAAAGATAAAGTAGTTGCGGTTATCGGCAACAGTCGTAATCGCCAACGAACCGCCCTGCTTCAGATAGATGATGACGCGGGCATCCGCCGTGGTCGGCGGCAGCGTAAAGGTGCCATAGTTGTCCAAGATAATGATATAGTTCTTCGAAAGCGTTTCTCCAGAAAAATTTTGCAACTGGTTATTGCTGCCATCCAATTCGATCAACAGCCATTCGTCGTCATAAAGCTCATCCGAATTCTTTGCGGCATCGTAGCACTTTTCCAGCAAGCTCCAACGGGAAATGGAATTTCCGGTATTCCAAAGACTAGACCCGTATTTGCTCATCGCTTCTCCCGTACAGGCGCCCTGTTTCGAGGAACTGTGCAAATTCTCGTCGTTCAACAGATTCTTGTTGAACTGGATCGGATCCTTGACATGGGCACCCGTACAATTGCCGTCCGGAGTTTCGTCAATCGATTCCGCATATTCCTGCATGCGGTTCGCCCCCCAACCCGAAGTATCCGGCATCATCGACACATAGTCCCCATCCACCTTGACAAAAACCTCTTCGCGATTGATAAGACTCCTTGGAATCGGACAGTTCCAGCGGGATTCCTGCTTGCCGTTGACCCAAACCAATTCAAGACCATAACACCCGACCGGAACATTGTTAAGCCAATATTTCCAATAAAACGCGGCATCGGACCAAAAATAGGAATTACTGAAATCGCCAGTCGGAGCGCAATCCTCGCGATTGCAAAACGTATTCGACGCGAGCTTGGAATAGGTCGCATTCGTCCCATACTTGGTTCGATAATAGAGTTTCCCCGGGTCCGTCGTTAGCGTATAGACATAGTTATCCGTCCAATGCGAATAGGTGGAAGCGATTTGCGAATTCGCATCCGTCACCCGAAACAGCGAAGTCCCGGAATAGACCTTCTTTTGGGAAGATCCAAGGACAAAACGCGCCGCGGATTCATAGCCAATGTGCCAACCATCCGAATTGATTCCGTTGCCCAAGAAGACATTTCCCTTGACATTGAATTCGTATGGAATCGATCCGACTTCCGAGAATTCGGAATAGGTCGGGAATTTCAACCGCGCCTTGTTGATGACAAGATTTCCGTCAACCACATAGTCGTTGGCAGAGGTGTGCTGGGGAGCAATCACGTCCCCGTTCGAAGTCATGTTTCCCTTTACATGAAAATCGGCGCCATATCCGGTATTGCACTGCGCTTTCCCATCGGCCCCCTTTCCCGAAAAATCGATACCCTCTTCCACATAGAGAGAACCGTCGAACGCCATCGTTCCGTTGACATACAGCTTTTCCTTGATGTAGGTATCCTTGCTCACGTTCAGATTTGTACAGCTGAAAAGACTCCCATTGACATAGAGGTTGTTGATTCGCGTTGTGTTCGAATTTACGTTCAAGTCGCCCGTCACGATCAGCTTGTCCGTGGAGCTGACCTTTGTATTGAATTTCGTATCGCCGTTGATAATGGAAGAGCTGACATCCAGGCTGATTCCCGATGATGCGCCACCAAAAAAAGCTTCCTTGAAATCAATGCTGGACTCCCTTTGGCTAGGCACCTTCACCTGGTAAAGCCCATCGACGTTCAAGATGGCGATTTCGCTGTGCTTCGCATCGCCGTTCCGCGCCACGCCTTCCGAAAGGATTTTTAACTTGTACGTAGAGCTTTCGGTGTTCACGCCCACAAGCCACACGCTGTACTTTTGCCCGGCACGCTGCAGCGGACGGAGCTGCCTGTCGATGTTGACCGGAACCTTTCCGCCGTCTAGATACTGCTTGATAAGCGCACCGGCGTCGTTTGCGTTCCAGGCTATCCAGGACCGCGCATTCTCGATCCCCGCCACGGCGCTCTGGTAGGCTTCGCGCTGGATCATCCGCGAACCCGACGAACGGCTTTCGGACGTAATCCACCTATACGTCGCCGTCGCGGCAATGGTCGCAATCATCATAAAGAGCAGAACGACAATCAGGGAGACGCCGGATTTCGCCTTTTGCGCATTCAAGAAATCGTTTTTCATCGTACGCTCCTTTAATCGGACGGTCCATTGCTCGGAATCGGAACGACCAGTGTCGCGTTCCCGGTTTCGCCCTTCCGCTTCAGGACAAGCGAAAGCCGAATCGCCTTGATCCGCTGCTTGAGAAACTTCTTGTCTTCCACCTTTCCGTCAAACCCCTCTTCGAACCGGTTTCGGTTCGCCATCTTCCGAATGCGAAAATCCTTGATCGTCAGGTTTCCCATCGAGACAAGCGGCGAATAGAACACGAACGTAAAGGCGACGCAGGCCTTCTTGAGCGTATCGGGCACCGTAAAGCGGATCGCGTGCTTTCCATCGGGAATCCCCGCACCGGTCGCAAGCGGCGGGTAAAAGAGAAAGTCATCGACGAGAGGCACGCCGTTCTTCTTGGGGACTTCCCCGTTCGAAGCGCTGCGGAACCCGACAGAAAAATGATCCTTTCCCGGCACAAAGGTCAAGATCCTGTCATTGTCGCTCGTCGGAGCGGGAATCGTAAAGGAGATTTCGTATTCCTGTTCGGGAACGTAGAGAATGTCCGAGCCGTCGCCTTTTTTGAGACCGTAGTTTTCGCAATTGTTCCGCCACGAATCCGTAAGCTGGGCCGCGCTCTCGTTTCGAATGACAAAGACCTGGTTCAAGCGCACATCGCTCTTGACCGTCGTCTTTTCGTCGTAATTGGAATAGAATCCGGAGAGGGTCTGGGAGGTTCCCCCTTCGTTTCGCTCGCCCGACGAATTCTGGATTTGCACGGACTCGTAGTCCGTCTCCCCGACAAAGCGGGGAACTAGCCGAAACTCGTCATCGCCGTTTGGCGGAAAGATCTGTTCGTCGCCGAGATCGTCCAGGTCGTCTGTCGGATTGTTCGGAGTCGCGGGGAGCGCGATAAATCCCACGGAATCCGCTTCCGTCATCATGACCGCGTCCGGTTCCTGTCCCACGTCCGCGCACGGAGCGTCATCCGAAAGAGAATATCCCGATTTCTTGTCGAGGAGCCTGCAGGAACGCATCAGCTTCCTGCCTTGGACAAACCAGGCGATTTCCTCGACCGCCTCGTAATGTCCACTTGCATCGTAGCGCATCCGCCGAAAGAGCAGGCTGTCGTTTCCATCGTCCTTTTTCGCGATGAAAAACGAGGAGGAATCCCTCTTGGTCGCGTCCGAACTGTTCGGATCCATATAGACCTTTTCGTTCACTTCGCTGAACTTGTCGCCATAGGACTCGCCGCCATCGGCGTTCCCCGCCTCCTTCGAACTTTTCGCACCCATCTGGGAGACATCGTCCTTGAAAAGGTTCGCGACGTTTTCCGCTTCCGCTGTCGATCTCAGCATGTTCTGCGTGCGCACGCGAAACTTGGTACTGTTCGAGAACGCCTCGCCCGCGACCAGCACGACAAGGCCCACAATCGCCATATAGACGACAAGTTCCATCAGGGTAAAACCTTTCTTCATCGGACGATCCTCGAAACGCTGACAGACTGGGTCGAACTCTTGAACTGCCAGGAGACGGTGACGTCGAGCCTTTTCGCGAACACGTGCGAAACCGTATCGTATGCGGATGCCGATTTCGCCTTGAACGTCGAATCGGGCGAAAGGATCACCTGCGCGGAATAGTTCACCGTCATGTCGTGCTGGACCATGCCGGGCTGGCCTTTCCACGTTCGGGAAATCTCCGGAATGGAAATCGTGTCGTAACTGGAAAGCGACGAGATTCCGACTCGCGAAAGCGAATCGATCACCTGCTCCGCCACCTCGACCGCGCCGTCACGCCCGCGAATCCGAAGGAGCGTGTCCCGGTTTCCCGACTGCAGGTTGTTCACGGCGATATACAGAAATCCGAGCACGGCGATAGCGACCAGCACTTCCATGATGCCGAAACCGCCTTTCCTTGCCAAGATGGACTTCTCCATGCGAACCTCACAGATCTTCCCACGAAGAGCCGTCGCCTTTCTTCGGGAGAACCGAATTTTTGTCCTTGGACTTGACCGCCGCGCCATACAGGTCGTCATTGCCGTATTTCGCGACAAAGTATCCTTGGTAGGGAGTCGCCGAAAGCCCGAACTTCGGGAAGAATTCCGCACCGGAAGAAAGCCAGTTCGAACCTTCGAACCCGCTGACCGCTTCATCGACAAGCGAGACCCTCACGACCAGTTCCATGCTGTCGAGAGCCGTCGCGTTTCCCGAGGCGGAGCATTTCGAGCGATACGTGACAAGCCATTTTCCACTCTTTCCCTTGACGCAGAGCGTATCGCCGAGCTGTCGCGCCTTGTTCGCCGTCGCTTCGAGATAGGCGGCCATGTTGTATGCGGCATCCTTCGTGCGGCTGTTCGCAATCGCTCCGGACATTCCTCCATAGCCGATTGCGGACAAGATCCCGATTATCGCGACGACCGTCAGGACCTCGACCAGAGTAAAACCACATTTTGAGCGCTCAGAGTTCTTCACAAGGATAAATCTATACTATTTATCTTTCCTGCGTAAACAAAAGAATACAAAAGGGGCGAAAAACGGCACGCGAACCGCTAGACGGCAAACGATTCGCGCAATTTTTCCACTTCGCTGGCAAAATCCGGATCTTGACGCATGGATCGCTCGACCGACTTGATGTTCGCAATGACCGTGGAATAGTCCCTGCCGAAATGGAATCCGATGTTCGAAAGCGATTCCCTCGTCAGCTCCCGGCAAAGGTACATCGCGACTTTCCGCGGAAGGGAGATGGACTTGACCCGGGAATTCGCCCGGAACGATTCTACCGAAATCCCGTAGGCAAGCGCAACGGCGTCCTTGATGGCGGAAATCGTCAGGACGGAACGTTCCGCCTTCCTTTCGGAGGGTTCCGCCTGGACGGGTTCGAAAAATTCCTGGAACGTGTCAAGCGTCACGTTTACCCCGAGCAGGTCGCGACAAGCGCAAAGCTTCGTGAGAGCGCCTTCGAGTTCGCGCACGTTTCCACGCTTGCGCGTTGCCACCCAGGCGAAAATCCTTTCGCGCTCTTCGCCAGGAATCTGGAGATCGTTCGCCTTTTTTCGCAGGATGCTTACCCGAGTCACGGCGTCGGGCGCATTCACCGCCACGCTGTTGCTGTCAAAGCGCAAGAATCCCTCGTATAGGCCAGGAATTTCGGAAGGCCGCCTGTCGGCGCAGAAGACGCTCGGTCTCTTCGCCATCGAACGCTTCTGGAGAATATCGAACAGGGCCTTTTCCGTCGCCCCGCGCCCCTTCCCGGCGAGAAACTGGATGTCATCGACAAGAAGCAGCTCCGGATCCTCGTAGGTATGGCGCAATTTCGCAAGAGCTTCCGACTTCTCCTCGCGCGAGGCAGCCACCTGGGTCTGCATGAAGTCCTTGAGGAATCGCTCCGCTGTCCGGATAACGACACGCGAAGCCGTCCGATACGTAATCGCGTAGCGGGCAATCGACTGCAAGAGGTGCGTCTTGCCGACGCCGGAACCGCCAAACAGAAAAAGGGGATTCATCGAACATTCGCCCGGTTTTTCGGCAATGCCGCGGCACATGGCAAGAGCGATCCGGCTGGACTCGCCCGCTACGAAGTTTTCGAAAGAATATGACGGATACAGGGACGCGAGCGTTTCCGCGTTTTCCGCCTGGCGGGCTTTACTGGCCCGGACGTTCTGCGGCTTCCTTGCGGGAGAACATTCCGAAACAAGCGCATCCGACGAAATGACGGGAATCGGCGAGACCTTGCCCTTTGGCGAGACATCTATCTTGAAAGTCGAAACTTCGGGCAAGACTTCCTGGAGCGCGGAGAGGAGAGGGCGATTAAAGCGGCTGATCCAGGAGGGAATCAGCTCGTTCCTTGCGACCAGTCGCGCGCAACCGTTTTCCACCCCGGAAAAATCCAGGTTCCCGTCAAAGTACATATCGACAGCATTCGAAGGCACGTCGCCGCTACGCCGCAGACTGTCGAGAACGGAATTCCACACGTCCGAAGAGACGTTCGACAGCCGAATCACATTGTCATCTATCCACATTTCGTTCAAAGCCACGATAAAGGTTTCACATACCCGTTTTCGATAAACGCGAATTTAATAAAAAATGGAAAGACGGACGCATTTTTTTTATTTTTCCCAAAAACGGCGAAATTACGCAAATTTCGGAGGGTCAAATTTTATGGCAAAGTATCAGCGCTTAAACACGCAATACTCCCCTTGAATACACCTATTCAAAATCACAATTTATCCACAGATATTTTCGAAAGAATCCCTTGCCAGGAAAAACTTTCCATTCTGCGGTTATTTCGATTGCGCTTTTTCCAGAAATTTCTCATGGACAAGCGGAGCCAGCTCGGTCTTCGGATTGATCCGCCTTTCCTTCGAAAGTTCCCCGACATCGATCGGTTCAAGGACCGCGGAACGCACGACGACCCGGTCCGAATTCTTCCTGGATTCCCAGGTCTCGCGCGAGCCCTGGATATAGACGGGCAGGATGATCGCGTCCAGATCTGCCGCCAGCCGAAAGGCTCCGCTCTTGAAAGGCCCGACCGAGCCGTCCTTGCTGCGCGTCCCCTCCGGAAAGATGAACACCTGGGCAGTCTCGTTCGAAGATTCCAGGCGATTCTTGATTTCGACGCCCGCCCGCGAATTCTTGCGATCGACAAAGATGCAGTGGATTTCCTTCATCCAGAAATTGAGAAACGGGATGTAGGTCAGCTCCTTCTTGGCAAAGAAGCCGATGGTGCGTCCGAGCGTGACAAAGACAATCGGGATGTCGAAATAGGACTGGTGGTTTCCCACCACGATGACCGGTCGCTTCCAATCGACGCGGGAAAGCGCGGACTGGTTTTCGATATCGATCTGGACTCGAAGCGCCCGGAAGCAGAACCGGGAAAATTCCTGGATGCGGCGTTCGATCCACGCAGCAAGGGACTTGCGGCAAAAAACACTCCGAAAGAGAAACGGCGGCACGGCAAGCATCATATACCCTAGAATCAAGACGACAGCGCGAATGCGAAAAAAGAAGAGCGGCATGGGGGATTTCTCCGGGATCGGTCGATTCAGATAGCTTAAAAACCTAGACGGTTTAAATTCGGAAAGACGCCCTTTCCAAAAACGTCGCTTACAATATAATAAAATGAGAACAGCTTCCGCCCGCGTCACGCCGACATAGAAAAGCCGCTTTTCCTCGTCTCGCTGCGCTTTCCGTTCGCGCCGCGTTCCGCTCGCCTCGCCCGGAGTCAGATTTTCCGCAAGTCCCGCATAGAAGACGACCGTGTATTGCAAGCCTTTCGATCCGTGCACCGTCTCCACGTGAACGCCCGGAATCTCGGGAGAATCCGTCGTTTCTTCGCGATAGACGGGAATCCGGAAGCTTTCCAGCGCCTCTTCGTAGTAGAGCCTTTGCCGGTTGTAGCGGACAAGGATGGCGAAATTTTCGAACTTCAGGTCATACGCCAGGCGAAGTTCCTTGATTTTCGAAACGATTCGGAGCATTTCCGTCTGGGGATCCCCGCTTGTCCAGAGTTCCGGGTCGCGATTTTCGAGAAAGAGAGGATGCCGGCTGCCATTTCCCGCCCGGAGCGTCTTGCCGAGCAAGAGCGGCTTGTCCCGAAAGATGTTATTCGCGAGATACAGTATCTTCGGGACGGAGCGGTAGTTCCATTCAAGCCGCAGAATCGTCGCCGTCGGAAAATCCCTGCAAAAGCGGAAGATGTTTCCGATATCCGCTCCGCGAAAGCCGTAAATCGCCTGGTCATCGTCACCGACAACGAAGAAATTCCGGTTTTCCCCGAGAATCGCCCGCACGAGCAGATACTGCGAAGGATTGATATCCTGGTATTCGTCCACCAGAACTTCGCGAAATCGACCTCTCACCGCCTTCTGCACATCCGGATTGCTTTCGATCAGTGCCGTCGAAAGATAGATGAGATCCTCGAAGACGATTTTTCCCGTTCGCAGGACGCCTTTCCGGATAGGTTCCAGCTTTAAGCGCAATTTGCGCGAAACGCCCGGATTGAAGAGCTCGTCTCTTGAAATCTCGTCGGGACGCAGCCGGTGATCGACCAGCGCGCAGGCAAAGCGTTCCGCCTCTCCCGCGCTCGGTTTCGGCATGTGTTCGAAGCCGGCGAGTTCCCAGCCCGACTTGCCTCCAAAGCGATCCCGCAAGATCGAAAAGGCGAGAGAGTGAAAGGTGCTCAGCCGGATTTTCGCATCGGGAAAGAGCTTCTGGACGCGTTCCCGCATTTCCTGCGCAGCCTTTGCGGTAAACGTCAGGGCGAGAATCGATTCCGGGCTAGCCCCCTGCAAAACGCGCCACTGGATGCGCCTTGTCAGCACAGAGGTCTTTCCCGATCCCGCTGCCGCAAGGATCAGCAAGGGACCGTTTTTCCGCTGATCGAAGAGAACCGCGGATTTTTGGTCGCTGTTCAGCCCGCGGAGGATTTCCGCTTCCATCTCGAATCGTTCTTTCATCGCTGCATCCTTTTCTTGGATTTTGAATGGATTCCAGTTTCAAGAACGCTTCCCGGGCAAAAAAAGAGAAAAACCGGATTTTTTTTTCGCACAATTCCGGGGACGAGAAACAGGAATCAGGAATCAGTCGAGTGTGAAGTGTGGAGTGTCGAGAGTGGAGTTCCGCGGACGTCTAGGTTCTAAAGCGGAGCTTAGAACTGAGAACTTAGATCTGAGTTTTGCGGACATTTAGGTTCTAACGTAAAGCGGACCATTTTGATTCCTAAACTCTAATCTCTGAAAAA
>CAVJTH010000043.1:0-17912 GCA_963652365.1 Senegalimassilia sp.
ACTGGAAGTGGCTGCACTGAAAGTGCAGGGTTTTAACCGTTTATTGGACAATAAACGATGCATTAACGAAAAATCCACCTAAAATAGTCTTTACAGCAAATGGTGTTCCTCGTTACAAACAGTATATGGACGAAATGGAAGGAAACCCTGTTCAAAATTTATGGGCTGATGATATGGAGGAATTACCAATAGAAAATCTTTGGATGGATTTTATGGCAATATCAAGCCAGGCACAAGAACGCCTCGATTATCCCACACAAAAGCCCGAAGCCCTGCTCGAACGCATTATCAAGGCCTCTTCCAATCCCGGCGATCTCGTGTTCGACTGCTTTATGGGGAGCGGCACCACGCAGGCGGTCGCCATGAAGCTCGGCAGGCGCTTTATCGGTGCGGACATCAATCTTGGCGCCATCCAGACCACCACAAAAAGGCTTTTAAAAGTGGCGGAAGAGATACGGGTCAACCCCGACAATGACACGCTGTTTTCACGGAATGCCGGGGGCGTTGCGGGGGTGTCCCCCGCTGATTCCTCAATCCGAAGTTACTACACGGGCTTTGAAGTCTATAACGTCAACGACTACGAATTCTTTCGCAACGAGCTGGAAGCCAAGCGCCTGATCTGCGAGGCGATGGGCATGGAGCGGCTCACCGACAGCAATGTCTATGACGCGCTGCTCGACGGACGCAAGGTCTGCATCCTCGGAATCAACCGGATTGCCACCGCAAGCGAGTTTGCCAGGCTGCTTTCCAACGTGGATGTTTCCGTGTGGCAGGAACGTCAAAAGGAAAATCCCGCAAGGCCCGTCGAAGCGATCACCTTTGTGTGCATGGGGCACGACCCGAATCTCAAGGCGCAGTTCGAAGAAGAGGTTGCCAAGCTGGGATTCAAGGTGGATCTGGAAATCATCGACCTCTTGCGCGACAAGAAGGACCTGCGCTTCAAGCGCGACAGCGACGCAAAGGTTGTAGTCAAGGGAAACAGGCTCGTTGTCGAGAACTTTTTCCCGATGAACCTGCTGCAGAAGCTCAGCATCGAAAAGACCGACGTGAGCGACTGGAAGGAGCTTGCCGAAAGCGTGTTCATCGACTGGAACTACGACGGCGTAACATTCAGCCCGTCCCTCACCGACATCCCGGAAAAGAACGCGCTCGTTAAAGGCGAATACGGCATTCCCCAAACGGCCGGCACCATCCACGTCAAGATTACCGACCTGCTCAGCGAATCCTGGGAAGGCTCGGTCCAGGCGGAGGAAAAGTAATGGCAGTGTTTACTTTTGGACGGAAATTTTATATAATATCAGTCTAAAAGTAAACTTGAAGGTGGATATGAACGAGAGAATCATTGCGCTCGCAAAACAAAACGGAAACATTGTCACGGCTTCGCAGATGGTGGGTGCCGGATTTTCAAGAACGACAGTTTCGAAATATGCCGCAGAGGGGAAGCTTGTATGCGTTTCCCATGGAATCTACGCTTTGCCGGATACCGTCATCGACGAAATGTTTGTTTTCAGCCTGAGGTGCAAGGATATCGTGTTCTCCCATGAAAGCGCGCTTTTTCTGAACAACCTTTCTGACCGTACTCCGTTTATGGCTAGTGTTACAATTCCCACTGGCCGGATGCTCCCCTTGACGATGCGAAGCTCCTGTACCTGTTTTTATATCGGAAGTGGTTTGTTTGAACTTGGCCTTGTCACCCGGAAAACCACATTCGGAAACCCTGTCCGCTGTTATGACCCGGAACGCACGATCTGCGATATTTTAAGGAGCCGTTCCCGCATGGATGAAGAGACCGTAACTTCCGCTCTAAAGAATTACGCGGCGAAAAAAGACAAGAATCTGTTCCGCCTTTATGGGTATGCCAAAAAATTCAAGGTTCTGGAAACCGTCCAAAAATATCTGGAGGTTCTCGTATGACAGGAACCACACCAAATGCCATGCGGCTTCGGGCGAAAATAAACAGCTATGCAAAAAGCCGTGGAATTATGCCGCAAGTCGTCCTGCAAAATTATATGTTTGAGTGCTTTCTTTCCAGGCTTTCCAAGACAGGATATTCGGAGAATTTTATCCTGAAAGGCGGAATACTTGTTTCGTCCATCGTGGGGCTCGATGTCCGTTCCACCATGGATATGGATGCCACCCTGAAAAATCTGGAGCTTTCCCAGGAAAGAATACTCGGCGCGCTAGATGAAATTCTCTCCGTCCCTGTTGATGACGGCATTGAATACAAGATAATTTCTGTCGAACCGATTCGGAAGGATGATGTATATGGCGGATTTTGCGTGAAGCTTGATGCAATATACGAATCCATCGATACTCCGCTTTCGATTGATATTTCGACAGGAGATGCGATAACGCCAGAGCCTTTGACTTTTTCTTATAAGAGGCTTTTTTCGGAAAACCCGATTCTTATTCGCGCCTATCCCGTAGAAACCGTTCTCGCGGAAAAACTGGAAACCATCGTCACAAGAAGCGTTTTGAGTACACGTCCCCGTGATTTCTATGATGTCTATATTCTTTCAAAAACCGCTGGGTTTAACCGGGAAATGTTGCAGAAAGCCTTGCTTGCGACGGGCAAACATCGCGGGACAAACGATGTGCTGCAAAATGAACTTGCGCCAAGAATTGCGATGATTGAATCCAGTGCAGAGCTCAAAAACCAGTGGAAAAAATACCAGAAGAAATTTCCTTACGCAAGGGATGTTTTGTTTGAAGATACCATCCGTGCCGTAAAAGCATTATTGAAGATTTAGGAGATGCAAATGGCGAAGTCCAAAAAAAGTTCCATCGATTTTCCGTTCTACCGCGTTATGTGGCAGTTCTATTCGGCAAACAGAAAGGAAATCAGAAAGGCGTACACGAATCTTACACGCACGATTCTTGCAAATGCCGAACCGCGCAAGGACAATCCGAACGCCTTTTTGCGGAAGCCGCAGTACGAGGCGTTTGAACTGTATGTGTTTCTCAAGGAATATCTGGGGAATCCGCGCCTGGCCGACCTGTTCGACGACTGGCGGAAAAACCGCATGGTTCAAGGCGCGAACGAAAAGGCGGCTGTTCCGTTCACTTTCGACAATTCGCGCTTTTACGAAGATGACTCCTTGCTCGGCCAGCTGGATTTGCTGAACCGCGACACGCTCGTTTCGTTCTTTGAGCAGCTTGCGGACTTGCGGCAGGAATATGCGAACTACATCTTTGCGCTCACCATGGGAACCGGAAAGACGATCCTGATGGCGATGTGCATCTTCTATGAGTTTCTGCTTGCCCATAAATACCCGAAGGATGAACGCTTTTGCCACAATGCGCTGGTGCTTGCGCCCGACACGACGGTTCTGCAGTCGCTCAAGGAAATCCAGACGTTCGACAAGGCGAAGGTCTTTACCGAAAAATACGCCAACGAGCTGGATACCATCATCAAGTTCCATTTTCTGGAAGAGGACGGAGTCGCGCTCGGCACAATGGACGGTTCGGATTTCAACCTGATTGTCTCCACGTCGCAGAAAATCATCCTCAAGAAGAAGCGCAAGGAAGATTCTGCGCAGAACCTGCTTTTCAAGGATTCCTGGGAAGACGCCATCCGCGAGAGCCCGAACGCCGACCTCTACATGCTCGACGACGATTCTTCCCTGATGGCGAACCAGCGCTACCAGAAGCTCACCCGGCTAAGGCAGCTCGGAATCTATGTCGATGAGGCGCACCACGCCTTCGGAAAATCCCTCAAGAGCGACATGCTTGACCGCAGCAAGGAAACAAGCCTGCGCCTTACGATTGACGGACTTGTGCAGGAACTGGACGTGGCCGGCACCCAGGTCGTCGCCTGCTACAACTTTACCGGAACGCCGTATATCGAAAACCGCCTCATGCCCGAAGTCGTCTATGAATACGGCCTAAAGGCGGCGATCGATGCCGGATACCTCAAGAAGACCTTTGTCGATGACTACGCGAACGTGCAGACGCAGAGTTTTGTCTCCAATGCGGTGGAAAGCTTTGTCAGGCAGCACCGAAACGAAAAAGGCATCTGGAACCGCTACGAGAACATGCTTCCGAAGATGGCGCTTTTCGCTACCACAATCGATGAACTGAACAGCGAACTAAAGCCCGCGCTTGAAAAGGCGCTCCAGAAGTTCGACATTTCCGAAGATTCCATTCTTGTGAACGTCGGCGACGACAGGCTCACCAAGCAGGACGACCTGCGCGAATTCCTGAAGCTCGACACCGCCGAAAGCAAGAAGCAGTTCATTCTTCTCGTGGGCAAGGGAAAGGAAGGCTGGAACTGCCGCTCGCTTTTCAGTGTCGCCCTGTTCCGAAAGCCGAAGAGCACGATTTTTGTCCTGCAGGCGACAATGCGCTGTCTGCGTTCCATCACGGAAACCCAGCAGACCGGGCTGATTTTTCTGAGCACGGAAAACCTCGCCATCTTGCAGGAGGAATTGAACAAGAACTTCAAGGTGTGCGTGGAAGATTTAAAAGGCAAGGAACATTCCGGCAAGAAGATCCGCCATATCTACGTGCGCGAAAAAGTTCCGGTCAAAATGATCGAACAGACTTACGAATACAAAATCTCGGAACTGAAACCGGGCGAATTTACACTTTTCGGAAACGGCAGCGGCTTTGACTTTGAAAAATGCCGCCGCACCAAAAGCACGCACAGTCTTGCGAACATCGATTCCGCGTCAGTCCGCAGGGAAGTCGCTTCGAGCGATGAACGGACCTTTACCGAATATTCCCTTGTCGCGGAGCTTTCGCTTTATCTTACCCAGCATGAAACGGACAAGGAAACCGGAGCTAGGACAAGGCGCTGGTCGCCTGTGGAAATTCTGGAACTGCTTGGCCACTGCACGGACGGAATGGACGCTATCCTCAAAAAAGTGAACTATGCAAACGAAATTCTTTATGACTGGGTGGTGCCACAGCTGTTCAGGCAGATTTACAGAATCCGCTACGAGAAAGGCGAAAAAAGGGAAATCGTCAAATGGCTGACCAAGGATCCGCCGAAAAATCCGGACGGAACGGATGGCTGCTATAACCTGAACTTTGACGACGACCTTTTTGTGGAAGAAAGCGACGCAAGATTCCGCGAATATAGCCAACTTTCAAAAAACGCGGCGAACGCGAAGAAAAGTTTCAATCTTTCCGGCTACGGCTTCGATTCAAGCTCCGAAAAGGATTTCTTTGTGCGAAACCTTTTTGGCAATGCGGACATCAGGCACATCTGGTTCACCGGAATGCTCACCAACGGGCAGAGCGATTTTTACGTCCACTACATCGACCCGGAACTGCATACGCTCCGTTCCTATTACCCGGACTTTCTGGTGGAACTGAACGACGGCAAGTATTATATCGTGGAAATCAAGGGACGTCATCTGGCGAATGCGCCTTCGACACAGGCAAAAGTGGAATATGCCAGACAGATGGCGAACCGGAGCAAAATGGAATACGTCTTTATTCCCGATGACTTGGCGGATATCGTCTTGCAGGAATTTCTTCAAAATACAATTCTCTCGAATTACATCCGAGAATCCTGAAAGAAAAATCCAAAAACGCTCCCGTCCCGAAGCTGGAACAGGAGCTACGATTCGTTTGTGCGTGAACTTTACAGGCCGCAGAGTTCCCGGGCTTTCGCTTCGACGGCTTCGACGAGCGCTTTCTTGTCGGAAGCGTTCTTCTGGATAAGCCGGACGAATACGGAACCCGCGACAACGCCATCGACGGAATCCGCCAGCGCCTTGGACTGTTCGCCCGTGGAAATTCCGAATCCGCCGTAAACCTTGGAACCTCCCGCCCGGACCTTCTCGAGAAAGTCGAGCGTGTCGTCGTCGATGACGGTTGCCGTCCCCGTGATGCCGACGCGCAGCGACGCGTAGATGTGCTCGAATCCGGCGTGGGCCATTTGCGAAAGCCGTTTGTCGCTCATGCTCGGGCTTGCGACCGGGATGTTTTCCATGCCGTATTTCTTGCAGGCCGCGGTGAGCCCTTCGTCGCAGTCAAACGGCAAGTCGGGGATGATCATGCCGCGGACGCCCGCTTCGCTTGCCGCCTTGCAGAAGTTCTCGACCCCGGGCGTATAGACGAGCGATCCGTAGCTCATGAGGTAGATGATCGCTTGCGGAAAGGCGTCGTGAAGCTTCGCGATAAAGGCGAGACCGTCGCGGACGCGGTAGTTCCGGGAAAGCACTTCGGTCGAGGCGCTCTGGATGGCGGGACCGTCGGCAGACGGGTCGCTGAAGGCGAGCTGGATTTCGAGAATGTCCGCTCCGCCCTTGACCATGGCGGCGGCTGCGGCAAATGCGAGTTCGTCTGTCGGGTAGCCGGCAACGAGATGGCTCATCAGTTTGATCTTTTTCATTGGATGCCTCCCATCAGTTTTGCATGGTGGATGTCCTTGTTTTCGTTGAGGCGTTCGAGTTCGCTTTCGAGGAAGCGCTTCCATTCCGCGGGGCGGAACTCCGGGCTCGTGATGAAGACGTCCTTGTCGCCGCGTCCGCTCATGTTGACGATGATCGCCTTGTCCTTGGAAATCTCTTTTGCGATCTTCATGGCGGCGGCGCCGGCGTGTGCGCTTTCGAGGGCGAAGAGCACCCCTTCGTTCTTCGCGAAGAAGCTCACCGCGTCGAGAGCGTCCCTGTCGAGGATGCTCATGAATTCAACGCGTCCGCTGGTCCCGAGTGCGGCGAGCTGCGGGCCGATTCCCATGTAGTCAAGCCCGGCGGAAATGGACCGCGTCGGGAGCGACTGTCCGTCCGCATCGATGAGGAAGCGGCTCTTGTAGCCTTGCACGATGCCTTCGCGGCTCGCGTTTCCGGTCATGCGGCTCGCGTTTTCGCCGATGTTCGGGCCGATGCCGCCCGCTTCCGCGCCGATGAGCCTCGGAGAATCCCGGTCGATGAACGGGCTGAAGAATCCGATCGAGTTGGATCCGCCGCCGACGCAAGCGACCATCGCTCCGATGTCGATATTCCTTCTTTCGCATTCCCGCCTGACCTCTTCGCCGATGACGGACTGGAAGGTTCGCACGATGTCGGGAAAAGGCGCCGGTCCGAGAGCGGATCCGAGAACGTAATGCGTGGAATCCGGGTGGGCCGCCCAGTCGCGCATCGCCTCGTTTACGGCGTCCTTGAGCGTCCGGGCGCCACTTGTCACGGGGCAGACCTTTGCGCCGTAAAGTTCCATGGCGGCGACGTTCGGCTGCTGCCTGCGCACATCGACTTCGCCCATATAGACCGTGCAGTCGAGCCCGAGCTTGGCACATGCCGCGGCTGTCGCGACGCCGTGCTGCCCGGCGCCCGTTTCGGCGATGATGCGCTTCTTTCCCATGTACCTTGCGAGAAGCGCCTGGCCTATCGCGTTGTTTATCTTGTGCGCGCCCGTGTTCGCGAGCCCTTCGAGCTTGATGTAGATTTTCGCTCCGCCGAGGAGTTCCGTAGCGCGCGGCGCAAAGAGCAGGGGAGTCGCGCGTCCGATGTAGTCCCGCTGGATCTCGTGAAGTTCCGCGAGAAACCCGGGATCTTTCATGTAGCGGCGAAACGCCTGTTCGAGCTCGTCGAGCGGACGCCTCAGGACCTCGGCGACGTATTTGCCGCCGAATCTGTCGAAGAAGCCTTGATTGCTTTCCATATTGGATTCCTTCTGTGAAAAAACGAAAAACCTTCCGAAACAAGTCCGGAAGGTTCTAAAACCTGCGCTCAGCACAAAAACCGGACTTGTCCTAAGTCCGACGCCACCAGAGATTGATGATTCTTGCGCGTTGCATGGCAAAAAAATAGACTAAGCCCGGAAAGTTGGCAAGGGGTTTTTCTAAATTTGCCCATCAAAAAGAAGGCGCGCGATGAGTGCAATACTCGAACGGTTTGATGTAGTGGTGATAGGCGGCGGACACGCCGGAATCGAAGCGTCCCATGCGGCGTGGAAGATCGGCGCTCGGACTGCGATGATCACGATGGATCTCGACGCGATCGGGCGCATGTCCTGCAACCCGGCGGTTGGCGGGGTGAGCAAGGGACAGATCGTTCGCGACATCGACGCGCTCGGCGGGCTCATGGGAATCCTCACGGACAGGGCGGGAATCCAGTTCCGGATGCTGAACCAGAGCAAGGGACCCGCCGTCTGGGGACCGCGGGCTCAGTGCGATCTCGAGACCTACAGCCGCATCGCCCGGGAAACCCTGGAAAACTGCGCAGGGCTTCGGCTTGTCGCCGGGGAACTCGCCGCGTTCAGCCGGATGTCGAACGGCAACTTCGAACTCCGGCTCTTGAACGGCGATCGCTACGAGACGAAAACCCTGGTCATCACCAGCGGGACGTTTCTCGCTTCGAGAATGTTCACCGGACTCGAAACGAGCATCGGCGGACGCGTCGGCGAAAAGAGCGCGGACGCTCTTTCGAAGTCCCTCCTCGAAAGCGGTCTCCGGCTTCGTCGTCTAAAGACCGGAACGCCCAGCCGCATCGATCCTTCGACCGTCGATTTTGACGAAATCCAGGTCCAGCCCGGCGACAAGACCCCCTGGCCGATGAGCGACCGCCACGCAAATTCCATCGACAACGGAAATGTCTGCTGGATAACCCGCACGAACCTGAAGACGCACGAAATCTTGCGCTCGGGATTCAAGGACAGCCCGATGTTTTCGGGACGCATCCAGGGCAAGGGACCGCGCTACTGCCCGAGCATCGAGGACAAGATCAACCGCTTCGGCGACAAGGACGGTCACCAGCTCTTTCTCGAACCGGAGACGAAGGATGTTTCGCGCATCTACCTGAACGGCTTCAGCTCGAGCCTTCCGGCAGATGTCCAGCTCGCCGCGCTGCGGACGATTCCGGGGCTTTCCCGCGCACGCGTCATGCAGATAGGCTATGCGGTGGAATACGACAGCATCGATGCGACGCAGCTCTACCCGACTTTCGAATGCAAGGAAATCCCGGGGCTTTACTTTGCGGGGCAGGTCTGCGGCACGAGCGGCTACGAGGAAGCCGCGGGGCAGGGAATCGTCGCCGGAATCAACGCGGCGCTCAAGGTCGAAGGCGCGGAACCGTTTATTCTCGGACGTTCCGAAAGCTACATCGGCGTCATGGCGGACGACCTTTCGCATTTTCTCTTGGACGAACCTTACCGGATGTTCACGAGCCGCGCCGAATACAGGCTCTTTCTGCGATCGGACAATGCGGATTCCCGCCTCAAGGATCGCGCCCGGAAAATCGGGATGATCGACGATGCGGACTTTGCAAGCTGGAACGCCCGCAAGGAAGAGATGTCGCGCGTCAAGAGGTTCCTCGCCGAGACCCCGGTGACCGCTTCGGAAATCAACCCGTTCCTCGAATCCTTCGGGGAGGCTCCCGTCCGCGAATCGGTCCGCCTGAACACGATTCTCCGCCGCCCGAAAATTGACCCCGAAGCCTTTTTCAAAAGGTTTGTCCCCGGAAGCGCGCTTCTTCGTCGCGACCTCTGGAACCTCTTTGCCGAAGAATCCTACGCGGGATTCTTCGCTCGCCAGGAAAAGGAAATCGAGCACGAAAAGAAGATGGACCGCGTGAAGCTTTCGCCCGATACGGATTATTCGAAGATTTCCGCTCTTTCGATCGAGAGTCGCGGACGTCTCGCCGCCGCAAGGCCGCTCACCGTCGGCAGCGCATCCCGCGTCCCGGGCATCCGGCCTTCGGACATCATGGTGCTCTTGCACTGGGCGGAAAATCGGGGCTAGTTCGAAACCCATTGTCCATGGACAACGCTCTGCGTTCTTTTTTCGTCGCAAGCGATAGGTTTTGATATATATTTGAAAACAGTGTGGTATCAAATTTGGACATGGTGCGGTTTTTTCCGGCAGGTCGCGGTCTTCCTGCTTGCCGCTTTGCTCGTGGCCTGCACGGACTCGAGAACATCGCTCGGTAACAGTGCGGAATCCGGCAATCCGGAACTCGCGGGCGTCGTGCGCTTCTCGGATGGAACTCCGGCTCCCTTCGCCTCGGTTGCCGTGGTGCCCGCGAAGTTCTCCGCCGCGGAGGGAATTCCCCTGGATACGGCCCTTGTCGAGCTGGCGGATTCGCTCGGGCGCTATGCGTTTTCTCGCGTGCCGCCGGGGATGTTCACGCTGGAGGCCTTCGATTCCGCTTCGGGCAAGCGCTTCTTGCAAAAGGGAATTTCCGTTCCGCCGGATTCGACGTTCGAAAGGGACTGCATGCTGGAATCTGTCGGGAGCGTCCGGCTTGGAGCCCATGGCTTTGCTGACGGGATATCGGGCATTGTACATGTTCCGGGTACGACGATTCTCCGGCATGTCACGGTGGAACTGGGCAACATCTTCGTGGATTCTCTCCCGTCGGATTCTCTATGGCCGCTCGTGTTCATTTCGGAAGACGGCTATTCGCTTTCCCTGGAAAATGGCGTGACGGTCGTTTCGGATTCGACGCGAAATATCGATGAAGCCAGGGTGTCTTTCGGATTTCGCTTTCCGCTGGACATGACGGCGTCGGGAATCGACCTGACGGAAAATCTGCGCAACTTCCCGCTCGTCCTGCGGCTTGATTCCGGAGATTTCGACTTTGGCGGACTGGAGCGCATTCGCGGGACGTGGACCGCTATCCTCTGTAGCGACACGCTCGCCCTGGACAATTCGTATGCCGACTTCGAACGCGAGAGCTTTGTCTTCTGGGTGCGCATCCCGAAACTCCGTGCCGGCGCAATGGACACGCTCTACCTGTATTTTGACGAGGGAGCGGAAACTTCGTTTGCGGATTCCGCCGTTCGGGTCTTTTCGGATGGATTTGTCGCCGCCTACCATTTTGACGAAAACGAAGTCTCTGCGCATGACGCGACGGGAAACGGCTTTGACGGCATCCCGGAATCGCTTTCGGTCGCCGAGGACGCCGCGGTCGGCGGAGCGCTCTCCTATGACGGAAAAAAAGGCTTCATGACGATTCCGAATTCGGAAGGCGGGGATTTTGACGTGACGCTTCGGGAGCCGGTCGCCTTTTCGGTCTGGGTCAAGATGGCGGACACGAGCCTTTCGCACGTCGTCTTTGGCAAGGGAGCGACAGGCTACAACCTGAAGTATTTGCATGGCGTGGGATGGCTCTACGAAGTCTATACGGACGAGGTCAAGGATTCCACCGCGGATTCCTTGCAGTATCTCTACTATTGGTACGCGGATTCTTCCGTCGCGGTAAACGAGTGGACGCAGCTGGTCGTGACGCAGGATTCGAGCGGTGCGGCGTTCTACGTGAACGGCGAACTGGCGACTTCCACTCCGCAGCGCGGGACGCACGACTCGACCCGGGTCACGGACAGTCTCTTTGTCGTCGGGAAGCTGGTCTATCCGGCGGACGATCCGACAGATCTTGTCACGCATTACTTCCATGGAGTCATCGACGAGCTGCATCTGAGTCGCGACTCGCGTTCGGCGGCGTGGATCCGGACAAGCTTCGAAAACCAGAATCCGGCAAGGCGATGGCCGGTTCCCCAAAGGATAGCGGAATAGGCGCGTCTTTGCGAGCGTAGTCTGCGGACAACGCTCTTGCATTTTTTTTGACAACTGCATTCCTTTCTGGAATATTTTAAAAGGAAAAGGAGACTTGGCATGGGAAAAAAAAGGTGTTTTTCCGCAATTTCGCTTTTAGGTCTTGTGATGATTCTTGCGCACGGAAGTTCGCTTGCCGCGACGACGCAAATGGAAAAGCTCGGGCGCGGGCTTTCGGTCGCCAAGGCGGGAACAGGGGTCTTTCTAAGCTGGAGACTTCTCGGGACCGATCCGACGGACGCGACCTTTACGCTTTACCGCGACGGAACGGAAATCGCGAAAGTTTCGGGGAACGCCCCGACGTCCTATCTCGACGCTTCGGGGTCTGTCGCGAGCCGTTACACGCTGAAGGATTCCGAAGGGAACGTCTCTTCGCCGGTGATTGTGCTGGAAAACCGATACAAGGACAACTACGGAGAAGCCGCCTGGAAAAGCATCCAGCTCGATCGTCCCGCTTCCTTGACGATGCCCGACGGTTCCACGTGCAGCTACCTGCCAAACGACATGAGCGTCGGGGATCTGGATGGCGACGGGGAATACGAGCTGATTCTCAAATGGGATCCGACGAATTCGAAGGACAACGCGAACGACGGCTACACGGGAAACGTGTATATCGATGCCTACAGGCTAGACGGTACAAAGCTCTGGCGAATCGACATGGGAAAGAACATCCGGGCCGGCGCGCACTATACGCAGATGATGGTCTATGACCTCGACGGCGACGGCATCGCGGAAATCGCCCTGAAGACGAGCGACGGAACGGTGGATGGCAAGGGAAACGTCATCGGAAACGCCAGCGCGGATTACAGGACGAGCGCCGGGCGCATTCTTTCCGGAAACGAATACCTGACGGTTTTCAGCGGAAAGACGGGCGAGGCCATCACGACAATCGATTACGTCCCGGGGCGAGACGCGACAAACGCCTGGGGCGACACTTACGGAAACCGCTCCGAGAGAATGCTTGCGGCAATCGCCTACCTCGACGGAGTCCGCCCGAGCCTTGTCATGTGCCGCGGCTATTACGCGGCCGCCTACATGGTCGCGTTCGACTTTGACGGCAAAAATCTGAAGGAACGCTGGAGACTGGAAAGTACGGTCGATGGTACGGGAATCTTCGGAGAAGGGAATCACAACCTTTCGGTGGGAGACCTCGACGGCGACGGCAAGGACGAAATCGTCTTCGGTTCCGCGGCGGTCAATCCGGACGGGACGCTTCGCTATCGCACGGGATTCGGGCATGGCGACGCGATGCATCTTTCCGACATGGACCCGGATTCTCCGGGGCTCGAAGTCTATGCCGTGCACGAGGAAAAGACGAACAAGTATTCGGAAGAATTTCGGGGACCTTCGGGGAACGTCATCTGGGGAACGCTCCAGACCGGGGGCGGAGTCGATAACGGGCGCGGGCTTGCCGCGGACATCGATTCGACAAACCGCGGGTTCGAAATGTGGAGTACGACTTCGGGCGGCATCCGGACGGTTACCGGCGATCTTCTTTCAAGCGTTACGCCGTCGTACAATTTCCGGCTCTACTGGGACGGGGACTTGCAGGACGAACTGCTCGACGCGACGGGTGGCCAGGGCTCCGGCGGAAAGCTCGAAAAGTGGAATTCCTCGGCGCAGCGGATCGACCGGATCCTAAATCTTTACAACATCAACAGTTCGACGCTGAACAATTACACCAAGGCCAATCCCTGCCTTTCGGCGGACATTTTCGGGGATTTTCGCGAAGAACTGATTCTGCGCAGCAGTGCCGATTCGTCGATCGTGAACATCATAGCGACCCTCGCGGCAACGCCTCATCGCGTGTACACGCTGATGCACGACAGGCAGTATCGCTTGAGCGTTGCATGGCAGAACGTCGCCTACAACCAGCCGCCGCATCTCGGATACTTCTTGCCGGACAAGGTCGGAAAGAACCTGACGAAACCGGACATCTCGGTAATCGTTCCGGGCAAGGCATCCTCGAAAGAGACCATCGCGTTCGAGTCTTCGTTCAATGCGTCCGCGCCGGATTCTTCGAGCGAGGGATACGTGGAAACGGAACATTCGGGATCTGCCGGAGAAGCCTACTGGAACTTCGCGAACGAGTCGGGTGCCTTTACGGTGTATCGGCTGAATTCGGAATCGGCTCACGATTCGGCAACGATCGCGATCGTCTATGCAAACGGCGGAAGCGCCAATCGGGACATGGAACTACGTATCGGCGAAGAAACCGTCCTGGTATCCTTTCCGCCGACAGGCTGGGACACGTGGGATACGGCGCTTGTCTCCGTCCGGATTCCGCAGGGAAATTTCGACGTGACGCTCGTTTCGAGAACTTCGGCCGGCGGGCCGAATATTTCCGCCATCGCGTTCGACGTCGCCGGCATCACGCAGGTTTCGTCGAGTGGCGGAACGACATCGCTTGCGCAAAGAATGTCGCGCGTCGCTTCGTATGACGCGAAGTTCGAAGTGCTGCATTCCGGAATTTCGGGAATTGCGGACGTGTCCGTTTTCGATATCCGCGGAAACAAGGTCCGAGCGATCCGTACAAATGTCCACGCTGGCGACAATTCCGTATCGCTTGGCAAGGAAAGGCTTTCGGCTGGAATCTACTACGTGGAAGTCCGTCTGGATTCGCATCCTGTCGCTATCGAAAAGCTTGTACACAATCCCTAGGAGATTCTATGAAAGCGCTTGAACGTGGGACATTTCTGCTTGCGGTCTGGATCTTCCTGCTTTCCTCGACGCTCTTTGCGAAGGTGACGATCTATCTTTGCGGCGATTCGACGATGCAGGACTGGAACGAAGGCTACTATCCGAAGCGCGGAATCGGCCAGGAATTCGGGTATTTCTGGAATTCCGACGCGGTGAGCGTCGCGAATCGGGGCGCGGGAGGCACTTACGCGATGGGATACTACACGAGCAACTGGCCAAGTGTCCTTTCGAGCCTCAAGGCCGGGGATTTCGTGATCATCCAGTTTGGAATCAACGATCGTTCCAAAAGCTCCGAAGCGGACTTCGTCACGGCGACGACCGCCATGGCGAACGAGGCGCTAGCGAAGGGGGCGACGCCCATCATCGTGAATCCCGTGCGCCGGAGCGATTTCCGCTTTTCGTCTAGCGCCGTTGCCGTCGCCGATTCCATTTACGAATCCTATCACGGCTACCCGATCCGTGCACGGGAAATCGCCGCATCCCTGAATGTTCCGCTGATCGACATGGATACGCTTTCGAGAAACTACCTGCTTTCGGTGGGGCAGTTCTATGCGCTGCATTACGTGAACATGTATCTCGACGCGGGCGAATATTCGAATTACGGAAGCGGCAACAGCGACAATCTGCACCTGCAGCAGAACGGCGCGATTGTCTTTGGGCGGATTCTCACCGAGCAGATGCGTGTCCACTCCGACGAAAAGGTCCGAAACCTCGCGAAAAATCTCGCGCCGATGTATTCCCTGAACGTGAAGGTGTCGCCCGAAGGATCGGACTCCGCGACAACCGTTTCGAGCTACTATCCGGCGGGAATTCCCGTGACGCTCAAGACGACGCCCAAGGCCGGAAAAAAATTCCTGGGATGGTACGACGGCAACGGCAAGAAGGTGGGGAACTTGCAATCGACCGTACAGTCCGAAGCCATTTGCACCTTTTCGATGCCTTCCGCTTCGACGCAATACACCGCGGTTTACGAGGGCGGAAAGGCGGAACCTTACACGGGAAACGGTGCGGCTCTCGCAACGTTTCCGACGGGGACTCCGAAAGTTCTCGCCGACGTGGATCCGACGGGCGGCGTAGAAATCGACACGACGACAGTCTATGACAGGAACGTCGAAAAATGGCTTGACGCGTCGCTTCCGGATTCCTTTGACGTCGGCTGGACGGAATCTTCGAATGCGGGCTTTTCGGGCGAAGGATACTGGAATTTCGACAATGCGATTTCCACGTTCGCGGACTACCGAATGGTTTTTCCCACGGCGGGGCGCGCGACGCTGGGAATCATCTATGCCAACGGAGGCACCGCATCGCGAAAGCTGAACGTCTATCTCGATCACGACTACCCGGTGGATTTTCCGCCGACGGGAAGCTGGACATCCTGGGATACCGCCTGGGTGAATGTCGATTTGCCCTTGGGCGAAGAAACGATGCGCATGATTTCGCTGACGGAAGACGGCGGGCCAAACATTGACGCCTTTGGCTTTAGCGTTCCGGGAGTCGAACGCGCCGCTTCGAAAGCGGATCAGCCTGGCGAAGAAACGGAAAAGGCGGATACCACGACAGCGATTCGGGCGGTATCCCCGAACGCAGGGCTCTTCTTGAAGGGAAACCGTCTGCAGGCGGAAACTTCCGGGATGGTGGAGGCAAAGCTTTTTGACCTGTCGGGTCGAACGCTTGTTTCCGAAAGGATTTCCGTCGAGCGAGGTTGTACGGAACTCTTCGCAAGGACCCGTCTTGCGCCAGGGATCTACCGCATCCGCGTCACTTCGAAAAACGCTTCGGCAGACGCGACATGGGCCGTTATCCGCTAGGAGGATTTCATGAAAAAGGTTTTTCTTTCGCTTGTACTCCTTTTCGTCCTTTCGGCTCTTACCGTCGGCGATACAACATCTTTTACGATTTACATCGTGGGCGATTCCACGGTGACAACCTACAACTCGAAAGCCTATCCGCAAACGGGATGGGGACAGGTCATCGGAAGCTTTTTTGACGCCTCCCGGGTCTCGATTTACAACGCGGCGCTTGGAGGCAGAAGTTCCAAGACCTTTATCCAGGAAGGACGCCTCGACGCTCTCGACGGAAAGGTGCAGAAGGGGGACTTTCTCTTTATCCAGTTCGGTCACAACGACCGCTACTTCGGAAGCAAGTCGCGCGAGGTTCCGTTCGATTCCCTGAGCTACTATCTGAAACAGTATATCGACAAGGCGAAAGGCTGGGGCGCAATTCCCGTCTTCGTTTCCCCGATGATGATGAACACCTACCCGCGAAACGTATTCTCTTCGAAGTATTCGACGCAATCGGAATACGACGTGCGGGATCTGATGGAGTCGCTCGCCCGGGACTACGGAATCCCCTTTGTCGATTTGAACCTGAAATCCTACGAGTTCGCAAGGAATCAGAGTTCCGCCTATATTTCGCGCTACCTCTTCAAGTATTTTCTTGCGGGAGAATATCCCAACTATCCGACCGGCGTGACCAACGATGGCGTGACGCATTTCCAGGAATCCGGGTCGCTTGCCCATGCGGAGTGGATTCTCGACGAGCTTTCGGACGAAGTCTCGACGAACTATCTTTCGGACGATTCCCGGTCCGCTCTCGTGAAACTGCTTTCCGCGGCAAAAAAGCGCTACACGCAGACGGTGAAAACGAACCTTTCGTCCGCTGGCGGGATAATTTCCCATTCGCAAGGACTTCCGGGCGGAGCGCCGCTTGCGCTGCATGTGAGCCCTGGAAGCTTTGGCAAGGCGTTCAAGTACTGGGCGGATGACGATTGCCGTTCCGTTTCGACGGATTCCAATTTTTACGGAACGACCGCGCTCTACAGGAACGTGACCTACACGGCGATTTTTGAAGGCGGAAGCGCCTGCTCGCCCGTTTCGCACGAATCCGAGGAAAACGCTTCGTCAAGCTCCGTGGAAACGTCTTCTTCGCAAATCGCTTCGAGTTCAAGCGCGGCATTTTCGTCAAGCGGTTCTGCCTTCGCGTGTTCCGAGATACCGGCGGACGCCGTGTGGAAGTCTCCCATCGACATGGCTTTTCCGAATGAAGGCGAGGGAACGACAGACGAAAACCATGCGGGATTTTTCGGACAGGGATTCTTTAACATCGCGAACGATTCGACGAGCGTTGCCGTTTGGCGTCTTGTCGCAGACCAGTCCGCATCGAACGCTAGGCTTCTTGTCCGCTATGCGAACGGCGGAACGGCTTCTCGCCCGATGAAGGTGACCGTCGATGCGGGAACTTACGAAGTGGATTTTCCGCCAACGGGAAGCTGGGACACCTGGGACTCGGCGTTTGTCGAAAATGTCTGGATCGATGCGCTCCCGTTCGAGTTCACGATGGAATCCTTGACGCAGGATGGAGGCCCGAACATCGACATGATCGCCTTCGACATTGCGGGAATCTATCGAGAAGGATGCCTTCCCACGGAAGTTCCGGCGGGTATCGTGAAAAAAGGCACGCACCAGGTGGGCGGGGCCATTCGAAAAAGGGAATCCTGCCTTTACGACGTTTCCGGGTCGTGCCATTCCGCAGGCCGAAAGGAACATTTTTCGAAAGGCGTCTATTTCTGAGCAGACTTTATTTTCTGCTGAAAGGCTGTGACGTTGCACGTCTAGGCTTTTTCGCGAAGCGTCCTGTTTCCGCCTGGCGGCGGAGTGTGCGCCTTCCCGGCGAGGGGCTTGTTCAGAGCTTAGTAGAGAGTGCTTAGAACTTA
>CAVJTH010000044.1:0-15322 GCA_963652365.1 Senegalimassilia sp.
TCTTCACACCGGCGCGGATTACCTTTTCCATCAGTTTCTGATAGCGGTTCTCCTGTGTGTTGCTGTGGGTTCCGATACCATTGCGAAAGTTGTGGGATTCATCAATGACGATCAGGTCATAGTTGCCCCAGTTGAGACGGCTCAAATCCAAGCCGTTGGACATGCCACCATTGCGAGAGAGGTCGGTATGAAACAGAACATCGTAATTCAGACGATCCGAAGCGATGGGATTGTTGACGTAGTTATCTTTATAGGTGTTCCAGTTCTCCGCCAGCTTTTTCGGGCAAAGAACGAGGACAGATTTATTGCGGTTTTCATAGTATTTCACAACAGCCAGTGCGGTGAAGGTTTTACCCAGACCGACACTATCCGCCAGGATGCAGCCATTATACTTTTCAAGTTTATTGATGATGGCAAGCACAGCATCCCGCTGGAAGTCGTAAAGCATACTCCAGATTTTGCTCTGCTTAAAGCCGGTTGCCTCGTTAGGAAGTTCATCTTCCGAGATATCATCAAGAAACTCGTTGAATACATGGTACAAGGTCATGAAATAGATAAACTCCGGAGAGTTCTCCGCATAGGCCGTGCTGATATTTTCAATGACCACATCCGTGACATCCTGCATTTTTTCACGGTCATTCCACAGCTGATCGAACAGCTTGAGGAAGTAGCCCGAATTTTCAGAGCTCTCGGTCTTTTGCACCGGATGATAGGCATAATCGCCCCGCTCGCAGCCAAGCTCGACAGTCGTGAATCCGTTGATCGGCAGGTAGGTGCTTTCATCGACCGTCGCAAATCCCATCATCCGCTCTTGCGAAACATTGGACTTGAAGACCGCCTTTCTGCGTATCCAGTCCGCGCATTCCTTCGCAATGGCCCGCTGGGTCATCTCGTTGCGAAGCTTAATTTCAAACTCCGTACCATACAGGCTGGTTTCTCTGGAAAGACGGGGAATATAGAACTCGCGCTTGCGCTTATCGGCCTTTTCCTTTACAAAGGTCGGCGACGTGAAAATAAACCGAAATTCCTTGGCGGATTCCAGCTGCTTCTTGAGTTCCCGGTATGCGTACAGGGAAAAGCAGGCCGCCGCGATCGACACCTTGCCGCCTTTGCGGATGCTCGCCGCCATGTCGTCACGGACAATCTCCGCCATGTTATCGAACAGCTTCATCGATCTTTTCAGCTACCGGTAAGCAGGTAGGTGCACAGGCTAAAATCTTGCGTGGTCGGCTTGGGCGTCACGTTGTAGAACTGGAGCAGATGGTAAATCTTGGAAGCCTTGATCCCAAAGTTCACGTTTTGAGCTCCTTCGACATTCAAAATGGACGTGGCGAGACCGATGATCTTTCCGCCAGAAACGATCGGACCTCCGGAATTTCCATGCTGGACCGCGGCATCGATCTGAAATGTCGATTTGTCTCCCTGATAGCCGTTCTTTCCCGAAACGATTCCCTTGGTCACCTTCAAGTCGTCGCCCTGGTATTGAATCTGCGGATACCCGAACACCAGAATGTCCGCACCGAGAACGGGATCCTTCGTGGAAAGCGGACAAGCGTTCAGCTTCGCTCCCTTGACCCGAATAATCGCCAGGTCCAAGATATCGTCCGACAGTTCTCCGATCAGTTCGTAGCCATCGTGTTCCACTTTCTTTCCGTCGAGATACACTCCCATCTGGGACATTTCCTTGGTGACATGCGCGTTCGTAATCAGAATATCCGGCGCAATGGCGACGGAACTTCCCGACACCGTCGCATCCCTTGCGCTAGACTGCACCAGTTCATCGGGCAGCCTATTTTCCATCATGCTGATTTTCAGGACGCCGTCCAAGACCACATTGAAGTAATCGGCGCCGATCGCGACCGTCGCAAGATTTCCGTCCTTGTCCTTTCCCGAATACAGCAGAACTTTTGCGCTATCGCTATTCTTGACATCTTCCACTTCCGAAATCTGGATTGTGTACAAGGTATCGACATAGAGATAGAGCTTCTTGTGTCTATACGCCGTCTCCAAGATGAACGTTCGCGATTCGTCGTAATTATAGTAGGTGCAACGGCTATCATAACCATTTGTCTCTTCGCTGTAAGGGCAGAGCGCAGCGGAAAGAATCGGATATTTTAGCTTTCCAAAGTCCCGGGCCGCCAAACTTTTGGACTTGGAAGAATTGTCGAGAAAGTACATTCCCCAGCCATTGATTTGCAAAAAATTGAAATACTTCTTTCCGAGAACGAATAGGTAGTTGTGCCCCCCGGAACGCCCGGTCAGGACAAGAATTTTCTCATTATTGTTGTTGTATTCCGTTTCGATTGTATTCAATTCTATCCGGTAAGTCGTCTTCTTGTTCAAGAATACAAAGAGAAGCGAGTCGTCCGTCAAGGAAACCCGGATCGAACCGCTTTTCCAGACGGGCTCCTCTTCTCCATCGCAATAGCCATCGATCTCCGGCTTATACGTACAAGAGGTGTATTGGGTGTATTTCAAATGAAAATCCTCGGAGAATCCCCAAGAACAAAGCATCAGCAGAAAAAAAATCAACCGTTTCATAAATCGTTCACCCACGCCTTTTAAATATAGTATATCTCCAATCGTCACAAAAAATCAAATTTTCTATTTTGAATTCAAAAGGAGTTTTTTATGAGAAAGAGTTTTGGGTCCAAGGCCATTGTCACTCCGCTGCCGGTTCTCGTCATTGCGACATACAACGAAGACGGAACGCCCAACGCGATGAACGCGGCCTGGGGCGGCCAACTGGAAGAAGACCAGATTGCGATTTGCCTCGGGACCAGCCACAAGACGACGGAAAACATCAAGAAGCGCAAGGCCTTTACCGTGAGTTTCGGTACGCGGAAGACGGCAACCGTTTCGGACTTTTTTGGAATCGTCAGCGGAAAGAAGCTCGCCAACAAGGTGGAAAAATCCGGCCTGCACGTTCTCAAGAGCGAGCACGTCGATGCGCCGATGTTCGAAGAGTATCCGCTCACGCTCGAATGCAAGCTCCTCGAATGCAGCGCCGACATGGACGGCAGCACATACATCGTCGGGCAGGTCGTAAACACCAGCGCAGACGAAAAGGTTCTCGACGAAGCGGGAAAGGTCGATCTGGGAAAGGTTGAACCGATTTCCTACGATTCCGCGGCCCACGCCTACCGCGTCCTCGGCGAAAAGGTCGGCAAGGCCTTTAGCGACGGAAAGAGTCTGCTGAAATAACCTGTCCCTTAAAACAAGGACGCTCCCTGTTCGGGGAGCGTCTTCTTCGAGGCATAAATTATTTAACGATTAATTTATGCTGTGAATTAGCGTTCTGCTTTTTGGTGAACTTGAACGTGAGAATTCCGTTTTCCAGGAAGGCTTCGGCAGAATCCGGATTGATTTCCTCGCCCAGCTTGAACGAACGTTCGTAGTGCATCTCCGACGTGGCGCTCTTGCGCGTCGCCTTGACGCTCAGCGAATCGCCTTCGACGTTCACATCGATGTCGCTCTTCTTGACGCCGGGAAGTTCCACTTCGAGCGTGTAGATTCCGCCCTTTTCGGAAACCGACGAACGCGGCATACAGGATCCGCAGGCCTTGACATCGTCGTTCAGCGTGTCAAACAGATTGCTCAGTCCAAAGACAGGAATCATTTCGTTATACATAGTGTGCTCCTTTGTTAAAAATTTTACCTATTTGATAACCAGCTTACGCGCGGCTGCAGACGCCTTCTTTCCAAGCTTGACGCCCAGAACGCCGTTTTCGAAAGAGACTTCCGCCGCTTCGGCATCGAGGTCCTTGGCAAGCTTGAAAGCGCGCTCGTAGTGCATCTCGGCGGTCGCCGTCTTGCGCGTCGCCTTGATCTTCAGCGTGTCGTTTTCGATGTGCACCTCGATGTCTTCCTTTTTGGCGCCCGGTAAATCCACTTCCAGAACGTATCCGCCATCCTTCTCGGCGACGGCAGCGCGAGGCATGCACGCAGAATCGTTCGTGGAAGCCTTGTGGAAAGAATCCAGCCAGTCGTCGAGCCCAAAGAATCTGGCCGGAATCATTTGCGTGTTGTACATCATATCGAATCTCCTATTTTAACTTTCTACTCAAGCTTTAGCAAAAACCGTGCCACAGTTCGAATCGCCCGACATTCCGGAGTTCAAGCAAAACATCCTTTTCAAAAAGAAACAAATGGTTTTAAAACGAAATTTTCAAGAGCTTCGTTTTGAATCGTCTTTTCATTTTCCAGCCCATCAAAAAATTCTATCTTGATTTCGCAATGAATCTTTTCGCTCCTCTTTTCAAGGTTCTTCTCTTTGAAGCGTTAAAACTTTCCGGCTGGAAAAAAAACGTGCTCCGGGAAAACCTGGATGATGTCCGTCCCGAGATGACCGAACTTCAAAAGGAGAATTTTCGAAATCGCTTGCTAAAGAATCTTTCTTCGGACGCAGTGGATTTCTTGACGAAAGGCTGGATTTATTCGAAAGGGGATTCCCGGTTCTCGATTGACGAAAAAAGCCTTTCCGTTCTAAACAAAATGAAGCAGGGCGGTCTGATGCTGACCGCGCATTTCGGAAACTACGAAGCGATCGGTCCCTGGCTTGTCAGACTGGGAATTCCTCTCGTGGCAAGCTACGCAAGACTCAAGCCGAAAATTTTGGACAAGTGGATTTATTCAAGGTATCGTTCCATCGACAATGTTCACTATTCACTTTTTATAAACAATCCTAGAAAAATTTTAAAACTTTTGGACCAAGGAAATCTTTTTTGCCTGATCGCCGACCAAGATTTTCGAAAAGCTCGCTTTGTACCGGGAACGCTGTTCGGAAAACCCGTCCACTGCAATCCCATTCCCGCCTTTATTTTAAAATATCGCCCAAAAACGCCCATCTATCTTTGCTGGATAGAATCGGGCATTCAGACAAAAAATTTGTTCGTCAAGGAAATCCAGCCTACAAACGAAAAAGAGCTTTACCAACATTTTCACGCTTGGCTCGAAAAAAGGATTCATCTATCCCCAGAAAAATGGTACGGCTGGGTTCATCGACGCTTTTTATCCACAAAGCAAAAAAGTCTAGAATGTTTCACGTGAAACATATCAAGCCATCGCGTAGATGATCGCCCCGCTCAACGCCAAATATCCATAGACACACCGTCGTAAAATTTTTGAGGAAATTTTATTAAAGACCTTACAGCCCAGCCAGTTTCCGCCGAGAACAAAAAGAAAACCGGCACAGTAGGCAAGTCCCACCTGGCACGTCAAGAAACCATGATAGCTTCTCACCACGCTCATCAGCAGATTTCCAGAAAGAAGATATGTTTGCATACAGGCGATATAGGCATCCTTGCTCATCCCCGACACCATAAAATAGAGAACAGCAGGAGGTCCCTGCATGGCAAAGAATCCTCCCATCATCCCGCTGAGCGTTCCCATGGAAAGCTGCGTTTTCATGTTGGGCTTCAGATGAATCCTGTTGTTGAAGAACAAGAAATACAAGCTGCAAAAAATCAGCAAGACTCCCAAAACTTTCTTGATTTGATGATCATCGATACGCACGAGTAAAAAAATGCACACGACAGACACAAACATAAAACAGGACAGCATCGGAAAGAAATCTTTCCATTGGATAAAGCGACGCTTTTGAAGTACGACCATCAAGGAATTTGTCCCCGCCAACAAGCCCGAAAGCATGGTCGCCTCTCCATAGCTCGGAAGCAAATAGGGGAAAATAGTCATCACGAAAATTCCAAAGCCAAAGCCCGTTACCCGCTGGATAAAGCTCCCTAAAAAGCAAAAGACACAAAGCAGCGAAAAACTTTCAAAAGAAAACATCTATAGAACCATTAAAAGCGTTCCCGCCCCGATCAAAAGACATCCCAGCAAGGATTTCAGGGTAAACGTTTCATGTAAAAACACAAAGGCGAGGACAAGAGTGATCACAACGCTCAACTTGTCGATGGGAACCACCTTGGAAGCTTCCCCCAGCTGGAGAGCCTTATAATAGCAAAGCCAGGACGCTCCGGTAGCCAAGCCAGACAAAATCAGGAACAGCCAGCTTTTTCGGGAAATGTCTCCGATTCCCGCTCCCGCATGGGTTACAAGCACCACCAGCCAGGACATTCCCAAAACAACCACAGTCCGAATCGCCGTCGCCAAGTTGGAATTTACGTTTTCGATTCCCACCTTGGCCAAAATCGAGGTCAAGGCAGCAAACAGGGAAGACAGAACGGCAAACAAAATCCACATGGCCAAAATATAGAAAATTCATTTAAACATCTAAGCCAAGCTAATTCACAATTTATCCAATACATTTTTTTTTGACAGAGTGGTTTTGTTTCGGCGAAATATTCTAAATTGTTTCACGTGAAACATTTTCAAAACCCCATCCAGGAACAACTCTTTTTTAAATTTCTCGCAGACAGGGAAATTTCCTTGTCGGATGAGACCCTTGAAAAACTCTTTGCCTATGTGGAATTGGTCATTCAGGGAAACGAAACGACCAATTTGATTTCTCGAAACGATATTCCTAAATTTTTAACGAGACACATCGCCGACTCTCTGTATCCCTACATCGTACTTTCAAAGAAAAACTTCTTGAAACCGGGAATGACCTGGGCGGACATGGGCGCCGGTGGCGGATGTCCCGTCTTTCCGCTTGCCATCGTCTGTCCCGAAATTCACTTCTACGCTTCGGAACCGCGCCACAAAAGAGTTCTCTTTCTCGAAGAAACAAAAAAATCCTTGAATCTGAAGAATCTCGATGTCGTAGGAAAACGCTTCGAAACATCGAACATCTCTCAGTGCGACATCATCTCGTGCAGAGCCCTTTCCCGATTTGAAGCGGATTACGAAAGAGCGTTGCCGGCACTCAAGAAAAACGGTCTCTTCATCACGTTTAAAAGCAGGGAAATTGCGCAGGAATTAAAGAACATTCCCAATCTGCACCTGATTGATTACAATCTTCCCAACGAAACTCAAGAATACTCGTTAGTCATCAAAGGAATCTATGGGTAAAATCATCGCCATCTGCAACCAAAAGGGCGGAGTCGGAAAAACGACGACAGCGATCAACCTCGCCGCCAATTTTGCCGCCTTGGAAAAGAAAACCCTCTTGATCGACATGGACCCGCAAGGCAACGCCTCGCAAGGTTTGGGCTATCTAGAAACCCAGGAAGAAGACATTCACGAGGCTCTGGACCTGGCAGAAAGTCCCGATGCCATCACGAACGAAGCCCTCCAGAAATTCATCTTGAAGACCGATCTGGAATATCTGAAAGTCATCACCTCCGGTCCGGATCTTTCCGCCATGGAACTGGAACTTGTCAATTCGATGAGCCGGGAACATCGCCTCGACAGAATCACGTCCGTACTCAAGAAAGAATTCGACTTCATCATCATCGATTCGCCTCCCAGCCTGAACCTCCTGACGCTCAACGTCCTGACGGCAGCCGACAGCGTCCTGATTCCGGTACAATGCGAATATTACGCCTTGCAAGGCCTTGCGGAACTTTTCAACACCATCCGCCTGGTACAGAAAAACCTGAACAGCCGCCTGAATATCGAAGGGACGCTGCTCACCATGTACGATGCCCGACTCAGCCTTTCGAGACAGGTTGCCGACGAAGTCCGAAACGTCATTTCGGAACGCGTCTTCAAAATCATGATTCCTCGAAACGTCAAGCTCAGCGAAGCACCGTCGCACGGAAAGCCTGTCATTCTCTACGACGTGAAAAGCACCGGTGCGCAGGCCTACATGAAACTCGCAGAAGAAATCATCAACGGGGTAAAATAGCCATGGGAAAAAAGTCAATGGGTCTGGGCCAAGGCTTGGCCGCCATCATGCAAAGTCACCAAAACAGGGAACCGAGCGAAATTCACCAGGACGAAAACGGCAACACGGTCCGGATAGAAAAAATCAACCTCGACCTGATCGATCCGAACCCTTACCAGCCGCGGAAGGATTTCAGCGAAGAGGAATTGCAGGAACTCGCAAGCACCATCCAGGAACAGGGACTGATCCAGCCGATAACCGTTCGCAAGTTTGACGGACGCTATCAAATAGTCAGCGGAGAAAGGCGTACGCGGGCTGCGAGAATCGCAGGGCTTTCCACGATCGACGCCTATGTTCATGACCTGCTTTCCGACAAGCAGATGGCGGAATGGTCGCTCATCGAAAACATCCAGCGCGTCGATTTAAACGCCATCGAAGTGGCAAAGTCCTATGAACAGCTGATCAGGGATTACGGATACACCCACGACGACCTTTCGAGGAATGTTGGAAAGTCCCGGTCGGCAATCACCAATTCGCTCCGTCTCTTGAAGCTGCCGGAACAGGTTCAGGCCTGGATTGTCGAAGGAAAGCTGTCCCAGAGCGCCGCGCGTTCCTTGCTAAGCCCGGACATCGCCGACCCGGAATCCGTCGCGCGCGACATCATCGAAAAGGGGATGAACGTTCGGCAAGTGGAAAACCTGGCAAAAGAGAAAAAGCAAAAGGAAAGGCCTAATCCCGAATCCGCGGAAAGGCCGCTCGATCCGAACATCGTCGAATTTCTCCGCAAGATGGAAGAGTTTCTGGGAACGAGCGTCACGCTTCAAAAGACGTCCGAAGACGCTTCCAGGGGAAAGCTGGTCATCGACTACTATTCCTTTGAAGACTTGACCCGAATCCAGGAACGAATCGAAGGAATGAATTGAAAAACCGCTACCACATTATCCAGATCATTCCGTCAGACGCAGGAAAGACCGTTTCCTTCAAGCTTCACGCCTTGACGTGGAAACTTTTTCTGCTGATTGTCCTTGCCATCTTTCTTCTTGGCGGATTTCTTATCTACAAAAGCGCCACGATTAGCGCGATGATCGTCAGTTCAAGGGAAATCCACGCGCAGAACGAACTTCTGCTTCAAAAGCAAAAGGAATACGAGCTGTTCTTCTCCGAACTGGATTCCATTTCCTCCATGGAGCGTCAGATCAAGAACATTCTCGGAACGTTTTACGAAACGGATTCGACAAGGCTCTCCGCGGTAATAGAAAAGAGCCGCTTCGATTTCGCCCCTCTTGCCAAAAATCGCTTCAATGCGGAACTCGCGGGCTACTCGGAACAGGAAAAACGCCAAAACTGGAACCAGATTCCGAGCATCATTCCCACCATCGGCATTATCAGCAAGCATTATTCGGCAGAAGAAAGCCATCTCGGCATCGACATTTCCGCCAAGCTGGACGAACCGGTCTTCGCGACCGCGGACGGCAAGGTCCTTTCCGTTTCGAAGATGAAGGATCGCGGACTGAACATGCAGATCGATCACGGGAACGGCTATGTTTCCAGCTATTCGCACCTTCTAAAGACCTATTCAAGAAAGAACGCGACTGTCAAGAAAGGCGAAGCGATTGGAACGGTCGGATCATCGGGAAATTCCACGGGCCCGCACATCCATTATGAAATCACGAAGGATGGCGAACCGATCGACCCAGAACTTTTCATCGAGGAGTAGAAAATGGCAAAAGAAAACGACAGCCAATTCACACAGATCAGCCCTTCCATGAATATCACGGGAGATCTTTCCGGTTCGAGCGACTTGCGGGTGGCCGGAAACATCAAGGGAAACGTTTCCACGACCGGCGATATCGTCATCGAAAATTCCGGCTACATCGAAGGAACCATCAAGACGAAGAACGCGACTGTCGCCGGGAAGGTTTCCGGAGACATCGAGTGCAGCGAAAAGCTGGTTCTCGAATCGAAATCTCTCGTCATCGGAAACATCAGGACCAAGTTGCTAGTCATCGAATGCGGAGCAAGGCTAAAGGGAAATTTCGAAGTATCGGTCGAAGAGAAAGAAACCAAGAAGTCCTGACGGGCTTCTTTTTTTATGCACAGCGCTCTTTAAATATTTCCCTTATTTATATAAAAGAAAACGAGAATGACAATTGGGATATGTGGAAAGATTTGTCAATAGTGTACGCAACCGATTGATTTTTAACAAGATACAAAAACAGTGAATAAGTTTTCTGTTTTGAGAGTTGCCGGACTTGTCCACAGAATTCAACGTTGAAAAGTCGATTGGGCGTTTTTGTCAACGTCTATCGCAAAAGGTTCCACAAATCGGTGTTGAATTCCGGTTTTCAACAGGTTATTTATCCTCATGTGAATAATTTTGTTGAATTGACTGCTATCACATTGAATCTTAAAGAGTTAAAAAGAATTTGAAAAAGTGGGAACTTTATTTAGATTTGGAGCATGGCACTGGAACACGCATCGTTTCGGATCGGACAGATTTCCGATATTCACCTTGTCGCCGACAAATCCGAGAAGGACGGGTTGACTTCCGTCGAAAGCTTTGAATTCGTGCTTTCCGATGCCAGAAGACAGAACCTCGATCTGCTCGTTTTTAGCGGGGACCTGACAGAGGACAGTTCAAGGGAAGAGTACGAGCTTTTTTTCGAAATGGTGAAAGGCTATGACAGGCCGTGGTGCGCGATTCCCGGAAATCACGACAATTCGAGCGACCTTTCGAGGTTTTCTCCCGTTCCTCTTGAATTTTCGGAAGGCGAGATTTTCTACCGCAGAACGGTAAACGGTTTTACTTTCTTCTTTCTCGACAGTTCGACAGGAGTCGTTTCGCGGCGTCAACTGGAATGGCTGAAGCGCGAAGCGAAAAAGGAAGCGGGAGAGGTTTTTCTCTTCGTGCATCATCCTCCCTGCCTGTGCGGGCATCTCTTCATGGATTCGCGCTATGCGCTAAGGAACTGGAAGGAAGTGGGCGAGACGCTCGACGGCATCGAGAATCTCCGTTCCATTTTCGTGGGGCATTACCATTCCGGAATGACGATTGACCGCGGCGACGGGCAGACGGTCTATGTGACGCCTTCGACCCAGATGCAACTGGATCCCGAATCGTCCGAGTTTCGCATCTTGAGTCGAATCCCGGGTTGGCGCCTTATCGAATATTCCGCGGGAAGGCTTTTTACGGAACTCCGGTTTTTTGAAAGAAATTTCGAAAAAAGATGATTTATTTTCGCTTTATCCCTTGATTTGTTTTGGAAATTTGTTTAAATTAGGCTCACCTGGCGGTTTAGCTCAGTCGGTAGAGCAACGGAATCATAATCCGTGTGTCTGTGGTTCGACCCCACAAACCGCTATTATCTCTTATGGAAGGAGCCACAATTGAAACAAAAGTTCTGCACATTTGTCTTCGCGGTGGCTTCCTTTTTTGTCTTGATCGGTTGCGGAGCGGATCAGTCGGAGTCTCTGACGCCGTCTCTTCCCAAGCAGGATGCCAAAAAGCAAATCGCCCCGTTTTCCGCCGCCAAGTTTGTCGCTCCTGGTACAAGCGTCATCGACGAGAAAAAGGCGAACCAGTATCTGAACGCTGTCGCCGCGCTTGTCATGCTCGGAGAGGAATGGTCGCTTAAAATCGAACAGGCTCACGGTGACGAAAAGATTCTGATTCTTCAGAATTACGAGAAGGCGAAGGAACAGGTTTGCGTCCGGGTCGGGCTTTCGGGACTAGACGAATACAACTGGATAACGAACGTTGCCCTCAAGGATTCCGAAAATGCCGACGTGCTTGCCAAGGTCGGCATCCGGGCGAATTGATTCAAGTCTCCCTTCGATTTTTTTTAGAATCAAAACGCCGTCTTTTGGACGGCGTTTCGCATTTCGACTTTTCGGTCTAGATTTTTTTGAAAGCCTGCTTCAGGTCGTCGATGAGGTCGTCCGCGTTTTCGATGCCCACGGAAAAGCGAATCAGGTCGGGCCGGATTCCGTTTGCGATGAGCTGTTCGTCGGTCAGCTGGCGGTGCGTGTGACTTGCCGGGTGAAGAACGCAGGAACGCGCATCGGCGACATGGGTGACAATCGCTATCAGCTTGAGCGAGTCCATGAACTGGATGGATTCCTCTCTGCCGCCCTGGATTCCAAAGGCGAGGACGCCGCAGGGGATTCCGCCCTTGAACTGCCTTTTCGAAAGTTCGTGATACTTGTCCGATTCGAGACCGGCGAAGTTGACCCAGGCGACTTTCGGGTGGCTTTCCAGGAACTCTGCGATTTTCATGGCGTTTTCACAGTGCTTCTGCATCCGGAGTGCGAGCGTTTCGAGCCCGACGTTCAGAAGGAAGGCGTTCGACGGGGACTGGATGCTTCCGAAGTCGCGCATCAGCTGGGCGGTCGCCTTGACGATGTAGCCCTTCTTGCCGAAAGCCTTGCTGTAGGCGAGACCGTGGTAGGAAGGATCGGGTTCGGTCATTCCCGGGAACTTGTCGTGATGGGCTTCCCAGTCGAAGTTTCCGCTGTCGATGATCGCGCCGCCGACGGTCATCGCGTGACCGTCCATGTACTTTGTCGTCGAATGGGTGACGATGTCCGCGCCGAATTCAAACGGACGGCAGAGAATCGGTGTCGCGAACGTGTTGTCGATGATGAACGGAACGCCGTGCCTGTGGGCGATTTTCGCGAACTTTTGAATATCCGTGACGCGGCATGTAGGATTGGCGATGGTCTCTCCGAAAAAAGCCTTTGTGTTCGGACGGAAGGCCTTGTCGATTTCCTCTTCGCTTGCGTCCGGATCGACGAACGTGCATTCGATGCCGAGCTTTTTCATGGTGACGGCAAAGAGGTTGTAGGTTCCGCCATAGATTGCCGAGGAGCTGACGAAATGGTCGCCCGATTCGCAGATGTTGAAAATGGCGAAGAAGTTCGCGGATTGTCCGGAGCTGGTGAGCATTCCGGCGACACCGCCTTCGAGTTCCGTAATCTTCTGGGCGACGGCGTCGTTCGTCGGATTCTGGAGGCGTGTATAGAAGTAACCGTCTGTCTTGAGGTCGAAGAGGTCCGCCATCTGGGCGCTCGTATCGTACTTGAAGGTCGTGCTTTGGTAGATGGGGAGAATTCTCGGTTCGCCTTTCTTGGGAGACCATCCGGCCTGGACGCACAGGGTTTCGTTATCGAATTTTTGCATTCTTTTCCTTTTGCATAAATGTAAATCTATGCATAAAAATAACTATTTATTTGAAAAGCGGTCGTCATTTCCTTAAATTGAAGAATTTTTTACGCGCTTTCAGGAAAGCGCCTTGAGCTCGTATTTCGTGCTGCGCCCTTTTCCGCCGGACTTGACCAATACGCCTTTTTGAACGAGGCTGTTCAGGTCGCGCAAGGCGGAATCGTGGGAAACCTTCGAAAGTTCCGCCCATTCCGTCGAGGAGATTCCATGCCCGAGCTTTTTTCTCAGGGATTCGACCAGGTTCTGTTCGCGTTCCGTCAGGGGAATTTTACCGAGAAAGAGCTGGCGCCTTGCCGTTTCAAAGCGTTCCGACCAGTCCGCTTTCGCGGTTTCCAGGGCGGCTTCCATCTTGGAAAGAAACCACAGGATCCATTCCGTGATGTCTCCGTTCGAACGTTCGGCGGCGGACAGCGCCGCGAAGTAGCCGGAACAGTCCTTGGAAATTTCCGCGTTAAGGGAAAAGAACCGCTTGGAAGAGTTCTCGCTTCGGGAAATCAGCATGTCGCAGAGAAGCCGCGAAAGAATGCCGTTGCCCGATTGGAAGGGACGGATCGCTCCGAACCAGAAGTGGACGATGCCCGCCTTGAGGATGCCGTCGATCTGGGATTCGTCTAAAAACTGGAAAAGCCTTGCCATCTCTTGCGGAATGCGTTCCCAGGGGACGCCGCGGAATCCCTTGAACGCTTCGCTTTGCGGGGAATCGGCCGTTTCGCGGTAGCGACCGCCGTTTTCGACGATTGCCGCGTGGAGCGAAAGCAGCCGCCTTTCGTTCATCGGCAGGGAGAAGTTCCGAAGCGCCGGGTAGATGATTGCGGGGATTTTTTCCCGGTCCGCTATTTTAAAGAGGGCCTTTAGGTCGCGGTTCTGGATGGACGCGAGAAATGCCGGGTCTTTTGCGAAGAAGATTTTCCCTTGCAGGCTTCCCTGCAGAAAACGGATGCGGCAAAGCGGGTCGATGATCGCCGTGCGGGAATAGCGAAAGTTTGTCCAGTCGGGATATTGGTGAATGAACAGCATCTTGTTTTAAATCTAGATAATTGACGCAAAAACTGCGTAGAAAAAATTTTGTTTTGAAAATTTTTAACTTTTCGGACGTTCTGGATTCGTGCAAAAATCCATCGGTGGCTAAAAATATGTCCGATTCGAATTGCGAAAACCGATTGATTTTGAATGGATTACAAATAATAAACGCAAAAAGTGCGTAGAAAAGACTCCTTTTTGAACGTTCTCCGCATTTTCGCTTGAACACTCCGAATGCACTATCTATCTTTGTCCTTAACTTCAAATCCCGCTCGCCGGGAAAAGGACTCGAAATGTATTATCCTTCGGTTAAGGTTCTCGACTGCACCATCCGCGATGGCGGACTTGTGAACAAGCACGATTTCAGCCTGGAATTTGTCCGTCGCCTTTACCAGCTTTTGACGGCTGCGGGTGTCGATTACATGGAAATGGGCTACAAGAATTCTCCGGAGCTTTTCGACCCGAAGGAATACGGTCCGTGGAAGTTCTGCGAAGACGACTTGCTGTGGAAGGTTCGCGACGGCATCGACAGCCCCGTGAAGCTCGCCGTGATGGCGGATGTAGGGCGCGTGAACATGAAGGCTATCAAGCCGGCGTCCGAATCTCCCTACCAGATGGTCCGCGTGGCGAGCTACGTGAAGAACATCGACAAGGGTATCGACCTGGTGAACACTTTCCATGATCTGGGATTCGAAACGACCCTGAACATCATGGCGGTGAGCCGCGACCGTGGCCCGGAACTCGACGAGGCCTTGGACCAGGTGGAACACGAATGCAAGGCGGATGTTCTCTACCTTGTGGATTCCTTCGGCTACTTCTACCAGGAAGACATCGACCAGTGCGTCAAGCGTTACCGGGACCATGTCAAGTCGAAGAAGTTCGGCTTCCATGGGCACAACAACCAGCAGCTCGCCTTCAGCAACACGATCCAGGCGGTGATGGACCATGTCGATTACCTGGACTGCACGGTGACCGGGATGGGGCGCGGCGCGGGAAACTGCACGACGGAACTTCTCTTGAGCTTCCTCAAGAATCCGAAATTCGACGTCCGCCCGGTGCTCGAAGCGATTACGGAGCTGTTCGTTCCGCTCCGCCAGAAGTACGAATGGGGCTACATCATTCCGCAGATGATTACCGGTTCGATGAACCTGCACCCGTCCGCGGCGATCGAGTTCCGCAAGACGCCGGAAAAGGATCAGTATCGCAAGTTCTACGAAATGATGGTGAACGAGATAAACCTTTAATCGTTTCGCTTGACTGGGTTTTGGACGCGCGCGCGGCTGTGTTGCCGGCGCGTTTTTTGTGATTCTTCGAAACCACCGGCTAGGCCGGTGGTCCGGTTTAGCCTTCTG
>CAVJTH010000045.1:0-14630 GCA_963652365.1 Senegalimassilia sp.
CACCCTGAACCCTTGGGATTTGAAACTTTGGACTTTCAGTCCAAAGTGGTTTATTCTTTCTTGACTCCATCTCCAGTGTGTTCCTACTGGAGGATATAATAGTTTTTTCCCGAAATATCTTGGTTCTCCACTGCCTGCGGCATTCATTGAAACAGACTTATATTTTCGACCTGTTTCAGGTTCTGTTTTATCATAAGACCTTTCGTCCATCTCATAGAACTGCTTGTTGTAAATAAAATTTGAAGTTTTTGTATAGAAATATATTGATTCAGTGATACAACCAAACTTATTTCCATCATTATGGCTATTTGATTTTCTCCAAACAATTTCATTTTGAAAATTATTAATGCCAAAAATTTCGTCCAATATATTCCTTAAATACGAATTCCTATGCCAGTCGCAGTGCAGATAAATGCTTCCGTTGTCCGCCAGAAGTTCCCGGCACAGAATCAGGCGTTCATACATAAACTGCAGGTATTCGTCGTTTGTCCAGATGTCGCCGTACTGCTTTTCCTCGAACGTGGTGCTGTCGGTTTGTGCGCTTTTTCCGCGCAGTTCAATCTTCTTCTTGTAGTCCGCCTTGGAATCAAACGGCGGGTCAATATAAATCAGGTTCACCTTGCCCCGGAAGTTTTTTAGCAGGTGACTCATCACCTGCAGGTTGTCGCCCCAGTAGATTTTGTTCCGCCAGCCGTCCACGTCGTCACCGTAGCTTTCCTTCAGCTGCGCCGGGTAGTAGGGCGTGCCGGTAAAGGGGCGCTTTCCCGTCCAGCGCAGTTCGGGGTAGCCGCGGATCGGCTCGTAGTCAAATTCAAAAAGTTCTTTCTGGTCAGTCATTTCTAGTCCTCTTTTTTTTGCCGGTGATTTCGACAGGCTCAATCACCGACTTATGTGTTTTTTCCGCAATAGAATTTGAAGTCGCATTCGGCGCACTGGGCGGGGGCGCATTTTCCGCTGCGTGTAAAGTTTTTTCGTTCAATCTTTTCCACAACGGAGCTTATCTCGGCAATGGTCCCGCCAATCGCCGTCTCGTCAAAGCCATAGCTCACAAAGGGGCTGCCTTCTTCCGTCCCCGTGTAGAACAGGTGCATCTTGCCCACGGGCCTTCCATATTTCTTTTCGACGAGGTGCGCATAGATTTCAAGCTGGCGCTTGTAGCGCTTCAGCTTTTCCCGGTCCTTTTCGCTGTTGACGTCGGGCTTCCTGTCCGTCTTGAAATCGATGATTTCCAGGGTGCCTCCCTGCCCGCGAATCAAATCGACGCGACCTTCCAGGATGTAGTCGTCCTTGAGTAGCGAAAGCGGCACTTCGGCCTCCCGGATACGGCTCCAGTCCTTCTCCGCATAGTCCACGTAGTTTTCCACGTGCTTCAGAACGGACTTCAAGGAACTTTCGCGCAGGTAAACCCCCAGCTCCCCGGAAAGCTGCGCATAGTTTTTCCGCACCCAGGATTCCATGTTTTGACGCGTCACGTTTTTCGCATTCCCGGCAAGCACCTGCCGGTGCACATCCTCGATCGTCTGGTGCACCAGCGTTCCGAAGAGAATCGCGTTCGTCCGCACCGGAGAAAATTCGAACTCCCGAAAGAACTTGTATTGCAATGGGCAATTTTCATAGAGCAGGATATGGCTTGTAAAAGAATAGCGATGCTTCACGCCGCTTTCCTTGACTTCATCGATATCGGGTTTTACCACGCCTTTTTCAAAAAGCGTTCTATAGTCGGGAACATCCGGATAGACGCAGTCGAAATACCGTGACGGGGATCTCTTGTCTTCTATTCCTGTCAGCACGAGCAGATTTTTCGCTCGGCTGAACGCGGTATAGTAAAGCCTCCAGAAGTCAAAATACTTGATGCGGTCGAGAGGTTCCCACGGCTCCGCCTTGCGATAGTGCCCGAGAATTTCCTCGTCTATTTCGTCGTAGTTCTTGCGCGGAACCGAATCTAGCGAATCGACGCACGTAACCGGAAATTCCAGGCCCTTGCTCTGGTGAATCGTCATGATGCTGATGCATCCCGGAGGCGTTACCATGTCAAAGTCTTCGTATTCGCCTATGCCGCCATCCTTCAAGAACTTGAAGTATTCGTTGAAGAGCTTTCGCAAGGTCTTTTTGCGCTTTTCCCTGTTTGCCACGATAGCCACCACGCCGTTCATGCTTTCAAAGCGGCAGAGCAGCTTGCTGAACAAGGCCAGGTTGTATGTCGGACGCAAATCTTCAACGCCGCCATCGAGTTCCGCCGACAAAAATTTCGCAAACATCGGGAACTGCAGCATCTCGTAAAAGAGGTTCGCGAAGGTGTAATCCGTATTGCGCGAAGCCTTGGCGATTTCCTGCGCCTTTTGAACGGCCCACGACCGCAACGTCTTATGCCTTGCCGGATCGCTTCGCAGCTCCCCGGTGAAAGCGTCCAGGCACAGGTCGTAATACGCCCAGATATCTTCCAGGTAATCCGCATTTCTTTCTCCCGAGAGATAGTTTTTCTCCAGATTCGGAAAGAGAAAAACCAACGCCCCTAGGGAAAGCTGGATTTCCTTTCGTTCAAAGAACCGGTCGGAACGCGGCGAAAAGACGGGAATCCCTTTTTCTTCCAGGTAAGCGGAAAGCTCGACAATCTTTTCGCTCTTGACAGAATTTGACAGAACGGCAATCTGGTTGTAATCTTTCAAGGCGCCGTTCTTTTTGAGCCGGCAGACAAAATCGTAAAAGTTCCTGCACCAGCTTTTGTTGTCTTTTCCCATGCACTGGACAACGCCCGGATATTTCACATTTTTCCGAGTCTGCCTGCCCGCATTTTTGATTACCTTCGCATGGCGAAACCTTCCCCACTTTTCATCCCAAAGGTTTTCCATCCACTTGTTGTAAAAGTCGATGATGTCCGGGTGCGATCGGTAGTTCTTGTCCAGCTCGATTCTTTCGCACTTGCCGCGTCCCCACTTCGGAAAGTTTTCCTCGAACCGCAAGATGTTCTCGACGGTCGCTCCGCGAAAACGGTAGAGCGCCTGGTCGTCATCGCCTACGACGCAGATGCGGTTTGCCGGAGCCGCCATTTTCAGAAGAATCGCTTCCTGGATGCGGTTCGTGTCCTGGTATTCATCGACCATGATGTAGCGGATTTTCGACCGGATGTCTTTTAAAACTTCCCTGTTCCCGAGAAGTTCCCACATTTTCGTCTGGATCTGCGAAAAGTCCAGCGCATTTTCTTCCGCAAGAATTTCCCGGTAGAGCTTGACGACAGCGGCAAGAACCGGCAACTTTTCCGATTTCCTGCAACGCTCCAGTCTTTCAACTTCCAGGTTCTCTTCGGCGACCTTGTTCACCAGCTTCGCGAGCTTTTTCGCCGCGTTCCAGCCATATGCCGATTTCCAGTTCTTTCCCAAAAGCTCCGTCACATTTTCGATTTCGTTGAAACGCCTGGCGTTTTCATAGAACAGGTAGGTCTGTTCGAATTCGTCGAGAATCCGGTAGCCGCGCCTGAGGTCTGTCCTATCCGCATACTCTTCCAGAAAATCCAGGAAAAGGGAATGGAGCGTCCCCACACGAAGCTCGGACATGTTCTTTTGGACATCGTAGGCAGCCGACGCCGTCGAAATTCGCGACAAAAGCTCCCGCGCCGCCTTTTCGGTAAAGGTCCCCACCAGAATGTTTTCTGGCGAAACGTTCAAGTCGTAAACCAGATGGCAGACCCTATCCACAAGGGTCTTGGTCTTGCCCGCTCCCGGACCCGCAATCACGAGCAGCGGAGACTCCGTAGTCTCGACGACGCGCATCTGTTCCGCATTGGCTTTCACGACTGGCCTCCATGTAAAACTCTTCGAACGAGTTTTGCCAGCCGGCGGCGTGCGACTTTCGCCAAGCAAAAAAGGCGTGGAGTCGTCGCATCGTTTACTGCATCTCGGGGCTCTGCAAAGCCTACTTACCAATAAACGCAAACGACCCACGCCCCGAACGGGACGTGAGCGGTTTACCCTATTCTCGTAAATGTGAAATTTGCAGATTTCGAGATGGAGACTAGAGCAAATACTCAATCAAGACGGACGCCCGCCCGGGCTTTCGCCTAGGCGAACTATGTACCGAAAATATAGGATATTTCGGTTCGAAAAGAGCCCGGAGCCGCGGAAGGCAAAATTTTTTTTTCGCATTTTGCAAAACGCTACGCCGATTTCTAACTTTCGCCAAAACGTCTATGAGGTATCCCTATGCTCTTTAACTTGGACATGATCCGGGAACGCTACGCAAAGATTCCCGCCCGCGTCGAAGCGGCCAGGAAGCTCCTCGGTCGCCCGATGACCCTCGCCGAAAAGATTCTCTACTCCCACTTGATCGACGGTGCGGAAACGAATCTCTACGAACGCGGAAAGTCCTTTGCGGAATTTCACCCCGACAGGGTGGCGATGCAGGACGCGACCGCGCAGATGGCGCTTCTCCAGTTCACGACTGCCGGAAAGTCCAAGGTCGCGCTTCCCTCCTCCGTCCACTGCGATCACCTGATCACGGCCCGCAACGGCAAGGAAGAAGATCTGCCGAAGGCTCTTGACGAGAACAAGGAAGTCTATGGATTTCTCTCCTCGGTCGCAGCCAAGTACGGCATCGACTTCTGGAAGCCGGGCGCGGGGATCATCCACCAGGTCGTTCTCGAGAACTACGCGTTCCCGGGCGGCATGATGATCGGAACCGATTCCCACACGGTAAACGCCGGCGGTCTCGGCATGCTCGCGATAGGCGTCGGCGGCGCGGACGCGGTCGATGCGATGGTCGGTCTCCCGTGGGAGCTGAAATACCCGAAGCTCATCGGCATCCATCTCAAGGGAAAGCTCTCGGGCTTCGCGTCCCCGAAGGACGTGATTCTCAAGGTCGCGCGGATTCTCACCGTCAAGGGCGGAACGAACGCCATCATCGAATATTTTGGCGACGGCGCACGCAACCTTTCCGCGACGGGAAAGGCCTGCATCGCGAACATGGGCGCGGAAGTCGGCGCGACATGCAGCACGTTCGGCTATGACGAATCCATGGAGCGCTATCTCCGCGCAACGGACCGCGAAGCCGTGGCGGACGCCGCAAACGAAATCAAGGAATATCTCCGGGCCGACGCGGAAGTCGAAGCCGCTCCCGAAAAGTATTTCGACCAGGTCATCGAGATCGACCTTTCGACGCTCAAGCCTTACTACAACGGACCTTTCAGCCCGGACCGCGGGTTCCCGGTGAGCGAAATGCAGAAGTCGCTTGAAGAGTTCGGCTCCACGGACAAGGTAAGCGCGGCGCTCATCGGCAGCTGCACCAATTCGAGCTACGAGGATCTCTCCCAGGTCGCAGCCCTCATCCGGCAGGCGATCGACAAGGGGCTTTCCCCGAAGGCTCCGCTGATCATCAACCCGGGTTCCGAACAGGTCCGCTACACGGCCGAACGCGACGGGTTCATCGACCTTTTCAAGAAGTTCGGAGCGACCATCATGACGAACGCCTGCGGACCGTGCATCGGCATGTGGGATCGCGTCGGAGCGGAAAAGAAGGAAAAGAACTCGATCGTCCACAGCTTCAACCGCAACTTCGCAAAGCGCGCGGACGGCAACCCGAACACGCACGCCTTTGTCGCGAGCCCTCTCATGGCGGTCGTCGCCGCGCTCTCCGGATCGCTTCTCTTCGACCCGGAAAAGGATTTTCTCCTCAACGCCCAGGGCGAACAGGTAAGGCTCTCGCCTCCGGAAAAGGACGAACTCCCGAAGAACGGATTCGCCGTGAAGGATGCGGGCTATGTCGCTCCGGCGGAAGACGGTTCGGGCATCGCCATTTCCGTCGATCCCGCTTCGAAGCGTCTCCAGCTCCTAAAGCCCTTCTCCCCGTGGGACGGCAAGGACATTTTCGGAGCGCCGCTTCTCGTCAAGGCCAAGGGCAAGTGCACCACGGACCACATTTCGATGGCGGGTCCCTGGCTCAAGTTCCGCGGACACCTCGAAAACATCTCGAACAACATGCTCATCGGAGCGGTCAACGCGTTCAACGGGCAGACGAACCAGGTAAAAGGAACCGATGGCCGCTATTACGAAGTGCCGGCGCTCGCCCGAAAGTATCGCGACGAGGGAACAGGCTCCATTGTCGTCGGCGACGAAAACTACGGCGAAGGCTCTAGCCGCGAACACGCCGCGATGGAACCGCGATTCCTGGGCGTGAAGGCGGTCATCGTCCGAAGCTTCGCGCGCATCCACGAGACGAACCTGAAAAAGCAGGGAATGCTCGCCCTGACGTTCGCAAACCCCGCCGACTACGAAAAGGTTCGCGAAGGCGACACGCTCGACATCGAAGGGCTCACGGAATTTGCGCCGGGAAAACCCTTCACGCTGAAGCTCCACCACGCCGACGGCTCGGTCGAAACCGCGCCCCTCAACCAGACATACAACGAGCAGCAGTGGGAATGGTTCAAGGCGGGAAGCGCGCTGAACAGGATTCGCGCAGGCAAGTAGGGCTTTCCCCTTATAAAAAGCGAAGCGGCGATTTCTCGCCGCTTTTTCCGTTTTTGCGAAACGTCAAGACGAAACGTCTCTTGGCTGCATTCGTTTAACAGGTCATGGAGAACTCGACGCGGAACGAACTTCCCTCTCCAAGGACCGAAGAGACCGAGACCTTCGCCTTGTGAAGCTCCGCGATATGCTTGACGATGGCAAGTCCGAGCCCCGTTCCGCCCGTTTCCTTGGACCGGCTCTTGTCCGCGCGGTAGAAGCGCTCGAAGATGTGCGGCAGATGTTCTTCCGCAATGCCCACGCCGGTATCCTTCACGATCACGGAATTTCCGTCGAACAGAACCGTCACCGACCCGGAATCCCGGTTGTAGCGGATCGCGTTCACGACCAGGTTGTAGAGCATTTCGAAGAGCTTTCCCTTGTCGCCCATCACGCAGAAGTCCCCGTCCGGAACCGAAACGGTCACGCGTCTCTTTTGCGCGAGCGGTTCGAGCATCGTCGCGATTTCCCGCAGCTCGTCTCCCAGGTTGACCTTTTCGAGGAAGAGCGCGTCCGGACTTGCCTCGTCGAGTTCCGAAAGCTTCATGATGTCGTTCGTCAGGGCGAGAAGCCGCGCGGATTCCTTGTGGATTTTCCGGGCAAATTCCGGAATGTCCTCGGGCCTTGCCATTCCCGATTCGATCATTTCCGCGTAGCCGGCAATCGACGTGAGCGGGGTCTTCAGCTCGTGAGAGGCGTTCGCGGTAAACTTTTCCCGCAAGTCCGAAAGATTCTTCTTTTCGGTGATGTCGAGCAAGATGACGATGACGCCCGAGACTTCCCCACCGACAAACACGGGACTCGCGATGAGGCGCACGTCCTTTCCCGAGAGCTGGATTTCCGCATCGGCCTTCTTTCCCTTTGCCGCGGACTCCACCGCGCTGTTTAGCGGAATGTTCCGCGAAAAGCACCGGATGTTCCGACCGGTGAAATCGCCTTCCACGTGGAACATTTCCCGCGCGACACCGTTTACCAGGACCACCTCGTCCTTCGAATCGAGAAGGATCATGCCCTCCGACATGTCCTCGATAAGCGTCCGGAAACGGTTCCGCTCGAATTTCAGCCGGGACATTTCCCGCGCCGTGTTGTCGCGTTCCCGCTTGATTTCCCGCGCGAACGGGGTAAACTCCTTGTAGATCAGGTCGCCTTCCGGAAACTGCAGCGAATCCAGGTTCTCCGCCAGGCGGCGAATCGGCTCGACAAAGCGGGCAGACAGGATGTGCGCAAAGAAAAGGGAAACGAGAAGCACCGCAAGGAGAAGGACGACCAGCTTGGGATACACGGCGGAAACGACCGAAAACGCGCTGCTCTTTCGGATGGAAATCCGAAGGACGTTCCCGTCCGGCAACAGTTTCGCGTAATAATAGACGTCCGTTTCCAGCGTGTGCGAAAGCCGAAAGCTCGATCCTTCGCCGGTCTTGAACGCATCCTGGACTTCCGGACGGGAAAGATGCGAATCCATCGTCTCCTTTTCCGCTTCCGACTCGAACAGGACCTTTCCCTCGGGAGAGACAAGCGTAATGCGAAGAGTCGGCGTGACAAACATCCGGAGATCTTCCGTGGAATCGATCAGTCCGTAGGCGTTCGCGACAATGGCTCCCTGCTGCTTCAAGTCGAGAACCGTCTGTTCCGAAATGCTCGAACGGAACGCCCCCGCAGTCAGGAGCATCGCGACAATCGCGGCGAGAAGCCCGACGTAAAAAAGACTAAAGCTCAGTTTTTCCTTCATGATAATCCTCGCAGTCCGCCTTGTAGCCGACATTTCGAACCGTCTTGATGCAGTCTCCGGCAAGTCCCAGCTTTTTTCGCAAGGTCTTTACGTGCATATCGACCGTCCGCGATTCGATCGCCGCATCGATTCCCCAGACGCGTTCCATCAGCTGGTCGCGCCCAAAGACGATTCCCGGTTTCGAACAGAGCAGTTTCAGGACCTCGTATTCCTTGAACGTGAGCTCCACCGGGTTTTCCCCGACCTTGACCGTGTGCCGCATGTCGTCGATTTCGATCGGTCCCAGCCGAAGCAGGGATTTCGCGGGAGAAGCCGTCTGCATTTCCGAACGGCGCAAGAGAGCGCGCACGCGGGCCAAAAACTCCATGATGCCGAAAGGCTTCGTCAGGTAGTCGTCCGCTCCGGAATCGAGCCCCTTGATCTTGTCGAGTTCCGTCGTCTTGGCGGTCACCATCATCACGGGCACGTTCGCCGTCGCGGAGTGTCTTCGCAAGTCTTCCAGGATCGAAAATCCGTCGCGCCCCGGAAGCATCACGTCGAGAATCACGAGGCTCGGGACCCGGTTCCCCAGGTCGCGAAAAAATTCGTCGGACGATGCCACGGCGAGAACCTCGAAGCCCGCGCTCTTCAAGGCGTAGGCTTCCATTTCCCGAATGTCCTTGTCGTCTTCTACTACGCAAATCATGAGACAGTTCCTTTTTGAATCCAACCTCTATTTTAGAAAATAGAAGCCGGATGTAAAGACAGCGCAGCGATTTTTGTAAAATCTAGACGAAATCCGTCATCAGCTTCTTGGACGACTTGACTAGGCTTGCCGTCGAATCGAGTATCGCGCGACATTCGTAGAGAACGGTCAGGAAAAGGAGATTGACGCTTGCCACCGTCTGGTTTTCCGGTTCCCGTTTCTGCATCGCGGCCTTTCGGACATTGACTATCTTCGCGCCGAGCGAACGGATGCGGTTCTGGAGCGCGTCAAATTCCGAATACTCGCTTTCGAGAACCATCCGGGCGGAATCCTCGAGAACGTCGCGCATCGCGTTTGCGACATCGAGAAGCGTCTCTTTCTGCCTTGCGGAAAGCGGCGTCAGATGGTTATCGACATGGTTCAGGCAGGGCTTGTGGACGCGTTCGAGGCTGAAGTAGAGAGACGTTGCAAAGTCGTTCGCCTGGTAGAGAAAGAACTTCTTTGCGAGCGAATCTTCGAGCACCATCTTTTGCGAACAGGCAAAACCTTCGTGGCGCAGCCTGTGGAGCGTCTTGTATTCCTCCTTCATCTTCTGCCGGATGTAGCGAAGCGTATCGAGATCTTCCGCAGCGAGAGCCGTCAGCGAGTCGCGCAGCGAGTCCTCGGCAAAGACCAGAAACCAGCCCCACTCTTTCGCGTAGTGCTTCCGAATCATCGGGAACGCCTTCTGCGGGTCGCTTTCCTTCATGATGGCATGGAATTCCTCGGATCCGGAATCTTTCCGCTCGGTCTTCTTGCGATAGCGAAGCGTCGAATGGACAAGAAAGGCGACGACCAGCAAGAAGAAGAGAATCATGACGGGAATGCCGCCAAAGAAAACGGCTCCGCTCACGACAAACGCGCAGACAAACGCGGCAAACGCGGTAAAGAACCAGCCACCGATGACCGAAAAGACGCCCGTAATCCGATAGACGGCCGTTTCGCGTCCCCACGCCTTGTCGGCAAGCGACGTTCCCATCGCGACCATGAACGTCACGTAGGTCGTCGAAAGCGGCAGCTTAAGATACGTTCCGAGAGAAATCAGCACGCTCGCAAGCATCAGGTTTACGGAAGCGCGTAACAGGTCGAAAGCGGCATCGCTCTTTTCCAGGTGAAGCTTTTGCGTGTCGAAGCGCCCGCTCAGAAAATTGCGGACTTTCGGCGGAATCACGCTGCAGACGAGAGAAGATGCCGCATCCGCATAGCGCACAAAGGCTCTGGCGATCGGACTTGTTCCAAAGAGTTCCTCGGAAGACGTCTGGCTCGCGAGCGAAACGGACGTGCGAATCACGTTGTGCGCCTTGCGCGAAGTCGCAAGCGAAATCGCCATCACGACGCCCGAAAGGGAAAGAATCCACCAGAGACCCTTTTCCGAATCGCAGAGAGCCGTCATCAGGACCTCGTTTGCCGGAAGCCCGCTGTCCGAATAGGCCATGAACGCCGAAAGACCGGCAAGCGGCACGCCGATAAAGTTCACCAGGTCGTTTCCCGCAAAGGAAAGGGCGAGCGAAAAGGTTCCGGCGGCGACGATCAGCCGCAAGACGCTGAACTTCAGGAGAAAGAGGATTTCGGAAAGCGCCGCGAAGACGACAAAGCTCACGGCAAAGGTCATTCCCTTGTTCTCGGCGAGAACGGCCGGAATCGACAGGGCGGAACCTTTCAGCCCCTGGAACAGTACAAAGTAGAAGATGGCGGCCAAGGAGAGCCCGCCAAAGACCGCGATAAAGTATTTTTCCCGCGACTTGTAGCGAAACGTGAACAGCGCGCGCGATATCCACTGCACCACCCATCCGAAGACAAAGGCGATAGCGACAGAAGTGAAGATGGCGATGATCACGGAAAGCGCCTTTTCCGAATTGACCAGGTCGCCGATCGAAAGGCCCTCCGCTCCGCGGTGAAGCTTGATGAGCGACAGGGCAAAGGTCCCGCCGAGAAGCTCGAAGACCATCGACACGGTCGTCGAAGTCGGAAGCCCGAGCGTATTGAAGATATCGAGAAGCACCACGTCGGTGAGCATGGCCCCGACGCATATCGCAAGGATTTCCGCAAACGTGAAGTGCTGCGGCTGGAAAATACCGTGGCGCGCGACATCCATCATGCCGCCCGAAAAGGAAGCCCCGACGAGAATTCCGATAGCGGCGATCACGATGAGGAACTTGAACCCGAAGGCTCTCGACCCGACCGCGGAGTTGAGAAAGTTCGAAGCGTCGTTCGATACGCCGTTTATCAGATCGAAAACGGCGAGGAAAAAGAGCATACCGATGATAAAGACGTAAATATCCATGCAACAAAGTTAAGCAAGGAAAATCCCCCGTAAAAGGGGGATTTTTCGTTTTTTAAGAGGATTTACAAGGACTTTACACCGATTTTACATTCGAACCTAGAGCCTTCCCTCGTACACGACCAGGCTCTTTCCGTCAATCGTCACGGCAAGGCCCGGTTCGAGAAGGCGCAAGGCGCCCTTTGCCCCCAGGAGCCACACCAGGCGCGGATTGATGAGCGGCAGGATTTCCGCCGAGATCTTGCTTTCGCCTTCGACGATGACACCGCGAACCTCGCGCAATACCGGAATGTATTCTTCGGAAAGGGAGGGACAGAGAAGGATTTCGTTGTTTTCCTTTCGAAGCAGCATGTAGGCTTCCGTCGGCGTCTTCGCGCGCAGAATCCGCCCGTTCGCACGCGGATGGTCGTTGCAGGCCGCTCCGCCGGACTCGGCGCGGACCAGCTCGTTTCCCACGTAGAGCACCCGAATCGTATTCACGACCGAAGCCGAAAGCGGAAATCCGGAAACCATCACGATCCGATCCGAAATGTGGACAGCGCCCGAATCGTGCGCGCTCTTGATGGCGTTCTGCACCATGTCGTCGGAATCGGTCACGAGTTCCGCGAAGAGCGGGAAGATTCCCCAGTTGAGAAGAAGCTGCCGCTCGACCTGCGGATGCGGCGTCACCGCGAGAATCGGCTGTTCCGGGCGAAACATGCTCACCATCCGGGCCGTGTTTCCGCTCAGAGTCGGCGTGATAATCGCCGTCGCGTTCACGTCGCGCGCTGTCTGGTAGGCATTCTGCGAAACGATCCGGCTGATGTCCCCGTGCAGGTCCATTTCAAAGGATTCGCGCATCTTCTTGTAGTATTCGGGAGAATATTCGACCGTCACGGCAACGCGCACCATCGTCTCGACCGCTTCAATCGGGTAGTTTCCGTTTGCCGTTTCCCCCGAAAGCATCACCGCGTCGGTCCCGTCGAAAATCGCGTTCGCCACGTCCGTCAGTTCCGCGCGAGTCGGACGCGGATGCGAAATCATGGATTCGAGCATCTGCGTCGCCGTGATCACGGGCTTTCCGAGCTGGCGACAAATCCGGATAACGTGCTTCTGCGCGAGCGGAATCTTCTCCGTGGGGAGCTGCACGCCAAGATCTCCACGCGCGATCATCACGCCGTCCGCCGCTTCCGCGATTTCCCGGATATTGTTCAGACCTTCCTCGTTTTCGATCTTCGCGATAATCCGCGCCTTGGAATTCAGGCTTTCCAGATACCGGCGAATCTCCTGGACCTCGCTCGCATAGCTCACGAAACTCGCCGCGATAAAGTCCACATTCTGCTCCACGCCGAACTTGATGTCCATCTTGTCCTGATCGCTCATGATGGGAAGCCCGGCGTGAAGCCCTATCAAGTTCACGTTCTTCTTGCTCGAAATCTCGCCAGAATTCTTCGCGATCGCGTGAACCGTAAAGCCATCCGTATCTTCGACTTCGAGTTCCAGGAGTCCATCGGCGACCAGGATCCGGTTGCCCTTTTCGACTCTCTGCGGAAGCGCGGTCCACGAAACGGAAATTTTCGCCGGTTCGCTTTCCGTCGCGGCGACCGTTTCGGCAGAATCGACCGTTACGCAAACCCTGTCGCCCTTACGAATCAGGACGGGAAGGTTCCCCGGCGTGTTCCCCGTGCGAATTTCCGGTCCCTTGGTATCGAGCATCAGCGCGATTGGACGCTTCAAGGCCGACGAAACGCGCTTGACGCGATCCATCGCTTCCAAATGAGTTTCATGCGTTCCGTGCGAAAAATTGAAGCGAGCCACGTTCATCCCGGCGACAATCAGCCGAGACACGATTTCATCGCTCGCCGTCGTCGGACCCATCGAACAGACAATTTTCGTCTTGTGCGTAAACATAAAGTCTCCTGCGCAAACGATAAAAAAAAAGACGTTCAAATCCAATGGAGCGCATTCTCTTTTTTAGAACATTTTTGCATCGAACCTTTTCGTTTTAGACAATTTTGTAGGCGCTTGATTGAGAGTGGATAGTAGAGAGGAATCAGGAGTCAGGAATCAGCGGTAAGTTGAGTTTGGAGTGTGGAGAGTTGAAAGTGGAGTGTGCAGTGTTGAGAGAGGAGAGTGGAGTTCCGTGGACGTCTAGGCTCTAACGTGAGTCAGAACTTAGAACTGAGATCTTAGAGCTGAGTTTTGCGAGCATTTAGGTTCTAGCATAAAAAGTTCGCTGTGATTTCTAAGCTCTAAGTTCTCCTAACTAAGCTCTGAACAAGCCCCTCGCCGGGAAGGCGCACCCTCCGCCGACAGGCGGAAACGGTTCGCTTCGCGACAAAAGCCTTTCGGCAGAAAGTAAAAGCTCGCTTGCGATTTCCAAGCCCAAAGCTCTCTGAACTAGGCTCTGACAAAGCATTGACGAATCCGTTCCTTTTTCTTACATTGTTTGTCATAGACAATCGTACCTTTTCAAAAGGAGAAAAACGGATGACCAGAAAAACACGAATCACCGCCCTTTGCGGATCGCTCGCTTTCGCGGGAACGCTTCTTGCGCTTACGGCCTGCGGCGACGACGTCACCAAGGTCACGAACGTGACGAACGAAGTTTCCGGCATGGAGGTCGTTTCGTCCGCGGACTCACTCGGCAAGTGCGACTCCTCGACCCTCGGCAAGACAGCCTACGCGTCGGACGAAAACGTCGCCTACGTGTGCGCGGATTCGGGCTGGGCTCCGCTTTCGAAAAATGCTGGCGGCAAGGACGGAGCCTCTTGCCTGGCGGAAACGCTCTCCGACAGCTCGGGTTACAAAATCGTCTGTGGAGGAGACTCGGTCGGCGTCATCGCGAACGGTCAAAACGGCTCGGACGGCAAGACCGGCGAAAAGGGCGATGCCGGCGAAAACGGCTCCGCGTGCACGGTGGAAGCTCTTTCCAGCGGAACGGGTTACAAGGTCGTTTGCGATGGAGATTCGGTCGGTGTCATCGTGAACGGTGTCGATGGAAACGACTGCACGCTTGAGGACAACGGCGACGGAACCGTGACCCAAGTCTGCGGCGAAAATTCGATCACGCTCTACAAGGCGTTTTGCGGTGGCACAGTTTATGACCCGGCAAAGGCCTACTGCTTCAATGAAGTCCTTTATTCCTGCGGCGAAAAGCCCCATGACCCGGCAGCCTACAAGTGTATAGAAAACAAGCTTGTCGCCTTTTTTGTCGATGCGCGCGATAGCCAGGAATATCTGACGGTGACAATCGGCGAACAGACCTGGATGGCGGAGAACCTGAACTTCGAATACAACGAAGGGACGGCCCAAAGCTACTGCTACAGCGACGACCCGGCAAACTGTGAAATGTACGGCCGCCTCTACACGTGGTCCGCGGCGATGGATTCCGCAGCCGTGTTCAGCGAAGACGGCAAGGACTGC
>CAVJTH010000046.1:0-14493 GCA_963652365.1 Senegalimassilia sp.
CACCCTGAACCCTTGGGATTTGAAACTTTGGACTTTCAGTCCAAAGTGGTTTATTCGTCTGTCGTTTCCGTTTCCTGCGCTTGAATCTGAATGGGGTAGGAGCCCGTCCAGTCGGTGTAGTCATCGCGGTACTGGGGACGAATCGCGGTGATGGTCCATGTGCAGGAGGTGGCGCCTGAGCCGATCACGAACGTCGTGGATTCCTGTTCGTTGGAGGAAAGGTTGAAGAGCGTCGAATTGTAAATCTTGTATCCATTGTCGCAGAAAAGGGAATAGTCGATCGTGAAGCTTGGGAGCGCGTAATCTCGGGTGTTTTTGAAGACGATGTTTGCCAGGTGGTTCTGGTCGTTGAAGTAGGCGTCAACGATTTGGATGTCTTCGCCCGGGACGATTGCGCGGATGGCTTCGTTTGGACTGACGGATGATTGTGTGCAGCCGGTGATGCTTGCGAATAGAACGGCGCAGGGGAGCAGGAGCTTTCCGATAAGCGGTCTTTGGGTGGGCATGATTCCTCCTTGAAAAGGCTTTGTACAATCTACAAAAAGCGAATGACAATATTTGACAGTTGAAGGATGCGCCGGGAAGTTATCGCGCGTCGGACCCGGTGGGTCCTCATCCCGCAAGCTGCAAAAAAAAAATCCCTCGTGGAGGGATTTTTTTGATTATCGGAATAGCGGGATAAGACGCCCGCGTCACGTTGTTCCGCGTTCGCCCTTCGGGTTCTCGCTCCGCTCGAATCTCGCGCTCGCTCCAGTTCGCTTCGCTCATCGCTCGCGCGTCGGACCCGGTGGGTCCTCATCCCGCAAGCTGCAAAAAAAATCCCTCGTGGAGGGATTTTTTTGATTATCGGAATAGCGGGATAAGACGCCCGCGTCACGTTGTTCCGCGTTCGCCCTTCGGGTTCTCGCTTCGCTCGAATCTCGCGCTCGCTCCAGTTCGCTTCGCTCACCGCTCGCGCGTCGGACCCGGTGGGTCCTCATCCCACAAGTTTCGTACAAAAAAGAAGAACATCTTTCGATGTTCTTCTAGTCGGAATAGCGGGATTCGGACCCACGACCTCTTGCTCCCGAAGCAAGCGCTCTACCAGGCTGAGCTATATTCCGGAGACGCCCCTATTTTAGAAAAATTTTCGAGAGTTCGCAAGGGGTATTTCAAAATAATTTCATTTTCGCCGTCTGTCGCGCGGGATGACGCAAAAGGAATTGCTCTTTCCGATTTTCATGATGCTTGAACCGGAATTGTTTGGCTCGGTCTTGTAGAAAAGTACGCGGTGACGCCAGACGGTCGCGACTTTCTTGTCGATGATGCGCTTGACGTTTCCGTATTCCGGGTTTCCTCCGCCATGGATGATGCGGAGAACGGAGAGCCCTGCGCGAGCCATTCCGTCCATCAGGTTTTCGACTGCGGCGGCGGCTTCTTCGGCGACGTAGCCGTGGAGATCGATTTCCTCTTCGGGTTCCGGGAAGTTCCATGCCGCGGGGTTCTTGCGCGGCTTCTTGAACTTGTCGGTCTGGGCGCGTTGCCTTTCCGTTTCGATCCTTGCCGTTTCGCGGGCAAAATCCTTGTCTTCGAGCGGGTGGCGGTCCATCCATTCGAGTTGGCGCTTTTCGTTTTCGGTCATTTCTTCGTTCATCGGTCTATCCTCGGGTAAAGTTTCGGTGATAGTTCCAGGTCCATTCGCTCGGATGTTCCGAGATCCATGCGGAAATTTCGCCTGCGATTGCTTGCGTCGTCTGATCCGGGTCGGATTTGGGCGGATAAAACGATTCGAACCGGACCGTGTGGCCCGCGGGCGTGCGAAACACGCGGAATGTCACGATGCCCGCGCCCATCGATTGCACCTTGAGCGGAAGCCGCAAGAACAGTTCGGCAGGCTGGTTTAAAAGGCGGACGGTATTTCCCCTGCCTTCGGTCGCCTGATCGACCAGCATGGCGAGAATGCCGCCGTTCTTGAAAAGTTCCCGGATCGTCTGGGAAACGGAAGCTGTTTCGCGCTCTTCGAGTCCCGGGGCTTTCCGGATGTCGTGGAGCGTTTGCGTCAGGGTCTTGTCCTTGAAGCTGTGCGTAAAGAGATAGACGTGATCCGAATAGCGCGTGAGGATTCGATGCATGATTTCGAACGCTCCCAGGTGAACGCCCATGGCGACGACGGGAATTCCGCGGGCGAGCGGTTCGCGGATGACTTCTTCCCTTTCGAATCGAACCTTCTTGAGTGCCTTGGGAAGTCGGCAGAGGTAACGCAGCGAATCGAGATAATTTATGTACAATGCGTAAAAGACTTTCCGGGGAGATGTCTTTTTGCAGAGCCCTGTCGCTTCGAGATGTCGCTTGACGCGTCCCCAGGCCTTTTTCCGATGCGACAGTCGGTAGATCGGGTAAAGGACTTCGAACAAGATAAGCTCGAACGGCTTCGGCATATACAGAAGCGCGAGAAGAATTATTTTGTACGCAATCCGCATGGCTTTTCGCACAAATTGAATTCGGTTTTCTAGACCGGGCTTTCGGTAAACTCGAAGATGCCGCGCCCGAGCTCTCGCGCGAAAACTTCTTTGGAAAGATTTTCGCCGGCGTAAGTCAATCGCGGGGAGATTTCGTAGTATCTGCCCGGCTTGACGTCGGCCTTTGCCTTTTCGAGCCAGTAGCGGTGGAGCGTTCCGAGCATCTTGCGGGCGGATTCCGGAGAATCGCTGCCGGTCGCGTTCTTGATCGGAGCGAACTCGTCTTCGCGTTCGACGCCGTAGGGCAGGATCTTTCCGAGAAGAGGAAAGACGTCTAGCAGGAACTGTTCGAACTTGTAGCAGCCCTCGACGCCGTTCACCGTTTTTCGCGCGACGTGCCAGGGGAGTTCCTGCGTCGCTATCTTGCGGAGAGCGTCCATGCGGAACGCATACATTCCCGTGTTGCCGCCGTCGTATTCGAGCGATCCGTCCTGGAGCCTTGCCGTGCGAAGTTCTTCGGAAATGTCCGAGTATTCGAGAACCGTCGGTCTTGAGTTCCGGTAGGCGAAAATCCCGATCTTCTCGTCTGGCGTTAACTTGTGCACGACCTTTGCCGCGCAGGGCGCCATGCCGTTTGCGGCGAGCGCTCCGATGAAAGCCGGGTCGCACATCTTGACCAGGGCGTTGTCGATGTTGTGCAAGAAGACGAATCGTACGCCTTTTTCTACAAGCCAGGCGAGAGTTCCGCTCAGGGAGAGCGCCCGGAAGCATCCGCCGTTTCCATCGGGAACTTCGACGAGGTTTCCGTTTTCGTCCTCGAGAGGTGTTCCGTCGGGTTTCAATGTGCAGAGCGTTCCCTGGTCAAGGAACCGGATGAAGTCCCGGTTGTAGCCGAAGTAGGAATGCTCCTCGAAGTGTTCGACGGTCGCTTTGCGGTTTAACGGCGACGTCATGATGGCCCAGGGAATCGGCTTGCCGGCCTTGGCGCCCAGGTTCATGAGACGTCGCGCTTGCAGGCGAAAGAGCGTCGCATGGCTGGGAAGGCCGAAATCGTAGGCGCCCTTTGGTCCGTCGAAGCCGAGCCGCGATCCTTGACCGCCGGCGAGCGAGAATGCGGCGACCGCGCCCTGCCTCAAGAGAAGGTTGCCCGTTTCGAGAAAAAATTCCAGTCGCCTGTCTTCCGACGCGAGCGTGAACGGCATCGGGCTTATCTTGTCGCTTGCCTGGGGGGCAGCGGGGTTTTCGGTAGAAAATCGGGCGTAAAGCTTTTGTACAAGGGAAAGATCGGGACTTGACATTAGCGGATTCCAAAGAAGATGACGAAACTGACGATGAGCGCAAAGATGCTCACCAGGTGCATTCTCCAGACGATCTTCGAGTTCATCAGTGGCTTGGAGGCAAAGCGACCCTCCCACTTTTTCTGGTAGTGGTGATGGAGAGGCGCACAAAGAAACAGGCGCTTTCCCGTGCCGGTCTTGAAGCGCGTAAACTTGAAGTATCCTATCTGGAAGAGGACCGAACAGGCCTCGGCGATGATGATGGCGCAGACAATCGGGAGAAAGAGACCCGCCTGGATCAGGATGAACATGATGCCGATGCACGCTCCGAATCCGACGGAACCCGCGTCGCCCATGTAGATTTCCGCCGGGGGACTGTTGAACCAGAGATAGGCGAGAAGCGCGCCGGCGACGGACATCGCCAGGGGAAAGAGCTCGTCGCAGCCCGGGAGAAAGGGCACGTTCAGGTAGTTGCTGAAGATGAAGTTTCCGCAGACGTAGGCGACGACGCCGACAAAGATCATGCTGCTGAGAATCGGGACGGAGACCAGGCTGTCTAGACCGTCGGTGAAATTCGTGCCGTTCGCGGTTGCCGCGATGACGAATGTCATGAACCCGATGAACGCCCAGTTCGGCAGATAGATCTGGAACGCATCGACCGGTACAAACGGGACCGTCAGGTTGCCGCGGAGATCCGGGATGAACTTGTAGCAGAAAATGGCGATGACGAGGCTAAAGAGAAAGTAGAGACCGAGACGGACGGAACTCGAAATGCCGTCGGCCTTTTCCATGTAGGCGGCGGCTGTAGCCTTTCCCGCCGCGACGAGGCGCTTGGTCTTGACCTTCGCGATATCGTCGATGGCGCCGACCGCGCTGAAGGCGACGAGGACGAGGAGCGTGGAGATGGTATAGCCGTTCAGCTTGCACGTGAGCAGGGAAACGATGACGACCACGATGACAAGCAGAAGTCCGCCCATGATCGGCGGCGCCTTGGTCTTTTCGCCCTGGTCGAAATCCGAAGTCGCGTCGGACTTTTGCAGAAAACGGATATACGAAGGCATCGTCGAGAGGACGAGGACAATGGAGAGCATGGCCGCGAGACCCGCCCGGAAAAGGCGACTGTCGAAAAGGGGAATTTCTGTCAGATGATAGATCCATTCGCAAAGCATGAGACAAATTTAAAAAGATTGTGGCGGCTGTCGGAACTCTTGACGCCTTGGCGTTAAAATTTTCTTTTGTGCGGACATCGGTTAAAAAGAATCCGGAAAGAAGTATATTTACATTATGAGAAAATTGACGACAGCGATTTCCCTATGGACGGTTTCGCTTGCATCCGCGGCGACCGTTTACTACAACCACGCCGGCTACGATGCGGGGCTTCCCAAGAGCCTTGTCGTCGGATCGGGCAATTCCCTCGTCGGGGTTTCCTACACGATCGTTCCGAAAGACGGAGGCTCGGCGGTCGCGTCGGGAAGCTTTGGCTACGGCTCCATTCCGAGCGACTGGGATCTGACGGATGTCTTCTATCCGATCGACTTTTCGGATGTCCGGGCTGCCGGAACCTATACGCTTTCGTTTATCGAAAACGGTTCTGCCGTCTCGCAGGATCTGGAGATCCTCGACGATGCGCTTGCGGCAAGGACGCTCGAACCGGTCCTTTCCTACTTCAGGAACGACCGGAATACGGATTCGGACATTGCCGTTCCGCTATATGGCGGTGGCGGACAGCGGGATGTTCACGGAGGCTGGAACGATGCTTCGGGCGACGTGAGCAAGTATCTGTCGCACCTGTCCTACGCGAACTACCTGAATCCGCAGCAGATTCCCTTCACGACGTGGACGCTCGCCTTTGCGGCAAAGCGGATCCCTTCGAAAGTCGCGGCGGCTTCCGCGGAAGGCTTTGCCCGTGACGAAGCCCTTTACGGCGCGGACTTTCTGCTCCGGATGCTCGATTCGACGGGGTTCTTTTACATGACGGTCTTTGACAACTGGGGGCAGGGCAGTCGCTATCTGTGCGCGTTCAGCGGAGAGGACGGGGTGAAAAGTTCGAACTACCAGGCGGCGTTCCGGGAAGGCGGCGGAATGGCGATTGCGGCTCTCGCCCGGGCTTCGACGCTGGGCGCTTCCGGGGACTACTCGGCCGAGGAATACTTTGCCGGTGCGAAGCGGGCCTTTGCGCATTTGCAGGAAAAACAGTCCGCCGAGGCCTGCGCCTATTGCGACGATGGCGTTGAAAACATCATCGACGACTACACGGCGCTTCTCGCGGCTTGCGAACTTTACGACGCTTCGAGCCAGCATGACAATTCCGCTGCTGATTCCTACCTGGAGGCTGCGCGTTATCGGGCTAGTCGCCTGGTTTCCCGCTTGAGCCCTGACGGCTATTTTTTCGGCGACGATTCGAAAACGAGACCCTTTTGGCACGCAAGCGATGCGGGGCTTCCCCTGGTGGCGCTTGTACGCTATCTGGAACTCGAACCGGAAAGTTCCGTTGCCGCGACCGTGTTGACCGCGGCGAAAAAGCATCTCGCATGGCTCTTGGCCGTTACGGACAAGGCGTCGAATCCCTTCGGTTACGCAAGGCAGGTCTATCGGACAGGCGATACGCTCCGGACGGGCTTCTTCATTCCGCACGACAACGAGTCGGGATACTGGTGGCAGGGAGAAAGCGCGCGAATCGCGTCGCTTGCTGCCGCAGCCGTCTATGCGGCGCGATCGTTGAACGATTCGGATTCGCTCTCGGCGTTTGGCTATGCGGCGGACCAGCTTGACTGGATTCTCGGCAAGAATCCCTATGGCGTAAGCTTCATGGAAGGCGTCGGCAAGAACAATCCGCCGGCCTACAAGGGGACACTTGGCAAGGGAATGCTCACGGGCGGCATCGCGAACGGCATCACCGGAAAGAACGAGGATGGTTCGGGAATCATCTGGAACGATATCCGCGGCGCGGGACTTTACGATTCGTGGCAGAACTGGCGCTGGATCGAACAGTGGCTTCCGCATTCGACGTGGTATCTGATGGCGCTTGCCGCACGCTACGACGAAGTATCCGACAAGGCTCCTTCGAAGATAACCGGGCGGAAAGATGTCCCGGGCTTTGCGCTTTCGCTTTCGAACCGGACGCTCCGAATCTCGGCAAGACGTTCGCTCGGAAGCGTGAAAGTCCTTGGAATCGACGGCAGGGAAGTCTATCGGAAGACGCTTTCCGCAAAAAGCGCCGAAGTCTCGCTCGAAAGAATGAATCCGGGAATCTACCTGGTAAAGGTCGGATCGCTGGGCGTCCGAAAGATCGTTCTCCGCTGATTACACCTAGAACCTTTCGCCTAGATTTTTGCGAAGATTCCGCGCCGGAAGATTTCTCCGGCTTTTCGGCTAAAGTCCCTTTTGGGCGGCTTGCCGCCCTCGCGCTCTTTTTCCTGGATGGAAATTTCCCGGGTCCTTGAAACCGGGTCGTATTCGATCCATTTCACGGGAACATTGTGCGTTTTGCCGTCTCCGCCAAGGACCGGAACGTGGGCGATGCGCGGCGTTCCCGAGTAGCCGTGGGCGGTAACCCGGATTGTCGATTCGTTCTTGCCCAAAGCGCCTGCCTCTGTCTTGAGAATGCAGTCGGTCACGCACTTCGGGTGCCTAAACGTTTCGATTCCGTAAAAGTTCGCGATGGATTCCCATTCCCAGAAAGAGGATCTTTGAAGAACGTTTCCATAGATTTCCTTTCGCGTGCGGATCTGCTGGTAGAGCGGGATGCAGAGGAGGGGAGCCATCGCAAAATAGACGGCGCGAAAGTATTCCTGGTTGATCTGGACGAACCGGTGCATGGACTCTTCGTAGCTGTATGCCGCAAAGCGTTCCGGATTGGTATCCAGGTTGAAGTCGTTCAGATGTCCGGGAACGACGATATTGACTTTTTTCGCCTTGAAAAAGGAAAAGTCGTCTCCGTAGGCGTTGATCTTTTCCTTCAGGAGCGAAAGCATCTGCCGCTGGGCGAGCGCCGTGAAGAGCACGCGATATTCCACTTCGTCGTTTCGGTCCTTGGTTTCGAAGAGCGTTTCGAATTCCCGGTTGCCCATGAGCGTGTATTGCGATTCGTCCTGGAGGTTCCGGGAAAACTTCTGCAGCTCGCGGAGCTTCTGCTTGCGGCGAAAGTTCTGGAAAAAGCCGTCTTCGGTGAGGCCGGATGGCTTGCGGGTGAACGTCAGGTTTGGCGCGGCATCGTTTCCATAGAGGACAAAGGCGAGCTTGCCGTATGCGGGGCACGGCTTGGTGACGCTTGCCGAGAGCGTCTGGCTGCGGAATACGCGATGACGCTTGCCGTCGAATCCGGTTACGGTTTCCGTCCAGTGAATTGTCCTGTACCCCGTGTAGGTCTTTTCGCCCATTTCGAATGTCTTCAGGTCGGCGATGACGAAGGGATTGCCGTTTATTTCGCCGCTCTGGGAAAAGAGGACGGAGGCGTTTTCGTTGAGCGATCCGTCGTAGCCGAAGTCCTTGACCAGCTCGTCGATTCGCGACTGGGTGAAGAACTTGTCGAAGTGGAGCTTCGGGACGGTCTTTTCGATGAGCCGTGCGGGAATGTCCCAGCTGAAGAGTGCGTTGAGCGGCTCCATCTGCTTCCAGGCTTCGTCCTTTTTCCTTTGGATGTTTTCGTCCAGATTTTCGATTTCCGCGTCCAGATTTCGGATCTTGCGGTTGAGAAAGGCAAAATTGAACACGATGAGGACGAGTGCCGGGCCGAAGTACAGCGGAGCCGAGGATGGAGTTTCGGAGAGCGCGCCGAGCAAAACGAGAATCGCGACGAGAATCCAGCAGACGATGCGGAGCGCCGAGTATCTAGAACGGGTCGATGAAAGTTTTCCGCGGCTTTCGGAAAGCTGCGCGATTTCTCCGCAAAGCTGCCGGTTCGCTTCCTTGTCGATATTTGCCTTGTCGGAAAGCTTCTTGAACGCCTCCTGCGCGTTCTGCAGAAACTTGTCCCGAAATTCGCTCGTGTAGCGTTCTAGCGGATCGTAAACGATGTCTTCCACGGTTTTTCCTGTGGACTTGCGCCGCTTTGGCTAGAAGAACGCTTCGCGGGCGCGAGCCTTGACGTCTGAGGAAGCGGTAAAGGGGATGCGCGTCGTGTAGCCTGCGCGGGCGGCGACGATCATCTTGGTGGGCCATGCGAAGATGTCCGTATTCCACTGGTTTACCGTGTCGTTGTAGAGACTGCGGGCCGCGGTGATTTCGCGTTGCAGATAGCTGTTCTGCTGCATGGCGTCGGCGATCGCCGCATGGGCCTTCAGCTCGGGATAGGCTTCCACTTGCGGAAAGAGACGGCCGAAGCTCCGATCGATGTCCCGCGAAACCGCGTTGCGGGATTCTTCGGGCAGGTGTCCGCCGCGAAACGCCGCGACGGATTTCATCACGTCCTTGTCGAGATCGATTGCCTTGTTCACCAGCGGCGCGACGTTCTGCAAGATCTGGACGCGCTGTTCGAGATAGTTGTCGATGGTCGATGCGTCTGCCTGGATTTTTTGCTGCAACTGCTGGAAATAGTTCTTCGCGCCGATTTTCATGAAGAGGAAGATGACGCCCGGCAGAATGCCGCAGATCCAGAGAAGAATCTCGAAGACGAGGGAGCCCACGCCCACGCGGACGGGAATCTGCTTTTCGATGACGTTGATGTCGCGCCCTTCCGCGTTCGTGCTTCCCGTCATTTCATCCAGTTCGTTTGCCATAAAAGCCTCCTATCGGTTTGTAAAATATAAATAATTCTGACGAAAGAATCTAGTTCGAAGATGTGGGCCGTATTCGGCGTGTCAGTCATCGGGGTGAACTTTTACCGGACAGCGATAACTTCATATATTTGGAAAATTGAATGCCAATGGAATACTTTCCGACTAAACCCTATAGGCGCGCAGTCCTCTTGATGCGCTCCCTCCTCGCCCGCGAAAGGGAAAGGCTGGATGCCATCGCGAAGAACGCCTCGCGCGACGTGGCCATTACGGAAGCGAACTTCGCCTCGGAAATCCCGGCGATAATCCGCTTTGCGAAATCCTACGAAGAAGCCTTCATGCGCTATCTTTCCGCCGTGCTTCCCCAGCATGCTTCCGGAATTTCCTGCAAGGCCGGTTGCGGCAATTGCTGCCATCACTTTCCGATGTCCGTCGAACCGTTTGAGCTCGCGCTCTTCTATCTGGAAATCCGAAAATCCGGGGATCTTTTTTCGATTCTCGAAAAGTGCCACGTGCGGAGCCGGGTGTATCGCGAACTTTTTCGGAAGGCCGAATCCTCGGGATGTCCCGATCCGGACGACGACGCGCTGATCCGCTATTTTGGCGAGGGGCTTCCCTGTCCGTTCGTCCTCTCTTCGGGGAGCTGTGGCGTCTATGCGTTCCGCCCGGTGACGTGCCGGATGTACTTTAGCGAAACGCCGGGGGAGTTCTGCGTGCCGAAACATCTTCTCACCGACTCGAACAGGAGCTTCATCGTCTATCTTCCCGACGAACTCGAAGAACTCATTGCGGACGTTTCTGCCCACTACGCGGAGCTCGCTCTTCCGGAAAGCCTCTACGAGGGGATTCTCGCGATGAACGCCCTGGAACCGGACTTTGCGCGGATGAAGAACGACGCGTTCGAAAGGAGCGAAGACGGATGACGCCCGAATCGCTGCAAACGGATCTTTTCGGCGTTTCGGAAGCGCACGCCCATCTCGAATATTCGGCGGAAAACATTCTTTCGTCGGATGGAACGGTTGTCTTTCTCTATGCGGAAAGGCTCAAGAAAAGCTTTCGTGCGCGAAAGAAGATTTTCGAGAACAGCTACGAGCTGGTGCTGCCGTCGTATATGAAGTCTCCGGAGTTCTTGCCTGTTCGCGAACTGGCCGCGGAATGGGCCCGCACAAGCTTCAAGCGCAAGACGGCAGCGAACAAGGCTCGCGCCAAGGAACTGCTCTCGCGGATCTGGAAGGCGACGGACCAGCTTCTCGTGGATGCGGGACTTCCCAGGGTGACGAAAGACCCCCGCTTCCCGCCGATCTGCCCGGTTGGAAGGTTTTACGACCTGACGCTTGTCTTTGCCGCCGTAAACGCGACGTACTTCGGGGGCGAGCTGAACGCGCGCATCACGTGGAGCAATCGCATCGGGGGATTGAGCTTTCACACGGTTCGCAAGGATCCGCTTTCGGGAGAAACGGTCAACCTGATAAGCATCAGTCGCGGATACGATTTCGAGAACTGCCCGTTCTACGCGGTCGCCGGCGTGGTCTATCACGAATGCCTGCATATCGCCGTTCCGCCGGAAACCGTGAACGGTCGTCGTATCGTTCACGGCAAGGTCTTTCGCAATCGGGAACGCCGCTACCTCTTTTACGAAGACTGGAACAAGTGGCATCGCGAAGTTCTCCCGAAAAACATCCGGGCGTTGCGCTTTCTGAAGAGGGTCGGTCGATGAGGGTTGTCGTCCCCGATTTCTACCGGAAATTCCGCTGCCTTGCCGGAGCGTGCCGCGATACGTGCTGTGCGGGCTGGGAAGTCGATATCGACCCGAAGACGGCAGAACGCTACGCTTCCGTGACAGGCCCCCTGGGCGAAAAGCTCCGGTGTTCCGTTTCGGAAGGGCACTTTGTCCTGGACGGTTCGGAGCGCTGTCCGTTTCTCGACAGGGACAACCTGTGCGAAATCTATCGGAACCTGGGCGAGCGGTTCCTGTCGGACATTTGTCGGGAACATCCGCGATTCGTGGAAGTCCTTGGAGACGTGAAGGAACTCGGGCTGGGACTTTGCTGCGAGGAATCGGCGCGACTTCTCCTCGCTTCGAGCGAACCGCTCCGCTTCGAGGAACTTCATGACAGCGAGAATCCGGAAGCCTTGGACTGCGATTCGCGAACCCTCCGCGATTCGATGCTCGCATTTCGCGCGGAAATCCTTTCCCGGCTTTCGGACCGGACGGTTCCCCTTCCTTTTCGAATTTCCGAAATGCTCTGTTTCGTGGCGACATCCCAAGGCGAAACGGTATCGATTCCCGACTCTCCGGTCGAAAAGCTCTGGGACGAAACCTGGAACTTTCTCGCAGGCCTTGAAAGTCTCGGCAAGGCGTGGGATGATGCCGTCTCCCGCATCCGAAAGGAAACGGATCATGCGTCGGACGGGATGTTTTCGGAAACGGACGGGGAGCGAATCGTCGCCTACCAGGTCTTTCGATACCTGGGAAAGTCCCTTTACGACGGCGACATGCTTTCGAAAGTCAAGTTCGCCGCGCTCTTTTGGCTTGTTCTGCGAAAATTCGGGAAAAGCCTCGCCGGGGAAAATTCCGGCGTTCCTCCAAAGGTCGAAGCGTTGAAGCTTCTGTCGAAGCAGCTGGAGTATTCGGAAGAAAACATGGACGCTCTTTCGCGTGCGCTTGACGAAAAGCCCTTTCTTTCGACGGGCGCCTTTCTCCTCCTTTCGCGGGAGCTCGGATGAAACGTCTTTTTGGCGTCGTTCTTTTTTTCTGGGGAATGGCTCTTGCCGAGGAAGCGGCGGGGGATTCGGTCATCGTCTCCTTTCCCGACAAAATTTCCGTCCAGCTGTTGGCCAGGTACAATTTCGAGTTGCTTTCCGGGAAAAGTACAGGCGACAGGAAGCTTGCGACGAACCGTCCCGTCGTTCTCGGGCTTGGAGGCGGCTATGGCGACTGGACGTGGAGCTCCCTGTTTACGTTTTTGTTCGGCGCGGACACTCGAAAGCCGAAGACGCGCGCGACCGACCTGCAGTTCAGCTATTACGGCGACCGTGTTTTCTGGAATCTGTTCCTGAAAATGAACAACGGTTTCTTCTTTAGGGATTCCGAGTCGGATGAATTTCGAAAGGCTAGGCTCTTGACCGTTTCCGCAGGCTACGACATGGGATTTCTCTGGAATCGTGAACATTCGCTTCGAGCTGCGTATTCGCTGGATCGCCGACAGAAAAAGTCGAACGGCAGCTTTATCTGGGGTGCGGGCGTCTATTATCACGGAATCGTGTCGCGGGATTCGCTCCTTCCGCAGTACGGCAAGTACCAGCAGTTTGTCCACCTGGGACCGAGCGTCGGCTACTCCTATACGTGGGTATGGCAAAGCGGATGGTTCTTCAACATGCTAGGCGTTGCGTCGATATCCTTCGGGAAAAACCTGACGCGAAACCAGTGGATGCTTTTTTCGCAGGTGTTTCCGAAATTTACTGTCGGTTACCATGGCGAAAGATGGTCGATTCATTTTCCGTACAGCATGAATGCGCTCCAGCTTGCCTCAAGCGACGGGAAATTCGACGACATGTTCTTCGGCGTTTCCGGCGGTTTCATGGTGACAAGGCGGTTCTGATTTTCGAGACGATCTCCTTGGCGTCGGAAAATGCGCAGATTGGGAGGCTGAACGTTTCCCGGGAAAGGGCGCGGGCCTGGATGTTTCTTTCCGCATCCTTCCGGGTTTCGGGAAAATGCGCAAAGAAAGGCTCCGCGGAAAGCGGGCGCTCGTAGTAGATTCGCGTGGGAATCCCGCAGCGGGAAAGCTTTTCGACGACAAGGTCCCTCTCCTTGCTGCGAACGGCATATTGCGCATGGACGCTTGTGTTTTCGACGTGTATCGCTGGAATCAGAAAGCCGGGCGTTTCGGAAAAAAACGCGTCGTAGATTCGGGCGTTTTCTTTTCGCCGGGAAAGCTCTTCGCTTAGATGCTTGCGCTTGACGAGGAGAATCGCCGCCTGGATGGCGTCAAGCCGGCTGTTCGTTCCGAGCGATGCGTAAAGACCGCCAGAGTCCTTTCCGTGCATTGCGAACCGCTTCGCTTTTCGAAAGATTTCTTCGTCGTCGGTCAGCACGGCTCCGCCGTCTCCGTAGGCGCCAAACGGCTTTGTCGGGTAAAAGCTCGTCGCGGCGACCGTTCCGAAAGATCCCGCAGGCTTTTCTCCTTGAAACGCTCCGATGCTCTGGGCGGCGTCTTCCAGAATCCACAGACCGTGTCTTTGGGCGATTTTCTCTAGTTTTCCGTAGTTTGCGCATTGTCCAAAAAGATCTACGGCGACGATGCCGACGGTCCGTTCCGAAATCAGCTCTTCGACAGAATCCGGCGAAACGAGAAAGTCTTCGCCGACATCGGCAAAGCGCGGGATTCCGCCGGCCAGGACGACCGCATTCGCTGTCGCGACAAACGTATAGTCCGGAACGATTACTTCGTCTCCGCGTTTTAGGTCCAGTGCGGCAAGCGAAAGGCAAAGCGCGCTTGTTCCGCTTGCGCAGGAAAGGGCAAACCGGACATTCGCGTCCTTGGCGAGAAGCCTTTCGAAATCTTCGACGCGTTTTCCTCCGATCGGGTTTCCGCTGCGGAGTACGGCGGCGATTGCGGAATCGATTTCCTGTTGATACGCGGCGTATTGCGCGCTGAGATTGACGAACGGAAGCATGGCGCAAAGTTAAAAAAGCTCGGGATTGTCTGTCGAGGGCGGAAGGCAGAACTTAGATATTAGTTGATAGTAAACAGGAAACAGGAATCGGTTGAGTTTGGAGAGTGGAGGGTTGAGAGTGGAGTGTGAAGAGTTGAGTGTGGAGTTCCGCGGACGTCTAGGCTCTAAAGCAGAACTTAGATCTTAGAACTTAGAGCTGAGATTCGCGAACGTCTAGGTTCTAACGCAAAGCGGACCGCTGTGAATTCTATGCACTAAACACTCTGAACTAGACACTGACCGGCTCGCTTTGCGATTTCTAAGTTCTCAGTTCTCTCAACTAAGCTCTGAACAAGCGTGGCCGTGGGGGTGGATGCAAGGAAGGGGGAGTCAGAACTTAGAGCT
>CAVJTH010000047.1:0-10702 GCA_963652365.1 Senegalimassilia sp.
AAGAACGGAAATGTAGCCTAGATCTGATGTTGGGACAAACTATTTTTGCGAAAAACCCTTGACACTACCTGGCTTTTGGGTGAAACTTCATTGTTTTGTCGGGCAATGATTATGGGGAAGCTTACAAAATGGGGAATGGAGAAAAGTTAGAAAGGTTTTTCAATTCCATAAAAAAAGAGAAGCCCGGACGGACTTCCCATTTCTCGCTTTTTGGTGGCGACTTATTTCAGCGCCAGATCGCTCAAGCGACTCGAATCGACCTGTTCAAATTCCCGCACGATTTCTTCCGAAGGCTTCTTGGTGCAGAGGCTCACCACGACGATCGTGGCAAAGCTCAACACAAAGCCCGGTACAAGCTCATACAGGCCAAAGATCGCATAGGAATCCGCAAAACCCGAAAGGTAGAACTTCCAGACAAAGGCGAGGATTCCGCCGACGAGCATTCCGCTGATGGCGCCAGCGAGGTTTGTCCGTTTCCAGAAGAGCGAAAGCAAGACGACCGGTCCGAAAGTCGCGCCGAATCCCGCCCAGGCAAAGCTCACGAGGCTCATCACCACGTCCAGGAAACCGTGCGAAGCGTTCGGACGTCCCTGGTAGGCAAGAAGCCCCGCGACCAGAGCGATTACAAGCACGATGCCGCGACTCACGAGCATCAATTCCCGGTTTGACGCATTCTTGTGGATCAGGCGCTTGTAAAGGTCGTTGCTGAAAGCCGAAGCCGAAACGAGGAGTTGGGAATCCGCCGTGCTCATGATTGCCGCAAGAACCGCCGCCATCAAGACAGCCGCGATGACCGTCGGGAAGAGGTTTGTCGTGAGCACCATAAAGACCTTTTCCGGATCGTCCAGGGCGATTCCCTGCTGCATCAGGTAGTAGCGTCCAAAGACCGCAATCAGAATGGATGCGCCGAGCGAAAGCACCACCCAGGTCATCGCGATTCGGCGGGAATGCGTAATCTCGTCGGGATTCTTGATGGACATGAAGCGCACGAGAATGTGCGGCATTCCAAAATATCCGAGTCCCCAGGCGAGAGAGGAAATCAGCGAAATCATCGTAATCGCCTTGCCCGTCGAAGCGTTCGTAAAGATGTTCATCAGGTAGGGATTCACCTTGTTCATCGCATCGATCGTCGGAGCGAAACCGTCGTTCAGTGCGCAGATCATCGCGGGCACCATCAAGACGGCAACAAGCATCAGGATGCCCTGCACAAAGTCCGTCCAGCTGACCGCGAAGAATCCGCCGAGGAACGTGTAGCCGACAACGACTACCAGGCCGACGACGAGCGAAACCGTATAGTCCCAGCCGAAAATGGTCGTGAAAAGCTTGCCGCAGCTGACAAAGCCGGAAGTCGTGTAAAACAGGAAGAACGCGAGGATGAACACGGCGGAAATGATGCGGATGATTCCCCGCCTGTCGCGAAAGCGGTTCGCAAAGAAGTCCGGGAGAGTAATCGAATCGTTGCAGAAATAGGTGTATTTGCGAAGCCTGCGCCCGACGACTTTCCAGTTGACGTAAGTTCCGATTGCAAGTCCCACGCCGATCCAGGCTTCCGAAAGCCCGGAAAGGTAGATGGCGCCGGGAAGCCCCATCAGAAGCCAACCGCTCATGTCGGAGGCCTGGGCGGACATCGCCACGACCCACTTGTTCATGCTGCGGTTTCCCAGATAGTAGGAATTCAGGCTGTTCGATTTTTTGGAAAAGTAAAACCCGATTCCAAGCATCAGCAGCAGATAAACGATGAATACGATTATCGTCGTTGCCATAAAATCTCCTCGAAAAAAATTCAAATCCAATAATAATAAATTAGCTCTTGCCCAACGTGAAGACTTCGCGCAGCTCGGCGTCGGAAAGTTTCGCTATCCAGTTTTCGCCGGTTGCGACGGTCATTTCGGAAATCTTCCGCTTGCCTTCGATGATCGCATTGATCCTTTCCTCGAACGTATCCTTGGTGATCAGCCGGTGAACGACCACGCGACGGTTCTGCCCAATTCGATAGGCCCGGTCGGTCGCCTGCGCCTCGACGGCGGGATTCCACCACAAATCGTAATGAATGACCTGCGAAGCGGCGGTCAGGTTCAACCCCGTTCCGCCGGCCTTGAGCGAAAGAACGAGAATTTTCCGTTCGGAATTCGTTTCGAATTCGGAAATGACGCTTTCCCGCGCCGAAAGCGAAAGCGCCCCGTGGTAAAAAAGCGGTTTTGCGCCAAATTCCTTCCGAATGACCTTTTCGAGGGTTTCGCCCATTTCCATAAACTGGGTAAACACGAGAACTTTTTCGTCCGCATCGAGAATCGCTTTCAGGATATCGACGAAGAGTTCCATTTTTCCCGAGAGTCCGCAGTCCAGCTTTTCGTCCTTGAGATATTGCGCCGGATGGTTGCAGATTTTCTTCAGCGCAAGGATCAGCTGGAGAATCTTGGCGCCGCGTTCGAACCTTTGCCCGGGAAGCGTCGGATCCAGGTTTTGAATTTCGGCCATGTAGCGGTCGTAGGTTTCCCGGTAAAGCTTCGACTGTTCGGGCGAAAGGCTTGCCCATTCATCCTGTTCCAGCTTTTCGGGAAGGTCCGCGATAATGGACTTGTCCGTTTTCAGACGGCGCAGCAGAAACGGCGAAGTGATTTTCTGGAAGAGTTCCGTGCGATGTCCGTTCAGGTGTTCCTGGATAGGCTTTTCGAATTCTTCGCGAAAGGACTTGGCGTTTCCGAGAAGCCCGCGATTGCAGAAATCCATGATGCTCCAGAATTCCATCAGGCGATTTTCCACAGGTGTTCCGCTCATCGCAATCTTGACGTGCGCGGAAAGAGCCTTGACTGCCCGCGTCTGGGCGGTTCCCGCATTCTTGATGTTCTGCGCTTCGTCGATGACGACGACTTGCCACTTGACGTCTTTCAGCTTTTTTCCGTCGGTACGCAAGATGCCATATGTCGAAAGGAAAACGTCCGCATCCGAATCTTTGAACGTCCGGCCAGAGCCGTGGTAAACGGATACGCGCAATTCCGGAGAGAACTTGCCGAGTTCCCGTTTCCAGTTTTGCAAAAGTCCCGAGGGGACAACGACCAGCGCTTTCTTTTCGGCAAAGGCGCCGTCGTTTTTCATCCGCTGCAAGATGGCTATCACCTGCAAGGTCTTTCCAAGACCCATATCGTCCGCGATGACGCATCCGAATCCGAGTTTCGCGTTTCCCAGCATCCACGAAAATCCGCGTTTCTGGTACGGTCGAAGCGTCGCTCGAATCTGCGGCGGAACATCGATATCCTCTTCGCTCTCCTTTTTGAGTCGATGGATTTCGGCGAGAGCTTCCGGAGCGACATTTACCGACATTCCTTCAAATTCCCCGGAAAGCGCAATCTGGAGAACCTTGATCGCCGGAATCCGGAAACGGTTCTTCAGCCCATCCTTCAGGCGTTCCGCATCTTCGGGCTCCACGTAAAAATACTGTCCGCTGTCATACAGCAACCCGCCGAAATCCGCATAGCGTTCCAGAAAATCGCTCCCGTCGATCGCGTGATCCCCGACAAGAACCGACCAGTTCAGCTGCAAGAGGTTTTCCAGCCGCGAAAATCCCGCCTTGGCCTTTTCCTCGGAGCGAACAACCCGGGGACACACCACGCCGCGAACGATCCGTTCCAATCCCTTCGGCAAGTCGAGAGAAACGCCGAGAACGCGAAAAAGCGGAACAGCCGTATTCAGAAAGCGAACGGTCCCTTCTCCGGAAAGATGGATATTGTCCGTCGCCTTTTGCGAAACATAGGCGTCATATCCGTCGATGAAATTTCGAATCGGCCACAACGCCCGCAAGACCTCGCTTCTCCTTTCGTTCGGAAAGTCTCGGGTCCAGAGTCTTGAAAACGGGCAGACTTCTCCCGTCCCCCTATCCACAAAATCCAGATCGACATCGATCTTTCCAAGACCCGCATCGGCACCGTTTACAATCGGAAGGAACGGAGCTTCCGACATTTCATAGCCCGCAAGCCATTTCACGAGTTCCTGCACGTCCAAAGATGCCCGCGCGGACGAAAAGTCCAGCGTCGCATCGCCAAAGAACGCATACAGCGCATCGTCCGTAAAGCTTTTTTCTACGCCGCCCTGCACATAGGTCGAAAGAATCGCGATGACGAGCATCTCGGCGGAATTCTTCACGAAAGTTCCCGGCGATTCCATTTCCGAACGGACGAACTTTGGCGGGATTCTCTCTTGCAAGGCGTCCAGAATGCTTCGCACTTCGGGAATCGATCGGAGCGGAAGCCAAAAGAAGCGGGCGTTTTTCTCGTCGATGGCGAAAAGCTTCGGATAGACCGCGCCGCTGTTCAGGATTTCGAGCGCAACCTTTCTCGCCAGATGGAGAAGCCTTGCCGAAGGATCCGCCTTCGACATGCCGGTTGGGCTTTCCACCGAAACCGCGTCCAAGGCCCACTCCAGGGGAACCGTTCCAAACATCCAGCGCGAGCGTCCCATGTAGCGGACCGTTCGCGCCTCTTCCAGATCGACCGACTTTTCCGGATAGCGTTCAAACTTTTTCGAAAAGATTTCCAGAAGAATTTCGCGATACTCGCCGACAAAGGAAGCCTTGAAGACCGCACTCGAAACGACTGCGCCCAAGGCAACATGACGGACATCGGGAACCTTGATCGGGGAAAACTCGGCGGCATCGCAAGGGGTTTCGGATTTTTCAAGTTCGCCACGGATGAACCGCTCCGCAAAGTCGGGCAAGAAGCGTCTTTCCCTCCTGACGGAAAGTTCGCCCTCCCACGAAGCCTGCGTACATTCTTCCGCGAGCAATCCCATGTCCAGACCGCGAATCGCAAAGACGGTAAACGGATTCCTGTCAATCCTTTTTCCGACGGCAAAAAGCGCCGCATACGCATGGACGCACATTCCCCGCATTCCACACGAGCACCTGGCGGAAAATTTCATCCCGGAGCCCGGCAAGATCCTCAACCCGACGCCTTGTACAAAATCGAGAGTTTCCTTCGGTTCCAGGCGATGCGCAAGCGAAGCCGCAAACGACGCGTTTTTCTTGAGAGCGTCCATCAGGACCGCTTCCTCTTCGTCCGAAAAACGGGAAAGCATCACCGATGTTCGCTGCGAATTCCAGGAAGCATCCACAATGCGGGCGTCGATCGTCCTTCCCGAAATCTTGATATCGACCGCTCGAACTTTCGACTCTGCGTAAAGGGGAAAGGAACGCTCGACAGCGCGCCGCCATTTATCGCCCCAAAGGGTATGCCTTGCCGAATCCAACGCCATTTTCCGCAAAAATAAAAACTTTTGCTCAAATGTGCATTGACGACAATCTTGCGAAACAGGATTTTTTCAAAGATCTTTTTCGCGGAAATTCTCCGTTCGCCTACTTTTTCTTGCGCTTCGGTCCCGGCATAAAGGGACTGTCGCCGTCCGAAACGTTCCTGGACTGGGCCTTGGTCAGGACTTCTTCGCGAACGACAACCGAATCGCCGTCGGAAAGACCTTCGAGAATTTCGACGTTCACGCCGTCGTTTATGCCGGTCTTGACAGGCCGAAAAGTCAACCGTCCGTTCACGTTCATCCAGACGCCGCTTCCGACGATCCTAGGCGTCGAGGAGCTTGCCCTTTGCATCGCCGGAGCGTTTCCCCCGCCCATGCCCGGAGGAGGCGGGCCAAAGTCATCGTCGTCCGACTTTTCCTTCTGGGGCTTTCCGTTTGGAGAGAACTTGATCGCGGCGACAGGAACGCTGAGCGCGTTTTCCACTTCTTCCGTCACGATCGTGCAGGTCGCCGTCATTCCGGGGAGAAGCTTCAAGTCCGGGTTTTCCGCAGAAATCACCACCGTGTAGGTGACGACATTCGACGTCACGGTCGGATTCAGGCGAACCGATTCCACGGTCCCGCCAAACGTATCGTCCTGAAAGGCATCGACCGTAAACAGCACCTTCTGCCCGGCCTTGACGGCCCCGATATCCGCTTCATCGACACTCGCCATGACCCGCATTTTCGAAAGGTCCTTCGCCAGGATAAAGAGAGTCGGCGCGCTCATCGAAGCGGCGACAGTCTGCCCGACATCGACAGAGCGTTCCAGCACTACGCCATCGATCGGGCTCTTGATGATGCAGTAGCTCAGATTCAGATCCGCCTGCTGGACTTCGCTCTTTCGCGTTTCCCAGGCAAGCCTTGCCGCGTTCATTTCGTATTCCGCCGTTTCCAGATCGACCGCGCTGGCGCTTCCCGATTCCGAAAGTTTCTTGGTCCGGTTGTAAACAGACAGCTTGTGCTCGTAATCCACCTTGGCGCTAGAGGCCGCGATCTGTGCCTGGTATCGCGCGGTCTGCAACTTGGAGCGGTCCAGTTCCGCGATCACCTGCCCTTTCTTCACCCTGGAATTGAAATCGACATAGATCTTGCTGATGTCGCCCGACACTTGCGTTCCGACATTGACCGTGTCCATCGGCGAAAGCGTTCCCGTCGAGGAGATAGTCGTCTGGATGGCAAGACGGGAAACCTTTTCGCTGACGAAAACCTTCGAATTGGCATCATCGGAAGAAAGGATGAACTTGTACGCAATCCATCCGAGAATCGCGAGAACCAAAAGGACGCCGACAATCTTTATCCACTTTTTCATTCGATATTCCCCATGTAGAGTTCGAGCAGTTTTCTGGCGAGAATGCTCGTGTATTTCGCCTGGATCAAGACGCTTTGCGCATTTTGCAAAAGATTCTTCTGCTCCAGAAAATCCGTGAACGTCAAGCTGCCGGCATTCCTCTGCTCCACGGCGACGGCAAAGGATTCCCTTGCGCTTTCAAGGCTCGCGATCGCGGCAAGCCAGCTCGCATCGGCGCTTTCGGCCTGCATGTAGAGCTGTTCCAGGCTGTTTTCCAGATTCTTTCCCGTTTCCCGGCGCGTCACCTTGGCGCGTTCGTTTTCCACCTGGGCAGTCAGGATCTTCGCGCGCGTCGTTCCGCCGTCGATCAGCGGAATATTGATGCCGAGACTCACGCTGTGCGTGTAGCCGTTTTTCATCTGGCGACCGTAGCGGTCCGATTCCCAGGCCTGGAATCCGGTCGAAGCGTCCGCCCCGAGCGTGACCGAGATCGAGCTGTTCTTTCCCGCAAGCTCCACGTTCCTTTCCGCCGCCAAGACCTTCAGGCTGTCGGAAATCAGGCCGGGATAGCGTTTGCGGGTTTCCCAAAGAACCGTTTCGAATGGCGGAATGTCGCCTAGATCCGATGGGTTTTCGAACGACGTTTCCGGCGAAAGGACTTCCAGCGAATCCGAGCGGGAAATTTCCAGAATCTGGCGCAATGTCGTTTTCGCCGAGCGTTCCGCCTGTTCCGCGGAAATCAGCTTGACCCGTGCGCTTGCCGCATCGCTTTTCGCAAGCGAAAGTTCGCTGCGCGTAATCGATCCCGCTTCGAAAAGACGCTCATGGTAAAGGACCAGCGAATCGGAAAGCTCTAGCGCGGAACGAGCCACTTCGCGGGATTCTTTCGCAGCGAGAAGCGTGACAAAGGCGTTCATCGCGTTCTCCTGAACGGTAAGCGCCGAGAGTTCCGTACTGAACCTGGACGCTTCCAGGGACAGTTGCTTGCTTTCCACGTCGATGCCTGTCGCTCCGCCGTCCCAGAGCGTGTAGGACCCGGAAATTCCCAGGCTCAGTCGGTAATGATCCTGTGACGCTCCGTTAAACGGGCTGTCGTAGAGGCTCTGGTTCACCTTCGCGGAAAGAGTCGGATGTTTCGAAGTCCGCGACGAATTCAGCGCGGCTTCGGAAGCGCGTTCCGAAAGTTTTGCGCTTTCCATTTCCAGGCTGCGTTCCTTGGCCATCTTCACGCAGTCTTCCAGCGAAAGTGGCGGAATCGTCCAGGCGGTCCCGGCGAGGAGCGCGCACAAAAAAAGCATCTTGTTTCGGCATTTCACGAAATTAAGATGCTCATTCCCAAAAAAGCGTTGCATACAAAATCAAGGTCCTTTCGCGGGCGAATCTTCCTCTTCGACTTCATCCGGCACGAGAGATTCCAGGCTGCGCCGTCTCTCCCTGCGCAGAGAGTCCCGACGGACGGTATCCTTCAGGCGGAAGGCGCCATACGTTCCAAGCCCTCCGATAACGGGCAAGAAGAACGGGAACAGGCTTCCCGACACGCAAGAACTTTTCCGTACACCGAACAGGGCAAAGATCGGAGCGAGCGCAAAGCCGCACCATGTACCGATTCTCCCGAAATAGCGGTTTCGACGTTCCCTTCCGCGGATTCCCTCGGCGGGCTGCATGGCGTCGAGCGTAAAATGCGAAAGCACGAGCGAACCGACAACCGCCGAAAGAACGCTGAACAGAAAGCGCATTCCGGTCGGCATCCGCTTCGAAATCCGGGAAAACCCGAGCGCATGCAAGAGAAAGCCGACCGTCGCGAACGCAAGCAGGAGCCGCGTCACTGTCGGACTTTTGAACGTATCGTCGATGCACCAGTTCACGAAATGCTCGCAGTTGTTCCCGTAGAGGTAGTAGGAACGTTCGTAGAGCCTTTTCTTCGCCCGTTCCACAGCCGCTTCTCCGACAAACTTCGCATCCGGATGCTCCAGCACGCGAAAGCCGTGTCCGTCGCAAAAGCGCTTGAGCGATGTCTTGACGACGGCGCCGTAGCGGATAAGCCCCGGCAATTTCAGGATATCCCGGCACGAGAGCGTCCGAGCCATCCCCGAATAATGGATGACGCGACCATTCCCGATATAAAGTCCATGGTGATTAAACCCCATCCGCGGAGAAACCAGGTGGGAGCCGACCGGAGGTTCCGGAATCTTGGATTCATCGACAGCTTCGCTCATATCTTAAATATATACGAAAAAAGGGAATCCGTCGCGGACGAATCCCTTGAAGTGGACGATACTGGATTTGAACCAGTGACCTCTGCCGTGTGAAAGCAGCGCTCTAAACCAACTGAGCTAATCGTCCGAGGCTTCCCAAAGATACAAAAGCCCGCGCATTGCGTCAAGGCTCTTTTTGCGTCTCCGGTTTTTTACAGATACTTGTCTTCCGCCTTGCCCAAAATGTCCAGGAAGTCCGCCTGGGTCCTGGAATCGATCAGATCCTTGCGAACCTCGGCATTGGCGAGAATCCTGCTGACCGAAGAAAGGGCCTTGAGGTGCGGTCCGACCGTATTGCCCGGGCTGACAATCAAGATCAGGAGGTGCACCGGTTCGCCGTCCATCGCGTCGAAGTCGATTCCCTTTTCCACGGTCGCCGCCACCATGCACATCCGATCGACATAGTCGATTTTCGCATGGGGAACCGCCAGTCCGCAGCCGATACCCGTCGAACGCGTCTGTTCGCGTTTCCAGACCGCATCAAAAATTTCGTCGCGATGTTCTAGCTTGTAAGAGGAGCAAAGCGTATTCACCAGTTCGTTCAGAATCTGTTCCTTGGTCGTGCTTTGCGAATTGATGATTACGCAGTTGTCCGCAAATCGTTCAGAAAGACGCATAGATGTTTCCTTGTTATTTCTAAAAGTTTAGCAAAAAAAAGCGAAAAGAGAAACCTTGTGAGCGAAAAAGAAATTTTGCACGCGAAATTTGCCATTTTTGGCGACTTTTTGCGAAAAAACGACAGTTTTAGCGTTTCGACAGGAGCTCCCGATACGCCTTGCGGGCTTCCGCGACAGGAATCTGCCCCGGGGCGACGGCCGCACCGAGCGAACAGTAGGTGAGGTTCGCCCCAAACGCGAGGCTCTTGACGCGCGATTCCTCGCCAGACTTTCCCATCGCGAAGCAGGAAAAGAGTTCGAAATCGCAGGCAGAGCGCATCCAGGAATAGACGTGGTCGAAGTCCCCGGGCAAGCGGCTCATGCAGGCGATCTTTAACCCTGCGCACTCCGAACCGGCGGCGCATTTCCTTAAATGCTCCAATTCGTCGAGGGAGGGTACTTTCCGAAAATCGTGATGCGAAACCAGAACCTTTTTCGGGAGATCGCCGAAAATCGGGAATTCCCGTTCGTAAAATCGATGCCCATTGCGCATCGTCCAAAATCCTTTCCGCTTTTCGCAGAAACGTTCGCCGTTCCAGAGCTCAAAAATTCGACTTTCCAGATCCACGAATTCTTCGGCCTCGATGTCGAGATAATCGGGAAACACGTCCTCCGTCAAGATGTCGCAGATGAATTCCGCCCGATCCATCGCCTGGGAATCGGGGAACTTTCCTCCGTCCCGCTCCAAGCGAAAGGTTCCGATCAGAAGCGCATCCGGGAACGCGCCGCGAACACGACCGGCGACTTCGCCGAGCGATTCCCTGGAATATCCGGCAGCGAGAAGCAAGTCGTAGCGGATTTCCAGCGCGGAACATTGCTCCGCGATTCCGAAAAGTTCGCCCTGCGGATTTCGCAGGATTTCATTCAACGTTTCCGCATCGAGAACGCCCGCAAAAAACGGTCCGTAGGGATTCTTCAAACTTTGGCATTCCTTGTCCATCGGTGAAGAATATAGAAATCGGAGCTCAGTCGATAGAACGCAGAATTGCGGAGCGAGCCGTTCAGTGATTAGTGCTTAGAGTCGCGGAGCGATCCGTTACTTTCTGCCGAAAGGCTTTTGGCGTTGCACGTCTAGGCTTTTTCGCGAAGCGAACTCTTTTCCGCCTGGCGGCGGAGGGTGGCGCCTTCCCGGCGTGGGGCAAGGCAGGGGGACCTTTCGGAGTTGCGAAGGCCAAGGTCCCCCTTCCTTGCATCCACCCCCACGGCCACGCTTTTTT
>CAVJTH010000048.1:0-9549 GCA_963652365.1 Senegalimassilia sp.
GGATTTCTAAGTTCTAAGCACTCTCTACTAAGCTCTGAACAAGCCCCTCGCCGGGAAGGCGCTCCCTCTGCCGACAGGCGGAAACGGGTCGCTTCGCGACAAAAGCCTTTCGGCAGAAAGCAAAAGATCGCTTTGCGTCTCTAAGCTCCAAGCTCTCCTACTAAGCTCCGAATGCCTACCTTCTCAGCCAAGGCTTGCCGCCGGCTTTTCGAATCTCCTGGACTTTCGCGAGAACGGCCTTGTCCGCATGGAGAATCTTTGCGAGCGCGGTCGGGGAAAGTCCAAAAGCCCGCGCCGCTTCCCGGGTGTCTCCGCCGTTGGCGAAGACGATGTCGAGAACGTCCGCGATAAATTGCGGATACATCTCGTTCGAAGGCTGGATGTGTCCCATGCTTCCGGGAAACTTTAGCGACTCGCATGGCTTGGGCGCTTCGCGGACATTCAATGCGATGGCCAGGCGCATCCGGTGAAGCGCATGGACCTTGTTTTCGCTTGCGCTCCGGCTTTCGCACGATTTGATTGCTAAATTGAATTCGCACAGCCGAAGATCGACTCCGGAATTTGTCTTGTTGCGGAATTGCCCGCCGGGACCGCTTCCCTGGAATCCTGTGACCTTGCAGGCACGGAGCAGTTCGTTTAGAGGCATTTTTAGATAGGTATCGCGATGCATTGCTTTCAAAATATAGCTTTCGGCGCAAAGAGCCTTCGCTGTCTTCTTTTGGCGCTTTCTCTTTCCCTGTTCGCCGCCTGCGCAGGTTCCACGGCGGAAGTCTCGTCGGATGCGGTCTCTTATCGGCAAACCGAAGAACAAAAGCTGATGCTGCTCGAAGAAACCTTTCGGACGATTCGGCAAAAGGTCTCGGAAAACATTCCTCCGGAATCCCTGCTCGCCTATATCACGGATACCTCGTACTACTATGCCGATACGCTGCAGCGTTACGCCCAGGAAATGCCCGCGGAACGCGTCGAACAGCTTCCGCTTGGCGAAATGCTTGCGGTCCTTATCTATCGCATCTATGACCGGGAACGCGCCTGGAATCCCAACATGAACGAGGACTTTCGGATGCTCTCGCTCCTGACGGGAAAAAACGGAGTCATCCAGCGAACCGCAGGGCTTAAGCTCGGTCCCTTTGAAATCAAGAAGGATCGGGGAAGCGTGGGGCTTGCCTCCAGTCCAAAAGTGCCCGTCATCATTTTCGAATGGGATGATTCCAGCTGGAAACTGGATTTAAAGGCGACGCTTCCGCTGGTGACAAAGGGGCTTGAAAGCATCGGGGTCAAGAAGAAGTGGACGACGAAGGAACTTGCCCTCTATCTGCTCGAAAAGGAGTTCCACTATGTCTATACGGACATCTCGTTTGACGATACCCTTCTAGATCCCTATTCGACGTTTTAGTTTCGTTTATGTGTGAACACAAGTTAAGGCCTTGGAAAGTTCTAGGCTCGGAGTCGCTGCTCGATACGCGTTTCCTGAAAGTGCAGCGGGAAACGTGCGAACTTTCGAATGGAACGATCATCCCGGACTTCTATACGGTTTGGCAACCGGACTGGGTGCTTGTCCTTGCGCAAGATGCGGAAGGTCTTTGGCTAATGGAACGGCAATATCGTCATGGAACGAGAAAAATTTCGCTGGAGTTCCCTGCGGGAATTGTCGAAAGCGGCGAAGATCCGGTCGGTGCCGCAAGGCGGGAGCTTCAGGAGGAGTGCGCTTTTGCCGGAGGATGCTTCGAGTTTCTCGCCGAGCTTCCGATAAATCCCGATCGCCATCGGGGGCGCTTTCTTGTCGTTCGGGCGGCAGGCGTTTTGCCAAGCGGAGAAACGCATTTCGATTCGAGCGAGAACATCGAAACGCTTCGCTTCTCGACGGAAGAAGTCTTGAAGCGGATGCGCTCTGGCGAGATAGACCATCCCCACCAGATCGCCGCGTTTTTTCTTTACGGGCTGAACCATTCCGGAGCGAACCCATGAAACGCTCCATTCTTGAAACGGAAATACGCGGTCATTCGCTTTCGCTAGCAAATTCGGGCGCGCGCATCGTTTGCGACAGGGAATCGCCTCCCCAGGTGAAATGGATTGCCGCGTCCGGAGAGACGCTCTGGACTTCCTCGGAAGTCGATTCCTTCTTGAAACTGGGATTTTTCGCGAATCGTTCGAGCGGACTTTTCAAGAATCCGGACGTTTCGATTTCGACCGTGGAGCATCTTGCCCCGGTCCTCTTGCTCTATCCGCAGTTCTCCCTGGAAGTTCGCGCCCTTGCCGAAGACCTTCCGATATTGGACGGGAGCGCCTATCCGTGGTACGAAGCGCTTCGAAAGATTGCGGGGATTCCGCAGGAACTTTCGTTTTACGAGGTGCCGATCCGGGAACGCCTGGAATGGGACGGGGGATTTTTCGAAGTCTCTCCGGCGGAAACTCTCGAAATCGAATACTCCATTTCGCACGGAAGCGTTTCGGATGACGCCTTTGTCGCGATTTACGACGCGGAAGACCTGGTGAGGATCTTTTCCGCACGGACCTTTATCTTTGAAGACGATTTGGAAATGGCTCGGTCTAAAGGAATGCTCGCCTTTGCGGACGAACGATCCGGGCTCTTGCTCGCGGATGAAAGGGGAACGGCCGTGCCGAAAGTCGGCGGTCCGTTTCGGATGCAAAGCGAGCCCGTTTGCCACAAAATTCTCGATCTGATCGGAGACATTTCCCTGCCCAAGCCTTTTTTACCTAGATTGAGAATCCGAATACACAACGGTGGGCATGTCGCTCATCGGAAACTTTTAGAGAGGTTGATGGATTATGCTTTTAGAAACGCTTCCCAAGTCTAGCAAGCCGGGCGTCCTGTATGACTACGAGTCCATTCTCCGGATCTTGCCGCACCGTTATCCGTTTCTCTTTATCGACCAGGTGCTATCCCTGGATGTCGCGTCCGAAGTCCCGTCGATTGTCTGCGCAAAGAATGTCTCGTTCAACGAGCCGTTCTTTCAGGGGCATTTTCCGGGTGAACCGGTGATGCCGGGTGTCATCCAGATCGAAACGATGGCGCAGGCCGGGGCGATTCTTGCCGGACTTCGCTACGAAGAGGAATGTGCGGGTAAGCGACCGGCGTTCATGGGCGTCGATGCGTGCCGTTTTCGCAAGCCCGTTCGCCCGGGAGACCGCCTGGAAGTGCGCGTGACGCTCGACAGGATGCGCCGCGGAATTCTCTTTTTCACGGGAGAAATCCGTTCGGACGATGCGCCTGTCTGCAGCGCGACATTCACCGCGACGATGATCTAGCCGGAATTTTCGAAGAAGAAAATTAATTTGTACGAAAAATCCCTCGCCTTGGCGAGGGATTTTGAACTTTCTGGAAACTGTTACCGAACCTGAAGAGTCCGGTGCGCGTTGATGCCTTTTCCCTTGACGCGTACGAGATAGACGCCCTGGGGAATCTTGGAAAGATCGAAACGATGCGTTCCGGCGGCAAGGGTTCCCCGATGCAGGGAGACGAGAAGCGATCCGTTCAGCGTGTAAATGCCGACGGAAGTGTTTCCCGATTGCGCAAGGGAAAGCTCCAGGGTGTTTCCGACGAGAAGCAGGGATTGTCCAAAAACTTTTCTCGAAGAGATTCCCGCGATGTAATCTTCGTTGTTGAAGACAATCTTGATTTCGGGAATCATCTCTTCCGTGTTGCCGTAGCTCCGGGAGAACGCATCGTACTTGTCCGTGTCGAAGTTGAAGAGCGTATCGCCTGCGACGATATTGTCATAGAGAATCGTTCCCGTATAGCCTGCCGCGTAGTTCGCGATGATGATGCTCCGGGTCGCATTCCGGTCGGTTGCCGAGGAAATATCGAAGGAACAGGTCTTCTTTTCTCCGGCCGCGACGAGACATTCTCCGGAAATTTCTGTCCATGTCCAGGCATCGGTGAGCTTCAGGATGAGGTAGAGCTGCGCATCGGTTGCTCCGTTGTTCTTGGCGACGAACGTGAGCGTGTTCGTTCCGCTCAGGTCGAACGACTTCTGGTATTCGATCTGCGCGTTGTCTCCGCCGTAGGTGACCGCCATCATGCCGTTTCCCGTCGCGTCTTCGATAACGACATCCTTGATCTTGATGCTTGCGGAATCGGTCTTGTAGAGCGCTTCCATGGCGAGAAGTGCGGGTTCTATCGTGTAGCTGTATCCTCCAAATTTCGCTTCGGTCTTGTCGCCGATGTATTGCCAGGCGAGCGCTCCGGCGTATCCGTTGTCGAAGGCTTTTCGATAGCATTCTTCGGTGGAAAGTTCCGTCTTGGCTGCCATGCTCGACGTGTAGGTGTCGCCTTTCCAGCCGCTGGCCGGAAATTCGCCGATGACGAGAGGCTTGTTCGCGTCAAAGCCGTATTTGGAGGCGAGCTGTGCCGGGGTATTGATGAACGGGGAAATTCCGTCCGCCTGGTAGTAGGGATAGTAGTGCGTTTGCAGGAAGTCGAGCGTTCCGTTCGCTTCGCCGCCCGCCGCGACGAGAGCGGTATCGTTCCAGTACTTTTGGTATTGGATGTTTACGCTGCCGGTGGAAACGAGAAGGTCCGAATCTATCGCGTGAATCGCCGCGGCGACCTTGTTCGTGAATTTCTGGATTTTGGCGAGTGCCATTTTTTGGGTTGTCCAGCCGCCGCATTCGGATGTCATGCCCTCCGGTTCGTTGAAGACTTCCCACGTCATGAGCGCGTTGTGGTTTCCGATCGCCTTGACGACCGGTACGAGCGCGTTGTCGATGAACGCCGTGGTCCCTTCGTCGTCAAAGAGCTTCCTGTTCGCTTCGATGTCGAGCTTGTCGTCCGTGTAGATGCCCCACTGGTTCGGTTCCATCAGGTTGTGGCTGAAGAGGCACATCGATACCATGACGCCGTATTCTTCGGCGATGTCGAGAGCCTTTTTCATGTTGGCGACGGTGCTTGCCTTGAGACCCGAGACGAGATGAGACGATTCGTCGATGGCCGGGCTTTGGCTCATGTTGTTGAATAGCCACCAGCGGATGGCGTTTCCACCCGCGGCGCGCGTTCCTTCGACGGCCTTGCGCCAGGCGTTTTCGTCAAGCGGGCTGTCGCCTACGTCGGAGTTGTAGTCTGCCCACGCGAGGTTCGTGCCGCTGAAGAAAATCTTCTTTCCGTTGTACTGGAATTCCGTGCCGTTCACGGTCAGGCCCGGAGCGGCGTGAAGCATCCCGGTTGCAATGCCCGCCAGAGCCAGGGTTTTGATCCAAAGATTCATGGTTTCTCCTAAAAATGGATTTTTAGGTAAAATAATTTAAAATTCTCGAAGTTTTCCCGGCAACGATCAAACAGTCAAGAAAAATTCCCCGAAAACGGGGAATTGGGAATAAACGGGATGAATCTCGAAAAATTACCGGACGACTATCTTTTGGTTCTCGATGCCGGAAACGCTTTCGATTCGCACCCAGTAGATGCCCTGGGAAAGCTTGGAAAGGTCCATCGTGTGAGTGCCTGCCGAAAGGCTTCCGAATGCCTGGACTCTCTTCCCCGAAATCGAATAGACGGAGACTCGGGAGGTTCCCTGTAACGTGAAATGGAGTGTCTTTCCGGAGCTTGTGACGCGCGAAGCCTGTGCGCGAACTTTCGGCGGAACCTTTGTCGAATAGTTTTCCCAGCCGGGCATGGTTTCGAGCTTGACGATTCGGTCGTCGGCGAGATTTCTTTTCCATACGTCGTTGGATGTCTGGTTGAGGAATCCGCTGCTCCACGTGTTATACCAGGGCATCCAGAAGCTCCAGGTCGCCCTGTCGTCGAACGAACTGTCCACGTCGGGTATCGGGCCGTTCTCGGTGAGCGCCAAAAGCTTGTTCGCTCCGATTTCCTCGACCATCTTGTTGAAATAGTTGACGTTGGACTGGTGGTCGCCGGAATTGTTGTAGATATCGACGCCGACGATATCGACATAGTCGTCTCCCGGATACCATTCGGGATTCAGGGCGTTGTAATCGTAGCCTATTGTCGGGTCGCGCTCGATGTTCCATGTCCACAGGGCGTTCTTGACGCCGTTCACGTTGACCATCCTGTCATAGACGAGCCTGTAGAGCTGCTTGTAGCAGTCCGGTCCGCCGACACCCCACCAGAACCATCCGCCGGCGGCTTCGTGGAGCGGACGCCAGACAATGGCGACGCCTTCTTCCTGGAGCTTGAGAAAACGCTTCGAGACCTTGTCCAGGTCGGCCATCAGAATCTGGTAGGTTTCGGATTCCGGATTGACGGCTTCGCACTTGTCGCCGGTGAATGCCTTGGTAAAGTTGAAGCACGTGTTGTCGCTCGTCGAGGCTATGGTTCCCTCGGTGCAGCCTTCCGACTGGAATCCTTTTGACTTTGTGTAGAAAACGGTGTCGGTGCCGGGCTTCCAGTGCCACGTGAATGCCGGAATGCCTCCGAAATTCCAGAGCTCCTTGGCCATGCGGATGTTGTTGTCCGTGTAGCCGCTGAACCATCCTTCGTCGGAATGTCCGCCAGTGGCGAACAGCATGTCGAATCCTCCAAGCGCCGGGTAGTAGCCTGTGCGCGTCTTGAACTCGACGATGTCCTGCTGGCCTTTCCACTGCGTGCTTTCGTCCGTGTTCGAGCAGCTGTCGCTTGCGACGCAGGTTTCGATCAGGTAGCTGTCTTCGAGGGTTGCGCCGTAATGGTAGTTGAACGCGTTGTCTCCAATCATCATGCCGCTGACCGTTCTCTTGCCGAAGTTCTCGGTGAGAAAGGCCTTTAGCTTGTAGGCGCTTTCCGTCGCGCCCGGGGTGACGGGCTTTGCGTCGAGCGAAAACGCGACTTCCGGGTGGGGTTCGACAGAGAGATAGTCCATGTTCAGCTGACCGCCGGAAACCTGGACGGAGTTCGTGCCCGACTGAAACTTTGCCGAGACCTTGAGCGTGTAGTGCGTGAAGGCGCTGTCGGGGGAGTTGGTGAGCGTCGAAGCGAGCTGCTTGCCGTTTACGGTAATGTTCGTGTTGAACCAGTCGTATTGCTTGACGGAAACAGGAAGCGTCAAGTCGTAAATTCCGGACTGTTCCACGCTGACGGTGAAATCGATTCCGTTGGCATTGACGCATTTTCCGCCGGAGCACGATGCGCTGTCGATCACCGTCGCGCTTGTCGGAAGGGTTGCGTCCTCGGCTTCGTAGCGGACCGTTTCCGCATGTGCCGCACTTGCCAGGGCAAACGCAAGACCTGCCATCAGGGTCTTTCTTGAATCCATACACACTCCTATTCTGATGTTCCATAATCTACTTAAAAAATGCGGATTATCGATGCCTGATCTTGCGGAAAAGGAAGAAGGGCAAACGAAAAAAGGCGCTCGCCGGGAGCGCCCTTTGAAAGAAAAGTCACATTCAGCGGATTCGGAGCGTCTTGCTTGCGGTGAATCCCTTGCCCTTGACGCGGACGATGTAGTTTCCGCTCGAAAGGCCGCGGAGGGAGAAGCTCTGGACGCCTGCCGACGAATGGCCGTGGAGGAGGGTCTTCACCTGATGTCCCGTGACATCGAAGAGCGCGATGTGCGCCTTTCCGGATTTCGGAATCGCGACGAAGAGCGTGCCGTCTTGAATCGACATCTGCAGTGCGCTCTGGGCTAAAGTCTTGGTACGGATCGCCGTTTTTCCCAGACCGATGATTTCAGCGATTTCGAGGCCCATTCCTTGTTCGACGGTGATGACTTGCTTCGTGTCGTCGAAGTCGTTGATGGTGGAACTTTCCGTCTTGACCGCGTCGAAGAAGACCGTTCCCGAATAGCCGGTGCCCGAAATTTCGATGTAAATCTTCGAAATGTTGCTCATGAACGTCTTGTAGTCGCTTCCGGAAAGGACTACGTTATCCTTGGCTGTTGTGGAAAGATCCAGTGTGCAGCTCGTCGAGTCTCCCGCGTTGATCCAGCAGCCATCGGGTTGCGCCCAGCCCCAATCTGTCGATTCGTTGCCGAGGAAGGCGACGGTGAACCAAATGCCGGAGAGCGTGTTCGCGTTATAGACGTTGAGCGTGATGGTGCTTGCAGTGGAAAGGTCGATTGCGCTTCCGCTCTGGATGACGACGTTCCCCCGGCTGGCCGTGTCGCCTTCCTGCGGATTGAACTTGACGCGCAGCCAGGCATTTGTCGCGGTATCTCCCGGGAAAGTCTCGCTGACTACGCGGGTCGTGTCGAGGTCGCCGAGCTTGTAGCCGACTTCACAGGAAGCGACCGGTGTCGTTGAAAGCGTGTAATCGCTCCAGCCCGGCATCTTGTCGAGAGTGATCGTGCAGGGGCTTTCGACGTTTGCCTTCCAGACGGCATCGACGGTCTGGTTCAGGAAGTTTCCGTCCCAGGTCTGGTACCACGGCATCCACCAGGACCAGCGGCTGTTGTTTTCGGCCATCACGGACAGGTCGGGAATCGGACCGTTCTCGGAAATGGCGAAGATGATATCCTTTCCGAAGTTATTTTCCAGTTCCGTGCGTGCGGAAAGGAACTTTGTCGAATAGTCGTAGGCTTCGTAAATGTCGAGACCGATGATGTCGTAGTAGCTTTTGCCCGGATTCCAGTCCGTGTCCTTTGCGTATTCGGGAGTCCAGACCCAGACGAGGTTTTTCACGCCCTGGGCTTTCATTTCGTCATAGACGAGCTGATAGAGAGCCTTGAACGCGGCTCCACTGCGAAGTCCCCACCAGAACCATCCGCCGGAAGCTTCGTGCAGAGGGCGGAAAATGGCCGCGACGCCCGCAGTCTGCAATTCGAGGAAGTAGGCGGCGATTTCGTCGATGTCGCTTTTCAACTGGGAATAGACCGTGGAAGAGGTGTTCCACGAGCAGGTTTCCGTGCAGTTCGGATCGGTAAATCCCTGGGTAAAATCGTAAGTGGTAAAAGGTTCTCCTGCCCCGGCGGATTCTTGTGTCGCATAGAAAGCGTCAACCTGGTCGCTCGGATCTTTCCAGTGCCAGGAAAATGCCGGGATGCCGCCTTGGTTCCAGAGGTCCTTGGCCGCGTCGATGGTTTTCTGGGTGTAGTCTTGATACCATGAATTGCTTGCATTGACGCCCGTCGCGAAGATAAAGTCGAAACCGACAAGAGCCGGATATTTTCCCGTGCGGACATAGAAGGAATCGACATCGGCCAATTTCTTGAATGTGGCCTCGTTCACTTCTCCGGTCTGGAAGCCGGCGACGGTCTTTGCCCCGTAGTTGACCGCCAGAAAGTTGTAAAGCTTCTGAGCGGATTCGGTGGCTTCGGCTGTCACCGGGCTGTAGCTGATCTCGGCGCATATCGCGGCGCTTGCAAGCCCGACAACGGCGAGAGATTTGGCAAAAAGGTTCATAGACACTCCTCGTTCTGTGATGTCGATAAATATATATAGGAATCAGACGTCTGGAATCGCAACGGGCCGTTCAGAGCTTGGCTCAGAGCTTAGTGGATAGTGATTAGTGCTTAGAGTTGCAGAACGAGCCGTTACTTTCTGCCGAAAGGCTTTTGTCGCAAAGCAAACTTTTTTCCGCCTGGCGGCGGAGGAAGCGCCTTTCCGGCGAGGGGCTTGTTCAGAGCTTAGTAGAGAGTGCTTAGAACTTAGAAATCC
>CAVJTH010000049.1:0-8401 GCA_963652365.1 Senegalimassilia sp.
GCGGAAACGGGTCGCTTGGCGACAAAAGCCTTTTGGCAGAAAGTAACGGCTCGCTAACCTGCTCCCGAATGTCTAGATGCGCGATCGCCCAAAGCGGTTTAAATTTTATTTTGTGCGCAATCATGATGCGGTTTGCGAAACGGCTTTCAATATTTTCACGAATCTTTCGATTGGCGCTTGCGCTTGTCTATCGTGGAGTCTTTCTACTTTCGCAAAGAACTTTCTACCGCAAAAGGAAGCCGCTTCAAAGCCATGTCGTCATCGTGGGATCGTTTCTCGCCGGAGGCGCCGGAAAGACGCCGCTTGTCCGGGAACTTGTTCACCGGATGAACGCCGAAAGCCTGCGTGTCGCTATCCTGTGCCACTCTGCCGCCTGGGATGAATTCCGGATGCTCCGTTCGGAATTTGGAAGTTCTGTCCTTAAGACGCGGAACCGCTACAGGACGGCTCGCCAGATCGATGGTTCGTTCGACGTTATCGTTTGCGACGGAGGCTTGGAAGATACGCGCTTTGCCGATGCGGACACGTTTGTCTTGCGCTGGGGCGAATCCGCGACAAGTATCGCGGACTTGATTCCTTCGGGGAACTGTGTCAGCTTGGAAAAGGATCATCCCAGAGCGAGGGAAATCCGATGCCTTAGGCTTTCGGAAAATCGATGCGAAAGGGAATATCCGGCGAGCGACTGGAGCGTCTCGTTCGGTATCTCAACGATTCGGAATGGAAAAGGAACGCCTTTGCCGAGAGGGGCGAAGTGTCTGATTGTCACGGCGATCGGCAACCCGGAGCGATTGGCGAAAGACGTGGAAGCGAAAGGGATTTGCGTCACAAGGCGAATCTTTTTGCCGGATCATTCGAAGCGTTTCGCGCGGATCTTGCGTCCGAAGCTAAACGGCGAAATTCCTGTCGTGATGACCGAAAAGGATTGGGTGCGCCTTCCCGAAAAGGCAAAAGAAAACCCGCTCCTTTACTTGGCAAGGGAACGGGTATCCCTGGGAAAGTCGGTCCTCGATTACTTGAACGCGGCTGCCGGCGGCGCTTTCAAGAAACCTCCTTCGACATTGTAAACGGGAAATCCCTTTCCCGCCAAAAATTCCGAAGCCTTTTGGCTGCGAACGCCGCTGCGGCAGAATACGAGAATGTTCTTGTCCTTGGGAAGTTCCGCAAGGCGTTCCTGGAGTTGCTGCAAGGGTATGTTCCTTGCTCCGGGAACTGTTCCCTGCGAAAACTCTTCGGGCGTGCGAACGTCCAGAAAGAGACCTCCCTGTCTTTGCATTCCTATGGCGGTATCCCATGAAATATTCGTGTACGTCGGTGATTGGGCGAAGCTTGTCCCGACAAGAAGTGTCGTCAAGAGAAAAAGCAGGATTCGTTTCATGGATTCTCCGGAAGATTGGATTTGATGGAATTTTAACAAAGACGTTGCCGATTGTTTTTGAATTTTCCCTTGAAATAGGCTAAATTGGTCTTGATGACCGAAAAACGTTTTGGCGTGGCGCGAATCTTGAACAAGCGCGGATTCTGCTCGAGAAAGGATGCGGAATCGCTTGTCCGCAGTGGGCGCGTGACGCTCGAAGGAAAGATCGTGTTCAATCCCGAAGCGCCTGCCCAAATGGCTTCGACGATCGCGGTCGATGGTCATCCCGTATTGCCTTGCGAACCGATTTACCTCGCCATGAACAAGCCTCGGGGCGTCGTCACGACAGCGTCCGACGAAAAAGGTCGCAAAACGGTCCTGGACTTGCTGCGCGGAAAAATCTCGCGGCATGTCTTTCCGGTGGGGCGTCTCGACAAGGCGAGTGAGGGGCTTCTGCTCTTTACAAGCGATACCGCTTTTTCTGACCGGGTCCTTTCTCCCGAATCGCACATGGAAAAGGAATACCATGTCCAGATTTCTCGTCTTCCGTCTGACGAGGAACTCCAGGCGATGAGCCAAGGCGTCCTGGTTCCACCGCGGGTCTTTGGGAACCCTTCCGAAAACATGCGGATGGCGAGCGTCCGGATCTTGCGGCAGGGAAACAAGAACTGCTGGATCGCGGTTGTCCTTCGCGAGGGAAGGAACCGTGAAATTCGCCGCATCCTGGAATGCTTCGGCATCGAGACGCTCCGACTTGTCCGCGTCCGCATTGGTCCGTGGAAACTGGAAAATCTAGGGCCCGGAGAAATTCGGCAGATATTTCCGCAAGCCCCCGACAGCAAGAAAGGACGCTTCTAGCGTCCTTCCCGTGTACTTTTGCCTGGACTATTTTCCCAAAAAGCTTTCGCCGCTTTCGACGCTGTTGTAGATGAGCGTGTTGATGGTCATGGGACCGACGCCTCCCGGAACCGGCGTGTAGGCGCTGGCGATTTCGTCTAGACCCGCCTTTTCGATGTCTCCGACTCCGCCCGGATGGTAACCGGCATCGATGACGACCGCGCCCTTCTTGATCCAGGCGGTCTTGATGAATTCGGGCTTCCCGACGGCTCCGACCAGGATGTCCGCTTCGCCGACGAACTTTTCGAGGTTCTGCGTCTTGCTGTGACAGATTGTCACGGTGCAGTTTGCGCCGAGGAGCATCATCGCCATTGGCTTTCCGAGAATCGCGCTGCGACCGACGACAACGGCGTGCTTTCCTTCGAGAGGAATGTCGTATGCCTTCAGAATGCGCATGATTCCCGCGGGGGTCGCGCTTCCATAGGCTTTTTCTCCCATCGCCATCAGACCGAATCCGAGACACGTGACGCCGTCAACGTCCTTTCGGCGTTCGATCGCTTCGAATGCGGCTCGCTCGTCGATGTGGCGCGGAACGGGATGCTGGAGCAGAATGCCGTGGATGTTCGGATTTTCGTTCAGTTCCTGGATCTTGGCGAGCAGTTCCCCGGTCGTCGTCTGCTTGGGCATATGGACCGGCAGGCTTTCCATGCCGACTCGCGCGCAGGCGTTTCCCTTCATTTTCACGTAGGTTGCGCTTGCCGGATCGTCGCCGACGAGGATCGTGGCGAGAATGGGCGTTTTTCCGGTGCGGGCCTTGAGCGCATCGACGCGCGCCTTCAGTTGAATTTCGCAATCCTTGGCAAGTTTCTTGCCGTCAAGAATAAGAGCAGACATAGATTCTCCGTTTTTCCTCAAAAATAACAAGGACTTACCAGGTCGGAGATCCCGATGGCGATGAAAATCCATGGATAGGAAAGGGGACCCGGGAGCCAGCCTGTCCGGTTCCTTGGTTGCTTCGGTTCGACGGGCTTCGCCATTTCGGCGAGAAGCAGCGCTCGATTCCGATTCTGCAATTTTTCAAATTCAAGCGGAGTCCGCACGGGATTCGATGCCCGCGTCGAGAATGAAAACAACCTGTCGTTCAATTTCATATACAACCCCTAAACGAGACGGAACGCACCCGCGTTCTTCCTTTTTGCATCCAATTCATCCGTATTGGAAAGTTTAGGAAAAATTTTGGAAAAAGTAAAGGGTTGGGCAACTTTTTCCGTGGACGCCCGGCCAAAGCTTGCTCGCCGTCACATTTACAGCTTTTGGTCCAGGCCAAACCGGAAATTCAGCGTCATCGAAAGAACGCCTGCCTGGATCCACTTTTCCGCAGTCCTGTCGATAGGCTTGTATTCGTTGATGCCGAGGGGTAGCTGCAAAAGATGGCCGTAGGAAAACGCGAGGAGAAAGTTCTCGGTAATCGTATAGGTCAGGGAAAGCGAGAGCATGCATCCAACGCCGACCAGATTCTCGGTCTGTTCGTTGTCGTCGGAATCAACGTGCAGGTAGCTGACCGTGGGCGAAAACTTTCCTTCGAGAACCATGTAGCGCTTCGAGATGAATTCGGGGCCGACGCTGAGCAATGACCAGATCGCTCCGTAGAGCGCGTCGTCCGAACCCAGGGAGGCGGGACTCGCGATGACGTATTGCGGAACGAGAATCATCCAGAGCGGGGCGAGACGGACTTCGCGCATCGTGTTGAGGTAGCGCCGATACTTGAGCGGAATCTTTTCCTTGTTGTCCTGGAGCGTCTGGGGGGTGATGACTCCGTACAGGGCGAGGTTGAATCCCGTGTGAAATTCCCGGGCGGCGACTCCCGGAATCCAGAAGACGGTCGGTCCGATGCCCACGTTGAAGGGGACTTCTACATGCGAAACGGGTCGCGCCGCATACAGGGAGGCGCTAAATGCAGACAAAAAAAAGAACAAGATCCACTTTTTCATTTTAAAGTTCCTAAATTAGATTTTAAATCACGGTGTTTCTAAAAGTCTTTTCGGGTTTCAAGTCCAAGGCGACTTTTAGCAAGGCCTTTTACATTGAGGATTAAAATATGAAATTATGGACAAACAGTATTTTTGCCGTCTCGGTTTTAGGTGCGTTAGTCGCCTGTTCTAGCGCTCCGAAGCCAGAAACTTCTCCTGCGCCAGTTTCTGGGCAGGATACCGCGGCGGTCGCTCTCCCTAAAAAAGACACGCTGGTTACGTCGAAGGATCGCTACAGCTATGCGCTCGGCATGGACATGGGCCGCGCCATCAAGAACGTCGATGCGGATATCGACAAGGAACTGTTCTTGAAGTCGCTCCGTGACCAGATTGAGGGAAATCCGCTTCTCCTCTCCGATTCCCAGGCGGAAAAGGCTCTGCAGGAACTCGTTCTCCAGATGCAGGTGGAACGCGAGAAAAAGGCCCAGGCCCAGGCTCAGGCCGCCCTGGATTCCCAAAAGGTCTTCCTGGAAAGGAACAAGTCCGTGGAAGGCGTGATCGCGACTGCGAGCGGACTTCAGTACAAGTATCTCGTCAAGTCGGCGGATTCGACGGCGAAGTCGCCGAAGCTTACCGACAAGGTACGGGTCCACTATGCGGGAGCCCTTCTGGATGGAACGGAATTCGACAGTTCCATCAAGCGTGGAGAACCGCTTGAATTTCCGGTAAATGCGGTCATTCAGGGTTGGCAGGAACTGCTGACCCTGATGAAGGTCGGCGAAAAGGTCGAAGCGTGGATCCCGAGCAATCTGGGCTACGGTGCGGATGGCGCCGCTCCCGTGATCCCGGGGAATGCGCTCCTGGTGTTCCAGGTGGAGCTCCTCGATATCGTGTCGGAAGCTCCGGTCGCCGTGGATTCCGCAGTCGCGGTTCCGGCAGCGGAAGCGAAAAAGGACAGCGTGCCAGCCGTGGATCCCAAGAAGGCGAAGGCCGACAGCATCGCCGCCGCGAAGGCCGCAAGAAAGGCGGAACAGGACAGCGTCAAGGCCGCGAAAAAGGCCGCGCAGAAGGCGAAGCAGGATAGCCTCGCCGCGGCGAAAACGGCTCCGGCTGCAAGTCAGGACAGCGTCAAGCCTGCGAAATAGGCGCGTTCAGGCAATTCGAAAAAGGGCAGGTCGAAGACCTGCCCTTTTCTCTTTGTGAAAACTTTATCGTTCCGCGCGTCGAATGGCTTCGAGCATTTCCTTGACGGCCCTGTCCATTCCAACGAGTACGGCGCGTCCAATAATGCTGTGACCGATGTTCAGCTCTTCGATGCCGTCAATGCTTGCGATGTATCCGACGTTTCGATAGTTTAGACCGTGTCCGGCGTTTACGCGAAGACCGTATTTGCGGGCGAGAACCGTCATGTCCTGGATGGCGGCAAATTCCCGATCGACATCCGCGGCGGATCCCAGGTCGAAAGCGTTGGCGAAGTGTCCCGTGTGAAATTCGGCAAAGTCCGCACCGATTTTCTTGGCTGCCTTGACCTGGTCCGTATCCGGATCGATAAACACGCTGACGGCGATGTCGTTGTTCTTGAACGCGGCGACGGTCTTGGAAAGATCGTCGATTCGGGCCGCGACATTCAGGCCACCTTCGGTCGTAACCTCTTCCCGGTTTTCCGGCACGAGCGTCACCATGTCCGGCTGGATATCGATAGCCAGTTGCACCATTTCCGGAACGGGCGCCATCTCCATGTTCAGGTGTGTCGTCACGATTCCGCGGAGCAGTCGGACGTCGCGTTCCTGAATATGTCTTCGGTCTTCGCGCAGATGCGCGGTGATTCCGTGGCATCCGGCGAGTTCGGCAAGAATGGCTCCGGCAACGGGATCCGGTTCGCGGATCTTGCGCGCTTCGCGGATGGTTGCAATGTGGTCGATATTGACTCCGAGTTTTGCAGACATAGGCGCTCCTATTCGGTTTTGAAAATGTTGGACATGGGAACGATTTCCGTCCCTTGCGAGCAAGCTTCGTCCTTGAGCTTTTCGATTGCCTTGAAGGTCCCTTTGGCTAGCGGAAGCAGCAGAATCGCTTTCCCGGAACGCTGTGCGGCTTTCAAGACGTTTGAAACGTAGTGGTCGTGTGTCATCCGGGTTTCGTCGAACGGCGATTCGAGGCGACATTCGATATCCATGCTTTCGCAGACTTCGATCGATCTGGAATAGCGATTGGACGAAAGATCCATAAACCAGAGACCCTTTTCCTTTAGCGGCGCGAAAACGGCCCGCAGCAGGGCCTTTTGTTCTACGGCGCGGCTTCCCTGGCGAGAAGCGACCCCTTGGGCATTAGGCATCTGCGATATCGCGTCCGAAACGATTTCCTGAATTTCCGCATCGGAAAGATGAATGCGGATCGAGGATTTCGAAAGACTCCTGGACTGGAACTTCTTGTCTTCCATCGGAAGCCAGATGACCGGCGAATAATCGCGCAATCGGTCAAGGTCCGCATCGAGAGATGCTTTTTCTGCGGGCGTGATCAGCATGGAATAGGGATAGTCCAGATTGTTCAGACTTTCGACATGGCTGGAAAGATTCGAACTTGCGTAAAAGCCTACCGCCAGGCGAGAGGTGTTGTCGCTGAAGCTGTCCGCAACTTGCAGCTTGACCTTGAACGTGTCTCCGAAAGGCACGGTGAAGTCGAGGCTTGCCGAGGCGTTCCCGTTCTGGGACATGAATTCCTCCATATACAGAACCTTTCCGCCGAATCGGTTCAAATGCTTCTGGGCGCGCAGCAAGTAGTTCGGCAGGGAAACTCCGCGTCCGACTTTCCAGGTTTCCCTCTCGTCTTTCTTCTTCTTGGGCAAGACTGCGAGAACCGGGATCTCGTCGCGTAGCTTTTCCATGTAGGGGTCGGCGTTAGCCGTTTTCGGCACGGATTCCAGTAGTCCGATCGCTTCAAGCGTATTTGACAGTGCGTTTCCGTGTTGCCATGCGACAAGGGCTCCCGCCATGACAATCAGAAAGCAAAGCAAAGCGATGATGACATTCTTGTTTTTCATGCGCCATAAATATAGCTACATTGATAAAACGATGCCCATTCTCTGTGCTATTGTCGGCGCCACTGGCGTAGGAAAAACAAAAACATCCCTTGCGATCGCAAAGGCGTTCCAGGCCGAAATCATTTCGATGGATTCCAGGCAGGTTTACAGGGGATTTCGCGTGGGAACCGCCCAGCCGTCCCGGGAGGCTATCGCCGCTGTTCCGCATCATCTTGTCGATTTTCTTCCGCCCGAAGAAAGGTTTTCCGCCGGAGACTTCGTGCGCCTTGTCAAGCGGATAATCGAAACGAATCCGACAAGATCCTACATCCTTGTCGGCGGAACGGGGCTTTATCTGCAGGCGCTTACCGAAGGGCTTGCGGAAATTCCGCAGGTTTCCGGGGACGTTCGTCGGGAATGCGAACAAATGCTTGAACGCGAAGGCTCGGCGACTTTTTACGAAAGGATCCTAAAGATCGACCCCGAATCGGCGACCGTTCTCTTGCCGCAAGATAGGCAAAGAATGCTGCGCGCATTCGAAGTGTTCCTGGAGACAGGGCGCAAGTTCTCGGAAATTCGAAAATGCCGCGTCGGAGGAATCGGAAAAGTCACGACGTTTTGGCTTGCGAGAAGCCGCGAATCGCTTTATCGCCGCATCGATGCACGCGTCTTGAAAATGATCGAAGACGGCTGGAAGGAAGAGGTGGTTAATTTGTATGAAACGATCCCGCAAACGGCTCCGGCTTGGCAAAGTCTCGGCTATCGGGAGTGGGCGCAGTGCCTGGAAGGGAAACTTGGCCAGAAAGAAGTCATAGAAAGCGTGCAAAAAGGGTCTAGGCATTACGCCAAGCGGCAACTCACCTGGTTTCGCCATCAAACGGATTCCGAAATCGTGAATCTGGACGAAAAGGTGGATTCGGAACAAGTCTTGCTGCAAATGTCAAGGAAAATCGGCTGCCGATAAGGCATGGCGCAAAAAATCATGCTGGCGGGGAACGCCTTCTTGCCGTCTGGAGCGTCTTTGCTTGTTGCGGATCGGGTCTTTGGCCGTTTCTTTTGTGAACTTTTGGCAAATTTCGTCGGGGGAATGAAGAAAAAGTCGGATTCTAGCGCTTCTTGAAGGCGGATTTCGTGGAAAAATGGAGCTTTGGTTATTCTTTTTCTAAAGAATCCTGGCAATAGAATGTTCGCAGTTTGTGGACAGCCCGTCATTTTCCGCGG
>CAVJTH010000050.1:0-7916 GCA_963652365.1 Senegalimassilia sp.
TCCAGCGCGAAAGCGCTCCCGAAAGCAAGATTTACCACTGCAACGCAACAAAAGATTTTTTTCGAATCAAGCATGGAATCCTCGTTTTAATTTTCCTTGACATCCGAAAGCCTTGTCGTTTTGATATTTCCATCGACCCGGAGAACCAGATAGGTAGCGGAAAGGTCCAAGCCTGTCCAATCCAACGGCAGGAAATTTTCCCCTGCGGGAAGGGTTCCGCAAAAGAGCGATTTCACGGGAAGACCGATGGCGTTTACCAAGTCAAGGGAAAGCGTCACTGCGCCTTCCAGCGAAAGCAGGATGCCGTCCGGGCTGCGGAAAACCTGGAGATTTCCACCGTCCGCATTTTTTCCGAAAGGTTCGGACTGTTCGCTCGGCGAGCGAGCTTTTGTTTCCGCGACAGAAAGCGTTTCGGGCCAGACGGGAATTTCTCCGTAAATCCGATTCCCGAGCGAATCGAAGACGCCGATTCCGCGAGCCTCCGACTCCCCAGCCGCGAGCCCGACATGGCTCGGATCGTCCTCCGCATTCCAGGAAGAAGCCCATCCCGGAAGATGCAGCGTAAAGTTCACGGGAAGAGCCGTTTTGCCCCCCGCGCCGACCGGGTCCGCGCAACGGAAATTCACCGCGTAGCGACCCGCGCCAAAGCTTTCCAGTTCCGCGGAGAGGCATGTTCCCAGATGGTTCACGTCGAGAACCGGGGAAATTCCGCCTTCGACATAGAAGCAGTATTGCAGCCGGAAATTCTTGAGCGCGACGTTCCCGAGGTTTTCCACCGCGATGTGGATTTCGCTCGCCAAGCGGTCATTCCGCACGTCGGAAGCCACGGCGCGAGCCTTTGGCAGCGCGGAAATTTCGTCTTCCATTTCGGCGCAGGAACCTCCGACGAGATTTTTTTCCGCATCCAAGACAACTACTCCCCTGTCTGCGACAAGGCCCGTCGCGCCGCCCGCGGCAAACGAAGGATCGTCTTCCGCATTCCACGGCGACCAGTCCGAATTGAAAAGCCCGAAGTGCGGTCCCTGCCCGAGAAAGGCAGAATCGCGCGGCAAGAGAACTTCCCCGCCGAAATCCCATTCCGCGTACCCGGTGCGGGCGCCTTCGGCATGGACGGAAAGGGCGGAGCCGTCTTGGGGATAGAACGCTTGCGCTTTCACCCACAGAGGGTCCTCGCCGCGGAAATAGTAGCGGACGGAATAGCCTTCGATTTTCCCGTCGGAGACATTCGCCAGGCGGATTCTCGGGCGAAGCATCGAACGGTCGGCAAACCCCTCGTAGCGGACGCTCGCCTTTACCTTTGCCCCGGCATCCATTTCAGGATCTTTCCCAGAATTTCCCCAGGCGATCATCGAAGCGGAAACCTTTCCCGACACAAGAGCGACACCGCCGACTTCGACATTCTCCGGGAATTCGAGCGAGAGTTCGTGCAGGCCCGCGGAAAGCGGAATCGAGACGCCTTCAAGCGGCACCGCGCGCCACGTTCCGGAAAGCGGGAGATGGCCGGAACGTCGCACGGACCCTTCGACGAGAACGACACTTGCGCCGGAACGGCTTGCGGAACGGGCATAGACGACAGGCAGGAAGTCTCCCGCCCGAGAAGCGGACACCGAGAAGGAAAGGCGCGCCTTTTCCGCATGGGATACAAGGTAACGGTTCCCGGCGACCGCGCAGGAAAATTCAGGCGAAAAGCCGCCTTCCATTTTCAGGTTTTCCGCAAGGACGACTTCCGAGACTTCGCCGTCTTCCGAAACGGCAAGCGAAAGCGCGGCGATTTCCGCATCGGAGAGCGCCTTGGCGTAAAAGCGGATGTCGGCGACGTTCCCGATGAAGGAAGAAGTCCCGCCCAGGGAGAAGACGCCATACAGATCGCGTTCTGCGCGAATTCCCCCCGGAACGAACCGGACGAGTTCCCCATCGACATAGAAGCGGACCGAAACCGAATCCGCGGCAACCGCCACATGCGCCCAGGATTTCTCCGCCGGAAGGACTTCCCCCGAAATCCAGGAATCTTTCCCTTCGGAAAGCCGAAGCGAACGTCCCTTCTGGAAAAGCCCGGTAGAAAACCCATCCGTTCCGCGGAAGGAAAGCAGCTCGTTCCACTGGTCCGCCGAATGTCCGCGCTTTATCCGAGCCTCCCAGGTATAGGAGGTCGCGCTTCCCAAATCGACATTCCCCGAACCCCTCGCCATGTCGGAACTTTTGCCCAGATAGATTCCGGCATCGCTCTGCCAGGGACCTTTCACAGGCGACAGGTCGAGATGATGCCCCGTTCCCGAAAATTCATGCGCGACGTTCCCGGCACCTTCCCGCGCGGGATACCAGAGGGCAAGCCCCGTCGGATAGGGATAGAGAGGCGCCGAAACAAAGTTTCTTTCGCTTGAATTATGTCCGAAATCCTCGACGCGGAAATTCAAGGCGAGCCGGCACCCGACACATCCGGAAAGCCGCTTTCGCGAAAGACGGATGCCCGCGGAAACGTTCCCCGCGGAATCCGGGAGCAAGGTGAAGCTTTCCAGCGGTACTCCGCCAAGCGAAGCGGAAACCTTCGCAAGCGAGACGCCCGATTCCGCATCCCGAACCCTTGCCGTCACGGTAAAGACGCGCTCAAGGACATCCGAGGAATCGCGGACGTCCCAGCTTTCCACGACAGGGCGCGCCGAATCCGCATAGACAAGCGGCCCGGCGGTCTGGATTTCATCGCCGAGGACCGAACGTCCCCAGAAGCGGCTTTCGTAAACACCGTCCGCAATTTTTCCAAGCGAGCCGTCCCCCGAAACTTTCGTCCCGTCATAGACGAGCGTGTCCGAATTCTTAGCGGAAAGTTCCGTTTCGAGCCTGCCGTCGGCATACAGCGAAATCCGTCCCGAGCCGGGATGGTTGCAGGAAATCCCGTAGGCCATATACCCGTTGTCCAGCCCTAGCCACAGGGAATCCTTCGGGAGTTCGCAGGCAAATTCAGCGGGAACGGTCAAGGCCCGGGCGACGGCGGAAGCCGCCGAAAGTTCGCCTCTCTTTCCGTCGGCATCGCCGAGCGGCACAAGGAATACGTATGCGGTATCGGTTCCACGGGAGCGCCTCGGAAGCTTCACATGGGCAAATCCTTTTTCGTCTAGCGAGTAGTCCAGCCTTTCCGCCGGAGTCCTGTCGCCCTTGTCGCTTCGGAGCGAATCGTCATCGACATACAGATTGAACTCCGACGTTCCCCGGACATTCAAGGTCCGTTCCGAGACCCGGGCCACTTCCGGCAAGACTTCGATTTCCGCTTCGGGCATGTCCGCAAAAGCGGAAGAGAGCGCGGCAAACACGGAAAACGTCCTCGTCTCCGCGGAAATCAGCAGATATTCCCACTTGCCCTTGCCCGGATAGCAGCCGCCGGAATTCCACGCTCCGCAGGTCGCCTTTTCCGCCGACGCGCCCGGGACGGCGGCGCTTCCGTCCGCTTTCAGGTAGCCGTATAGCGCATGTTCCAGCGGCACGAACTTTTTCCTTGCGAAGTCGATTTTGTAGAGCCTAATCGTCTGCGGCGTGACGTTCCGGGCCTCCATTTCCGCGCGGGAAATCCGCATCTGGATTCGCGGAAGCTTCGTCGAATCGCCAAATTCCATCGACGGCAAAACTTCCATCACGGGTCCCGCGAGCGGCATTTCGCCAAAGACTTCGAACGGGTAATCGTCCGCCTCGGCGGTCCGAACCGTGACATCCTCGCTCGCTTGCAGGGAACCCGCCGGAAACGAGACGGACAGATCCCCGAACAGCGACTGCACGGAACTCTCCCTTTCCGCCTCGACATCCGAGCCGACATGCAAATCGTAATCGCTGTAATAGAGGTTCCCGCCTTCGCCCCACGTAAGCAGGAACTGCGTATTTCCCTGGAGACGGTTCACGTCGAACCATGCGAGCCTCTGGAATCCCGAACGCTCCGCGACCGTATCCATGACGGTATAATACACGCCGCCTTTCAGGTAGGACAGCCGATACTTCTCGCCCGACCTGAGGTTCGCCGAAAGTTCCACCAGTTCCTTAGGTCGCGCGACCCGAATGTCCCTTGCCGCCTTGAACCGAATCGCCCTATCCTTTTCGTCCCTTTCCCCGGAGACGGTAAAATGCGAATGCTCCGAAGAATCGAGGTGCAGAAGCGAGACGCTGTCCGCCCGCGGATCCTTCATCCAGGAATCGAAATTCCTGAAAAAACACTTCATCGGCAGGGATGCGGACTTCATCCGGGAAGGCACACGGCGAACGCTGTCCGCGGATTCCCGGTAAATCCGTTTTTTCACGAGCGTATCCTTCGCCGGGACCAAAAGCCTCGTGGAATCCTCGCTGAACATTCCATACGCGGAATCGCCGAGACGCAATTCATACCGAGAAAGCGTGATGCCGTCAAATGTCGGAACGCTCCTGATTCTCGATACGGTATCCAGCGGAATGTAAAAATACCCGTTTTCGTAATCGGCGGATTTCGGCCTTAGCTGTAAATTGGACAGGGCGCCATGGGACGCCCCGACGGAATCCCGGAAATAGAACCGCGTGGGAACCGGCGCCCGCGCTGGCGAGTTCACGGCATTTCGGATGAAACCGTTTTCGGTGTAGAGATTCAGCCAGTCCGCATCCGTAAAGTCGTGCAGATAACGGTGCAGCTTCGATCCGCCTTCGTAGTATTTGTAACAGCCCGCGGAACCGTCCCCGTATCCGACAGGTTCTCCGCAGGGCTTGCCCGATGCCGCGACTTCCGAACGCCAGCCGGAATCGCTCGGGAAGGAAACCTCCACCGGATGCCCCGTGTTCCACACCTTGTTCCGCCCGACAAAGAAGGCCGCGCTCCCATGCGCAAACAGGGGCGTCCGCACGGAATCTCCGAGGCTTGTCAGGGACACTTGGCAGCGGGGAGCGTTGCCGTAGGCCGCGTCAAGATTTGTCGTCGCCGAATAATCGCAGGCGGGGCTGCCATCCAGAGCCGTCCCCAAGGCCAGTACCTGGAAATAGTCGTCCGGATTTTTCGGGCCGTAGAACTTCATGTCGAAACAGGACGGGTACATATGCGACGGATTTTCGTCGGCGAAGAGGAAGATGTTCTTTCCGCCGGAAAGTTGCGACGCCGGAAGGAACGGCAGGTACTGCATTTCGTAAGGCGTGAGAAGCCCGTAGGACTTGTCGCACTTCCAGCCCGTCCCGTCGAAATACGACCCGAGGAAGGACGTTCCGCAGCTGCCCGCGAGCGCCGCCCAGTAGCCATCCGAACCCGTCCCGAAAACCGTCTTGTTCGCATGGTCGAAACGGATCGTCCGGTTGACCAGATTGTCCATGCCGAAAGGCGCATCCCAGTAGGAATCGGGGATGGAGAGGACAATGTCAAAATAGACATAGCGATACCGCTTTCTGTTCGGCGCATGCGAATTAAGCGCTTCCTTTACGGAGTAGAAATTTCCATTATCCTTGCCAACCATTTTTACCGAAAAAAGATTGGCGTTCGGATTGTAGCCTTCCGTCGTTCCGGAATCCCCATAGGTGCAAAATTTCCTGGGGAGATTTTCTTCCAACAGTACACGGCAATTTTCATCCAGCCGATTTTGCGGATATAGATAATCCTGTCCCTTCGAATCCGGTAAAGGCAAGGAAAAACCTCGGCTATCCGAAGTCACTTTCGACAAGGACCAAACATGGAATGGACTGGAAAGGGCTTTTTCAAACCTTTCCTTGCTGTTGACGGAATCGATGTTCTGGTCGCTCAAGAATTGATTCCAGCCCGACATCGTAAAGACAACCATATCCAGATAATTGTCCGCATACCTGTCGTCGTCATACCCAAAATCATGATCTTTCTCGTTGGCAAGCTTGTGGACATTCAAGGTCCGGGAGCGAACGCCGGACAAGAACGTCAACGTGTCCGTGTATATTTTTTCCAAAGACCTGTTCCCCTCTTCCGAACAGCCAAACATCCCCCACACCGCGCCACAATCAATATATTCGATATTCGTGTGCAGCCGTCTCAGCACAACCAAGTCCAGCCGTTCCCGGTGCCGCTTGATGGCGAGGCTGAACCGTTCGGGAGCGTAGCCGTAGATTTTCTGCGTCCCGGAAACGTCCATGTCGAGCGAGACGCCTTGCCGCTTTTCCCTCGGGAGATATTTCGCGGCGATGTCCGCCCGGACGAGATAGTCGGGGACAGGAACGTAGCGGTGCCTGCCTTCATCGTCAAAGGCCTCGGCGACGACCAAGTTCACCGCGTTCGACGAATCCCGGATCATTTTTCGCAGGGAAACGTCAAAGCTAGCCGACCTGGATTTTTCGCGTCCCTTCTCGCCGGCCTCGCTTGCCGAAAGGACCGCCCGGTAGGTTCCCGGCTTTACGGGGATTCCCGCGGAATCCGTCGCGTCCCAAAGGACCGAGTAGGCTGTCCGCCCGGAATTTGCGCGCGTATAGGCGGAATCGAGCAGTCTCTTTACCAGGTTCCCCTTCAAGTCCGTAATCCTTGCGGTCACCCAGGCGTCCCGGTATAAAATTCCATACGGAATGTCCAGAGAACCCAGCGTGTATAGTTTTTTTTCGCCCGAATCGGATGCAGCCGTGTCGTCGGAGGCGTCTTCCACGATATGGAATTCGGGAATTTTCGGGAGGGAAATCTCCATTTCGGGCAGGGTCAGGAACACGGTCGTGTCCTTCAAGATGACCCGAGGATTCGCCATCGTATTTTGCACGACTTCGATATGCAGGGTTGCGCTCCCCTCCGCGGGATAGGACTTTGTCGAAGTGGTTCCGTCCCAGACAAGATGCAGTCCGTAGGCATCGGGAGAAACCGTCCAGCCTGTCGTCCACGGGTTTACCGCCGAAGAAATTTCCGCGCCCATAAAGGCGAAGCCGCTTTCCGAACTCGCCCCGAAGTAAACCGGCAGGGATTCGTCACCCGCAAGGTTCGAGAAGCCGACATGAAACGCTTTCGACGCGCGCATCGCGACATGCCCGCTCTCGCCGAAAAGGAGCATCGCGCTGTCGGCAGAGGAGTGGGGTTTCCATACCGGGTAAGCGGAAAGGCTCGCTTCCACTTGCGAAAATACCGGCGACGCGTTCAACATGCCGCCGCGGACCGAGCAGCCTTTTGAAGCGTTTCCCCGCCCGTCAAAGGCGAGGCAAGCCTCCCCGAAACCTTTCGAGTCGTAGCTTACGGCGATGGAATCCGCTGCGGAAAGCCCCTTCCACCGCAGATGATAGAGGCCGTCACGCTCGTAGAACCAGACGCCACGCTCCGCGGTCGTGTCGAAAGGTTCCCCGGCAAACGGACTTGCGAAAGCCCGCTCCGACGTCCTGTCGAAAATGCCCGCGCCCTTCGAATCCTCGGCGTGGACGCGCAGGAAGTAGTCCCCGTCGAAGCTCCCGGCAAGGCGGAGCGACACGTCCAGCGAATCCCTCCCCACTTCCAGGGCGGACGGGGAGAGCGAAAGGACGACCGACTGCGCGGAATCCTCCCCGGCAAAGCCGTCGAGCGTCACCAGCACGGAATCCGATCGCCACTCGCAGTCCGCGCAGGAACGCGTCGAAAGCTCGATCCAGACCTTCGATTCCGAAAAGCCGGCGTTGTGCAGGTAGCCGAGCACCCCTTCCGCGCTCTGGGACGTCCTGGAAATGTTCGCGCTGTCCCTCGAGCGGTTCGGCGACACGACGGCGATGCGTTCCGACAGCCAACCGTCCGAGCCGTCCATCCGGTAGCGGAGCCGGTAAACCGTGGAGTTCTCGGCACCGGCGGACGGAGGCGGGGCGATGCCCACGACGGGAACGTATTCGGACTGCAGGTATTCGTCGTCCGAGGCAGGCGACACGATGGTCGGGTAGCGGTCGCCCACGTGGAAGAGGTCCGTGCGGACTCCCGCGTTGCCCGCCGCGTCGATACAGACCGCTTCGAGGTAGCGCTTGCCGTTCCTCTT
>CAVJTH010000051.1:0-7714 GCA_963652365.1 Senegalimassilia sp.
GGATTTCTAAGTTCTAAGCACTCTCTACTAAGCTCTGAACAAGCCCCTCGCCGGGAAGGCGCCTACCATCCGCCGCCAGGCGGAAACGGGTCGCTTGGCAACAAAAGCCTTTTGGCAGAAAGTAACGGCTCGCTTTGCGCCTCTAAGTTCTAAGCTCTCTCAACCAAGCTCTAAAAAAGCGCCTTGACTCCGAAATGGAGCAGTCCGCCAAGCGCGTCCGTTCCGCGATGGAGCGCATAGAACAGCGAGAAGCTCCAGGAACCGCGGTACTGCGAAACTCCAAGTCCGTAGCTGTAAGTATCGGACCATCCGTGCGCAGGAGACGCCGCGCGATGCAATCCCGGTTCAAGAAACACGTGCAGGGCCATGTTTTGCATTGTGCGCCACTGCAGATCGAGTTCCGATACCCCATAGGCTCGCGTACGAAAGAATCCCGGGCGATAGCCCTTGAGATTTTCCAGGCCGCCCAGGGAAAAAAGAAAGCTCCTGCCAAAGCGGCGGTTCGTCGGCAAGAGCGTTCCTAGCGAAAACGAGGAATGCAAGACAAGCGATCTCGCAATCGGCGTAAAGAATTCGCCGGAAGCCTGCAGTTCCGTCACGAAGGCATGCGAAGAATCCGACCGTTCCCTGGTCACGCGAAACGTCCCCAAAAGGATCTGCCCATGCCGCGGCAAGACGATGCGATCGACATTCTTGAATTCCGCTTCGAGCGCATAGGTCAGGCGATCGTTTCCGATGCCTCCGAGCACGGCAAATTCAAACAGAAATCCGACGCTTCTCGAAAGCCCCGCTTCGAGAAGAGCCTCGCGATATGTCGAATCCTCTTCGAAGGAACCGCGAACGATTCCATTCCAGTCGCTCCCCAGAAACCAAGGTTCCTTGTACGAGGCGGACACGGACCTTTCCCAGTCGCCCGAACTTCCCGAAACGATCAAGTCGCGACCCGTCCCGCGCATGTTGTAAAGAGAAAGTTCGATGTTCCCCGCAAAGCCTCCGTCTTCACCGCTCGCATACGAGGCAAAGCCTTCGACGCTGTTCACGGACAGATCGCGCATCGAGAACACGGGAAAGAGCCTGTTCCGGACAGAATCCCGATAGAGCCGTGGCGGTGCGGTCGATTCAAAATACCCGGAACGGATCAGCTTGCGTTCGGCGCGTCCCAAGTCCGAAAGGCGAACCAGGCTTCCCGCTTCAAGTCCCGAAAGACGCGCAAACGTCTCTTTTCCGCTTTTCGAGCTTTCCCTGTTTTCCGCGGCCGCCCAGACCCAGGCGTTTCCCCGTTCGATCGAAACGCGCGCAAGTCCCGAAGAATCGATCGCATACGCAGATCTCGCAAAGGGATATCCGTTTTCGGCAAGCGCATCGACCGTATCGCGGATTCCCTGCCGAAGCGTTTCGCATAAACTATTTAAATAGGCTTCGCCAAATCTTTCGTCGATATCCCCGGAGACTTCGATTTTCCGTACGACGCATTCCGAAGAATGCGCATAGACAAGGCAAGAGAAGATCGCAAGCAAGAATTCTTTCATCGTAAACCTAGAAATAGGCGCGGGCCTCCATCGACATTTTCTGAAACACTCCCGATTCCGCCGAACCAAAGCGAATCACATGGTAAAAGCCTAGCGAAAGATAGTCATTCGCGTCGATCGAAACCGAAAGCGAATTCCGGAAAGTCGTTCCCTTGCCAAATCCCGAAACCATCTGGTATGGAAGAATCGAGTTTTCCGACGAGACAAACGTCGCGCTGAACTCGTCGGAGGCCCGAACCATCCGGTCATCGTCGTAGCCAAGCGTAAGCGATGCCTGCCGCAGGAAAGCGTCCATTTTCCCGGATTCCTCCGTTCCCGTCCCCTTTCGGATCCAGCCTTTCGGGATTACATACAAATGAAGAGGAAGTTCCCGTTTCCAGGAGGCGGTCACCTCGTAGATGTCCCAGTCCATCGTCTGGACCGTTTGCAAATCGACGTGTTCCAATCCCGGCGAAAGCTCCCAGGTTTCCTTTTTACGACCGCTGTAGATCCCGGTGATCCTGTGCCAGTTGCGGTTTTCGAAATACCCTCCGCTCGTATTCCGCTTTTCGCTTTCCACGCCGACGGCATATTCCGCAGACCCGCGATTCCTGGGTTCCGTCCACAGAATGGCAAATTCCCCACTAAAGAGCCCGCTCGTCATGTTCCGAAGCGAACCGTTGAAAAACGGCGGAAGAAAAAGGGTCTTTCCCGTCGTATCGCGTCCTTCGCTTTCTCCGTCGAAGGAAAATTCCAGGTCCCTGAGGATTCCCCGGGACACGAGCATCCGGGGAAGAAACGTCACGTCTAGCGAAAGCTTTGCCGAACTCGCCCGAACGGCGTCCGCGGAATCGCTCCGACCCATTCCCTCATAGACAAAGTTTCCGTTATCGACGCCTTCGACAAAGACACCGGCAAGGCTATCGAAAAGGACATCGCCAGTCCCCGGCGCGACCGCCTTGTAGATGGGAACATAGGGAACTTCCCGGGTGAGTCCCAGGCTGTATGCGGCATGGCCGGAAAGCGGCGAAGAAGGGGAACCGAAGCGAACCGATTCCTCGGAAAGGAACGAATTCGTCGCGCCGGAAGTGTCCAGGTCCGTTCGCTTGTATTGCAAGACATGCGAGAGAGTGACCGACCGTCCGTCGTAGCCCATCGAATGTTCAAGACCCGCCTGCTTCAGGGAATCCTCCAGCGAACGAAAGCTTTGTCCCGTACGAACCCGCGTTCCAAAGAGATCCGCCTGGGTATTCCAGTTCGCGCCGACAAGATCGATGCCGCTCCGGGCGAAAGCCTTTTCCGAACGCCTGTCCGAACGTTCGTCCGAATCCTTTTTCCAGACGGAATAGGACGCGTTGCCGAACGGACGGAAAAAGCCCGTGCGGGTTTCTCCCCGGACAATGCCCTGGTAGCGTTCCGAAGAAAAGCTTTCGAACGAGGCGACGCGGACAAGCGAAATTTCCCCGAGAACGTCATTTGTCCGATGCTCCAGGAAACCGCGGAAACGCGAAGAATTCCATTCCGAGCCATCGCTCAGACTGCGCCGATAGCCCCATTCCGTTCCAAGGAAGAACCTGTCGGGAAGCTTCAGCCGCAAGGAGACTTCGTCAAACCGGAGCGACCCTTCCGTCGAAGCGCTGTCCAGGTCCCAAAGCTCGCGCAGCCGATAGGAATCCCAGTTGCGAACCGATCCCTGAAAATCGTTCTGCCGAAAGCCTTCCTGCTCGTAATCGCCCGTGACAAGAATCCGGAGCGGCGCAAACCGCTGGGATTCGGTGCTGTCGTTCGAAAGCAGCCAGCGGAAGGCGCGCCCGGAAGGTCCGCCGACACGCGTCGAAAGCATGTTCGAGTCCGCCTCGCCGTAGCCGATTTCACCGTCCGCATACAGATGGTTTCCCTGCTGGATGCGCATCCGGGCGCCAAGCCTGCGAAACATCCGCGGGCGATCCAGGGTCCCGAGCGAATCCGTCCGGTCAAGTTCCCCGCCATCGTCCTTTCGCAAGGCTTCCACGTCTTCCGAAGACCAGCTCCGCCTTTTCAGGCGCGACGTATCGCTTGCCAGCTCAAACGCGACAACGTCCAGCCAAAGGTTCTTTCCGCGATACTTTCCGTCAGCCGCCTTGAGGATTTGCATTCCCTGGGAACTATACGCATCGAATTCCACGCGGATTTCGTCTTCCGAACCGGGGATGAGGGTTCCGAGAAAGTCGAGGACGCCGCCGGCGTAATTTACCGTATAGTCCACATCGCGCACGAGCCTTTTCCCGTTCAGGTAAACCGTTTCCGAACCCGGCACGGCGACCAGGTAGGTTTCGCCGGTTCCCGACGAAAGGAGATAACCCTTCTGTTCCCCATCGACGCCGCGAAATGTCGAGTGGACATGTTCCAGCTCGTCAAAGCCGTAGGCCCCCCGAACTGTGGAATTTCCGAGCGTCACGCCGCCGGCGATCCCGAGCGTGTTTCGCGAAAGCCCCGAAAGGCCCAGTTCCGTCTCCTTCCATGTCATGTCGCCCAAGTGCAGAAAGGCGCGGTCCGTTCCAATGCGAAAGTGTACCTCGTCGACTTCCTGGAGCGTCGCGGTCCGCTCTTCTCCCGCTTCGCGCCCGACATCCGAAAGCAGCGCATCGACATAGACCCCTTTCGTCGCCTCGCCCCAAATCGACAGGTGCAGTTCCTGGTTCACCTCGGTCCCGCCGTCGCCCAGAACGACCTGCACGGTTTTCGAACCGTTCGTTTCGAGTTTCAGGGAATCCCGCGACGCGTCCTGCGCTCCCTCCGACAGGGAATCTCCGCCTTTCAAGAAGGGAATTCCGCGAAAGACCGGAACGGAATCCTTCGACAGTCTCGAATAGCCGCTTTCCGCGGCCCACGCTCCCGACGAAACCGACAAAAGCAGGAATAGGAAAACAAGCGGCAAGGACTATTTCCTTGGCGGTTCGACCCTGAACTGGCGAGAGGACAAGAGCTTGCGCCCTTCGACCGCATCGACGCTCCATTCTCCGGGAACGAGCAGTTGCGGTGCCAGGGAACTTTCGCAAGAGGACTTCGAAATGGCGCAATGCGACTTCTGCACGGTATCCGCTCCGTGATACCAGACATGCAGCACCTTGCGGTCCGGCACGTCCCAGGCGAAAGTCGGCAGTTCCGCATAGTAGTAAAGCCGCGTATGGACGGGAAACACGGAATCCACGCCAAACGGAGCGCCGCCTACGATGTTTCGGCACACGACACTGGAAAGCGTCTTCGATTCGGACACGCTGCCGTCTGCCTGGACCCCTTCCGAATCGTCCAGCGCGACATAGACGCAATGCACGATAAAACATAAAAAGACGACCAGAAGAACAAGAGTCGTCTTTCGCAGATAGCGGAGAGGAGGGAGGCCTTTCACGGCGATTCCTAGTGGTGAATCTTGCTCGTGTTTTGCGTAAATGCGGGAACGGCTTCCACCAGCTTTTCCACCAGCAACTTGTTGTAATCCTCGATGCGACTGGGCAGCTTGTTGCCCGGAAAGATCTGGACCAGAAGAAGGGCGTCCTCTACCGGAGCGATATAGATGGAACGCTTTGCGCCCGTGTAGGAAACGGAACGGAATTCGCCCTCGCCGAGCATCGTCCCGATCTGCTTGGCGCTACCAAAAGACGCCGTGCTCAGAACAGCGAGCGGCGTCGTGTCCATTCCGATGGATCCGACTTCCGCGATAATGGACCCGTCACGGTGTACGAGCATGATGTAGTCGGCCTTCACGTTCGACTGGTAGGCCTGCATTAAACGGCGAACACGGTTCGCATCGTCGGTATAGACAGTGAAATCGCTCATTCCGGGTACCTTCTATCAAGTCTTCTTCTTGGGAACATAGGGACGGAGCTCGATATCGTCATCGTCCGCGCCATCTTCGTCCGCGCCAAAGGCGGGCTTTCCAAAGGGACGCGCTTTCGGAGCCGGTTGGGACGGTCTTCCAAAAGGCGAAGAACTCTTCTGGAAAAGTCCTCCCTTTCCCGAATCGCTCGCCGCCGAACGCGAGACAAAGTTCGGCATCCGGAAGGGCGAAGCCGCCGAGGACGAGAGCGTGGATCCCAGATCGGGAAGAGCTTCCGCCGCCGGAAGACGCGTCGGGGATTCCGGCTGCGACGCGGCTTTTGCCGGAACGGCCGGCGAAATGGAAACGCCTTCCTTGCCGTTCAGCGTCACGTCGTGTACGCCCGTGTTGTGGACGCTGTCCGCCGCCTTGCGCAAGAAGCCCTGCTTGACATTGAATCGCTGGATGACAAGCATCGCAATCGCCTTGAGCGTGGTCACGACGCCTTTCCCGTTGTGCGCTGTCGCCGGGAAGAAGGGAATGCCCTTCGGATTCAAGTGCGCGTTCATTTCGTCCAGGGTAAAGACGTTTTCCATGTCGCGCTTGTTGTATTGCAGGACCAGCGGGATTTCATCCAGGCTCACCCCGTAATCTTCCAGGTTCTGACGCAAATTCTGCAAGCTTTCCAAGTTTTCCGCTTCGCGGGATCGCTGGGAGTCCGCCACGAAGACAATTCCATCCACGCCGCGAAGTACGATCTTTCGGGTCGAGTTGTAATAGACCTGTCCGGGAACCGTATAAAGCTGGAATTTGGTCTTGAACCCCTTGATGTCTCCCAGATTCAGCGGGAGAAAGTCGAAGAACAGGGTTCTATCGCCTTCCGTTTCCAAGGAGACCATGTCGGTTCGCTTGTCCTGGGGCATTTTCTGATGGATCACTTGAAGATTTGTCGTCTTGCCGCTCAGGCCCGGGCCGTAATATACGACCTTGCAACTGATTTCACGAGTAGCGAAGTTGATCGATGACATTCTTCTTCCTTGACGTTTTCAAACAATCTAACAAAAATATAGATAAACGGAATGAAATTTTACCAAAAAAGCAAAAACCGCGGGCACGAACGTCCGCGGAATCACAAAATACTTCGAAAGAATGGAACTTAGGCCTTGGCTGCGAGAGCGTTTACGACCTTCGCCACCTTCGCCTTGTAGTTCGCAGCGCGGTTCGCGTTGAAACCGGCACGGCCTTTCGCCGCTGCCTTGTCGAGCATGCTGAAGAGGCGCGGCATTTCCTTGAGAGCGGAATCCTTGTCGCTTGCGCCACGGATAGTCTTAAGACTCGTGCGGATGGCGGAACGGACGGAACGGTTCATGGCGGTCAGCTTCTTGGTCTGACGGATACGTTTTTTGCAAGACTGATGATTTGGCACCTTTATATCTCCGGGTGAAAACCTTAAAATGTTGAAGCAATATTAGCAAAAAAGAGAATTTTGGTCAAGTCTCCGGCAAGGAATCGCCGTTTTACCGCCTCAGTAGGCCTCGAAAGGCGGCGAAACGAAGCCTTTCGCTCCGTATTCGACCTCGAAACCGGTTCCAAGACGATAGACGTTTCCGCCCGCCGCCTTGAGAACGCCATGGCCCGCGGCGATATCCCACTCATGCAGGGGCTGCGGTCGCGGATAGTAGTCGGCAAGGCCATCCGCGATGCGCAGGAACTTGAGACTCGAACCGACCGGAATCTCCGTTCCCGAAATCTTCCGGAGGAGTTCCTCGGTAGCCGGTTCGACGTGCGAGACGCTCCGCAACACCCGCGGCTTTCGAGAAGAACGGTTCGGGAAAAAGCGGTTTCGAGTCTTCAGCTCTTGCCGATGTTCGAGGGAAACATCGTCGATGGATGTCTTGAACGCACAATCGCGAAATCCGTAGAAGAATTCGTTCAGGGCCGGCGCGGAAACGATTCCCAAGACGACCCGACCGTTTTCCACCAGCGCGACATTCACCGTCCACTCCTTGCGTTTCGCGATGAAGTCGCTGGTTCCGTCCAGGGGATCGACCAGGAAGAATCGCCCGTCCGGAATCTTTCGATTCGGGAATTCGGACTCCTCGGAGACGACCGGGATATCGGGATACAGGCGGTTCAAGGCTTCGAGCAGAATCCGGTTCGCGGCGATGTCCGCGGAAGTGACCGGCGTAGCGTCCAGCTTGGTTTTCACCTCGAAGCCGTTTTCTAGATAGCGCATTTCGATACGGCTCGCTTCGCGGACAGCGTGGAACAGGTTTTCAAACGGCAAGGTCTGCATGAACTAAAGATAGCATCTGTCGCCAGGCGAACGCTCGGAGCTTGGTCAGAACTTAGAACCTATCCCTAAATAGCTTTTGCCTTTCTGAAGGCGATTCTCCCCGCCGCGAGATAC
>CAVJTH010000052.1:0-7506 GCA_963652365.1 Senegalimassilia sp.
CATTCCCTACCAGACGCTCATGAATTCCGTCCTGCACCGCTATCTCACTGGCGAGCTTGTGCCCCGGACGGCGCTGTAGGCAAGCGATGTATTCTTTCCCGGATTCCGTGAAGGTGGAGGAAGATGACGACAGGGAACGGGCCGCGGTCTCCGCGGGTGGGCTCGCCGGAAAGAAGGCGAAGGCGTGAAGCGCGGAACTCCCCCCTTTCCGTGTACCATTTGAAGGAAAAATAACTATCTTGAGAAAGAGTCGGATTTAAACCGACAAGAAGTGTGGGGGCTTCGGCCCGCGCAGCCAGGGTTTTCCACGTTTTCTCGCCGAAAAAACGTGGTTTTCTGCCCAGGAGGAATAATGAAACTAATATCGACTGATTTTTCAGACCTAGAAAAGAAAACCTACCTTGATTTTGGGGATAAAGAAGCGATAGAAGCCATCAATGCGGACAAAGACTTCGTGAAAAAGATAGGTGCCGAAATAATCAAGGAGGCTCTCTTTACAGAGTCCGGCTATTTAATCAAGTTGAAGTGGATGGAAGCTTTGGCCCGCTTCCTTATCCACAAGGGCAAAGACGTCGAAAATTCAAAAAAACTGCAGAAAGCCGCTCAGAAAGCTCGAAAAGAGTATGAAGACTGGTGGGAAAACATGCGTCGAGCCGAGCCTTTTCTTTGCGATTAAATTTTTTTGCTGTCAATCCTGTTTTTTATTGGTTCAAGAATGGACGTCTTGAAATCACTCATATCAGATTCATATTTTAATTTCAAACAACCCCCAACGATTCTGCTAGCTTCCTTTTTCTGAAGTCCCGGTATAAAGGATCAAAAAGAACTTGCCTTTTAAAGAAGAAGAAGTAAAAGTAAAAGAATTTAAAAGAGTACTCTCCCTATAAAGGAGAGTACTTTTCTTTTGGTCCTTTTCTTTTTGGCGGGGAGGGGTAAAAAAATAAACAAATCCATTGACGAATAAACAAATATGTTTATATTTAATGCATGAAGTTCATCGACATCTGCAAGTACGCGACCGACAGGGGCTGGAAGCTCGCGAGGGTCACCGGCTCCCACTACCAGTTCGTGAAGCCGGGGCACAGGACCGTCCCGGTCCAGAAGCACTCGAAGGAAATCGTCGGCGCGTACCTCAAGCGGATTCTCAAGCAGCTCGATTCGTAAGGAGGTCACCATGTATTACGCGGCTAGGCTCGAAAAGGACAGGGACATGGGGTACGTGGTGTCGTTCCCCGACCTGCCGAACGTGAACGCGTTCGGGAAGACCAGGGCGGAGGCGCTCCGGATGGCAAAGGAGGCCCTTGACGGGGCGATGGCGTGCGATCTCGAGGCGGGACTCGCTTTCACTAAGCCCTCGACCGTGCCGGACATCGACAGGGGGCTGTTCCCCGTGGAACTCTCCGTGAACGTGGAGGTCGCCTACAGGCTCTTCGAGGCGCGGAGGGGGATGAAAAAGGCGGAGGTCGCCAGGCGGGCGGGGATAACGCCACAGGCCTACCAGAGGTTCGAGACGACAAAGGGGTCGCCGTCGTTCGACACCGTTTCGAAGCTCGCGCACGCCATGGGCAAGGAACTCGTTTGGTCGCTGGTGTGACCTTTCCCTTTCCGGCGGACGCAAGGTACTCTCCCTATAAAGGAGAGTACTTTTCTTTTGGTCCTTTTCTTTTTGGCGGGAACTTTTTTGGAAACCTATCGACGGTTATCAAATAATAACCTATGTTGTACCCATGCCGAAAATCTTCGAACAGGACGGATTCGCCTTCTTCTACATGAACGAGCACCTGCCGGTACACGTCCATGTCATGAGGCAGGGAAAGAAGGCCAAGCTCGAGATCGTCGGCGGAAAGGCTGTCGCGGTGATTCCCGGAAGGCTGTCCGCTTCCGACCTGAAGAAGGCGGAAAAGATCGCCACGGAAAACAGCGGGCTTATCGCGGACAGGTGGCGTGAAACTTTCGACAAGTGAGGTCGCTATGGCTGACATTACCGAAAAGGACGTGAAGAGGCTCTGGGTGGAGGACGACTCGGTCTGCGTCGAGCTCGCGGACGGTCGCGTGGGGCGCGAGTTCTTCCGCGACTACGCCCCGCTTAGGGACGCGACCCCGGAGCAGCGGGCGAACTGCCGACTCGACCTAGACGGCGTGTGGTTCGACGACCTCGGCGAGGGGCTCGAGCTTTCCGGCTTCTTCGCCCCGAAGAAGACGAACCCGATCGGGCGCGTCTTCTGGATGTTCCCGGAGCTGAACGCCGCGGCTTTCGCGCGGAGGCTCGGGATTCCGCAGCCGCTCTTCGCCGCCTACGTGAACGGCTCCAAGAGGCCGTCGGCGGAAAGGCGGAAGAGGATCGGCGAGGAGCTGCACCGCATAGGGCGCGAGCTCATGGAATGCGCATGACGATTTCACTTGAAGAACACGCCGAAAGGCTCGGACTCGACGACGAGGAGCGAGAGCTCCTTGCCGATTTCGAGAAGAATCACGCCGAGAAGCCGCAGATCACGGAAGCCCGGAGGGAAGAGCTCCGCAGGATCGCGGAGGCTTCCGGCGGCAAGTACCTGTCGATGGTCAAGGATTCGGTCGTCGAACTCGCCGCCAGGCTCAAGGGGGCGACGGCGTGAAAAACGAATCTTGGAAATCTTGGAAACCTTTCCATAAAAAAGAAAAAGCATAGGAATTTAAAGAAGTACTCTCCCTATAAAGAAGAGTACTTCTCTTTTTCGCGTCACAGATGCGGCTATTTTCTGTTTTAGGGCGCTTCCAAGGCGGTTTCCCCCTTTCCGCGAAAAAGTTCCGCCAGTGGACGAAAACACCCTCAAAGCGCGTTTAAAACGAAAAATCCGCCATCCTCCCGGTTTTTCCGTAAACCTCGCGAAACCCCGGAAAACTTTTGTTTACGTTTGTAAAAAAATCGCCAAGGTCCGGGAAAGTCTGAGAAAGTTTGAAAAAAACTATTGAAAGTTAGCCGAAATTTGGCTATATTTTGGTTATGTTCGAAGTGAAGATGAGGAAGTCTGCGGAAAAGTCCGCAAGGAAGATGCCGGTCGCTGAACAGATGAGGCTCAAGTTGCTTGTCAAGTCCATCGAAGCGACCGGACCAGTGCAGCCTTCCTTCATGAACTACTCGAAGCTCGGGCCGGGCGACTACCACTGCCACCTGTCGCGGAAGTGGGTCGCCTGCTGGAGAAGCGAGAACGGAACCTTAACAGTCGAGGTGTATTATGCTGGCAGTCGTGAATCAGCCCCGTACGCGAAACACTAGCCCCGCGTCCTTCAGGGTCGAGGGGGAGAACATCCCGAAGTTCGTCGTCATGTTCCTCGAGTCCGCCTTCCCGGATTCCGTGAAGGTGGAGGAAGATGACGACGAGGCGGTACCCGTGGAGGAAACCGACTGGTACAGGGAGATTTCCGCCAAGATGACCCCCGGCGACACCGTCAAGGCGGGCCGCAGTCTCCGCGGGTGGACGCAGAAGACGCTCGCCGGGAAACTCGGCGTCTCCGTCCAGAACGTCTCCGAGATGGAGCGCGGCGTGCGCCCCGTCTCCCGGAAGATGGCCTCGAAGCTCGGCGAGGTCTTCGGCATGGATCCGGCGGACTTCTTCGAGTTTCCCGCCGGGAAGAGGGTCAAGGCGTGACGGATTTCGTGAACGAACCGTTCGACGACGAGGAACGGAGGCTCATGGAGGCTGTCAAGAGCGGCGAAACCGTGAAAATCTCTGGTGCGGAACTAGAGGCTATTCGAGAGTCCGTTCCCGGTGCGCGCAATGTCACCATCCGCGTCCAGAACTCGGACATCGCCGGATTCAAGGAAAAGTCGAGGCTCGCCGGCATTCCCTACCAGACGCTCATGAATTCCGTCCTGCACCGCTATCTCACTGGCGAGCTCGTGCCCCGGACGGCGCTGTAGGGACTTCCGGGCGGCGATTTCTAAAGAAGTACTCTCCCTATGGAGGAGAGTATTTCTTTTTTGGTCCTTTTCTTTTCCGCGGGGAGGAATTGCTGGGAAAAATTTTACAAATGTATTGACGAAAGTAAATCGAGAGGCTATATTTTGGACATGAAGTTCAGATGGGACCCGAAAAAGAACGAAATGCTCAAGGCCGGAGAAAGATCGGTCTCTTTCGAAGAAATTTCCAAGGCTATGGAAAACGGCGGAATACTGGACGATTACGAGCACCCGAACCGGGACAGGTATCCGAACCAGCATATTTCGGAGGTTGCGTTCAGGGGCTATGTCTGGCAGGTTCCGTATGTGGTCGAGGCTGACGGGACGAGGTTCCTGAAGACGGCCTTTCCGAACAGGGTGGCAAACAAGAAACACGGAGGCGCATGATGCTTTCTTTCGAAGAACACGTGAAGAAATACGACCTCGACGAGGAGGAACAGGAAATTCTCGCCGCGTTCGAGGCCGGCAAGTTAAAACGTAGCGAAAATGCGGAAGAAAACATCGCCGCATTGCGGGAGGCCGCCCGCGAGACGGTAAGGGCTCTTTCCGCGAAGTCCGCGAAGTTCCGGGCCACGGCACGGAAGCCCTACACGCTCCGGCTGCACTCGGGGGCGGTCGATACGATCAAGGAGTTCGCGAAGCGGTACGGCGGACACTACCAGTCCCTGGTGGACGACGCCGTGGTGGAACTTGCCGAGAGGCTCAAGGCGGAAATGCCGTGAAGTTCCCGGATGTCGAGGAGGTGAAGGACGACGACGAGGAGACCGTGGAGGTTTCCGCCATGGAACGCGGGAGGGCTCGCCGGGAAGAAGGCGAAGGCGTGAAGCGCGGACCCCCCCCTTCCGTGTACCATTTGAAAGAAAAATGGCTATATTGAGAATATGCCGGGTTTAACCCGGTATTGCCGGAGTTTCACGGATTTGTCCCGTGGCTCGGGCAGCCTTGGTTTCTGCTCCGCTTTTGCCATAAAAGCGGAGCTTTTTAGGGAAAGTCCAGAGGTGACATATGAATGAACTTGAAATGATTTTGCGAAAATACAAAGCGAAAATTTTCTATATGAGCCCATCAAACGCCATCTGCCTAGATATAGACGGAGAAAGGCCTCTTATCCTTAAACAAGATTTTCAGAAATCAAAATTGTTGTCCCTTGCGAAAAAAGGCTTAAAAGAGTTCAAAACAGCTTTCGAACCTCTTGACTATCCGGACGGGGCCGTCATCTAGCCGGGATCACGAAGCAGCAGGTCTCCGCCATGGAACGCGGGAGGGAACCCATCGGGCGCAAGATGGCGCACCGCCTCGCCGACGCTCTCGGGACCACCTACCGCAACCTGTTCTGGTGATCGGAGGCTGACGGCATGGATGATACAGAAGGGGAGAAAGTAGATTTTTCCGCTTTCCGTGTACCATTTGAAGGGAAAATGGCTATATTGAGAATATGCCGGGTTTAACCCGGTATTGCCGGAGCTGCACGGGTTCGTCCCGTGGTTCGGGCAGCCAGGGTTTTTGCTCCATTTTCCGCCTAAAAAATGGAGCTTTTTCCCTTTTCATACCGTTTCAGCGGATTTTTTTTTAACGGAAACCGGAGAAAAAAAAATGATCACCGCAGAAGAAGCACTGGAAATTTACCGGAAGAAATATCCGGGTGTAAAAGTTTTTGGCGGGGAACGCGTAGAAGGCTTCGGCTATCTTTTCGAATCGGATGCCGGATTCTGCGACGATTCCGCGCATATCGTCTCGTTTGACAGAAAAATAGAACTAATCCCTTCTGGCTATTTTGCGGAAAATTGCAACTTTGCCGACTTGGATTTTGCCAAAGCGAAAAGGAAAAAGCTCCGACTGGAAAATTTTGACAAAGTCACTTGTTGAAGATGGACAAGAATTTCGGGTCGAGAATTTTGTTGTCTATTCTCAGGATTCATCGAGTTCTTAAATTCCACCCGCTCAAGGCGCCGTTTTCCGCGGACAAGGGAATCTGCGACGTCGTATTGATAAACGCGGCGATTATCGTAAGCGTCGGGTTGCTGCTCGTTTTTATATGGTTATTCTTAAACGGCAGGAAATGACCTTCCGCTGACCGGCGGGCGACGCAAAATGGTAAAGACGACGGAAGTTGACTTTGCGCCAAAACTTGGGTATATTGGGAGAAAGGAGAAACTCATGGCGGAAGAGAAAAAAGAATTTGTCTGGAAATACGAGAGCGTGCTCGACCACGGCATTACGCCGGAGGAGTTCGAACACGTGACCGGTTTCAAGTGGGCAAACAGGATGGAGTATCTAGAAGCCGTCGTCACGTCCGAATATGCCGGATGTTATGATATAGACGCTTTTTATGGTTCTTGCCGCCATAACCCTGAAAAAGCGTCTTATTACAGCAAATTGTCCGTTTTGGCTCCAATGGATGTTGATTATTGTTTCTAAAGCGATTTTAAGAAATCATCGCGCCCCAGCTTTTCAAAGGATGCCAAGACGGCATCCTTTCCTTTTTTCGTTCCGCTGTGCTTCTTGATGAACTTGTACAACGCGTCATCAAGCTCATCGTACGGGTCGTTAAACAGGTGTTTCTGGAAATATTGGAACGCCTGCTTTTCCGACCCCCCCTTTTCTCGTATGAACCACCGCAAATTGCCGACCCAACGGGCGTAGCCGCTGCCATTTCCCAAAATTTCGTCTTGATGAGTCGCCATGCCGCCGAGCCTGCGGACAAACTCCGTGTATTGGTGGCGGCTCACGAACTGGTTTATCGTCTCCATCGCCGTCCGTTTGTAATCGCCTTGGCCATGCGGATTCAAGTTTACCCATTTTTTCGCTTTGGTGTGATTCATCTCGTGGTAAAAAGATTCCAGTGAGTATTCCTCTTCAAACCCCAATAGATTGCCGTTGTGAATTTTGAGAAACGCGTTTTTCAGGTTGTCAAACGGACTGGGCTTTTTCACGGGAGAAATCAAACCCACAGTTGGCCGATGGGTGTTAAAACCGATTTCATGCGTAGCGCGGCTCGCCCACATCAAGGTAAACCCTCCATTTCGGGAAGGAGCTTTGTTAAACGTCGTCACGTTGATTTTCGGGAACTCCGTCTCATTTGGATATTTCTTTAAATAGTTGTCCATCACTACCTGGACATCTTTCACCGTGGCTATCTTTTTGGGGAGCACATGCGCTTTTTCGGCGTTCCGTTTTCGCCATTCCATCCGTATTTTTTCCGTTTCCGCATCCGTCCGCCTTGCCGGTCTCGAGTTCCGTGGGCTTCCGTTCGGGTTCGGGGACCTTGCGCACCTCGTACCTGGAGTCTATCCTGGGGTTCGCCTCGTACGGCCTGAGGCGCCCGATGTCCCAATACTATATGTCCATGCCAAGGAACAACATCCGTCATCGGCAGAAAGGGCGATACGGCTGACGGATGCTCTCACAGAAGAGCGAAAAGTCAAAAAAAAAACAAACATTTCTTAATCATCATAAAAAGACTATCTAGATTGTAAGCGTTGAAATCCGCAGAAAGAGAAATGGACTATGGCCAACTATTCGATGTACAGGTTCTTCCGCGGCGAGAAGGAATGCCCGGAAGATGTTCG
>CAVJTH010000053.1:0-6939 GCA_963652365.1 Senegalimassilia sp.
CAGCGGACGAACCAGTTAAAGCCCTCGTCCAAGCTGGAGGGACACTTTAACCTGACTATTGAGATGGAAACTGGTGTCGGCAAAACTTATACCTACATCAAGACCATGTATGAGCTGAACAAGCATTACGGCTGGAGCAAGTTCATCGTGGTTGTGCCGAGCATCGCCATCCGCGAGGGCGTGTACAAGTCGTTCCAGGTGACGCAGGAGCACTTTGCTGAGGAGTACGGCAAGAAGGTGCGCTTCTTCATCTATAACTCTGCCCAGCTGACGGAGATTGACCGCTTTGCATCGGATAATTCCATCTGCGCCATGATTATCAACTCACAGGCCTTCAATGCCAGAGGTAAGGACGCAAGACGCATCAGCATGAAGCTGGATGAGTTCCGTTCCCGTCGTCCGATTGACATTATCGCCAAGACGAATCCGATTCTGATCATTGATGAACCGCAGTCCGTAGAGGGTAAGCAGACCAAGGAGAACCTGAAACAGTTCAATCCCCTGCTGACTCTGCGTTATTCCGCGACTCATAAGAGCGACAGCATTTATAACATGGTTTACCGTTTGGACGCCATGGAGGCGTACAACAAGCGTCTGGTTAAGAAGATTGCCGTTAAGGGTATCTCAGAATCCGGCAGCACAGCGACGGAGAGCTACGTGTATCTGGAGAGCATCAACCTGTCCAAAGCCGCGCCTACAGCAACGATTCAGTTTGATGTGAAGGGCGCAAGCGGTATCCGCAAGGTTACGCGCACCGTTTCGGAAGGATTCAATCTCTACGACAACTCCGGCAACATGGAAGAGTATAAGCAGGGCTTTGTTGTATCTCACATCGACGGACGCGACGATTCCGTGGAGTTTTTGAACGGTATCAAAATTTATGCCGGAGATGTGATCGGCAAGGTCAGCGAGGATCAGCTGCGCCGCATTCAGATCCGCGAGACGATACTTTCCCATATTCAGCGGGAGCGGGAGCTGTTCTATAAGGGCATTAAGGTGCTGTCACTGTTCTTTATAGACGAGGTCAAGAAGTACAGGGAATATGATGATGCAGGTCAGGCAACGGACGGCGTATATGCCCAGATGTTCGTGGAGGAGTATAACGATATTATCAACAACTTGCAGATCGGCATTGGCGAGGACGATTACATCAAGTATTTGCAGGCAATTCCTGCTGATAAGACTCATGCCGGATACTTCTCCATCGACAAGAAGGGCAAGATGATCGACTCCAAGGTGGGACGCAAGGAAACCACCACCGATGATGTGGATGCCTACGAGCTGATTATGAAGAACAAGGAGCTGCTGCTGGATCGTGATCCGAAGCGTTCTCCGGTTCGCTTTATCTTTTCCCACTCTGCCTTGCGTGAAGGCTGGGATAACCCGAATGTGTTCCAGATCTGTACTCTGAAGCAGAGCAGCAGTGAAGTGCGCAAGCGTCAGGAGGTAGGCCGTGGCTTACGCCTCTGCGTCAATCAGGACGGCGAGCGTATGGATACGAATGTGCTGGGCGAGGATGTACAGAATGTCAATGTTCTGACCGTTATCGCCAGCGAAAGCTATGACAGCTTTGCCAAGGGCTTGCAGACGGAGATTGCCGAGGCTGTGGCAGATCGTCCTCGCGCCGTTACGGCAGACCTGTTTGTGGGCAAGGTGATTAAGGACGATAAGGGCAATGAGCAGGTTGTGGATCAGGATACCGCAAGTGCGATTCACTTTGATCTGATCGTGAACGGCTATATCGATAAGAAGGGTATTCTCACAGATAAATACTATGCCGACAAGGCTAATAATGAGATCAAGATAGCTGAAGAAGTGGCAGATTCAGCAGTTTCTGTCATTGAGATTATTGACTCCATCTACGATGGCAAGTCCATGATGCCGGAAAATGCCCGTAGCAATAATGTGGAGCTGCATGTGGATGAAGGAAAGCTTGCCATGCCGGAATTCAAGGCACTGTGGGCGAAGATCAATGCGAAATCCACTTATGTGGTTGATTTTGATACCGATGAACTGATCCGTAAGGCAATTCAGTCCCTGGATCGTAAGTTGCGCGTCTCTAAGATTGTCTTTAAGGTGGAAACCGGAACCATGGAGAAGATCAGGTCCAAGGAGGAGCTCGTATCAGGAGAGTCCTTTGTAAAAGATATATCCTCGGTATACGGGCATACCATCACTGCAAGCTCAAATGTGAAGTATGATCTTGTAGGCAAGCTCGTGGAAGAAACAGGGCTCACCCGCAAGGCTGTCGTTCGGATTCTGAAGGGCATTCAACCGAGCGTATTTAATCAGTTCAAGGGTAATCCGGAAGAGTTTATCGCGAAAGCGGCATCACTCATCAATGACGAAAAGGCAACGGCAATCATCGAGCACATCACCTACGATGTCATGGATGACCATTATGGCACGGATGTCTTTACCGACCCGACCATCAAGGGACGCCTTGGTGTGAATGCTATGAAGGCAAAGAAGCATCTGTACGACCACATCGTATATGATTCCAGCAATGAGCAGAAGTTTGCTACAGAGCTGGATACGAATACCAATGTGGCGGTCTATGTGAAGCTCCCGGACGGATTCTATATCTCCACGCCGGTGGGTCGCTACAACCCGGACTGGGCGATTGCCTTCCGTGAGGGCACGGTCAAGCACATCTATTTTGTGGCAGAGACCAAAGGCTCCATGAATTCGATGCAGCTGCGACTCATCGAGGAGTCGAAGATTCACTGTGCACGGGAACATTTCAAGGCAATCAGCAACGGGAATGTCGTCTATGACGTGGCGGACAGCTACCAGAGCCTGCTGGAAAAGGTCATGACGTAGCTCGCGCGCCCAAATTCTATATTGAAACCGGAGAATCTAGACGATGCACTTTTCCCTCGAATCGAAACCGCTTGGAACCGCCGACCGATACATCATCCACGCAGACGACTGCGAACTGGAAATCCTCGCGGGATTCGGCGCGGGCCTGAACGCGTGGCGACTTCCCTGTTCGGGAAGGACTCTCGACCTGCTAGACGGCTACCGTGATGCGGAAACCTTTCGAAAAATCCATGCGGATACGAATGCGGGCGTCTGCCTTTCGCCGTTTCCCGGTCGCACGGCAAACGCGGCGTGGAGCTGGAACGGCAAGTCGTATCGGCTGGTAAACAACGTGAGCTGGGCGCCGCACGCGCTGCACGGCTTCCTGAACGTGGTCCCGTGGCAAATGAAAGCGTTTTCGCTGGACGGAAACGCGGCGTCGCTTTCGCTTGTGCGCGACTTTTACGGAAACCCGGGATTCCCGTTTACATACAAGATAACCAACGTCTATTCGTTTGCCGGAAAATCCTTTTCGGTAAGGTCCATCGTGGAGAATACGGGGCGGGAAACGCTCCCCTACGCGGAGGGATTTCATCCCTATTTTTCGCTGGGCAAGAAGCGCGGGTCGCTTGCGCTTTCCATGCCGAAATGCCGCCGCGCGATTCTCGATTCGGCGGACATTCCCACGGGTCGCTTCGAAGAGGAAGGTCGCCTTGACGGCAAGACGCCTCTCGGCGACTCGTTCATCAACGACTACTTCGCCTTTGACGCGGAACGTTCGGAAAGGGAGACTGTCACGCTTTTGGACCCGGAATGCGGAAACCGCATCGATGTCTGGCAGAAGACGGGCAAGGGTCTCTTTCGCGGCATCCAGATTTACACGCCGCCGGAAAGCGATTCGGTCGCGCTCGAACCGATGACTTCCGAACCCGACGTGCTGAACCATCATCGGGAATTGTTCGAAATCGAAGCCGGTCGCTCTGTCGAGCTACTCTGGGGCGCGGATTTTCGGCTTGCCGACCCAGGGTGAAGATTTTTTTGCAAAATCTGTTCCGTTTCGGCTAAAAAAGAATACTTTAAGGGGGCAAAATGCCCAATCAAGGGCGCTCTTAGAGAGGAAACCGGTATGGCCGAAAAAAAGCGAAAGATGAGTCAAAAGGACTTGGACTATTTCAAGAACCTGCTTCTTGAACGCCGTCGCATGTTGGTAAACTCACAGGGAACTGTCGCCGGCAACGAGACGTTCCAGGGACAGCGGGACCAAGGCGGGGAAACCGCCGGCTATGCGACCCATCTGGCCGATGTCGCTTCGGATTACAATTCCCTTGAAACGAACTTTGACCTTGCCGCCCGCGACGGAAAGTATCTGGTCTATCTGGAAGAAGCGCTCAAGCGGATTGACGACGGGACCTATGGCATTTGCAAGGTTTGCCAGAAGCTGATTCCGAAGGCGCGCCTGGAAGCCGTTCCGACCGCGACGAAGTGCGTGGATTGCAAGTCCGAGACAAAGAAGCGGGAACGCGAGGAAAACCGGATCGAAATGGCGCGCATGTTCGTGGAGCAGCAGCGTCGCGAACAGGCTTCTTCGAAGTGATTTCGTGCGGGAGGTGGCGTTCTGGGTTCTGCGGATAACTATCGGCGCGTCTTTCTGGTGGGCTCCGGATTCAGCAAGTCCTTTTGCCCCGAAATGCCGACGCTCAAGGACTTGAATGCCCGCATTCCCGGGGGCATCGGCGAGGAATGTCTCGCTCTGCGGAACTACTGCGAATGGCTGCGCGAACTGTGCCGGGGCGAACCCGAATACATGAAAATCGAATCGGTCGCGACGCACATCCTCGCGGCGCAGATCTTTCCGAGCGAAGCGGAACGCCTCCGCAATGCGGAACTCCGGTTCGAACTGTTGCGCTTCATCGCGATGTCCATGCGGCGGACCGCTCCGCTTTCTCTCCAGGCGTCTTCCCTGCTGTCCAGGTTCCTGGCTTCCGTGTCGAACGATTGCCAGTGTTCGCAGCGCGACAACCTGATTCTTTCGTTCAACTACGACACGCTGATCGAAGACCAGATCTTGCATGACCCGTTCCTGTTCCAGACGACTTCGATCGATTACGGCGTGAACATGGAACGCGCGGACCGGTCGGCGGACGGCGGAAATCGCGCGCGGACGATCGATCTCCTGAAATTGCACGGATCGCTGAACTGGTATGCGGTCAAGGGCGCGGGCGAAGAATTCGACCTGAAGAACGTCTGCCGCGTCGAGCGTGGCGACCGCAGTTTTCCGATGTACGAAAAGGACAACCCGATTTTCATTCCGATGGCCCACGCGAAAGAATCCTTCTTGAAGGGGAGCCTTTTCAACGTCATCTGGGCGAAGGCGGACTACTGGCTTTCGGGCGCAAGGGAAATCTTTGTCATCGGCTACGGGTTTCCGCAGACGGACGGCAACAGCCTGCCCTTCTTGCTCAAGCACCGTGAACGGATTCGCAAAGTGGTCGTCCTTGAACGGGAAGGCGACGCCTCCGTGGCGCGGCTTGTGCGACTGTTCGGAGAGGAGGTCGTGACGTGCGAAGACGCGAAGGATTTCCTGTCGAAAATGTTCAAGGCGTAGCGGGTCAGCTCATCGCAAAGCAGAAAAGCCCCAGGAGAATGCCCACCATCGACAGGCTCTTGAGCGCGGAACGCCGCTCGTGAAAGAAGAAAAGCCCTCCGAGAAAGCTGATGAGAACGTTGGAACGCCGGATGATCGTGACGACCGAAATGAGCGCGTCGGGATTGTGGACGGCGAGAAAGTAGAGCCTGTCGGCGGCGACGAGAAAAATTCCCACGGCGAGAATGACCGGGCGAAACCGGAAGCGAATCCTGGAAGAGGATTCCTTTTGCAAAAGGCGCGAAACGAGGATGAGAATTCCCTGGAGCGCAGCCATGTAGATGTTGTAAAAGAACTGGATGGCGAGCGGGTCTATCCTTTCGCGTTGCAGCAGGAACTTGTCATAGACGCCGCTGACCGACCCGAGGAACGTCCCAAGGAACATGGAAAGAATCCAGAGGTTCGTGAAGAAATGCCCGGTTTCCTTGCGCGAAGCGATGCTCATGGCAAAGTATCCGGCAAGGGAAATTCCGATGCCCAGCCATTCGAAGGATGTCGGACGTTCTCCCATGAACGCGACGGCCATGGCGATGGTGAATATCGGCGCGCTCGCCCGGACGGGCGCGGTGATGCTCAGCGGAAGCCTCGAAACGGCGTGAAAGGTAAAGACCCAGCTCGCGGTGACGATGACGGCCTTGAGGAGGAGCTTGAAATGCTCGCTTGCGGAAAGCGCGGGAATCTGCCCGAGAAGATAGGCGGGCGAAAGGAGCGCCGCACAGGTGAGGCTCACGAAAAAGAGCACCGGCAAGACCGCGTTCCCGGTGAGGGCCTTCTTCTTGGCGATGTCGTAAAAGCCCAGAAACAGGGCGGATCCTAGCGCGAGTGTGACCCAAAACATAGTCCAAAGATAGCAATCGTGCCAATTCGCCATAAAAAATTTATTGTTGTCCTAAAATTCACAAAGGAGTCCGGCATGGGCATTAAAGGAAAGGCGACAAGCCTCATCGAAGAATTCAAGGCGTTTGCGTTCAAGGGAAACATTGTCGATATGGCGATCGGCGTGATCATCGGCGGAGCCTTTGGAAAAATCGTCACCTCGTTCGTGAACGACATCGTGATGCCTGGCGTGACGGCTCTCATCGCGATGGGCGGGGCGAAGGATGCCGGGGAAGGTCTCAAGTCGCTAGCCTACACGACGGCTGCGGGCGTGACGATTCCCTACGGTAGCTTTATCGGCGGCGTTGTCGATTTTCTGATCGTGGCCATCGTCGTGTTCCTGGTGATGAAGAAGTTCCTGGGATTTATGCAGAACATGCGGAAGCAGGAAGAAACCCCGGCCGCGCCTCCGGCTCCCCCGGCGCCGTCGAAGGAAGAGCTCCTGCTCACCGAAATCCGCGACTTGCTGAAGAACAAGTAGTTTTTTGTCGCGAAGCGACCCGTTTCCGCCTGGCGGCGGGGATAGGCGCCTTCCCGGCGTTCAGAGCTTAGTGTATAGTGATTAGTGCTTAGAACTCAAAGCGGTCCGCTTTACGTTAGAACCTAAATGTTTGCGA
>CAVJTH010000054.1:0-6824 GCA_963652365.1 Senegalimassilia sp.
CAGCGAACTTTTCACGCTAGAACCTAGATGTTCGCAGAACTCCACACTCAACTCTTCACACTCAACTCTCAACTAAGTTCTCAGCTCTAAGTTCTGACTTCCCCTTCCTTGCATCCACCCCCAGGGCCTCGCTTGTTCAGAGCTTAGTTGAGAGAACTGAGAACTTAGAAATCGCAAAGCGAGCCGGTCAGTGTCTAGTTCAGAGTGTTTAGTGCATAGAATTCACAGCGGTTCGCTTTGCGTTAGAACCTAGACGTTCGCAAATCTCAGCTCTAAGTTCTAAGATCTAAGTTCTGCTTTAGAGCCTAGATGTTCGCGGAACTCCACCCTCAACTCTCCACACTTCACTCTCGACTGATTCCTGTATCCTGATTTCTCTTGACTAATAACCTATCAACTATCCACTAACCACTATTCACTAACCACTGATTTCTTTCACATCGCACGGCAGATTTCCCGGATAAAGAGTTCCCCGTATTTTTTCAGCTTGAAGCTTCCGACTCCCGGGATTTCCGCAAACTCTTCGAGGCTTGTCGGTTTCTCCCTGGCGATTTCCGAAAGGACCTTGTCGCTGAAGATCAGATAGGCGGGAATGGCTTCTTTCTGGGCGAGTTCCCGGCGCAGATTCCGCAGCGATTCGAACAGTTCGTCCCTTGGCTCGGCATCGGAAAGCCGGAACCTTGATTTCGCGGAAGAGTCGTCGCGTTCCTTGACGAGCGCGAGTTCGAGCGTCTTTTCGCCGCGGAGAACGCTCCAGCCGTAAGGCGTTACCGAAAGAGGCTCGCCGGGCGCGTAGCTTTTCGAAATCGCGCCGAGATGGATAAGCTGCATCAGGTAGGCTTTCCACTTGGCGGGCGGCGTCGATTTGCCGACACCGTATGTCTTGAGTTCGTCGTAATGCTTTTCGAGAAGCGCCGCGGAACGGTTCCCGCGCAGAATGTCGATGATCATCTGGGAATTTTCCGTCTCGCGCGTGCGGACGATCGCGGAAAGCGCCTTCTGGGCGAGAATCGAACCGTCAAAGCGTTGCGGGGGATTCTTGCAGACGTCGCAGTTTCCGCAGTCGTGGTCGAAGGCTTCGCCAAAGTAGCTGAGCAGAATGCGCCTGCGGCAAATCGGGCTTGTCGCGTAATGTTCGATGCGTCGGAGCTTTTCGAGCTGCAATTCCCTTTCTCCGCTTTCCTCGGCGAACTTCGCGAGCTGCACCATGTCGGAATCGGAAAAGAAGAAGAGCGTATCCGAAGGCATTCCGTCCCGTCCGGCGCGTCCGATTTCCTGGTAGTAGCCCTCCATGTTCTTGGGCGTGTTGTAGTGGATGACGAACCGGATGTTCGACTTGTCGATTCCCATGCCGAAAGCGGTCGTCGCGCAGATGACCTTGACCTTGTCGTTCAGAAAGTCTTCCTGGATGCGGATGCGTTCCTCGGGTTCGAGCCCCGCGTGATAGGCTTCGGCGTCGATTCCGCACAAGTTAAGTTCCCTGGCGAGCGATTCCGTCCCCTTGCGCGAAAGGCAGTAGATGATGCCGCTTTCCTTCTTGCGCTTTCCGATGAAACGCTCGATTTCGTGGAGCTTTTCCCGTTTGCGGTAGTTGATCCTTACCGCAAGGCTCAGGTTCGGGCGGTCAAAGCTCGAAAGCACGATGTTTTCACGGGGTATCCCGAGCTGGCGCAAGATATCTTCGCGCGTGACGGCATCGGCCGTGGCGGTCAGGGCGACTAGCGGAACATCGGGAAAGCGTTCCCGGAGCGCATGGAGCTCGGAGTATTCGGGCCGAAAGTCGTGCCCCCATTCGGAAATGCAGTGCGCTTCATCGACCGCGAAAAGAGAGATTGCCATCTTCGAGAGCAGAAAGTCGAGCTCGAAGCGAATCCTTTCCGGCGAAAGGTAGAGAAGCTTCAGTTCGCCGCGCACGGCGAGGCTCCGAATCCTTGCAGATTCTTCCCGGGATGTGTGGCTGTTGAGCGCGGCCGCCCGGATTCCGCATTCGGAAAGCGCATCGACCTGGTCCTTCATCAGCGCGAGCAGCGGAGAGACGACGATGCAAGTTCCCGGGAACACCAGCGCGGGAATCTGGTAGCAGATGGACTTTCCGCCGCCTGTCGGGAGGAGCGCAAGCGTATCCTTTCCTTCGAAAAGGTTTCTGAGAACGGCTTCCTGCGCGGGGCGGAAGGCCTTAAATCCAAAAAATTCCTTCAGGAGCTTTTTGGCGGAAACGAGGAGTTCTTCGGGTGTGGGCATCGCGTCAAATGGAAAAGGACCGCCCTAGAACATAAGACGGTCCTGTGACAGAAAATGTCGGATTAGTGAATCTGCGCGGAAAGCAGCTTGTTAATCGCCTGGACGTATGCCGCCGGGTTTTCGAGCGGGGAGCCTTCGGCGAGGAGCGCCTGCCCGTAGAGAGCCTTGGGCCAGTCTTCGAGCGATTCCTTCTTCGAAGCCTTTTCCTTCAGCATCTTGCAAATCGGATGCTCGGGGTTGATTTCGAGGATGCGCTTGGACTTGGTGACGCCCTGACCCATCGCTGCCATCATGCGTTCCATGTGATGGCTCATCGCGCTTTCGTCGGTGACGAGGCAGCACGGGCTGTCCTTCAGGCGGCTCGATACGCGGACTTCCTTGATGCTCGCGTCGAGGTCCTTCTGGAGTTCCGCGCAGAGGTCCTTGTATTCAACCTTGGACGCTTCTTCGGACTTCTTTTCCTCTTCGGTCTTTTCGAAATCGACGTCTCCGCGGCTCACGTCGTGGAACTTCTTTCCGTCGAATTCCGTGAGGGAATTCATCATGAACTCGTCGATCGGGTCGGAAAGGAGCAGCACCTCGAAGTTCCTGTTCCTGTAGGCTTCGAGAATCGGGCTTGTCGCCACCGCGTCCTTGTTCTCGCCGACGAGGAAGTAGATTTCCTTCTGTTCCTTTGGCATGTTCTTGACGTATTCTTCGAGGCTCGTGAACTTGTCGCCGGACTTGCTCGACTTGAAAAGCGTGAGCTTCTTCAGCTCGTCGAGGTGTTCCCAGTTCATGTAGAAGCCTTCCTTCAGGACCATTCCGAGCTCGCGCCACCAGGCTTCGTACTTTTCGCGGTCCTTTTCCTTGATGTCGGAAAGCATGTCGAGAACGTTCTTGATGACGTTCTTGCGGATCGTCGTGATGATCTTGTTCGACTGGAGAATCTCGCGGGAGACGTTCAGCGGCAGGTCCTCGGAATCGACGACGCCGCGGACAAAGCGCAGCCACGGCGGAAGCAGATCCTTGCAGTCGTCCATGATGAAGACCTTCTTGACGTAGAGCTTGAGGCCCGTGATGCGGTCGTTCTGCCAGATGTTGAACGGAGCCTTGGACGGCACATAGACGAGCGTCCAGAATTCCTGGGAGCCTTCGACGTGGGAGTGCTTCCAGGCGAGAGGTTCTCCGCCGTCGTGCGAAACGGTCGGGTAGAATTCCTTGTACTGTTCGTCCGTGATTTCCTTCGCGCTCTGGCGCCAGAGCGCCGGCTTGTCGTTCAGGCGGGTCGGTTCCTTGGTCTCCGTTTCGCCCTTGTCGTTCTTTGTCGGCTCGTGGTGCAGGTAGATGCCGTAGGAGACGAATTCCGAATACTTGCGGACGATGCTTTCGATGCTCCATTCGGTCGTGAAGTCGTTAAAGTCCTCGCCGTCCTTCAGGTAGAGCGTGATCTTCGTTCCCACGTCTTCCTTGGGCATGTCGGAAACTTCGTAGGAGCCCGTGCCGTCGGAACTCCACAGGTAGCCGGATTCCTCGCCGGCCTTGCGGGAAAGGACCTCGACCTTGTTCGCGACCATGAAGACGGAGTAGAACCCGACGCCGAACTGTCCAATCAGATCGACGCTCGACTTGTCGGAATCCTTCAGGTCTTGCACGAAGTGCTTCGTTCCCGAGCGGGCGATTGTACCGAGGCAGCTTTCGAGATCTTCCTTGTTCATGCCGATTCCGTTGTCCTCGACGGTCAGCGTCCGGTTCGTGGAATTGACGGACAGGTCGATTTTCAGCTGGGTGCCTTCGGGCAGGAGCGCCGCGTTCGAAAGGGAGAGGAAGCGGCGCTTGTCAAGCGCGTCCGCGGCGTTCGAGATCAGCTCGCGGAGGAAGATTTCCTTGTTGCTGTAGAGGGAGTGGATCATCAAGTGGAGAAGATCCTGCACTTCGGTCTGGAATTCCTTTTTTTCTGTAGCCATTGTTATCTCCAGTTTTGAAACGTTTCAAAATGAAACAGTCGCCTGTTTCAAAAAGTGGAACCTTCCCTGTCGCGTGGCCTGTGAACCGTGGCCAAAAGCCCGCTCGGCGGAAAGGCGCCGAAATTCACCTGTGATTTAGCAAAAATTGTGCCAAAAAAAATGCGAAGGACCGGGAATTTCCGAAAGACATTGACAACGTTTTTTTTCTTATATTACGAGCGTAAGAGAAAAGAGAGCCAAGATAAGGAGAATAAAGTGGGACGATTTTTTAACGAACTATTGAATAAGCGAGGTTTGACGTCTGCGCCTATTCCCTTGTGGAAACTGGAAATAGATGATGAAGAATATGAAAAGCTCAAAGCGGAAATCAGACAAGCCGCAGGGAACGGTTTTAAGAATTGTGGCGAGGAATGTGCGCTTTTTTATGCGGAATCCTGGCGGCGCGAATATTCCGGTGGCGTGATTTCCAAGGAAATGATTGCCAGGTTTGCCGGAATTTACAGCTGGCGGGCGGATGATATGTTTCATCGGGCAAAAGATGCCCTGAAATCTTTAAAAGTTCCTGTAATCCAGCTGAATGCCAACCATTATTTTAGAACGCTTTTGTTACAGGGCGGTTTGCCGATTACCCGATTGGTGCAGAATAAGAATGGTTTTGATGCCTTTCAACGTTTTTTAAAAGGAATGCTGGCTTCTTTTTCTCGTTTGGAAGTTGATTGGGACGATGTTGAATTTGTAAGACATTTGAGTTGCGTCCGCTATCTTCCCAAGTCATACAAGAATGACAACATTTATGCGGTAAGCCTTCAAATTGTTCGTGCCATTGTGGAAGAAAAGGAAGAGCTGCTGCCGTATAAAGCGGACATGAAAGAATTGAAGGAACTCACCGATTCGTTAAAAAGAGAAAACGATCGAATAAAAAAAATTGTCATTACGCATCCGCTGTCCATTGATTGGAGTTTTGCGATTCGAAAATCGGAACAAGGCGAAAGATCGGGCGTTTTCCGTTATGAGTTTCGAGAAACGAAGACAATTACTTCCGATATGGTAAAGGGTTTGAATCCCGATGAATGTTCTCAATTTGATTTATTTGTTTCTCGGCAATATGTAGCGACATATAAAAAGACCAAAGAGGAAGATTTAAATGGGAAAACTTTGGCTGTCTATAAAAGAGTTTGCCAAAACAATAGAGCGTTTATTTGGAAAGGTGAGTGTTCCGTTGTCGTAGAGCTGGTTTGCGATAACGGGGACGAGCTATTTCCTTCGGTTGTGAATGGCGAAGCTCCGGACTTGGGAATTCCTCAAATTCTTTTTAAAGAGGATGGCGAATATTATCGTTTTCAGAAAAGCGCAGAAGTAACAGAATGCATCGCTTTGTATCCTTCTAGTCATTGGAATACGGATTGTGGCGAATTATCGAAAGACGTTTCCGTCAATGAAAAAAATTATCGGTATCTTGAAATTGCCGATGGTTGTGCCGTTTCCTTTTCCTCTGATTCGGGAGATCAAGTTGAACTAAAAAACGAAATGTCGAAGTTTTCCGCCATTTATGGAATTGACTGTTTGCCATGGCTGGAAAATTCAAATTTTATTGTAACATCCAAAGGCCCAAGAATTCGCATATATGATGAAAATGGCGAATTAGTAAATGTAAACAAAATTGAGTATCGAAATTGCAATGGAGCTTGGTTAAAATATACGGGAAAACAAAATCTTCAATTTGGCTTGGTTGAATTCAAGGTAGAATTCCCGGACGGAAAACTTGACCGGAAATCCTTTTATTTTATCGGGGATTTGAAGTTTAAGTCAGAAAAAGCAACGGTGAATTCCGCTACGATCTGTTGTGATAAGCGTAGTGATGTGAAAATTGTTGCCGTAAGCGTTCCGGAGATAGGCTGCGAAATAAAACAGACGAATAATTCTATAGCTTGGAATTTGACCAAGCGAAATAATATACAGAAATGTTCATCGACTATTCCTTTTGAAATTCATTGTTTAAACAATCCGGTGTTGAAAATCTCGATTCCAAGTCCTTTTGAAGGATTGAGCCTTGTAAAAAATAACGATGAACTTGTACTGTCAAATGCTATTTTATCTTTTAACGAATTTCCAGATTATCAAATTCTTTGTTTCGGAAAAAAACGGTACGAAGTCAAGATTTCATGCGGTGATTATGAAATTCATCAAATAGTTAAAAACGGGATAATTCCGCTGAGTACTTTTGAAAAATCGATTAACCAAGTGAGAAATTTAATCAGCGAAAATCCTTTTGTTTCTTCGTCTGGGGTGATGCTGCGGATTGGCGATAGGTCTTATAAAATTCGGTATTTTCCGCTAGATTCCAAAGTGAATGATTCGGGATGTATTGAAATCTGTACTCTGGATTGTGGTTGGGTAATGGGAAAAAGTAATGTAAAGATTCTTTTTAGGGATGGAGTGCCCAACAGTTGTGTAATTTCCGATGGAAATCTTTGGGGCTGTAAACTTTTCAAACCGGAAGATGATTATCTCTCTCTTGCAGTATTTCCGCTCGATAGCACCGATTGCGGATTTCGATTCCCGAAGGAAACAGCTGACGGAGAGGGCATGCGGACAAAAAGTTGGACACAAAGGAGGTCCATAAATGCCCCATTATTC
>CAVJTH010000055.1:0-4970 GCA_963652365.1 Senegalimassilia sp.
CTCGCCAGTGAGATAGCGGTGCAGGACGGAATTCATGAGCGTCTGGTAGGGAATGGCCGGCGAGCCTCGACTTTTCCTTGAAACCGGCGATGTCCGAGTTCTGGATGCGGATGGTGATGTTCTTCGCGGAGGACGCCGCGATTTCGCGCCGAATTTTCGCCAGCTCGTCGCGCGGGATCGGATGCGTCTCGCTGTTCTCTATCGCGTCCATGAGAGCGCGTTCCTCGTCGTCGATCGGTTCGTTCACGAAATCCGTCACGCCTTGACCCTCTTTCCGGTGGAAAACTCGAAGAAGTCCGACGGCGCCATGCCGAAGACCTCGCCGAGTCTCGAGAGCATCTTCCGGGAGACGGGGCGCACGCCGCGCTCCATCTCGGAGACGTTCTGGACGGAGACGCCGAGTTTCCCGGCGAGCGTCTTCTGCGTCCACCCGCGGAGACCGCGACCCGCCTTGACGGTGTCCCCGGGGGTCATCATTGCGAAAATCTCCTTGTACCAGTCCCAGTCCTCGAGACGGGTATAGCCGTCATCGTCCTCGCATTCCACCTTCACGGAATCCGGGAACTTCACGGCATTTCCGCCTTGAGCCTCTCGGCAAGTTCCACCACGGCGTCGTCCACCAGGGACTGGTAGTGCCCGCCGTACCGCTTCGCGAACGCCTTGATGGCATCGACCGCCCCCGAATGCAGGCGAAGCGTGTAGGGCTTCCGGGCCGTGGCCCGGAACTTCGCGGACCTTGCGGAAAGAGCCCTTACCGTCTCGCGGGCGGCCTCCCGCAACGCGGCGACATTCCGTTCGGAATCCGCATCCGGCTTCATCTTTCCCGCCTCGAAAGCGGCGAGGATTTCCTGTTCCTCCTCGTCGAGGTCGTACTTTTTCACGTGTTCTTCGAAAGAAAGCATCATGCGCCTCCGTGTTTCTTGTTTGCCACCCTGCTCGGAAAGGCCGTCTTCAGGAACCTCGTCCCGTCAGCCTCGATCACGTAGGGAACCTGCCAGACGTAGTTCCTGAACGAGACCGACGCGATTCTCTGCCTGGGATATTTTTCCTTGTTCGGATGCGGCATATCCACGATGACGGCTCCGCTTTCCATGGCCTTTGCAATCTCTTCGAAGGAGACAGAGCTTTCTCCGGCCTTGATGGTTTCGTTCTTCTTCGGGTCCCATCTGAACTTCATGTCCAAAATGTAGTCTCTTGATTTACTTTTGTCAATACATTTGCAAGTTTTCCCGAACCTTGGCGATTTTTTACAAACGTAAACAAGATTTTCCCAAGGTTTCGCAAAGTTTACGGAAAACCGGGAGGAAGGCGGATTTTCCGTTTTAATCGCGCTTTGAGGGCGTTTCCGTCCCCGAATGATTTTCACTCGGAAAGCGGAAAGCCGCCTTGGTGGCGCCCTAAAACAGAAAATAGCCCCATCTGTGACGGTGAAAAGAAAAGGACCAAATGAAAAGTACTCCTTGGGTGTGCGGACAATTTTTGGACAGTTTGGCCTAGAGCAAAGAGAGACCCGTCTTGGCAAGCGCTGGCCCAAGGCCCGAACCGTCCCTTCAAGGCGTTGACGATTTCCGTCTTTTCCCGGTTCTTCAGGGAGGAAACGTCAACGCCTGGGTCTTTTTCCATGAGGTTCAGCGTCTTCCGGTAGCCCAGCCTTTGAACCGTCCTGGCTACGGCGCGCAAGTCATGGTAAGTTTCAAGCGCCTTGGCGATTGTGTCAACGTTGTTCGCATGCCCGAGTCTCTTGACTTGTGAGTTTTTTTTTTGTTTCCTTGACAATTTGCTTGCAAAACCTATATTTATCTTCGAAGACGTACCCGAACCCCGAGGTTCCGATGAAGACCGAGACCCACACCCCTGACACCCGCTGCCGCAAGGCGGTTACCGTTCTCCCCGCGCTGCTTTTCGCTGCGGTTTTCCTCGCCGCGTCATGCGGCGACGACTCGAAGGGGTCCGGGGGAGGCGGCGGCGAGGAAGGGACGGTGAAGACGGTCGCGGACCTCGGGACCTGCCTCTCCACGTTCGAGGGGGACACCTACCGCGTGGAGGAGATGAACGGGGACTACCGCTGCGAGGGCGGAAAGTGGGTCGCGCTGTCGTCGCTCGGCGAGTGTACGGACTCGCTCTCCCGCGCGGGCGCGGTGCGGAAGGAGGCCAACCGTGGGCTCGACGGGTATGGGACGACCTATGCGTGCCGGGATTCCTTGTGGACGCCCGCGACGGACGTGGAAAAGGCGCTCGGTGCCGCGTGCGCGGAGGCGCTCGACGGCGTGCTTCGGAAGGACTCCTCCTCGAAGAAAGGAAAGACGTATATCTGCGCGAACGGCAACTGGCGCGAGGCGACGGACGCGGAGCGGGCCGCCGGCGCTCTCTGCGCGAAGAAAAACGAGAACGAATTTGCAACGGACTCGTCGGACGCAGACGAACCCAGGGTCTGGGTCTGCAAGGACTCGCTCTGGATGGAGGCATCCGCCGTTGAAATCGCGACGCGCAGCGTGTGTGTAGCGTCCCTGCGCGGCGTCTTCGCCGCGGATTCATCGGAAAAGTCCCTCCCGCTCTACGTCTGCGACAGTACGGACTACGGCTGGATGTGGCGTGTCGCGAGCGAGGCCGAAGGGATGACGCGCCTTCTCTGCGACGAAACGGTTACGGGCGACACGGTCTCGTTCCACGTGTGCACATCCTCTGGCTGGGAGCGTGACACGACTTCCACTCTCGGGAGCTGTTCGGAGAAGCGTTCCGGGGAGGTCGCGACGGAAAAGAACCCGTTCCGTATCTTCGGGCTGCACTCGACGGCCTCGGATTCGGGCTACGTCTGCGACGGATCTTCCTGGCGAAAGGCGACGGCGGGGGAGGTCGCGACCGGAAAGCTCTGCACGGAGAAGGTTGACGGAGACACCCTCAACTGGTACGTTTGCGACGCGTCCGCGAACGACTGGACGGCGATCACGACGACGGGTCTCCCGGACTGCGACAATGACCGCCTCGACAGCGTGGCGACGGAGCCGAACCCGAACCTGGGGCGCGGCGACAGCCTCTATGTCTGCGCGGACACGGGCTCCTCGGAATACGCGTGGAAGAAGCTCGAGAAGAGCCTCCTCGGAACATGCGACGCGAGTCTTCAGGACAGCGTCCGCACCGAGTCGAACGTGAATCTCGAAACCTACGGGCAGGACTTCGTTTGCGACGCGGGCAAGTGGCAGGACGCCGAGGGCTACGACATCGAGAACGGCGTGCCCTGCACGGAGAGCTTGCGCGACGTCGTGGTAGGGAAGCTTCTCTGCGGCGGCGACGGAAAGTGGCGCAAGGCGACGGAGGAGGAACTCGACATGGGCGCATCTTGCACGGCGGCGTCGGAAGGGATCGTCTCCGTCGAGAAGGGAAAGACGTGCCGCGACGGCGTGTGGGTGGCTGCCTCCACAGCCGAGAAGACGACGGGATATGCCTGCGTCGAAAAGACGGCGAGCACCGTCGTCACGAACGGTTACGTTTGCGAAGCTTCTTCCGGAACTTACGCCTTCCGCGAGGCGACATCAATCGAAAAGACGACGGGATATGCCTGCGCAAAGGAAAACTTCGACCTGGTGGCTTCCGGCTACATATGCAGAAAGGATTCCTCCGGCGCGTACAAATGGCGCCTGGCGACAGCGGGTGAAAAGACCACCGGCAAGAAGTGCTCCATGGAGAACCAGTACGAACTGAACAATGGCTACGTGTGCCTGGCGACAGGATACGGGGACACGGAATCGCTTTCCTCTCTTGGAGTATTCGCTTGTTTGCTTGGCATGAAAGACGCCGATTCCGCCGGAACCATGGAAATCATTTCGAGCGGCACCTTCGCTGCTACCGATTGCAACTTCTGGCGCGAGGCGACCGCTCGCGAAAAGTTCCTCGGAAAGACGTGCATTCTGGGCGTAAATGACAGCCAGTACGTAAAAAAGGATTCCATCTTCCTTTGCAAGAACGGCGCATGGGAAAACCGTTCGGGAACGGTCACGTTCTTGAGTAATACCTACAGAACGGTCCAGATTGGCGAACAGACCTGGATGGCGGAGAACATGAATTTTCGATACGATACGACGAGCGCCAATACGTCTTTATGCTATCTTCCTTCCTTGGAAAATTGCGGAACCAACGGTTGGAGTTACTCGTGGATCTCGGCGATGGATTTCGATAAGTTGTTTAGCTCCGACGTCAGGGATTGCGGCTATGACGTAACGTGTATCAAATACGTAGAGCATCCCCGGGGAATGTGTCCCGAGGGCTGGCACCTGCCGAGCAGCGAAGAATGGAGGACGCTCCGAACCTATGTCGCAAATTTCCTGTTTAACGGCAAGACGGATTCCGTTGGCTACGCGCTGAAATCGACGAGCGGATGGGGGGACGGCAACGGTTCGGACGCTTTCGGATTTAACGCTCTTCCTACGGGTTACTACAACGCTACCGATCAAATATACTACGATAGGCTTGACAACGCATACTACTGGAGCTCTACGGAGTATGACAGGCATGATGCCTACTACTGGATTCTAAAAAGCGACGCCAACGGTCTAGAAGAAGGCGCCACGGGAAAGTATCACCACAGAGCGGTTCGTTGCGTCAAGGACTGAGCCAGAGCTTGGCAGAGTGTGGAGTGTGAAGAGTGGAGTTCCGCAAACGTCTAGGCTTTAACGCAGAGCTTAGATCTTAGAGCTGAGATTTGTGGACATTTAGGTTCTAGCATGAGATGTTCGCTGAGATCTCTAAGCTCTAAGTTCTCCCCACTAAGCTCTGAACTAAGCACTATCCACTAAGCACTGAACGGCTCGCTTTGCGATTTCTAAGCTCCAAGCTCTCTGAACTAAGTTCTAAACAAGCGTGGCCGAGGGGGTGGATGCAAGGAAGGGGGAGTCAGAACTTAGAGCTGAGAACTTAGTTGAGAGTTGAGTGTGGAGTTCTGCGAACATCTAGGTTCTAGCGTGAAAAGTTCGCTG
>CAVJTH010000056.1:0-3334 GCA_963652365.1 Senegalimassilia sp.
CACTCAACTCTTCACACTCAACTCTCAACTAAGTTCTCAGCTCTAAGTTCTGACTTCCCCTTCCTTGCATCCACCCCCACGGCCACGCTTTTTTCAGAGATTAGAGTTTAAGAACTCAAAGCGGTCCGCTTGCGTTAGAACCTAGACGTTCGCGAATCTCAGCTCCAAGATCTAAGTTCCAAGTTCTGACTCACGCTAGAACCTAAATGTCCGCGGAACTCCACTCTCGACTCTCCACACTTCACTCTCGCCGGATTCCTGTTTCCTGAGTTTTCTCGACTAGGCTCTGGCATTCCCGAATCCAGTCAAAAAAAACTTCTCGCACCCCTTGTCTTAGAGCAAGCTCTAGGTCGTATATTTTTAAACACACTCAACATGCGAGGAAACATGAAAAAAGGATGGTTAATCATGAGTCTCTTTGGACTAGCCGCTCTTTCCGGTTGCGATCTGGCAGAAGAACGCCCAAAAGCCTTTCCGGCAGACGCAGAGCTCCACGAAGTTCTCGAAAACATGACCGCTCGGGAAGTCCCTCTCAAGACGCCGCTCGTAAATCCAAGAGAGCGCGCCCTGGTCTCGGTCGTTTCGCTCACCGCGCAACAGTCAAAAGCGCTTCTCGCCGAACAAATCGCGAAAGCGCTCGAAGACAAGACCCTTTCTGCGGAAGAAATTCTCGAAGCTATCTACCAGTGTGCGCCCTATGGCGGAATTTCACGCGCCGCAGACGCGGCCGAAGTGGCGAACTCCGTCTTCAAGCGCAAGGGAATCCGTGTCCAGGCGAATCGTCGAACGACTGACGGTTCCGCCGAAGACCGCTTCGAAAAAGGGGTCAACGCGCAAATATCCCTCTTCGGGGAAAAATTCGGGCAGATCAAGAAGTCCGGCAAGGACAACGTTCCGCTAACCAACTACTTTCTCGCCACGAACTGTTTTGGCGATTACTACACGCGCAAGGGAATCGACCTGAACACGCGGGAACTTCTCACCATGGCGATCCTCGTAAACCTCGGAACGGAACCGCAGCTCAAGTCGCATATCGGCGCGAACCTCGCCCTGGGACGTTCTCGCGAATATCTGGAGCAGATTATCTACGTCTGCCTTCCCTTTTGCGGGTATCCCCGGATGCTGAACGCCCAAGCCTGCCTAAAGGAAGTCGTCGAAGCGAAGTCGAACGATCCCGAGGTCAAAGGCCTCGAAAGCCTCGCCATTTCCGAACAAATTTTTCCACGGGGAGAAAAGAACCCGTTTGGAAAGTTTTTCAAGGGGCAGTCCTACTTGCAGCGACTAAACGAAAAAGGCGTATCTGTCGCAAACGTCACGTTTGAACCGGGATGCCGCAACAAGTGGCACATCCACCGCGCCGGCGGGCAGCTTCTCGTCGTAACCGCAGGCGAAGGATGGCTCCAGTTCGAAGGCGAGCCGGCAAGAAAGCTCCGCGCGGGCGACGTCGCCTACATTCCCAAGGACATCAAGCATTGGCACGGAGCCGCCAAGGATTCCTGGTTTGCGCACCTCTCCGTCGAAATTCCCGACCAGACAGCGACCGGCAAGGGCAACGAATGGCTCGAAGACGTTTATGACGAAGCTTACAATCGTCTCTAGTTTTTTTTCAAAAAGACAGCACCGCGGACCGCTTCGAAACGGTCCGTTTTTGTATCTTTGTAGCAATGCTTTTTCTACTCATCGCCCTGCTGATCGTCGCATCGATTTTCGCGACAAAAATTTCGGATAAAATCGGCGTGCCGGTTTTGCTTGTCTTTCTCGCCGTCGGTGTTCTCGTGGGCGCAGACGGGTTGAATCTCGTTCATTTCAACGATGCGAAGGTGACAAAGCAAATCGCCGACATTCTGCTCATCTTCATTCTTTTTGACGGCGGATTTCGAACGACCCGCTCGGATCTGCAGCTCGTCGCGAAGCCAAGCATCATTCTCGCGACGTTCGGTGTTGCCGCAACGGCTTTTGTACTGGGCATTTCGATACACTTTATCATGGATTACGATTGGCTCCAATCGATGATGATCGGCTCCATTATATCTTCGACCGACGCGGCCGCCGTTTTTCTCATCACCCGGCAGAATCCGATCAAGAAAAAGCTCGCCGCGACCCTCAACGTCGAAAGCGCAGCCAACGATCCGATGGCGATTCTCTTGACCTTGGCTTTTGTCGGAAGTCTCGCCTCGGGCGCCGATTCGTCCCCGATTCGCTTTCTCGCTTCGCTCGCCTGGCAATTTTCGGGTGGCATCATCGTCGGTTACCTGATTAGCCGCGTCGCCAAGTTTCTCTTCGACCATCTCAAGTCCGAAAACCGCGGGTATTACTACGTTCTCATCATCGGAACCATTCTGTTGGGCTACGGAGCTGCCGACGCGATTCGCGCAAACGGCATCATCGCGGTCTTCTTCATGGGCTACTGGCTAGGCAATTCCGACTTTGTCGCCAAGCGCGGAGTGAGCAACTTTCTCGAAGGCGTTTCCACGTTCTGCAACATGGCGCTGTTCCTGATGCTCGGACTTCTCGCCTTTCCGCGAAGCTTTATCCACGTCTGGAAAGAAGGCCTCCTCATTGCGGCTCTCATGATTGTCGTGGCGCGACCTATCGCCGTCTGGCTTTCGACCCTGCCATTCAAATACACGACCAAGGAACGCGGCTTTCTTTGCTGGGGAGGCATCAAGGGCGCCGTACCGATTGTGCTTGCGACATACCCAGCGGCCTACGGTCTCGACCCAAGCGAATCCGTTTTCAACATCATCTTTTTCGCAGTGATCGTCAGTTGCCTGTTGCAGGGAAGCACGCTCGGCATTCTCGCCCGCAAGCTGAAACTTTCCGTGCCCAAGCCACCCGAATCGCCGTTTTCCATGGAACTCCATTCCGTGAAACGGACCGATATGGACCTCATCGAATTCCAGGTACTTGCGGATTCCTTCTGCGCACAAAAAACGATTCAGTCCTTGAAGCTCGGCCAGGATATCGTCATCACGTCCATCACGCGTGACGCGAGGATTCTTCCGCCACGCGGCGGTGTCAAGCTGCAAGCGGACGATATTCTCTACATTCTCGTTCCTATTTCCAAGCAGCACGACCTGCTCCAATACCTGGAACAGGGAACTTCCGAGACTGCGGAGTGTCCAGAGCCTAGTTGAGAGAGCTTGGAGCTTGGAAATCGCAGAGCGAACCGTTACTTTCTGCCGAAAGGTTGTGCCGTTGCACGTCTATACTTTTTCGCGAAGCGAACTCCCTGTCGCCAAGCGACCCGTTTCCGCCTGGCGGCGGGGATAGGCGCCTACCCGGCGAGGGGCTTGTTCAGAGCTTAGTAGAGAGTGCTTAGAACTTAGAAATC
>CAVJTH010000057.1:0-2892 GCA_963652365.1 Senegalimassilia sp.
AACCTAAATGTTTGCGAAACTCCACTCTCCACTCTTCACACTCAACTCTCAACTAAATTCTCAGTTCTAAGCTCTGCGTTAAAGCCTAGACGTCCGCGGAACTCCACACTCCAAACTCAACTGATTCCCTTTTTCCGATCCGTCCAGGTTTCGGTATGGAAAAGCTGCCCCTGCGAAACCCCATAGCGTTCTTCCGCTCCGACGAGCCTTGCCGCGGTTTTGAGGGAAAGCCTTCCGCGTAGCGCTTCGGTATAGAGGCGCGTCTTGTCGGCGACTTCGGAGGGGGATTCGTCGAGCATTTCGAGCCGGAAACGTCGAATGCCCAGCTCGATGAAATCGGGGACGAAGGTCAGGGCGGACTGAGGGCGTTGCAGGTAAAGCGTGTTGCGGCATTCCGCATCGGGAACAAGCGAGTGGCGTGCGCCCTTGTGGTCGATGATGTCGATGTGGCGCTTGGAACAGATCTGTCCGCAGCGGGGAAACCTTTCCGCGCTTGTCAGGCAGGCGGCATACAGGCAATGCTCCATGTAGAACGCCGGCAGATGTTCAAAGACGGAAATTTCCAGGCGAGAACCGCCAAAGTTCCGTACAAGTTCCTTGGTTCCCGTGGCGTTCAGGTCAAGCGATGGATGCAAGGTTCGCAGGCCTTGCCCGATAAACCATTCTGCGGAAAGCGAGTTGGAAACGTTCAGGCTGTAATCGCCTTCGAGGGGAATTCCGAGGTCTTGCAGGTAAAGCAGCGCGCCGGGATTTCGGACGAGAATGAAATCGGGCGCGAGATCGACGATTTTCTTCAGATGATAGGTTTCGCCTTCCTTGAGAACGCGGATCGTCGCGATTCCCGCCAGGAAGCCAAAGTCTCTCGCCTGTTCGAGAGATTCCCGGTAATCGACGCCCCAGTCAAAGTCGAGAATGACGCGATCGATGTCGATGCCTTTTAGTTTCTGCAGTTGGCCGGGATTTCGGACGAGGACGGAAACTTGAATCCTTTCTTCGTTTTCCGGTTTGGCATGAAACTTCTTTCTGGCGTTCGCAATGAGGGACACTCCCTTTTCGGAAAATGTCCGGAGCGGTTCTGCGCCCAGCCGCATGGCGTCCAGATTCTCGACGGCTCGCTTTCGGAGACTGCGGAGCGTCTTGTCCAGGACAAAGGATCCCGCGGGAATCTCGACGTGAATTTCTTTTGCCGAATAGGCGGTGCCGCTCAGCGCGGAGAGTTCCCTTTTGATCCGTTGAACATTGTCCTGTGGCGTTTTCGCCTGTTCCAGGATGAAGTCGGACGATGCGCTTGCCGTGTGGCTTTCCGAATCGAAAATCTCGATCGAGAGAGGCTTGCCGAAGGAACCGAGAAGACGGATGCGGACGGGAATCCTTTTTTCGCTTTCGCGGTCGGTAAAGGTCTTGCGCAGGCGCTTTTCCATTGCCGGGGAATCGTTTCTGTAGGCGGACATTCCGGGATGCACCTTGAAAAAGTCAAAGGCGTTCCCAAACTCCAGGGAAGTCTTGCCAGGAAGGAATCTGTACGAAAATACGCGTCCACCCGTAACGCCCTCTTCTCCGGGATTTTCGAACAGGATTCCGTCACCGGCTTCGATCGGACGATTGCCTTCGATGAGAATCCTGTGACGATCTGTCTGGAGAACCTTGCCGAGAAACATCCCGTGATGATTGGAAAACGTGCCGCTTACGAGTGTCTGCTGGTTTACTCCGCAAAGCCATCCCGGGCCGAGACCGCGAGAAAAGAGGACTTCGAGAGGTTCGCGATTCTTGTCGCAAAGAGTTCCCGTATCCATTTTTTCGCGAAAGGCCTTGGCGACCGCGGCGACATATTCCGGGCTTTTCAGCCGTCCCTCGACTTTGAACGACTTGACGCCGATTTCCTTCAGGGCGTCCAGATGATCGATCGCCGAAAGATCGTGTGGGCTGAAGAGAAACTTCTTTCCTTGCAGGTCAAAGGGCTTGTTATCGACGAGCATCCTGTAGGGAAGCCGACAGCTCTGGGCGCATTGTCCGCGATTCGCCGAACGGCCTCCCAGATTTTCGCTGGTGAGGCATTGTCCGCTGAACGAGACGCAGAGAGCCCCGTGGACAAAGACTTCAAGTTCCAGCGGAGCGCGTTTCGCGATTTTCCGAATGTCGGAAAGAGAAAGCTCCCTGGCGAGAACGGCGCGCTTGCATCCCAGGCGTTCCGCCATCTGGACGCCTTCCGCGGAAGCGATAGTCATTTGCGTCGAAGCGTGAATTTCCATTTCGGGAGCGACCGTCTTGAAAAGTCGCGCAAGGCCGACATCCTGGATGATGATGGCGTCAGGTTCCAGCGCGGCGATTCCTTCGATAAATTCGGGGAGGGAATCCAGTTCGCTTTCGAACACGAGGATGTTCATCGCGAGGAATGTCCGTACATGGCGAATCCTTGCGTAGCGAATCATTTCGCGAACATCGTCAAAAGAAAAATCGATCGTCCGTCCGCGCGCGTTCCAGTGGGGAACGCCGAAGTAAACCGCATCGGCACCGTTTTGGATTGCGGCGTAAAACATGTCCTTGTCGCCCACGGGGAGCATCAGTTCGAAACTTTTGGCGGAACCTTCCATTGTTCCGAAATTTAAATAATGGGCGGAGTGTTCAGAACTTGGTTCGGAGAGTCGAGAGCTGAGAAATCGCAGAGCGAGCTGTTCAGAGCTTAGTGGATAGTGATTAGAGCTTAGCTTTGCGGAACGAGCCGCTTTTTTCTGCCGAAAGGCTTTTTCGCGAAGCGACCCGTTTCCGCCTGGCGGCGGGGATAGGCGCCTTCCCGGCGAGAGGCTTGTTCAGAGCTTAGTAGAGAGAGCTTAGAACTTAGAGCCTATCCTTAAATAATCTTGAAATTCCCGGCGGTTGATTCTATATTTTGTC
>CAVJTH010000058.1:0-2162 GCA_963652365.1 Senegalimassilia sp.
TGTCGCCAAGCGACCTGTTTCCGCCTGGCGGCGGGGATAGGCGCCTTCCCGGCGATGGGCAAGGTAGGGGGACCTTTCGGAGTTGCGAAGGCCAAGGTCCCCCTTCCTTGCATCCACCCCCACGGCCACGCTTTTTTTTCAGAGATTAGAGTTTAGGAATCAAAACGGTCCGCTTTACGTTAGAACCTAAATGTCCGCAGAACTCAGCTCTAAGTTCTCAGTTCTAAGCTCTGCGTTAAAGCCTAGACGTCCGCAGAACTCCACACTCCACTCTCAACTCAACTCTCAGTTCTGATTTTTCTCCGCACTCAATAATCTATATTTCCAGCATGAATTTATCGCCCATCCTCCCCGATTTGCAGAACATTACGCGCCCGAACTGGATCGAAATCAACCTGGACGCTCTCAAGAGCAACATCCAATTCGTCCGAAAGTCCATTCCCAAAGATACGAAGATCCTGTTGCCCGTCAAGGCGGACAGCTATGGTCACGGATCGCTCGCCTGTTCCTTTGCGGCAAAATACAGCGGTGCGGATTTTTTGGGCGTGGCGCACCTTTCGGAAGGAATGCTTCTTCGGCAATACGGCATGGATCTGGACATTCTCGTTCTCGGGCCATGCATTCCGGCAGACTTTCCCTATCTCGTGGAATTTCGTCTCACGTCCGCGCTTTCGGACCTGAAAACCGCCAAGGCCTTTGACCGGTATCTCGAAGAGACCGGCCTTTCCGCGAAGGCGCATCTCGCGATCAACACGGGAATGCACCGCTACGGCGTACGCTTTGACGACTTTGACGCGATCCGCGAAATTCTCACGCTCAGGCATCTCGATGTCGAAGGCATGTTCACGCATCTCGCGACGGCCGACATGCTCGACCGGGAATCCAACACGAGCACACAGCGGCAAATCGACCGGTTCGCGAATCTCGTGGAGCTTCTCGCCAACGAAGGCATCCGCCCCAAGATCTGCCACTGTTCAAGCTCCGCCGGCACCCTCCGACATCCCGAAAGCCATTTCGACATGGTGCGTCCGGGCCTTGTCCTCTACGGCTACAACCCGATGGGCGCGACGCCACCCGAAGGTTTCGAATATCCGGAGCTAAAACCGGTGATGACGATTAAATCGACCATTCGCACCATTCACGAAGTGCCTACGGGAGAAGCGGTTTCCTATGGACAATACTGGGTCGCCCAGCAGCCCACGAAAGTCGCGACGATCGCCATTGGCTACGGGGACGGCTACCTGCGCGGCGAATACAACAACGGTCATGTTCTCATCCGGAACCAGCTCTGCCCGATTCTCGGACGCGTGTGCATGGACGCGACGATGGTCGATGTGAGCCGCATCCCGGACGTTCAAATCGGGGAGACCGTCGATGTCGTAGATGGCTCGGCAGATCCGCGCATTTCCATGGAATCCGTCGCCGAGGCTCACCACACGATTCCCTACGAGATTACGAGCCGCGTCGCGCGGCGGCTTTACCGCAAGTACATCTGGAAGAACCGCGTCATCCGCTGGGACGACCTGAAAGAGGAGCTTCGCATTCCGCCGTTTTCCCAGTATCCCTTCCGCGCGAAACCCTGATTCTCCTTGCGCGAAATGAAAAGCGTCTTTGATCCGTCGCGAAAAAAGCTTGTCGCCTTGACCCCGGAAGAAGCCGTGCGGCAGCGCGTTGTCCAATGGCTTGTCGAAACGCTCGGCGTCCCCCCCCATCTCGTCGAAACGGAATTCGCCCTGAAAAACATTTCGCCGAAGAATCCGAACCGGGTCGATATCCTGGTGCATGACTTTCGGGAACGGCAAGGCATCGATAAACCGTGGCTGCTCGTCGAATGCAAACGTCCAGGCGTCGATTCCCCTTCCGCGCTACAGGCTCAAGTGAACAAGTATTTGCAGGTTCTCGTCCCGAAGTTCATCATGCTTTCCCTCGGAAATTCCGCCATTTTTCTCGCCCTTGACGCCGGGAGAAACTCCTACCGACAGATTCCGAACCTTCCCCGATACCCGGGAGTCAGAGCTTAGTTCAGAGAACTTGGAGCTTAGAGTTGCAGAGCGGGCTTTTACTTTCTGCCGAAAGGCTTTTTCGCGAAGCGACCCGTTTCCGCCTGCCCGGCGAGGGGCTTGTTCAGAGCTTAGTAGAGAGTGCTTAGAACTTAGAAATCC
>CAVJTH010000059.1:0-2060 GCA_963652365.1 Senegalimassilia sp.
TTTTTTTTTCTTATCTTTCTTTGCAGGAAAACGCATCTTTTCAACAGGAGAAAAACAGATGGTCAGGAAATCAGGTCTTTTCGCTCCTCTCTGCGGGTCGCTCGCTTTTGCGGGGGCGTTCCTTGCGCTCGCCGCCTGCGGTTCGGACTCTTCCACCTCTTCGAAAGGGGAAGCCGCAAACGTCTTCGATTCGGAAGACGACCTTCCCGAATGCTCGGATTCTCTCGGGCTCGATTCCGCCTATGTCGGAGCGGACAGCGCGCTCTACGTCTGCGCGGACGGCAAGTGGCAAGCGGCGGATTCCTCGGACGTCGAAAAGTCGTCTTCTTCGGAAACCGGGAATTCCAGCGGATCGAAAGGTTCGAGTTCCTCGGCAGGCGGCTCCAGCTCGTCGGCGGAATCTTCCAGCTCGTCGGCGGGAACTTCCAGCTCGTCGGACGCTCCCGGCACGGAAACGCTCTACGTGTGCGAAGACCACGTAAACGACATCTCGCTCAAGCTCTACAACGACACGCTGATTTTCAGGCACTTGATGCAGGTCTATGGAGGCACCTATATTTCCGCGGACAAGGCGGAAGAACAGGATTCCTTGACCGCAGGCCTTGCCGAGCTGGCATATATGGCTTCCGCGTACAAGCTCTTGCCGATGGACAAGCTCTGCGAACTTTCGCCGGCCCAATGCGCGCTCGCCGCCGCGGATCCCGACTGGGAAGTCGTCATCGACAGCTCCCTGCGCTCTGGCGTCTCCTACCGGTTGCCGGATACCGAGAAGAATCGTGAACTGGTCCTGTCGTACCGCATCGAGACCGCAGACCTGGCTTCTGCGGCGGATTTTGACAATTCGGACTGTGTCGGCGGTGACGTTTCCTATTGCCGAAGCGGCTCGCGAAACACTGACATTTCCTACAAGTATCCGGAAGACACTCTCGTAATCGGTTCGTGGGACCTCAGGCTTGACTTCCCGTACGAAGGGTTCGTTTCCGCCTACGGCGAACACTTCTCCTCCTTGATTTGGGATATCGAGGAGGCCGCGGCACAAGGGAACGTCGAAACGCTCGCCTCCCTGATGGGTGTCGAAAAGGATAGCCCCTGGCTGAATCTCTTCAAGAACGGAGTACGCATTTCCACGAGCTTTCTTGCTCGCTCGAACTACACGGAATTTTCTGTCGAGATGGCGGTCAAGGGCTACGACAGGAAGGAACTTGCCGAAACCGTACTGCGCGCGGAATGCGCCTCTTCCGAGGATTTTTGGCTGAAAAGGCTGATCGATGGCAAGTTGTTCGCCGATGCGCGCGACAATCAAGTCTATGGGATGGTCCAGATTGGCGAACAGACCTGGATGGCGGAAAACCTGAACTACGAATACAACGAAGGGACGGCCCAAAGCTACTGCTACAGCGACGACCCGACAACCTGCAAAACCTACGGTCGCCTCTACACGTGGTCCGCGGCGATGGACTCCGCCGCCAAGTTCTCCGAAGCCGGCAAGAACTGCGGCGACGGAGTGACATGCTCCGCGAGCGAAACCGTCCGGGGCGTGTGCCCCGAGGGCTGGCACCTGCCGAGCGACGAGGAATGGGATGCGCTCAAGACGCATGTCGCGAATTCCCTGTTTGCCGGCGCGACGGATTCCGTCGGCTACGCGCTGAAATCGACGAGCGGGTGGAAGAGCGGCAACGGTTCGGACTCGTTCGGCTTCGGGGCTCTCCCGGCGGGCAGCCGCAACGGCGTCGGCAACTTCCTCGGTGTCTTCAACACCGCGGATTTCTGGAGCACTTTGGCGTCCGGCGCGAACCACGCCTACAGCAGGGCGGTGGATGTCGGCAGCTCGAACATGTCAACGAACATGGCACCCAAGAAGATGTCGTATTCGGTTCGCTGCGTCAAGGACTAGTCAGAGCTTAGTCTAGTGTGGAGTGTGGAGAGTCGAGAGTGGAGTTCCGCGGACGTCTAGGTTCTCTAGCGTGAAGCGGAACTCTGTGATTTGATAGTAAAGAGGACTCAGTTGAGTGTGAAGTGTTGAGAGAGGATAGTGGAGTTTCTCGGACATTTAGGTTCTA